>NZ_JBNPTK010000006.1:0-413652 GCF_051167615.1 Bradyrhizobium sp. HKCCYLS3013
GCCTTGAGGCCGGCCGATCACCGGTCTACAAAAAAGACAGTTGCTCCCCGGGGACCGGCTTGTTTGCCCCCGTCGCCCTGATGACACGTCCTGTCAGGATCGCGTCACCGCGGACTTGGCGCCAGCTTCGGGGCGCCAGGACCACACAGCTTGAACGTCCGCGAGCTGTCCATCGTCCAGCGCATCAGCACCTGACAGACCCGCGGCCACCGCTCCCCGCCTCTACGTATCGTGACGACGCGTACGCCCCTCTGCATGAGGACGGGATGCAGGGATAAGAACATGATTTCGGAAAATTAGCAAGCACAAACTGGTGCGGCAGAATAGCCCGACGGGCAGTTGCGTACGGCGCGCATTTGGCGCAGGTCGGCTGAACAATTACTTCCCGTCCGCAAAACGCCGCTCCACATGAAACGACTTGGCCGTCACCAGCCACTCGCCGCCAATCAGGTGAAAGCAGAGATAGTCGAGATAGAGAATCAGATCGATCCTGACGCGAACCTTCACGACCGCCTGCGTGGATGATGCGAAGTCGATGAGCAGAATTTCCTGCTGGCGGGGCGCGCTCTTCGACTGCGGCGAGGGGGTGGTCGTCAACAGCTGACGATACTCGGCCGCGGTCAGGACGCGCAGAGCCTCGTCACGCAGGCCGTGCAGTTGCGCGGTCGGCGCAAACACCCGGTCAAATCGTTCGACATCAGAGTCGAACATGGTGTCGAAGTATCGCTCGACGGCATCGAGCAACGTCTGGGGCACAGCGGTGTCGGTCATATCCAGGTCTCCGGAGGCTCGTGGGAAGCACGTCATCCTCGCCCCGAACCGGCGCGCATGTCCTTGCGAACTGTGCTAACGTACGGGCTCGTTACGCAATAAACCCGCTGTTTTCCGCGACTGATGTCAGAGATATGCCAAAAGCCAAGCTCGATGCGATCGACCAGCGCATCATCGGGGAATTGCAGGCCGACGCCCGGCTCAGCAATGTCGAGTTGGCCGACCGGGTCGGCCTGTCACCGTCTCCCTGTCTTCGTCGCGTCAAGCGGCTGGAGCAGGACGGCGTCATCCAGGGCTATCGCGCGGTCCTGAATCGCGACGGCGTCGGCCTCGGATTCTCGGCATTCCTCGCGATCAAGATCGCGGGACATGCGAACGAGCACGCTCTGGCCTTCGAAGAGGCCGTCTGCGCGATGCCGGAAGTCCTGGCCTGCCATCTGGTCTCCGGCGAGTCGGACTATCTGCTCGAGGTCGTCACGGCCGACCTGGAGCACTACCGGCAGTTCCTGGTCGAGCGGCTGCTGAACCTGCCCATCGTCCGCGAGGTCAAAAGCAACATCGCGATCCAGACCCGCAAGGCCGCGGCACCGTTGCCGCTGCAGCACGTGCAGTGACGCTATCGGCAGACGAATGCGCCGGTCGACGGTGGTCACGCTGCCGCCTTCGGCGGCGGCTTTGCCCACGCTACAGCTTGGATCCGACAACGCACGTCATTGGCCTCATCGGTCTACGGACCTCATCTCCCGGCCCGCCACTAATCCCCGAAACCCACGAATACCGTCGCGTCCTTCACCGGCTTCCGCTCCGACACCACGGCATTGGCGGGGAAATCGTGATCCGGCCAGCCGAGCGCGATGCTCTTCATGATGACCTGGTCGTCGGCGATGCCGGCGTGCTCGCGAACGACGGGCGACTGCATGATGCCCTGGCTGTTGATGACGGCGCCGAGGCCGCGCGACCAGGCGGCGTTGACCAGCGCATTGGTGACGGCGCCGCAATCGAACGGCGTGTCGTCGCTGCCGTCCAGCGCGCGATCATAGGTCACGATGATGCAGACCGGCGCGTCGAACTGACGGAAGCCGCGCAGCACCCAGTCCTGGCGCTTGTCCTTGTCGTCGCGTGCGATGCCCATCGCGGAGAACAACTGCTTGGCGACCTGCACCTGGCGCTCGCGATGCGCGCCGTCGAACGGCTGGCCGATGCGGAATTCGCGCGACTGCGGAACGCCGGCAACCATCCGCTCGGTATTGCCGGCACGGATGCGGTTCAGCGGCTCGCCGGTGATGACGTAGAAATTCCAGGGCTGGCTGTTCATCGACGACGGCGCGCGCATCGCCAGCGTGAGGATTTCCTCGATCAGCGCCCGCGGCACCGGATCCGGCTTGTAGCCACGGATGCTGCGGCGGCCGAGGATGACGTCGTCAAACTGCATGTGCTGGTATTCCCGGAATGATCACTGAGCTGGCCGCGATCTTCGCGACTTTCCGGTTCCAGTGCAAGGTTGCGACGCGCGGGCGATCATCTGCGTCACCGCCTCGAACCGGACTAACGCCTCAGCATCGTCAGCACCGCGCGCGCCAGATCATCTGGATTTTCCACGAGACGGTCTGCACCCGCGGTTTCGAGCTCGTCGCGGCTGCCATAGCCCCAGAGCGCGCCGAGACTCCGCATCTTCACGGCATGGGCGCCTGCGATGTCGTGGCGGCGGTCGCCGACCATGAGGCTGTCGCGCGCGGCGATATTCCGTTCGGTGAGGATATGCGCGAGCAACTCGGGCTTGTGATCCAGCGCGCCCGACGGCACCGAGCCATGAATGGCCTGGAAATACGATATGAGATCGAGATGCTCCAGGATGCGCCGCGCGAACAGCTCGCGCTTCGACGTTGCGAGATAGATGCGCAAGCCCGCATCGCGCATCGCCTGCAGCGCCTCCCGGATGCCGGGATAGAGCGTGCTGCCGAACAGACCGATCTCGCCATAGTGCTCGCGGTAGGCCACGACGGCCTCGTCGACGCGACCGTCGCCGTGGGCCTGCAGCAGCACACGCAGCATGTCCTGCAGCGGCGGACCGATCACGGCGGTGACGTCGAGCGTGTCGTCAGGCGCATGACCGAGCGACCGCAGGGCCGCGAGCGCGCTCGCGGCAATGCCGGGGCGCGAGTCGATCAGCGTGCCGTCGAGGTCGAGCAGCACTGAGTGAACCGGAGACATGTCCGAGCATAGCGGCCGGTGTGAGACGCGTAAACGCCCGCTCCGTGCCGCGCAGACGCGGGCATCAGTTCCGCCGCGACAATGAATGCATCAGGCCGATGGCTTGAGCAATTGCCCGCGGTCCGCCGCAGGCCTACGCTGATAAGAAACTCCAGGGAAGGAACCGAGCCGATGGCAGTGATCGCATCGATCGAGACCGGTCTTTATCGCATCCCACTTTCCGTCACGCTGTCCGACAGCACGCATGGCGAGATGACAGCCTTCGAGTTGATCACGTGCAGGGTGCGCGATGCCGACGGCGCGGAGGGTGTCGGCTACACCTACACGGTCGGCCGCAACGGCCCCGCGGTCGCCGACATCGTCAGGCGCGAGATCCCCGATCTGGTTGCGCGGCACGAGGCCGACGACACCGAGGCGATCTGGCATCGGGTGTGGTGGGGCCTGCATTATGGCGGGCGCGGCGGTCCAGTCGTGCTGGCGCTGTCGGCGCTCGACATCGCGCTGTGGGATCTGAAGGCGCGGCGCGCGAAGCTGCCGCTGTTCCGGCTGCTCGGCGGCTTCGATGCCCGGGTGCCCTGCTATGCCGGCGGCATCGACCTCGATCTGTCGGTCGACGCTCTGCTGAAGCAGACCGACGACAATCTCGCCAAGGGCTTTCGTGCCATCAAGATGAAGGTCGGCCGGCCGGGTCTCTCCGCCGACGTCGCGCGCGTGCAGGCGATGCGGCAACATCTCGGCGACGGCTTTCCGCTGATGGGCGATGCCAACATGAAGTGGACGGTCGAGGAGGCGATCCGCGCCGCCCGCGCGTTGCAGCCGTTCGATCTCACTTGGCTGGAGGAGCCGACCATTCCCGACGACATCGCCGGCCACGCGCGCATCCTGAGCGCCGGCGGCGTGCCGATCGCGGCCGGTGAAAATCTGCGCTCGCTGTGGGAATTCAAGAACTACATCGCCGCCGGTGCGGTGTCCTATCCCGAACCCGACGTGACCAATTGCGGCGGCGTCACCGCGTTCATGAAGATCGCGCGGCTCGCCGAGGCGTTCAACCTGCCGGTGACCAGCCATGGCGCGCACGACATCACCGTGCACCTGCTGGCGGCCTGCCCGAACCGCTCGTTCCTCGAAGCGCACGGTTTTGGCCTCGACCGCTACATCGAGCATCCGCTCGTGCTCAGGGATGGCCTGGCCCAGGCGCCGGCGCGGCCGGGCCATGGCATCGCGTTCGACTGGGAGGGGCTGGCGAAGCTCGCGGCGTAATGCGGCCGATGCTGGGACACCACTGCTGACACAAGGCTGTCAGCAGCCCTGCGATAGCGGGTCGGGGACCGATCCTCGAACGCAAGGTAAAAGTCATGAAGTTCGCATCGACCCGTCTGGTGGCGGCCGACATCAAGGCCGTGGTCAGCTTCTACGAAAAGGTCACCGAGCAGACGGCGGATTGGCTGGCGCCGGTGTTCGCCGAGATCGTCACGTCGCGCGCAACGCTCGCGATCGGCAGCGCCGAGACCGTGGCGCTGTTCAAGCAGGGCAGCGCCGAGCCCGGCGCCAATCGCAGCGCCATTCTGGAGTTCGAGGTCGATGACGTGGATGGTGATTTCGCGCGGTTGAAGGACGAAGTCGAGGTGGTGCACGCGCCGAAGACGATGCCGTGGGGCAACCGCGCCGCTCAGTTCCGCGACCCGGAGGGCACGATCGTCAGTCTTTATACGCCGGTCACCGACACCGCCAAACAGCGCTTCGGATCACGCTGAAGAGACTCGCGGGCGCGCATCCGCCCTAAGCCTTTGCGCTCGGACGGCTCGAAACCTCGCCGTACCATCGCCTGAGATGATGGAGATGATTCGGCGGATCGAGCTTGGCGCGGGCTGCAAAGTCGACCGACACCATGGCGGTGATGTCGGCGATGCTGAAATCGGGCCCGCAGACGAAGGCGTGCTCGGCCAGCCGCGCGTCGAGCCATGCGAAGTAGTGCGCGACGCGCAGGCGTCCGCGCTCCGCGAGCGCCGGGATCTGCTCGAGCGGCAGCGGACCCGGCAATGCCCGGCGCTCCAGCCCAGGGGTGCCGTTGCGAAAGGCCTCCTGGAGAGCGTAGAGACCGTCCCATTCGATCCGCCGGATCCAGCATTCGATGAGCGCCCGTTCTTCGGCGTCGCGGCCCATCAGAGGCGGTGCGGGATGCAGCTCCTCGAGATAGCGGCAGATCGCGATGACGTCGGTGATGGCAGCCCCGCTGTCGAGCTCCAGCACCGGAACGGTGCATTGCGGATTCAGCGCGCGAAACTCCGGCTCGAACTGCTCGCCGGCACGCAGATCAAGCCGAACCATGGGAATGGCGAGACCTTTCTCGGCGAGAAAGATCCGCACGCGGCGCGGGCTTGGGGCGACTGCGGCATCGTACAGCTTCATGAGCGTTCTCTCTGTCCGACCAAACCACGGGCGCGTGACGTCGGAACGAGTCGGCGCGGGTCGTTCTGCGCTGTCACGATCGACGTCGTGGCATGTTCCCAGGCCCGCGGCCTCGCCGCGGGATGACGGTGATCATGACGCAGCCGGATCAGTCAGCCCCGAAAATCTCGTCCTGATCCATCCGCACCGCGCGCAACTTGCGCGTCCTGCGCCAGTCCTCTTGCTGCGAGAAGACGGCGTAAGTGATCAGCAGCGAGCGACGGCGCGCGCCGCTGCGGTTACGCGTCGCGCCGTGCAGCAGGTTGACGTCGAACAGCAGGATGTCGCCGGCCTCGCCTGCCGTGACGAACGCAGACGACGCGGCCCGCGCATCGTCCGTGTCGAGGCGATGCGAGCCCGGCACCACTTGCGTGGCGCCATTGTCGGGGCCGAAGGAATCGAGAAAGGCCAGCGCCGACACGGCGTCGGTGCGCCGGCGATCGACGCCGTCGCGATGCAGCGGCTGCTGGCCGCGATCGGCACACGGCTCGCGCCCTTCGACCTGGCCGAGGAAGAACGGCGCCTTCAGGACATGATGCACGGCGGCGAGCATCACCGGCAGGCGGCAAACCTGCTGCACCGTCGCATCGAGATCGACCATGGCGTGGCGCCAGTCGCGGCCGCGCGGCACCGGCCATTGCTCGGACGGCCGCGTGCCCAGCTCGAAGGCGTCGCGTAATGCGACAAGCCAGTCCGCCGGAATCGCACCGCGCAGCAGCAGATAGCCATCCCCATCGAGGCGGCGCGCCTCCGCGTCCTGAAGCTGGCCGACGCTGCTGCGCGTGAGGGCTGCGGTCATAGTGGGCTCGCACAAGAGAGGGCGTGGTTCGCTGCATCATGGTCGGCGATCCGGCGCTCCGCGGCAAGCGTCCGCTCGCTCCCAGGTCGCCAGGTGCCCCTCGCTGCTGCATTCATCCGGCCATGACCGCCATCGCTCCGGAGGACGCTGAGACGATGGGCCGCACCGCGACCCGGGCGGCTCGCCGGGGCCAGTTTACGTTTCATTAACCCCCTCGACCTACGTCTCGTTAGCAACACTCTGCAACGATCCGACATACGGGGTAAACGAGCAATCGAGCTCCTTGGAAGCACGCATGGTCGCCATCCAAAGCACCAACCAGATCTCGCCCGCCAATGAGCGGGTCTATCGCCAGAGCAACCTGCTCGGCGAGTGGAAGGGCAGTTGGACGGCCAACGGCCAGGCCGTGAGCTTCAAGGTCGT
The DNA here is from genome assembly GCF_051167615.1 of Bradyrhizobium sp. HKCCYLS3013. Taxonomy (NCBI): domain Bacteria; kingdom Pseudomonadati; phylum Pseudomonadota; class Alphaproteobacteria; order Hyphomicrobiales; family Nitrobacteraceae; genus Bradyrhizobium; species Bradyrhizobium sp. HKCCYLS3013. Next base: position 6,653 of record NZ_JBNPTK010000006.1, read on the forward strand.
CAACATCAGAGGCGCCGCGGCCACGGTGGAATACACCCACAACGGCCGCACCGAGCGCGGCATCGGCCAGGTCAATGGCTCGACCATCGACTTCGGCGCGGTCACGCTCGGCACCAAGAACGGCAAGAACGCGGTGCTGCTGTTCTCGGCCGGCGGCGGCAAGGCCACCGCGATGCTCGAAAAGCAGGCGCCTCCCGCCGACGAGAGCAATCTGGTCGGCAGCTGGGCCGGCTACTCCGGCGAGAACGGCCAGAGCGCGAGCTTTCGCGTGCTGTCCGTCAGCGGCAAGGAGGCGCAGGTCAGCGTGACGACCAACGGCGTCACGCGCGAGGGCACGGGGATCGTCTACAACAACGTCATCATGTTCGGCCAGTCGCAGATCTCGACGACCGACGGCAAGAGCGGCAAGGTCATCTTCCAGGTCGGCAACAAGTCCTACCTGGTACCGGTCGACAAGCTGCCCAAGACGGCCTGATTCCCAATATCGCCTCGCCTGAACTCAGGCGTCCGAGGTTCAGACGCCCGCCATCATCACGTATTTGATCTCGAGATATTCCTCGATGCCGTGATGCGAGCCCTCGCGTCCGAGGCCGCTTTCCTTGACGCCGCCGAACGGCGCGACCTCGGTGGTGATCAGGCCGGTGTTGACGCCGACCATGCCCGACTCCAGCGCCTCCGCGACGCGCCAGACCCGGCCGAGATCGCGGGCGAAGAAGTAGGACGCGAGACCGAACGGCGAGGCGTTGCACATCGCGATCACATCGGCCTCGCTATGGAAACGAATGACCGGCGCGAGCGGGCCGAACGTCTCTTCATGCGCGACCAGCGCATCGGCCTTCACGTCCGACAGCACGGTCGGCTCGAAGAAGGTGCGGCCGAGCGCATGGCGCTTGCCGCCGGTGACGATCCTGGCGCCGCCCTTGACCGCATCGGCGATGTGGCGCTCGACCTTCTCGACCGCTTCCTCGTTGATCAGCGGTCCCTGCACCACACCGGCCTCGGTGCCGTCGCCGATCTTCATCGCCGCGACCCTGGCGGCGAGCTTGTGCACGAACTGGTCGTAGATGCCGTCCTGCGCGTAGAGGCGGTTGGCGCAGACGCAGGTCTGGCCCATGTTGCGATATTTCGAGACCATCGCGCCCTCGACGGCGGCATCGACGTCGGCATCGTCGAACACCACGAACGGCGCGTTGCCGCCGAGCTCGAGGCCGAGCTTCTTCACAGTGCCGGCCGACTGGCGATAGAGAATCTTGCCGACCTCGGTCGAGCCGGTGAAGCCGACGAAGCGCACCGACGGATGCTCGCACAGCACCTTGCCGATCGGAGGCGCATCGCCGGTGATGATGTTGAGCGCGCCCGCAGGAATCCCGGCGCGCTCGGCCAGCACGGCGAGCGCCAGCGCCGACAGCGGCGTCTCGTTGGCCGGCTTCAGCACCACGGTGCAGCCGGCCGCCAGCGCGGGCGACACCTTGCGGGTGATCATCGAGTTCGGGAAATTCCACGGCGTGATGGCGCCGCAGACGCCGATCGGCTGCTTCAGCGCCAGGAGACGTGCATCCGGCTTCTGCGTCGGGATGGTCTCGCCATAGACGCGGCGCGCCTCCTCGGCGAAGAACTCGATATAGGCGGCGCCGATATCGACCTCGCCGAGCGCCTCCGTCAGCGGCTTGCCCTGCTCGGAGGTCAGGATCAGCGCGAGGTCCTCGCGGTTGGCCGTGATGAGCTCGAACCATTTGCGCAAGATGTTGGAGCGCTGCTTGGCGGTCAGCCTGGCCCAGGCCGGGAACGCGCGCGCGGCGGCCTCGACGGCTCGCGTGGTCTCCGCAGCACCGAGTTGCGCGACCTTGGCGAGCTCGGCGCCGGTGGCGGGATTGTTGACCGGGAGCACCGGCGTACCGACCCACGCACCATCGATGTAGCACTGCTCACGCAGCAGCGACGGATCCTTCAGGCGGTCACGCAGGCTCGGAGCGGCAGTGGAGGCACGGGCGGCGGCGGGCGGTGTCATCGGGCTACTCCTCGGAGCGAGCGATCTTTCTCCCGACTATAGCCAAGCCCCGGCGGCAGCGCACGACTCGTGCGCCTCCTCAACGGTACATTCGATCCGGCGATCCGTGCCTGTACGGCACCGGATGCTGAATGCCGCCGCGCCGGCGCGGGATCAGGCCGCGCCGCTCATATAGGTCTCGCGGCGGCCGATCATGCGCTCCGCCGCCGCCTTGGCGTCGGCCTTGGTCGAGGTGGCGCAGGTGCGGTATTCCAGGTCCGGCAAGGTGGCGGGATCACGGCGGCCGAACCATGATTTCTGCCCCACGGGCAGCAGCGCCAGCGCCTGCGCCACATTGTCGACCGCGCCGAACGCGTACAGCGCTCCGGTCGCCGCAATGCGCACTTCGTAGATGCCGGGCGTGATGGGCGCCTCGATATTGTCACCGCGCCCCGGGCGGGGATACCGCTTCCACTCGCTCCATGTCGAAATCATATCGCCCCCAACGGCGGACATTGCCGCCAAAACACGTCATCGGCTCGAAAAAGCCGGTTCTCGAACTCTTTAATGCAAAAATGGTTGCAACTCACAACAGGCGCAAGCCCGTGGTGGGAACATGGCCCCCATGTGTCGGTCTCGCGGCTACATGGAACTAATCATGATTCTGGCGGGAAATTGAAGCGCTGTGGCCTCCGCAGCGCTGTTGTCCCCGGCTGCTTCGTTCGCGCCGCATCATCACGAGATCGCGACCGGCCGTGGGACCGGCGGTCCTTGCTGGCCGGGCCGGCGCGAGGAACAATCGCCTACCGTCATCAAGAACGGAACGGAGGAGACCATGCAGAACAAGACCGACATCGACGGCGTGCTGCGGCAGAAGGCGGAGGCGGGAGCGATCCCCGGCGTCGTCGCCGTCGCCGCCGACAGCAACGGCATCATCTACGAAGGCGCCTTCGGCAGGCGAGACCTCGGCCGCGACGATCCGATGACCGCCGACAGCGTGTTCTGGATCGCCTCGATGACCAAGGCCATCACCTGCGCGGCCGGGATGCAGCTGGTCGAGCAGGGCCGGCTGTCGCTGGATGCGCCGATCGGCACGGTGCTGCCCGACCTCGCGGCGCCCAAGGTGCTCGACGGCTTCGACGCCAATGGCGACCCGATCCTGCGGCCGGCGAAGACCGCGATCACGCTGCGCCATCTGATGACTCACACCGCCGGCTTCTGCTACGACATGTGGAACGGCGACATGGCCACTTATGTGCAGAAGGCCGGCACGCCCGGCATCATCACCTGCAAAAACGACGCGCTGAAATTGCCGCTCGCGTCCGATCCCGGCACGCGCTGGGAATACGGCATCAACATCGACTTCGTCGGCAAGGCGGTCGAGGCCGCCAGCGGCCAGAAGCTCGACGCCTACCTGCGCGACCATCTGTTCGCGCCGCTCGGCATGGACGACACCGGCTTCAAGCTCGGTCCGTCGCAGCGCGCCCGCCTGGTCGGCATGCATGCGCGCGGCGAGGACGGCAGTCTCGCGCCGATTCCGTTCGAACTCGAGCAGGAGCCGGAATTCCACATGGGTGGCGGCGGGCTCTACGGCACGGCCGGCGACTACATCCGCTTCACCCGGATGATCCTCAACAATGGCCGCGGCAACGGCAACCAGGTGCTCAAGCCCGAGACGGTCGCGGCGATGCGCGACAACCACATCGGCGAGCTCGAGATGACGAAGATGGCCGCGGCCGTGCCCGGCGTGACCAACGACGTCGATCTCTATCCCGACATCGTCAAGAAATGGGGCCTCAGCTTCATGATCACGACCGCGCAGACTCCGGAAGGCCGCAGCGCCGGCAGCCTCGCCTGGGCCGGCCTTGCCAACACCTACTACTGGATCGATCCGGCGCGTGACGTCACCGGCGTGATCCTGATGCAGCTGCTGCCGTTCGCCGACCGGCTGTGCCTGGAGACCTTTGCCGGCTTCGAGCGCGGCGTGTATGCCGGGCTGGATGCGGCGGGCAAGAAGGCGGCGTGAGAGAACCCAACGCTCGATCCACGCAGGCAAGATCGTTGTTAGTTGCGCGTCATGCCCGGGCTTGTCCCGGGCATCCACGTCTTTGATCCTGCAAACCGAAGATCGTGGATGGCCGGGTCAAGCCCGGCCATGACGATGGAGAGAGATGTGTCACACGCGACAGAGAATGGCCGAGCCGCCTCAGCCCAGGCCTAAACCTTCAGCCCGCTCTGCACCGCGAGGTCCTTCAGCGACACCTGCGGCCTTGCGCCGATGTGCTGGATCACTTCGGCCGCAGCCAGGCCGCCGAGGCGGCCGGCCATCTCGTAGCCGGTCTTGCGCACCAGCCCGAACAGGAAGCCGGCGGCGAACAGATCGCCGGCGCCGGTGGTATCGACCAGGCTCTCGATCGGATGCGCCGGCACCGAGATCACGCCGTCATTCGACACCACGACGCAGCCCTTTTCGCTGCGGGTGACGATGCCGAGCGTGGCGTCCTCGCGCAGCTGCTTCAGCGCGCCGTCGAAATCCGAGGTCTGGTACAGCGAATGCAGCTCGGCCTCGTTGGCGAACACGAGATCGACGGTGCCGCCGCGCATCAGGTCGAGAAACTCCTCGCGATAGCGGTCGACGCAGAACGAATCCGACAGGGTCAGCGCGACCTCGCGTCCGGCGTCATGCGCGATCGCCGCCGCCTTCACGAACGCATCCTTGGCGTCCTTCGGGTCCCACAGATAACCTTCGAGATAGATGATGCGCGCCGCCGCAATCTGCGCGGGATCGATGTCCGCGGCGGTGAGATTTTGCGCGGCGCCGAGATAGGTGTTCATGGTGCGCTCGCCGTCCGGCGTCACCAGGATGTAGCAGCAGCCGGTCGCCGGGCCGTCGGCAGCGGGCGCGGTATCGAAGGTCACGCCGGCGGCACGGATATCGTGCCGGTACATCCGGCCGATCTGGTCGTCCTTGACCTTGCCCACGTAGGCGGCACGCGCGCCCAGGCTGGCGAGGCCGGCGATGGTGTTGGCCCCCGAACCGCCGGACATCTCGGTGGCCGGGCCCATATCGGCATAGATCGCGGCCGCGCGGGCCTCGTCGATCAGCGCCATGCTGCCCTTGGTCATGCCGTGCCGGGCGAGAAAGGCTTCATCGGCATGCACCAGCACGTCGAAGATCGCGTTGCCGATCCCGAGAACATCGTATTTCGCGTCAGTCATCCACTGGCCCCGTTTACGGCGTTTTGCAAACGCTGCGGCCTATCACAAGCGGCGCTGCTATAGAAGCCTGATGATCCGCTCATTCGTGACTGTGTTGTCAGGAACACTGGCTTCGCGCCTGCTCGGCTTCATCCGGGATGCGCTGATGGCCGCGCTGCTCGGCGCCGGTCCGGTTGCGGACGCATTTCTCGCAGCGTTTCAACTCGTCAACGTCATCAGGCGATTGCTGACGGAGGGCGCCCTCAATGCGGCCCTGGTGCCGGCCTGGCTGCGAATATACCAGCAGGCTGGTACGACACATGCGGCAGCTTTTGCCGGCCGTGTGCTCGGCACCGTCAGCGCCGGCCTGCTCGCCGCCACCCTGGTGCTGGCGCTGCTGATGCCGTTCGTGATGACCCTGCTCGCGCCGGGCTTCGCCGGTGAAGAGACGCTCACCTTGGCCGTCAACGATGCCAGGCTGATGCTACCCTATCTCGCCTTCGCCGGCCCCTCGACGGTGCTGCTCGCACTGTCCAGCGCGCAACGACGCTTCGCGCTCGCGGCCTTCGCCCCGCTGCTGTTCAACGTGGCATTGATCAGCGTGACCATCGTGTTGCTGATGCAACATCCGGACCCTGGAAGCGCCGCGCTGCTGCTCGCCGCCACGATCGGCGTCGCCGGGCTGCTGCAGCTCGCGATGCTCGCGCGGCGAGGCCGCGATGGCCCCCTCGCCTCGCCGGTGCGCATCACCTTCCATGCGGAAATGCGCGGCTTCTTCGCCAAGGCGCTGCCCGGCATGGTCGCCAGCGCCGGCCCGCAACTGCTCGCGGTCGGCGGCGCGGTCATCGCCTCCACCTCGCCGTCCGCGGTGTCGTGGCTGTATTTCGCCAACCGCCTGATCGAGCTGCCGCTCGGGCTCGTCGGCGTTGCCATGGGCACGGTGCTGGTGCCGGAGCTGACGCGCGCGCTGCACGAGGGCAACAAGGCGGCTCTCGCGGAGGTGCAATCGCGCGGCCTCGAGCTGACGATCGGGCTCGCGCTGCCTGCGACGCTCGGACTCATGATCCTGAACGAGCCGATCATTCGTTTGCTGTTCGAACATGGCGCATTCAGTTCGGACGATGCCGCCGCGACGGCGCAGGTGCTGACATGGCTCGCGGCAGCGTTGCCGGCGCAGGTGCTGACCAAGGCGCTGCAGCCCGCCTTCTTCGCGCGCGAGGACACGCAGACGCCGCTGCGCGCGACGTTGATCGGATGCTCTGTCGCGATCGCGCTGGCGTTCCTGCTCGCACACGTCTTCGCGGCAAGCGGCATCGCGGCGGGGCTCGCGCTCGGTGCCTGGGCCAATGCCGCGGTCCTGATCCGGCGCGGCGCCACGCGCTTCGGCTTCGCGCTTTCCCCGGCCTCGCGACGCCGGCTGCCGCGCATCACGCTGGCCGCCATGGTCATGGGCGCGGTCCTCTGGATCGCCGCCGGACGCTTTGCCGGCACCTGGAGCAGCAGCCATCTCGGCGCGGCCGCGCTGCTCGGCGCCCTGATCGGCGGCGCCGTCATCCTCTACGGAGGGCTTCTCGTGTCCCTCGGCGCCGTGAGCTGGCGCGAAACAGTCCGGGCGATCCGGCAAAAGCCCGCCGCCGACTTGCACCTTTGAGGCGCACGTGCCAAACGACGCCCAAATCCATCATCCGGAACAGTGATCATGGCCTTCGTGGAACGGGTTTTCTCGGGCGTCCAGCCGACCGGCAACCTGCATCTCGGCAACTATCTCGGCGCGATCGTCAACTTCGTGAAGATGCAGCAGACCCACAACTGCATCTATTGCGTCGTCGACATGCACGCGATCACCATGCCGATCGACGTCTGGGGCGGCCCCGCCGAGCTCGCGCGCAACACCCGCGAGGTCACGGCCGCCTTCATCGCCGCCGGCATCGATCCGAAGAAGCACATCGTGTTCAACCAGAGCCAGGTCTCGGGACACGCCGAGCTGGCCTGGATCTTCAACTGCGTGGCGCGCATCGGCTGGCTGAACCGCATGACGCAGTTCAAGGAGAAGGCCGGCAAGGATCGCGAGAACGCATCGGTCGGCCTGTACGACTATCCGGTGCTGATGGCCGCCGACATCCTGCTGTACCGCGCCACCCATGTTCCGGTCGGCGAGGACCAGAAGCAGCATCTCGAGCTCTCGCGCGACATCGCGCAAAAGTTCAACAATGATTTTGGCGACTCGATCCGCAGCCACGGCTTCGGCGACGGCCTGTTCTTCCCGCTGCCGGAACCCTTCATCACCGGTCCCGCGACGCGCGTGATGTCGCTGCGCGACGGCACCAAGAAGATGTCGAAGTCCGATGCCTCGGACTATTCGCGCATCAACCTCACCGACGATGCCGATACGATCGCGCAGAAGGTCCGCAAGGCCAAGACCGATCCGGAGCCGCTGCCGACCGAGGAAAAGGGGCTGGACGCACGTCCCGAGGCCGATAACCTCGTCGGCATCTACGCCGCGCTGTCGGACCGCAGCAAGGCCGATGTGCTCAGGGATTTCGGCGGCGGCCAGTTCTCCAGCTTCAAGAATGCGCTGGTCGAGCTGTGCGTCACCAAGCTCGGGCCGATCGCCGCCGAGATGAAGCGCCTGACCGCTGATCCCGGCTATGTCGAGTCCGTGCTGGTCGACGGCGCCGACCGCGCCCAGGCCATCGCCGCGGAGACCATGAAGACGGCCAAGGACATCGTCGGCTTCATCCGCAAGCCCTGACCAGAGCAGCACGGCGCGAGCTCCGAAGTCGGCCTTGCTGCCGCACCACCGGTGTCATTGCAGGCGCCATGGAACCCGCAGCCCTCTCCCCAACGGAGATGGGCTGTGGCAGCATCGCGGCCGGATCGACTCGCAGCAGCAGGCGGGAACGCGATGGCGGCGCAGCGGCAGAGCTACCAGACCGGCCATGCGCCGAAATGCCTGGTCGTGGTCGACGACAGCGAGGAATGGGACCGCGCGGTCCGCTATGCCGGCCGCTGGGCGGTCCGTTCCGGTGGCCGCATCGTCATGCTCCACGTCATCGAAACGGAGGATCAGAACCAGCAATGGCTGGGGGTCGCCGACCTGATGCGGGCGGAGGCGCAGGAGCAAGCGCATGCCGAGCTCGACCAGGCCACGGCGCTGCTGTCCGCGATCGGCGTGACCGCGCCGGAACGGGTCATCCGCGAGGGTGAGCCGACAGCGCAGATCCTGGAGACGATCGAGCATGACAGCGACATCGCGCTGCTGGTGCTCGCCGCCCATTCGGGCCCCGAGGGGCCGGGACCCCTGGTCACCCATGTCACCAAGACGAGCGGCGCCTTCCCGATCCCGCTGGTGATCGTGCCGGGCGATCTCGGTGACGCCGATCTCGACGCTCTTTCATAGGCTTAGAGCGGAAACGCCGGCCGAGCCCCCTTGATCGTGCGCGCGCTCGCGCCATCTGCTATGAGGACACCACAGGCCGGCCTTGAACCGGCGCTGCCGGAGAAAACCATGTTCATCCAGACCGAAGCCACCCCCAATCCCGCCACCTTGAAGTTCATCCCGGGCCGCGTCGTGCTGCCCGCTGGCACGATGGAATTCAACAGCCGCGACGCCGCCGCGCGCTCGCCGCTGGCCGAGCGCCTGTTCGCCGTCGACGGCGTCACCGGCGTTTTCTACGGCGCCGATTTCATCACCGTCACCAAGAGCGACGGTGAATGGCAGCACCTCAAGCCGGCGATCCTCGGCGCGATCATGGAGCACTACATGTCGGGCGCGACGCTGCTCGCCGACGGCAGCGCCGCCAATGACGAATCCGCCGACGAGGACGACGAGTTCTACGACGAGGCCGACACCGAGACGGTCGGCATGATCAAGGACCTGATCGAGAGCCGCGTCCGCCCGGCCGTGGCCAATGACGGCGGCGACATCACCTTCCGCGGCTTCAAGGACGGCATCGTCTATCTCAACATGAAGGGCGCCTGCTCCGGCTGCCCGTCATCGACCGCGACCCTGCAGCACGGCATCCAGAACCTGCTGAAGCATTTCGTGCCCGAGGTGGTCGAAGTCCGGCCGATGTGACAAGGGGGCGAGCGAGTAGGGAATAGTGAGTAGCGAGTAGTTGCATTCCCTATTCGCTGCTCCCTGTTCGCCATTCGCTCTCTACGCCGCCTTGCCGATGGACGCTGCCTCCGCGGCTGCCTGGCGCATGTTCTCCGACATCTCGCTGGTGACGGCGCTCTGCTCGCCGACGGCGTGCGCCGTCGATGAAACGTAGTCATTCACGCTCTCGATCGCGTTCTTGATGGCGCCGAGCGCGCCGACGACGTCGGACGAGATGCCGTTGAGATTACCGATCTCGCTGCCGATGCGATCGGTGGCCTGCTTGGCCTGCGTGGCCAGGTTCTTCACCTCGCCGGCGACGACGGCAAAGCCGCGCCCCGCCTCGCCAGCACGGGCCGATTCGATCGTCGCATTGAGCGCCAGGAGATTGATCTGGCCGGTGATGCTGCCGATCAGCTCGACGATGCTGCTCATGGCGCCGGCTGCCGAGGACAGGCGCTTGGCCTGCTGGTCCGCGTCTTCGACGCGCGATACCGCCGCCGTCGCCGTCTCCTTCGACTTCGCCATGGCATCGGCGATCTGCTGCACCGAGGAATTGAGCTGCTCGGCGCCGGCGGCGACGTGCTCCATCATGCCGCGCACCTTGTCGCCCTTCATGCGGCTGATCACCTGCGCAGTGACGTCGCTCGCGAATTTCACGATCTTGAACGGCTTGCCGTTGAGATCCTTGATCGGATTGTAGCTCGCTTGAATCCAGACCTGTCGTCCGCCCTTCCCGGCGCGCTCGAACTCGCCCATCTGGAATTCGCCACGGCCGAGCGCGGCCCAGAACTCGCGATACGCGGCGCTGTCGCCCATGCCCGCCGGCATGAACATGCGATGGTGCTGACCCTTGATCTCCGCCAGCGTGTAGCCGAGCGTGGCGAGGAAGTTCTCGTTGGCGTCGAGCACGATGCCGTTCAGGTCGAATTCGATCACCGCCTGGGACTTGCGGATCGCGGCGATCTGGCCGGCGAAATCGGCCGCAGCCAGCTTCTGCTGCGTCACGTCGGAGGCGTATTTGACGACCTTGAACGGCCGCCCCTCGTCATCGAGAATCGGGTTATAGGACGCGAGAATCCAGATCTCCCGGCCGCCCTTGCCGCAACGCTTGAACTCGCCCGAGCGAAATTCGCCGCGACTGAGGCTGGTCCAGAATTCCTTGTAGGCGGCGCTGTCGCGTTCGTCGGGCAGCACGAACATGCTGTGATGCCGGCCCTTGATCTCGGCCAGCGTGTAGCCCATCGCGCTCAGGAACTGATCGTTGGCATCGATGATGGTGCCGTCGAGATTGAACTCGATCACCGCCTGGGCGCGCCCGATCGCCGCGATGTTGCCGGCGTCCTCGATGCTGCGCATCTTCTGCTCGGTGATGTCGGTTGCGAACTTGATGATCTTGACCGGCTTGCCGCCGTCGATCACCGGATTGTAGCTCGCCTGGATCCAGACGGCGCGGTGGCCCTTGCCGAACCGCTTGTACTCCCCCGAACGAAACTTCCCGGCCCGCAGATCGGCCCAGAAGGCGCGGTACTCGGCACTGTCGCGCATCTCGGGCGCCACAAACATCGCGTGGTGCCGGCCCTGGATCTCGCTCAGCGAGTAGCCCATCGCGTCGAGGAAATTCTGGTTGGCGGTGATGATCGTGCCGTCGGTGTCGAACTCGATCACCGCTTGCGAGCGGTTGATCGCCGCGACCTGCGCCATCGCATCGCGCGATGCCGAACTGCCTGACCAGAATGACATGGAAATTCCTCTTCTCGGGACGGGGGCGGCCATCCGCCAACGGGCGGCGCGTCATCTCTCCCCCGAACGTGCCGAGCGGATAATTCCCACGGGCGCGGAAAGATTTGCTTAAATGGCATATAGTTCAGTAACTTAGCGTATCAGTAGTTGCGCCTTGATGCGTTTTTCCCGATGAGGATGTAAGAAGGCGTCAACTAACTTTATCACGGTACCACAATAGGTATTTGCGCTCTCTTCAATGCGAACCCGACCGGATGTTGATCCTCGCCATCGATACTGCCCTCGACCATTGCGCCGCTGCCGTGCTGGATACTGATTCGGCCTTGATGCGGGCGCAGGAGACACTCCCGATGAAGCGCGGCCACGCGGAGGCCCTGATGCCGCTGCTCGCGCGCGTGATGCAGCAATCCGGCGTCGGTTTCGCCGATCTCGACCGCATCGCGGTGACGACCGGCCCCGGGAGCTTCACGGGGTTGAGGGTCGGGCTCTCCGCCGCCCGCGGCATCGGATTGGCCGCCCACAAGCCGGTCGTCGGCGTGACCACGCTGTCCGCCTACGCGGCGCCGATCGTCAGCGAGGACCGCGCCAACCCGGTGATCTCGGCGATCGATGCCCGGCACGACCATGTCTACTACCAAGTCGTGAGCGGCAACGGCGAGGAGCTGGTCGCGCCCCAGGTGGCTGCGCTGGACGACGTTCTGGCGGTCGCGCGGCTCGGCGCCCCACACCTCGTCGGCAACGCCGCGGCGCTGCTGGCCGAGCGGTGGCCGAAGGAATCAGCCGCGCCAGTTGCGGTCGACTCGCAAGACGGACCCGACATCGGCTGGGTCGCCTGGCTCGGCGCGGCCGCCGACCCAGTGCACGCGCCGGCGCGGCCATTCTATCTGCGCGCACCCGACGTCAAGCCGCCCGCCGGCGCGACGCGTCAACCGGTGCAGACGGCCATCTCGTCATGAACATGTTCTTCCGCTGGCTCGGCAGCCCCAAACCGTTGATCGAAGCGACCTCGCTGCGCGACGCCGCCAGACTCGCCCAGATCCACGCCGCCTCGTTTCACCGCGGCTGGGGCGAAGGCGAGTTCGAGGCGATGCTGGCCGAGCGCAACACCATGATCCATCGGCTGCGGCTCGGGCGGAAGCTCATAGGCTTCATCGTCTCGCGGATCGGCGCGGACGAAGCGGAAATATTGTCAGTTGCACTTGACCCAAATCAGCGCGGCCGTGGATTTTCTCGTGATCTGTTGCTGCAGCATCTCGGGCACCTTGCGGGGCGCGGGGTCCGGACGGTCTTTCTCGAAGTGGAGGAAAACAACCAGCCGGCCCGCCGACTCTATGAACGCGCCGGATTTGCGACCGTGGGCCGTCGGGAACGCTATTACCTTCAGCCCGGCGGGGAACAGTTGAATGCGCTTCTGATGCGCCGGGACTTGTCGTAACCTGCGCTTGGTGGCAGAAAGCGCATCCTTGAGGCGAGACACGATGACCTCCTCCTTGAAAACTACGCCAGCGCTCAATTCCACCGGAATCGAGGCCCGCTGTGCCGCCACCGGCATGCGCATGACCGAGCAGCGCCGGGTCATTGCCCGCGTGCTCGCGGAAGCCTGCGACCATCCCGACGTCGAGGAGTTGTACCGGCGCTGCGTCGCCGTCGACGACAAGATCTCGATCTCCACGGTCTATCGCACCGTGAAGCTGTTCGAGGATGCCGGCATCATCGAGCGCCACGATTTCCGCGAGGGCCGCGCCCGCTACGAGCAGATGCGCGACAGCCATCATGATCATCTGATCAATCTGCGCGACGGCAAGGTGATCGAGTTCACCTCCGAGGAGATCGAGAAGCTGCAGGCCGAGATCGCCCGCAAGCTCGGCTACAAGCTGGTCGACCACCGGCTGGAGCTGTATTGCGTGCCGCTCGACGAAGAGACGAATGGCTGACGTAGCGCCGGCTTCGAACTTCGATCTCGTCATTTTCGATTGCGATGGCGTGCTGGTCGACAGTGAGGTGATCTCCTGTCAGACGCACGCCGACGTGCTCAGCCTGTGCGGCTATCCGATCACGACCGAGCAGGTGTTCGCGCGGTTCCTGGGCCGGTCGCTGAAACAGGCGAAGCTCGAGGTCGAGGCCGAACTCGGCCGCAGCCTGCCCGACGATTTCAACCCGAAACTGCAGGATCGCCTGTTCCGCGCCTTCGAGCAGGACCTCGCGGCCATCGACGGGATCATGGAGGCGCTCGACACCATCGACGTGCCGGTGTGCGTCGCCTCCTCCGGATCGCACCAGCGCATGCGCGTCAGCCTCGGCGCCACCCGGCTCTACGATCGCCTCGCCCCGCACATCTTCTCATCCTCCCAGGTCGAGAACGGCAAGCCCGCGCCCGATCTGTTCCTGTTCGCGGCAGCGCAGATGAAGGCGCGTCCCGCGGCCTGCGTGGTGGTCGAGGACAGCACGGCCGGTATCCGGGGCGGTGTCGCCGCCGGCATGACGGTGCTTGGGTTTCACGGCGGCAGCCACTGCCGGCCCGGGCACGCCGACGACCTGCGCGCCGCCGGCGCCACCCTGGTTTTCGACGACATGCGGCAGTTGCCGGCGATTCTGAGCCGGCTGGCCGAGAAAAAGCCCGCGATCGCTGGATTTCCGGCCCCCTAGCCTATATCTGAGCGCGGCGCCAATTGGGCGCGCCTCCGACTGCATGCAAGGGTTCATGACGCCGCCGCGCAAGCTGCACATCAAGTCCTATGGCTGCCAGATGAATGTCTACGATGCCCAGCGCATGGTGGACACGCTGGGGCCTGAGGGCTTCGTCGAGACCGCCGAGGCCAGCGACGCCGATCTCGTGATCCTCAACACCTGTCACATCCGCGAGAAGGCCTCCGAGAAGGTCTATTCGGAGCTCGGGCGGCTGCGGGTCGCCAAGGAGGACGCCGCGCGGGCCGGCCGGACGATGCAGATCGCCGTGGCCGGCTGCGTGGCGCAGGCGGAAGGCCAGGAGATCATCACCCGCGCGCCCACCGTCGACGTCGTGGTCGGGCCGCAGAGCTACCACCATCTGCCGCAGCTCCTGGCCCAGGCCCGCCGCGGCGAGCGGGCGATCGAGACCGAATTCCCGGCCGACGACAAGTTCGGATTCCTGGCGAAGCCCAGCCGCGAGGCCATCCGCGCCCGCGGCGTCTCGGCTTTCGTCACCGTGCAGGAAGGCTGCGACAAGTTCTGCACCTTCTGCGTGGTGCCATATACACGCGGCAGCGAGATGTCGCGCACGGTGGCGCGCATCGTCGACGACGTGGCGCAGCTCGCCGACAACGGCGTTCGCGAGATCACTTTGATCGGCCAGAACGTCAACGCCTATCACGGCGAAGGCCCCGACGGCCGGCCCTGGACGCTGGGTCGGCTGCTCTACAGGATTGCAGAGATTCCGGGGGTGGCGCGGATCCGCTACTCGACCAGCCATCCTAACGACGTCGACGACAGCCTGATCGCGGCGCATCGCGATCTCGCAGCGGTGATGCCGTTCGTGCATCTGCCGGTTCAGTCGGGATCCGACCGCATCCTGAGCGCCATGAACCGCAAACACACGGCGACCGATTATCGCAAAGTCGTCGACCGTTTCCGCGCCGTCCGTGACGACATTGCATTCTCTTCGGATTTCATCGTCGGGTTCCCGGGCGAGACCGAGGAAGATTTTCGCGCCACCCTCGCCCTGATCGACCAAATCGGCTACGCTGCGGCCTATTCGTTCAAGTATTCGCCGCGTCCGGGAACTCCGGCAGCGGACATGCCGGAGATGGTGTCAGCGACCGAGATGGACGAGCGATTGGAGCGCCTCCAGAGCTTGATCGACAGCCAGCAAGCAGCCTTCAACAAGGCCGCGATCGGCCAGGTCGTCGACGTGTTGTTCGAGCGGCCAGCGCGCAGGCCCGGGCAGCTCGTCGGACGGACCGCGTATCTGCAGCCGGCTCACGTCATGGCGTCCGACGACATCATCGGCCAGGTTCTGCCGGTGCGGATCGACAGTCTCGAACGCTACAGCCTGCTCGGCGAGCTCGTCACGGCCGCGCCGGCAGTGATCTCCCCCACGCCCCTCGTGTCCATCGGAGGCTGAGCACTTGCCCAAGAGCGCATCGGATTCGTCTTCCCTCGCTCCCAGCCGCAAGTACGACCGCGACATGTCCATGCCCCCCGAGACCCAGGTCGTCATCGATTTCGACGACAACCGCGCCGCATCCGCCCTGGTCGGCCCCTACGGCCAGAACCTGGCGCTGGTCGAACGACGCCTCGGCGTCGTCGTCGATTCCCGCGGCAACCACATCACCATCGGCGGCACCCGCGACGGCTGCGATGCCGCGCGGCGCGTGCTGGAATCGCTCTATGCGCAGGCCGTCAAGGGCCAGGATCTGGCGCAGGGCGACGTCGAGGGCGCGATCCGCGCCGTGGTCGCGCAGGGCTCGCTGTTCGAGTTCGACGCCAAGAACGCCAAGAACGCGTTCGAGAGCATCAACCTGCGCAAGCGTCCGGTGCGCGCCCGCACCGCCGCGCAGGATTCCTATATCCGCGCGCTGAAGCGCCACGAGCTGGTGTTCGGCATCGGTCCGGCCGGCACCGGCAAGACCTGGCTCGCGGTCGCGCATGCAGCGCAGCTGTTCGAGCGGAAGGAAGTCGACCGCATCATCCTCTCACGCCCGGCTGTCGAAGCCGGCGAGCGGCTCGGCTTCCTGCCTGGTGACCTCCGCGAGAAGGTCGATCCCTATCTGCGCCCGATCTACGACGCGCTGTACGATCTGATGGATGCGCGCATCGTCGAGCGTGCGCTGCAGGCCGGCGAGATCGAGATCGCGCCGCTCGCCTTCATGCGCGGGCGCACCTTGACCAATGCCGCGATCATTCTCGACGAGGCGCAGAACACGACATCGATGCAGATGAAGATGTTTCTCACGCGCCTGGGCGAGAACAGCCGCATGATCATCACCGGCGATCCCTCGCAGGTCGATCTGCCGAACGGCCAGACGTCGGGCCTCGCCGAGGCCGCGCGGCTGCTCGACGGCGTCGACGGGATCGCGCAGGTCAGGTTCACCGGCGAGGACGTCATTCGCCACGAATTGGTGGCGCGTATCGTCGCCGCCTATGAGAGCCCAAAGGCGCGCTGACCCCGAGAGCAAGCTCGCCGATCGGCGCGTGATCCAAGCGCCATCCGCACAGAACGACCAGGATGCCACAAAGTCCCATTCCAACCACCGAGGTGATCGTCGCCGCCGACTGCTGGCAGGACCAGCCCGACGCCGAGGACGTCATACATCGCGCCATCGTCGCCGCCGCCGAGACGGTCGACGCGGACGTCGGCGACGCCGAGATCGCGGTGATGCTGACGGACGACGACGGCATCCGCACCCTGAACAGCAATTGGCGCGGCATCGACAAGCCGACCAACGTGCTGTCGTTTCCGGCGCTGCAGCCGACCGGCCCGCGTGGCGACGACGACGCGCCGCGCATGCTGGGCGACATTGCCATCGCCTACGAGACGCTGCGGCGCGAAGCCGACGAGGAGCAGAAGCCGTTCGACCAGCACCTCAGCCATCTCGCGGTGCACGGCTTCCTGCACCTGATCGGCTACGATCACGAGACCGACGACGAGGCCGAGGAGATGGAGGCGCTCGAGCGCGAGATCCTGGCCCATCTCGGCATCCCCGATCCCTATGCCGACCGGGAGCGGACGAATTGATCATGGCCGACTCCGAACCCATTCACGACAATCCGCGCAACACGCGCAATCTTCCGGCCGTGGTGCCGGCATCCGAGCTCGGCCGCTCGCCGAGCGAGAACTGGCTTTTTCGCGCGCTGCGCAATCTGTTCGGATGGAAGGGCGGCGGATCGGTGCGCGACGACCTGCAGGTCGTGCTCGACGCCTCGACACCCGACGACATCGGCTTCTCCGCGGTCGAGCGCACGCTCCTGCGCAACATCCTCGATCTGCACGAGCGGCGGATCGCCGACGTGATGGTACATCGCGCCGACATCGTCGCGGTCAGGCGCGACATCACGCTCGGCGAGCTGATGAGCCTGTTCGAGAGTGCCTCGCATTCACGGCTCGTGGTCTACAACGACACGCTCGACGATCCCGAGGGCATGGTCCACATCCGCGACCTGCTCGCCTTCACCACCGCACAGGCGCGCGTCTCGGACGAGGTCAAGGCGCGGCGCAAGAAGCCGCTGCCGGCCGGGCTCGACCTGAAGGCAGTCGACCTCTCGATGCCGCTGTTCGAGGCCAACATCATCCGCAAGCTGCTCTATGTACCGCCATCGATGCGCGCGATCGATCTGCTGGCGCAGATGCAGGCCTCGCGCATCCATCTCGCCCTGGTCGTCGACGAATATGGCGGCACCGACGGGCTGGTCTCGATCGAGGACATCGTCGAGCAGATCGTCGGCGAGATCGACGACGAGCACGACAGCGACGAGCCGCCGGCGATCGTGCGGCAGGCCGACAACGCCTTCATCGCCGACGCCCGCGCCAGCCTCGACGACGTCCGCCGGGTGATCGGCGAGGAGTTCGTGACGGGCGAGGCCGGCGAAGGCGTCGAGACCCTCGGCGGCTATCTCGTCAACCATGTCGGCCGGCTGCCGGTGCGCGGCGAACTGATCTCCGGCCCCGGCAATTTCGAGGTCGAGGTGCTCGATGCCGATCCGCGCCGGGTCAAGCGGCTGCGCATCGCGCCGCGCAAGGAACGCCCCACGCCCCGCCCGCCGCGCGAAAGCCGGCGTCGAGACGTTGCGCCGGAAGTGACCCCGCCGGACACGGACGTCCCGGCCGAGCCGCCGCCGGCAGAGGCCGGCCCTGCGCCGGTCCATGACGATAGCAGCCCGCCAAGGGGCGACGGAGCCAGCTCACAGTGATCCGCCCATCGACGATTCGCGGCCTCGCCATCGGCGTTGTCCTGGCCTGGGGCTGGAAGCGTGCGGCGATCGCGCTCGCTGCCGGCGCGCTCTCCTCGCTGGCGATGGCCCCGTTCAACGCCTGGCCGGTACTCGCGATCACCTTCCCGGTGCTGGTCTGGCTGATCGACGGCGCCGCGGCGGGACGGCGGCGCGGCATCCCGGCTGCCGCCTTCACCGGCTTCTGCTTCGGCATGGGCTATTTCGTGCCGGGCCTGTACTGGATCGGCAACGCGTTCCTGGTCGATGCCGACACCTTCGCCTGGCTGATGCCGTTCGCCGTGCTGGGCCTGCCGGCCTATCTCGCGCTGTTTCCGGCGCTGGGCTTCGCCTTGGCCCGGTTGATCTGGACGCGTGATGCAACCCGCATCCTGGCGCTCGCCGTCTGCCTGACCGCGAGCGAATGGCTGCGCGGCCACGCGCTGACCGGCTTCCCCTGGGACACGTTCGGCTATGCCCTGTCGCAGCCGCTCGCGCTGGCGCAGGCGGGCTCGCTGATCGGGATCTGGGGCATGACGTTCCTGGCGATCGCGATCTTCGCCAGCCCAGCGGTGCTGATCGACGGCAAGACCTGGCGCGAGCGCTGGCGGGCGCCGGCCGCGGCCGCCGCCCTGCTCGTGATGATGGGCGTGTTCGGCGTCATCCGGCTCGGGCTGCATCCGACCGCCTTCGTCGCCGACCTCAAGCTGCGGATCATGCAGCCGAACCTGCAACAGGACGTGAAGTTCAACTATGGCGCCAAGGCCGACGTCATGCGCCGCTATCTGGCGCTGTCGGACCGCGCCTCCGGCCCGAACGCCACCGGTGTCCGGGACGCCAACGTCCTGATCTGGCCGGAATCGGCGTTCCCGTTCTTCCTGACCCGCGAGGCGGACGCGATGGGCCAGATCGCCGACCTGCTGTCACCGGGCACGGTGCTGATCACCGGTTCGGTCCGCGCCCCCGACGCGCCTCGCAACACCCCGATCACCCGGGCCTACAATTCGATCTACGTGATCGATCACGACGGCACCGTGCTGTCGGTCTACGACAAGCTCCATCTGGTCCCATTCGGCGAGTTCCTGCCGTTCCAGACTCTGCTGGAGCGGATCGGGCTCGAGCAGCTCACGCGGGTGCAGGGCGGCTTCATCCCCGGCACGGTGCGACGCAACCTGGACGTGCCACACGCCCCACGTGTGCTTCCTTTGATCTGCTACGAGGCGATCTTTCCGAGCGACAGCGTGCCGAGCGAAGAACGACCGGGCTGGATCGTCAACCTGACGAACGATGGCTGGTTCGGCATATCGACCGGTCCTCATCAGCATCTGCAGCAGGCGCAGTGGCGCGCGATCGAGCAAGGACTTCCATTAGTTCGATCTGCGAACACCGGCATCTCCGCAGTGATCGATCCGGTCGGCCGTATCGTTAAGCAATTGCCTCTCGGCGCAGAGGGCGTGCTGGATTCCGCGCTGCCTGTTGCGTTGCAGCCGACCGTCTATGCAAGGCTCGGCGACATTCCGGTTGCGATCCTGTTAGTGATCGCCCTGAGCACCGTCGTTCGCAGACGTGTTGCTCAAAAGCTTCCCTGACGACAGCAAGATCTCGATTCTTTCCGGGTCCGTAAGATTTTTTTTGACAAGCAAAACCCCAAGTGTTGACAGATAGCTGCTGCAATTCGCATTCTCGCGCGGCAGCATGAGCCGTCCAGTTCGTTGCTCGGCCGTCTTCGTTAGTACGACATGCGAACAGAAATTGACGGTGTGAGCGCCTGAGGCATACTGCGACCGCCTCGTTCCGAGGCCCATTCTAAGGAGTTGAGAGATGTCGACGAAAGCGCCCAACCCTGTTGACAAGCATGTCGGCAGCCGGGTGCGGATGCGCCGTATCATGTTGGGCATGAGCCAGGAAAAACTTGGTGAGGCTCTCGGACTCACGTTCCAGCAGATACAGAAGTACGAAAAAGGCACCAATCGAGTCGGCGCCAGCCGGATTCAGCAGATATCGGAGGTTCTGCAGGTCCCGGTCTCCTTCCTGTTCGAAGGGGTCCCGAGTGGCGGGACCAACGGTGAAGCTTTCGGCGAAGGCGCTTCGCCCGCCTATGTGTCTGATTTCCTGGCGACCTCCGAAGGACTGGCGTTGACCCGCGCATTCACGCGGATCCACGATTCGAAGCTTCGTCGCAGCATCGTCGACCTGGTCGAGCAGATCGCTGATCGCGAAGCTCCGGAAGAAGGCTAGCTGATGCGCCGGCGCTGACATTCCTATCGTGATCACTCTCATAGGAATGTCAGCGCCCTCGGGGGGCCATCAGCGGGGCACGTTTGCGGACGACGCGCTGGGCACGCTTCATTCCGCAGACGAATGAACCGATAGACAGGTTGGATCACGACCAATAGAGCGCGATGGCTCCCCTTCGGGAAAGGCTATCGCGCTCTAAATCTTTTTATGCACATGTGGCCTGGAACTTCGGCGTCCCGGCCGCCAACCCGCCCCGCGACGCGCCAGCGCGCCCAACCGCCTGCTACCACTTCGTAACCATCGAGAACGATTTACAAAGCTCATGACAACCAGCAGCAGCAGCCCGTTCGATAGTCGCACAATTCTCGAAGGCATCCGCCAATGGGTCGAGATCGAGACCCCGACCGAGGCGCCTGATCAGGTCAACAAGCTGGCTTCCCTTGTCGCGGATGGTTATCGGGGGCTCGATGCCACGATCGAACGGATCGCCGGACGCGACGGCTGCGGCGACCACCTCGTCGCACGGTCGTCGTGGGGACAGGACGAGCCTGGCATCCTGGTCCTGAGCCATCTCGACACGGTGCATCCGATCGGGTTCATCGCGCGGCTGCCGTTCTCGGTCGACGGCGACGTCGCGTACGGTCCGGGGATCTACGACATGAAGGGCGGCGCGTATCTCGCCTTCCACGCCTTTCGTCAACTCTGCGCAGGCGGTCAAAAATCGCCGCTCGGCATTACTCATTTGTTCGTCTCGGATGAAGAGATCGGCAGCCCGACCTCGCGCGCGCTGATCGAGGAGGAAGGCCGCAAGGCCAAATACGTCCTCGTCACCGAGCCCGCGCGTGACGGCGGCAAGATCGTGACCGGACGCAAGGGCGTGGCGCGGTTCGACGTGACGATCCGCGGCGTGCCCGCGCATGCCGGCGCGCGTCCACAGGATGGACGCAGTGCGATCCGCGAACTCGCCAACGTCATTCACGCCCTAGAAGCGCTCAACGACCCCGCCCGCGGCATCACCGTGAATGTCGGCGTCGTGCGCGGCGGAACACGTCCGAACGTGATCGCCGAGGAAGCTTATGCCGAGGTCGACGCACGGCTGCCGACGCCTGCCGATGCCGAGGAAATCCTGCCCAAGATCCTGGGGCTGACCTCGCGCAGCGATGGCGTCACGGTCGAAGTGAGCGGCGAGGTGAACCGGCCGCCTTACGTCAAGGGCAACGCCGGCGCCGCCCTGTTCGAGCATGCGAAATCGCTCGCCGACGAAATCGGCTTCGAGCTGATCGACACCTATACCGGCGGCGGTTCCGACGGCAATTTCACCGCACCGTTCACGGCGACGCTCGATGGGCTCGGCGTCGATGGCAAGGGCGCGCATACGCATTACGAGCAGATGTACATCTCCTCGATCGAGCCGCGGACAAGGCTGCTCTACCGCCTCTATCAAACGCTGCGATGAGCACCGCGATCAACATGCCCGTCGACGACGACAATCACACCGACACCGCGGCCCTGCATGGTCAGGGCTCGTTCTTCGGCCGGCGCAAGGGCCACAAGCTGCGGGCGCATCAGGCCGACCTGGTCGGCAACCTGCTGCCGCATCTCGCGCTCGATCTCGCCGCTCCCGCGGAAGCCGTGCTGCCTTCGCTGTACGATCCGCCGGTCGAGGCGCTGCGGCTGGAGATCGGGTTTGGCGGCGGCGAGCATCTTGCCGCCGAAGCAAAGGCGTTTCCGACCACCGGCTTCATCGGCTGTGAGCCCTATGTCAACGGCATGGCCAAGATCCTGTCGGCGATCGAGGCCGACAACATCGGCAATATCAGGCTGCTGGCCGGCGACGCCGCCGAACTGCTGGCCTGGCTGCCGCCGCAGTCGCTGCAGCGGATCGACCTGATCCATCCCGATCCCTGGCCGAAGCGGCGGCACTGGAAGCGGCGTTTCGTGCAGGATGCGACGATCGCCGCGATGGCGCGCGTCCTGAGGCCCGGCGGCGAGTTCCGCTTCGTCAGCGACATCGCCGACTATTGCGCCTGGACGCTGTGGCATCTGCTCCGGTCGCCCGAGTTCGCCTGGACGGCCGAGCGCGCCGACGACTGGCGTCTGCCCTGGCCGGGCTACACCATGACGCGCTACGGACGGAAGGCGACGCGCGAAGGCCGCGTCGCCAACTACCTGATCTTCCGCCGGCGCTGACCACTGCGCCGTGGGCATTCAATGCCGTGTCTTCCAGAACGCGACGACCCGCTCGGCGGTCGATGGCAGCAGGCGCGCGTAGTTGACCCTGATCGCATCGATGTCGCGCTGCGCCGGCACGCGTTTCGGTCCGAGGCGCAGCAGGATCAGTGTGTGCACGGTGCGCCAATCGAGCCCGATCATGCGCCCCAGGATCAGAAGCGGATCGTGACGATCGCCCGACATGAGCCGGTCGAGCGTCGCGATCTTCAATCCCGTCATTGCGGCGAGCGCCGCGATGACCTCCTCGTATTTGTGCTCGGATGCGAAGCCGAACAGCGCCGACTGGTCCAAGGCACCGGCTTCATACAGCGACAGGATGGTCCGCTGCGCCGGCACGAAATTGCGCGTGCTGTCTGTTGCCTGTGCCGCATCGGCGAGCTCGGCGAGGGCCTGCTTGATCCTCGCCTGCTTGTCCGGCGGCACCACATCGAACAGCCGCCGCCTGACGACATCGAGCGCACCGGCCAGCAATTGTCGCAGATGATCGTCGGAAACATCGTCGCGCCGGCCGACCGTGAGCGTCAACACGCCGTCTGAACTCGCGCGGTGGATCAGCGCGGCATAGCCGCGCGGGGAAAACGCGGCGCCGTCATTGGCAGCAGTCCGCCGCACCACGTCGCGATCACCACGGCGCACCAGCACATCGGTCATATCGGCCGACAGGCGCGTCCGCTCTGCCATCGCGAGCAGATGTCCCTGACTCTTGTCGCGCGCAATAGCGATGAGCACGGGATCGTCGAGCACGAGCGAACGGCGCAACAGCGGACCTGCCACCGCAACCTCGTCGTCGCGCGCCAGCCGGCTGACGACGGCACGGGGCGCCCTGAGGAGCCGCGACAACCGCTCCGCCAGATCGATCCGCGTCGGCAGATCCGCCAACGGGACCAGATCGATCAGGAGACCGTCGAACAGATTGATGTGCTCGGGACGCAGCTTCGTCGCATCCTCGAAGAACAGGTCGGCGATGCGGCGCGTGGCCTCGAGGCCGCGTTCAGCATGGCCCTGCCTGACGATCCCGCCGAGGCCGGGGATCAGCGCGGTTGCCGGGGTCATGACGTCTACTCGATACGCAACACGACACGTTTCCGTGCGCTCCGCTCCGTGCGGCACGACTACGGAGGCGAAAAGCGCGAACTCAGCTCATTTTTAAGCGATCTTGGTGAATGAAGGGTTAGACCCTGCGGCATTCGGCCGTTCCCGGTCGGGGAAAACGATCCGATCCGCACTCCTGGCGCGGAGCAGATTCCCAGTTCCAGGCGCCGTTTGAGCCGACACGACCCTTGCCGTCAGGCGGCAAAGCGGCTATATGAGCGCCATCAAACATCATCTCATATACGATCGCGTAGTGAGGGTGGGCCCTTCCGGACCCGCTCTTTTTTGTTACCTGGATCGCTCCGCCACGGGCGGGATCGGTCCGGTGAGCGCGATCGAACAGGCCCGACGGCCCAACCAAGCAAGACACGCGATCGACGCCTCGATGACGGAACCTACGTTCGCAACCGCTGACACCGACCTCCTGACCGAGCCCCGTCTCGTCGTTGAGCCGGGCGTCGCGGCGCGCGTCGCGGCGGTGGCTGACCCCGTGCTGCAGGGAATGGGGTACCGTCTGGTGCGGATCCGCATCTCCGGCGAGGCCGGCTGCACCGTCCAGGTGATGGCCGAGCGCCCCGACGGCACGATGCAGATCGAGGATTGCGAGGCGGTGTCGCGGGCGCTGTCGCCGGTGCTGGATATCGCCGACCCGATTGACCGTGCCTACCGGCTCGAGATCTCCTCGCCGGGCATCGACCGGCCGCTGGTCCGCCGCTCCGATTTCGAGCGCCATGTCGGGCATCTCGTGAAGATCGAGATGGCGGTGGCGCATCAGAACCGCAAACGCTTCCGCGGCATCATCAAGGGCGTCGAAGGTGACGGCGTCCGCATCACCCGCGACGACGTCGCCAAGGACCAGGATGCCGATGTCGTGCTGCCGATGACCGACATCGGCGACGCCAAGATGGTGCTGACCGACGAGCTGATCGCCGAATCCATGCGCCGCGGCAAGGCCGCCGAGCGTGAGAAGAAGCGCGAGCTTGGCATCGCACCGCCGCTGGCGCCGCACGCCAAGCCGGCGGCCCAGGCCAAGCCGAAGCCGAAGTTGAAAGACAAGCAGCCGGCCAAGAAGCCGCTGCCGACCAACACCAAGAAACATCGCCTCGCTGCCGACCGCGCGCGCAGGGGCGAGATCGATCCTGATTAGAGGAGACTTGAGCCATGGCCGTCAGCGCCAACCGGTTGGAACTGCTGCAGATCGCCGACGCCGTCGCGCGCGAGAAGTCGATCGACCGCGGCATCGTGATCGCCGCGATGGAAGACGCGATCGCCAAGGCCGCCCGCGCCCGCTACGGCAGCGAGACCGACGTTCATGCCGAGATCGATCCGAAGAAGGGTGAGCTGCGGCTGTCGCGCCACATGCTGGTGGTCGAGAAGGTCGAGAACCCCTCCAACCAGATCTCGCTGGATGATGCGCGCCGCGCCAACCCGGGCGCCCAGATCGGCGACACCATCGCGGACACCCTGCCGCCGCTGGAATATGGCCGCATCGCCGCGCAATCGGCCAAGCAGGTCATCGTGCAGAAGGTGCGCGAGGCGGAGCGCGACCGGCAGTACCAGGAGTTCAAGGACCGCATCGGCGACATCGTCAACGGCGTCGTCAAGCGCGTCGAGTATGGCAGCGTGATCCTCGACCTCGGCCGCGGCGAGGCCATCATCCGCCGTGACGAGATGCTGCCGCGCGAGGTCTTCCGCAACGGCGACCGCGTCCGCGCCTATGTGTTCGACGTCCGCCGCGAGACCCGGGGACCGCAGATCTTCCTGTCGCGCACCCATCCGCAGTTCATGGCCAAGCTGTTCGCGCAGGAGGTGCCGGAGATCTATGACGGCATCGTCGAGATCAAGGCGGTCGCTCGCGACCCCGGCTCGCGCGCCAAGATCGGCGTTGTCTCCCGCGACTCCTCGGTCGACCCCGTCGGCGCCTGCGTCGGCATGCGCGGCTCGCGCGTGCAGGCCGTGGTGAACGAGCTGCAGGGCGAGAAGATCGACATCATCCCGTGGTCGCCTGACATCGCGACCTTCGTGGTCAACGCGCTGGCGCCGGCCGAAGTCGCCAAGGTCGTCATCGACGAGGACCGCGAGCGCATCGAGGTGGTCGTCCCCGACACCAACAACCAGCTCTCGCTGGCGATCGGCCGCCGCGGCCAGAACGTCCGGCTCGCCTCGCAGCTGACCGGCTGGGACATCGACATCCTGACCGAGCAGGAGGAATCGGAGCGCCGCCAGGCCGACTTCGAGAATTCCACCCGCGTGTTCATGGAATCGCTGAACGTCGACGAGGTCGTCGGCCAGTTGCTGGCGTCCGAAGGCTTCACCTCGGTCGAGGAGCTCGCTTTGGTCGACCTCAAGGATCTCGCCGGCATCGAGGGCTTCGACGAGGAGACCGCGACCGAGCTGCAGACCCGCGCCCGCGAATTCCTCGAGCAGCAGGAAGCCGAGCTCGAGGCCAGGCGCAAGGAGCTCGGCGTCGAGGACGCGGTGAAGGACGTGCCCGGCGTCACCACCAAGATGCTGGTCAAGTTCGGCGAGAACGACATCAAGACGGTCGAGGACCTCGCGGGCTGCGCCACCGACGATCTGGTCGGCTGGACCGAGCGCAAGGAGGGGGGCGAAGCCACCAAATTCCCCGGTTTCCTCGACGGTCTCGATGTCTCCCGCGATGACGCCGAAGCCATGGTCATGCAGGCCCGCGTCAAGGCCGGCTGGATCAGTGAGGCTGACCTCGCCAAGGCCGAAGCCGAGCCCGAGAATGAGGACGAAACGACCGAAGGACAGCCCGCCTGACCCGTTTGGCTCGCCCCATGGACACCGCAATGACCCCCACCCTGACCCAGCTCGCTTGAGATGAGGAGCCGCATCACCGCATGCTCGCTTTGGCCGACCCCGAGCTCGACAATGGACCGCGGACCGAGAAGTCCGCGACCATGCGCATGTGCGCGGTCAGCCGCGAAGTGCGGCCGATCGGCGAGCTGATCCGCTTCGTCGTCGGCCCGTCGGGCGAGGTCGTGCCCGACATCAAGCGCAAGCTGCCGGGGCGGGGCTTGTGGATCACCGCCTCGCGCCAGGCGGTTGCGGAGGCGGTGCGGCGTCACCATTTCAGCCGAGGCTTCAAGACCAACGTCCGCGTCCCGCCTACCCTTCCCGAAGACCTGGAAGCCTTGCTGGCCCGCAGCGCGATCGAAGCGCTGGGGATTGCCGCCAAGGCCGGCGAGGTCGTCTCCGGTTTCTCCAAGGTGGAAGCGGCGCTGTCGCAGCGGCAGTCACGGTCGACCTTGGCAGCCCTCGTCCATGCTGCGGACGGTGCAGCCGACGGGATCCGCAAGCTCGACGCGCTGGTGCGGCCGAACGCCGAGGGTCAGGGCCAAGCCCCGACAATTCCGATCATCTGCTGTCTCACTTCGGCAGAATTGGATTTGGCACTTGGGCGCTCAAATGTGATACATGCTGCCGTGCTCGCAGGCCCGGCGAGCAGGACATTCCTGTCGCGCAGCCAGACACTGGTCCGATACCGGTCGGCCGACGCTGACAAGATTGCCGGAACCGCGGCCACGAAATCTGCTTCGACTTCGAAGACATAGCGACGAATACGCGACGATTGCACGAATGGGACGGTGCGGCAGACCCGCACGCAGGTAAACGAGATTAGGACGACTGAATGGCCGACAACAACACTCCGGGCGACAAGAAACTGAGTGTCCCGACCAAGACCTTGACGCTGAAGCCGCGCGTCGAGACTGGCACGGTGCGCCAGAGCTTCCCACATGGCCGGAGCAAGCAGGTGGTGGTCGAGAAGCGCGGCACCAAGCGCCGTGTCGGCGATGGGGCGCCCGATGCGCCGCACGCGCCGGAGCCGACCGTCGCCAAGGCGCCGACGCCGCCGCCGGCGAGCAACCGCCCGTCCGGGCCGCGGTCGTCCGGTCCACAGCGCAGCGGCTCCGGCGTCGTGCTCCGCACCCTGACAGAGGACGAGCGCTCGGCGCGCGCCAGCGCGCTGGCCGACGCCCGCGTGCGCGACATCGAGGAACGCCGCCAGGCCGAAGAGGAAGCCCGCCGCCGCGCCGAGCGCGAAGCCGCCGAACGCGCCGAGCGCGAGGCTGCCGAGGCGCGCCGCAAGGCCGAGGAAGAGCGGCACCGTCACGAAGAGGAAGCCAAGCGCAAGGCCGAGCTCGAGGCCAAGAAGCGGTTCGGTGAAGGCGAGGCGCCCCGTCCGGCGACATCCGCGCCGCAGCCCGCCGCGACCGCACCGGCCCGCTCGACGCCCGCCCCCGGCAGGCCCGTCGGCGCACCGGGCAGCCGGCCGCAGCAGATTGGTGGTCCGAGCTCGCGGCCCGGCGGCGCTCAGCCGGCGGGCGCCCGCCCGGCCGGCGCCCGTCCTGCCGCAGGCGGCCCGCTCGGCCGCGCGCCGGCGGCGGTTGCCGCCGGTCCGGACGAGGATGAGGGTCCGCGCCAGATCCGCAGGGGTCCCGGCGGAGCCGCACGTCCCGCGCCGCCGCCGAAGACCACGCACAAGCCGGGTCCGCAGAAGCAGCGTGGCCGCCTGACGGTGGTCACGGCGCTCACGGCCGACGATGTGCGCGAGCGCTCGATCGCATCGTTCCGCCGCCGCACGCAGCGCCTGAAGGGCCATGCCGCCAACGAGCAGAAGGAGAAGCTCGTCCGCGAGGTGACGATTCCGGAAGCCATCACCATCCAGGAGCTGGCGAACCGCATGTCGGAGCGCGCGGTCGACGTGATCCGTCTGCTGATGCGCCAGGGCGCGATGCACAAGATCACCGACGTGATCGATGCCGACACCGCGCAGCTGATCGCGGAAGAACTCGGCCACACGGTCAAGCGCGTCGCCGCCTCGGACGTGGAAGAGGGCCTGTTCGACGTCGTCGACGATTCGACCGACACCGAGCCGCGCTCGCCGGTCGTCACCGTCATGGGCCATGTCGACCACGGCAAGACCTCGCTGCTCGACGCGCTGCGCCACGCCAACGTGGTCTCGGGTGAAGCCGGCGGCATCACCCAGCACATCGGCGCCTATCAGGTGACCGCGCCGGATTCCGGCAAGAAGATCACCTTCATCGACACGCCCGGCCACGCCGCGTTCACCGCGATGCGCGCCCGCGGCGCCAAGGTCACCGACATCGTCGTGCTGGTGGTCGCGGCCGATGACGGCGTCATGCCGCAGACGATCGAGGCCATCAACCACGCCAAGGCGGCGAAGGTGCCGATGATCGTGGCGATCAACAAGATCGACAAGCCCGACGCCCGTCCCGAGCGCGTCCGCACCGAGCTGCTCCAGCACGAGGTGCAGGTCGAATCGCTGGGCGGCGAGGTCGTCGACGTCGAGGTGTCCGCCAAGAACAAGACCAATCTCGATCGTCTGCTCGAGATGATCGCGTTGCAGGCCGACATCCTCGACCTCAAGACCAATTCGGATCGCCCGGCCGAGGGCACCGTGATCGAAGCCAAGCTCGATCGCGGCCGCGGCCCGGTTGCCACCGTGCTGGTTCAGCGCGGCACCTTGCGGGTCGGCGACATCATCGTCGCCGGCGCCGAGATGGGCCGCGTCCGCGCGCTGATCTCGGACCAGGGCGAGACGTTGCAGGAGGCAGGCCCGTCGGTGCCGGTCGAGGTGCTCGGCTTCAACGGTCCGCCGGAAGCTGGCGATCGTCTCGCCGTCGTCGAGAACGAAGCCCGTGCCCGCCAGGTCACCAGCTACCGCGCGCACCAGAAGCGCGAGAACGCGGCAGCCTCGATCTCCGGCATGCGCGGTTCGCTCGAACAGATGATGTCGCAATTGAAGACCGTGGGCCGCAAGGAATTCCCGCTGATCATCAAGGCCGACGTGCAGGGCTCGCTGGAAGCCATTCTCGGCTCGCTGGAGAAGCTCGGCACCGAGGAGGTCGCCGCCCGCATCCTGCATGCCGGCGTCGGCGGCATCAGCGAGTCCGACGTCACGCTGGCCGAAGGCTTCAACGCCGCGATCATCGGCTTCTCGGTGCGAGCCAACAAGGAAGCGGCCGCGCTCGCCAAGCGCAACGGCATCGAGATCCGCTACTACAACATCATCTACGACCTCGTGGATGACGTGAAGAAGGCGATGAGCGGTCTGCTTGCGCCGACGCTGCGCGAGACCATGCTCGGCAATGCGCAGATCCTCGAGGTGTTCAACATCTCCAAGGTCGGCAAGGTCGCCGGCTGCCGCGTCACCGACGGCACTGTCGAACGCGGCGCCAATGTCCGCCTGATCCGCGACAACGTCGTGGTTCACGAGGGCAAGCTGTCGACGCTGAAGCGCTTCAAGGACGAAGTGAAGGAAGTGCAGGCCGGCCAGGAATGCGGCATGGCCTTCGAGAGCTACGGCGACATGCGTGTCGGCGACGTCATCGAATGTTATCGCGTGGAGACCATCCAGCGCTCGCTGTAAGTCCGAATCCTACAGAGCGCTGCAATTCGAGTGAGCAGCGATTCCGTGCAGATGCGGAATCGCTGCGCCTCTTGAACTTAACGAAGCGTCGTTGAACTCAATCAGAATGATCCTCTCGCCCGCGTCAGCGCCGGGCGACGATCCATTGGATTTTTTGAAAAATGCCTCGCCATCACCAGAGGGGAAGCGCCGCTTCCGGCGGCTCGCAGCGTCAGTTGCGCGTGGCCGAGACCGTGCGTCACGCTGTCGCCGACATTCTCAGCCACGGTGACGTGCACGATCCGGACCTGGAGGGACACATCATCACGGTGCCCGAAGTCCGCATGTCGCCCGACCTGAAGCTCGCCACGATCTACATCATGCCGCTCGGCGGACAGGATACGGACGTCGTGCTCACGGCGCTGGAGCGCAACAAGAAGTTCCTGCGCGGCGACATCGCGCGGCGCGTTAACCTGAAATTTGCACCTGACATCCGCTTCCGCGTCGACGAGCGATTCGACGAAGCGGAACGGATCGAGAAATTACTGCGAACACCCGCGGTGCAGAGAGACCTCAATTCGGATTCGGAAGAGAGCTGATGACCATTCCCCCCGAAACCGGCACTGTCGACGCGCCGAGCGCCGAACCGACCACGGCCAAGACGATCCATTCTGCCGACGGACGCCCGTTGCGCGACAACAATGATCCGCGCAACAAGCAGCGCCAAGGAAACGGTCAGGGCAACCAGCCGCGCCGCGATCGTCGCGACGTCCATGGCTGGGTCGTGCTCGACAAGCCGATCGGCATGACCTCGACCCAGGCCGTGGCGGTGGTGAAGCGCCTGTTCCAGGCCAAGCGCGCCGGCCATGCCGGCACGCTCGATCCGCTCGCCTCCGGCGGCCTGCCGATCGCGCTGGGCGAAGCCACCAAGACGGTCCCCTTCGTGATGGACGGCCGCAAGCGCTACCGCTTCACCGTGACCTGGGGCGAGGAGCGCGATACCGACGACACCGAAGGACGGGTCGTCGAGACCAGCGACAGCCGGCCGGATACCGCGGCGATCCGGGCGCTGCTGCCGCAATTTACCGGTCGGATCGAGCAGACGCCGCCGCGCTATTCCGCGATCAAGGTCCAGGGCGAGCGCGCCTATGATCTCGCCCGCGACGGCGAGGTCGTCGAGCTGCAGCCGCGCCCGGTCGAGATTCATGAACTGACCCTCGTCGACCAGCCTGACGCCGACCATTCGGTATTCGAGGCGGAATGCGGCAAGGGAACCTATGTCCGGGCGCTGGCCCGCGACATGGGCCGCCTCCTCGGCTGTTACGGCCATATCAGCGCGCTCCGGCGGACCCTGGTGGGTCCGTTTACCGAGAACGACATGATTCCGCTGGAACAGTTGGAGGCTTTGTGCAATAGAGCCGCGTCCGGTGAGGGAAGCCTCGCCGACGCACTCCTGCCCGTTGAGACCGCGCTGGACGACATCCCGGCACTGGCCGTCACTCGGGCTGATGCGGCAAGGCTCCACAGGGGCCAGGCCGTTTTGTTGCGCGGACGGGATGCGCCCAATAGTAGCGGCACAGTCTATGTCACGGTCGCAGGCCGCCTTCTGGCGCTTGCCGAAATTGGCAATGGCGAACTCATCCCCAAGCGCGTGTTCAACCTGACCGGACTGACTGCCAGCTCCGGTCGCAACGAAAGAGACTGACGATGTCGGTGACCGCAGAGCGCAAGGCGGAAATCATCAAGGCGAACGCCACCAAGGCCGGTGATACCGGTTCTCCCGAGGTGCAGGTTGCGATCCTGTCGGAACGCATCAACAACCTGACCGGCCATTTCAAGACCCACGGCAAGGACAATCACTCCCGCCGCGGCCTCCTGAAGCTGGTGTCGACCCGCCGTTCGCTGCTGGACTATCTGAAGAAGAACGACGAGGCGCGCTACAAGGCGCTGCTCGAGAAGCACAACATCCGTCGTTGAGCTTCGCTATGGAATGAGCGCGCGCGTCATTGCGCGCGTTGACGACATGATCCTGAGGACGCCGCACGCGCGGCGTTCGCTCATCCGGGATCATGCGGTCTGGCCGGATCTGGAAAGAAGCGGATACGCTCTTCGACTGATCCGACCAGGACCATGCAGTACGCTTCAGCAGCAATCCGGCCGCTGGGCGTGACGGGCAAGGTGCCCGTTATTTACGAGAAGGATGGACGCCATCCGAAATAAGAAAACCATGGCAGGATCGCAGGCCGCTGATCGCATTCCAGCGCCCCGCAATCTTGCGCATGGTTTTTTTGTTTCTGGGGAGTCCGCCTTCGATCATCTCATGAAAGAAGATACCCATGTTTACCAAGCATTCCGTCGAGATCGACTGGGGTGGGCGTCCGCTCAAGCTGGAAACCGGCAAGATCGCCCGCCAGGCTGACGGCGCCGTCGTCGCCACCTATGGCGAGACCGTCGTGCTCGCGACCGTCGTCGCCGCCAAGGCGCCGCGGGAGGGCGTCGACTTCCTGCCCCTGACCGTCGACTATCAGGAAAAGACCTACGCCGCGGGCCGCATTCCCGGCGGCTATTTCAAGCGCGAGGGCCGTCCGACCGAGAAGGAGACGCTGGTCTCCCGCCTGATCGACCGCCCGATCCGCCCGCTGTTCGTGGACTCCTGGCGCAACGAGACCCAGGTGATCGTGACCGTGCTGTCGCACGACATGGAGAACGATCCGGACATCGTGGCGCTGGTCGGCGCGTCGGCAGCGCTGACGCTGTCGGGCGTGCCGTTCAAGGGCCCGAT
This sequence comes from Bradyrhizobium sp. HKCCYLS3013, assembly GCF_051167615.1. Taxonomy (NCBI): domain Bacteria; kingdom Pseudomonadati; phylum Pseudomonadota; class Alphaproteobacteria; order Hyphomicrobiales; family Nitrobacteraceae; genus Bradyrhizobium; species Bradyrhizobium sp. HKCCYLS3013. The sequence continues at coordinate 39,324 of NZ_JBNPTK010000006.1, forward strand.
CGGCGCGGCCCGCGTCGGCTTCGCCAATGACGAATACATCCTCAATCCGACCCTCGACGAGATGGCCGACACCCAGCTCGACCTAGTCGTCGCCGGCACCTCGGACGCCGTGCTGATGGTGGAATCGGAGGCCAAGGAGCTCAACGAGGACATCATGCTCGGCGCGGTGATGTTCGGTCACCGCCACTTCCAGCCGGTCATCAACGCGATCATCGAGCTCGCCGAAAAGGCCGCCAAGGAGCCGCGCGACGTCGCGATCATCGACAACGCCGCGATCGAGAAGGAGATGCTCGGGATCGCCGAGCAGGACCTGCGCACCGCCTACGCGATTCCGATCAAGCAGCAGCGCTATGCTGCCGTCGGCGCCGTCAAGGAAAAGGTGATGGCCTACTTCTTCCCCGAGGGGCAGGAGCCGAAATACGACAAGCTCCGTATCGCCGCCGTGTTCAAGGAGCTCGAGGCCAAGATCGTCCGCTGGAACATCCTGGACACCGGCAAGCGGATCGACGGCCGTGACGCCAAGACGGTGCGCAACATCGTCTGCGAGGTCGGCGTGCTGCCCCGCGCCCACGGTTCGGCGCTGTTCACCCGCGGCGAAACCCAGGCGCTGGTCGTGACCACGCTCGGCACCGGCGAGGACGAGCAGTACATCGACGCGCTGTCGGGGACGTACAAGGAGACGTTCCTGCTGCACTACAACTTCCCTCCCTACTCGGTCGGTGAGACCGGCCGTCTCGGCGGCACCAAGCGCCGCGAGATCGGCCACGGCAAGCTCGCCTGGCGCGCCATCCACCCGGTGTTGCCGCCGCACCACGAGTTCCCCTACACGACTCGCGTCGTGTCGGAGGTGACCGAGTCCAACGGTTCGTCGTCGATGGCGACCGTGTGCGGCTCCTCGCTGGCGCTGATGGATGCCGGCGTGCCGCTGAAGCGGCCGACCGCGGGCATCGCGATGGGTCTGATCCTGGAAGGCAGCCGCTTCGCCGTGCTGTCCGACATCCTCGGCGACGAGGACCATCTCGGCGACATGGACTTCAAGGTCGCGGGCACCGAGAGCGGCATCACCTCGCTGCAGATGGACATCAAGATCGAGGGCATCACCGAGGAGATCATGCGGGTTGCGCTGGGTCAGGCCCGCGAAGGCCGCATCCACATCCTGGGCGAGATGTCCAAGGCGCTGACCGCCGCGCGCGCCGAGCTCGGCGAATACGCGCCGCGCATCGAGACCTTCAAGATCCCGACCGACAAGATCCGCGAAGTGATCGGCACCGGCGGCAAGGTGATCCGCGAGATCGTCGAGAAGACCGGCGCCAAGGTCAACATCGAGGACGACGGCACCGTGAAGGTCGCCTCCAACGACGGCGAGGCGATGAAGGCCGCCATCAAGTGGATCAAGTCGATCGCCTCCGATCCGGAGGTCGGCCAGATCTATGACGGCACCGTCGTCAAGGTGATGGAGTTCGGCGCCTTCGTGAACTTCTTCGGCACCCGCGATGGCCTCGTGCACATCTCGCAGCTCGCCGACAAGCGCGTGCAGAAGACCACCGACGTCGTCAAGGAAGGCGACAAGGTCAAGGTCAAGCTGCTCGGCTTCGACGACCGCGGCAAGACCCGGCTGTCCATGAAGGCGGTCGACCAGACCACCGGCGAGGATCTAGAGGCCAAGCAGAAGGACGCGCCCGCCGAGGCGCGCGAAGCCGCCGGCGAGTAAAGCCGGGGCACCCTTCGAGTGAAACACAAAGGGCGGCTTTCGAGCCGCCCTTTTTTGTTGTCCTATCGGTCGCACACCCTCGCGCGTCCCAGGTCATGGCTGCGGATGCAGAGGCCAGGCCGTCACCCCGCTTCAGGTCACCCCACATGCACCATCCTGTCATCCGCCCCGCTAGCCCGGACGAATACGACGCCATCGCGAGGCTCTGGATGGAGAGCTGGTGCTCGACCGGGCTGGAGCGCCCGAGCGACACGCTGCTGAGCCTGCTGAAGGAGCGCGTGCCGCGCGAGATGGAGGGTGGCTGGAGCCTCTATGTCGCTGATGACGGCGGCCAGCTCGCGGCGATGCTCGCGATCAACGTTCCCCTGCTCTATCTCGACCAACTGATGATCGCCCCGTCGCATCAGGGCCGCTCGCTCGGCCGCCGCCTGCTCGCCTTCACCCGCGAGCTGCTGCCCGACGAGGTCTGGCTGCGTTGCGCCGAGGGCAACGAGAAGGCGTGGCGCTGGTACGAACGCGAGGGCTTCGTGCTGGAAAAGGAGCAGGCTGATCCGCTGCACGGCCGCATCATGAAATATTATCGATGGAAGCGTGGCGACCGGGCGGCGGACTCATGATCGCGGAGCGTGCAAGCGCGAGTCTTGCGCGTGTCGGCCAGAAACCGTTGCGCGCGCCTTCGCGGGCGAACTAAATTCGGGTTCCCGCTCGCTTCGTCAATCTCGAACCTCCGCCATGTCCGCACCGCTTCTGCTGATCCCCCGTCTTGCGCTCGTCGGTCTCGCTGCTGCCTTCACAACTGCGGCTTGGGCCCAGGCTCCGTCGACGATGGCAGTCCCGGCCAAGGCTGCGCCCGCCGCCAAGAAGTCCTCAGGAAAGAAGCCGGCGGCGAAGCCGATCGCCGTTGAAAGCGGTCCCTGCCGGCTGGGCGTCATTGCCGCGCTCGGCGACCAGCTCGCCGTCAGCAAGTTCGGCCTCACGGTGTTCGAAACCGAAGAGGACGAGGTCACCCTGCCGGGTTGGGGACTGGACGACCTCGCCGTGGCGCGCGTGCGTGCGGCGACCGCCGGCGATCCGACCGTGCGCAGGGTCGGCTATCCCAAAGGCGCGTTCGAGCCCTACTACCATCCGACGTCGCGCTTCCTGCCCGATCCGAAGGAGAGCCTGACCTCGATCGTGCGCAACGTCACCACGAATGCAAATTGCGAACGCTACCTCGTGGTCACCAGGTTCGAGGCGACCATTCCCAACACCACCCTGAGGCTCAGGGGCATTGGCGCTTACAATCAGGGCCTCGGATCACTCATCCGGCACTCGCACCTGTTTGCGAACGTCAACATCACGCTGATCGACGGCCATTCCTACGAGAAGATCGGCTCATTCTCGGCGGATACCGGCGCACGGCTGGCCGAGACCATGAGGCTCACCGAGGATCCCCTCAACAAGCTCGACAATGCCGACTTCCCCGAGCCTCTTGCCGCCGCAGCCACCAGCACCGTGCTACGCGAACGCCTGCGCAGCCTGGTCGCGGCGAAGCTAGATCGCGACCTGCCGAGCTACCTGAAGATCGAATGAGCCGTCGCCCGCTGTCATACGCCTCGAACGGGCTTCACCGTCCGCATTCGTTTCTCCCAGCACGAGTTTTCCCAGTGACGATTTCACGCCTGCTCGCGCCGCTGCTCATTGCCGTGCTCTGGTCGGGCACCAACGCCCTGGCGCAATCGTCACCTGCGCCGCTGAGCGCCAAGCCTGCGGCAAAGCCGGCGGCCGGCGTTGCCAAGGCCGCCAAGCCGGCAAGGGCCGTCCGCGAGGGCGGACCGTGCGAGCTCGGGGTGATCTCAGCGCTCGGCGATGTCTTCACGGTGCAGAAGAACGGCATGACCCGTCTGGGCAACGAGTACGCCGAAGTGCCGGTCTCCTGGGGTTTCGACGATCTCGTCTACGCGCGCGTGAAGGCAGCCCAGGGTGATGCCGGGATCCGCCGCATCAGCGTCCCCAAAGGAGCATTCGATTCGTTCTATCAGTCGCCCCCGGTCAAGGCCGAGAACGGGAAGCTCACGCCCATCGTCAGGAGGGTGGCCGGCTCGGCGGGGTGCGCACGCTATCTCGTGATCACCCGCCGGACCGACAGCGAACCCTCGACCAACGACGAGGTCACCGGCGTCGGCGTGATCAATCGGGGCGAGGGTTTTGGCCGGTACAGCCACGTCTTCATCATGATCGACATCCAGCTCTACGATGGAGCGACGTTCGAGACGCGCGAGCCCGCCACGAGTTCCAAGGCGCTGCTCTCGCGGCTGACGTCCGGCGTCGGACCGCCGTCTCATGCCGGCGACGTCGACAACTCCGCATTTCCCGCCTCGCCGCCGGATGCCGCGAACAACAACGTGCTGCGTGACATGGCGCGCTCGATGCTCAAGTTCCGGCTCGACCAGCGCTTGCCGGCCTATTTCGGGGGCGAGTAGAACCATCAGCTCGGCGCGTCATAGCCTGATCTTCAGCACCGCATGGCCTGACTGCTGGACGAGGCCGGACGGCGTCGCGTTGATGCCGTAGCGAACGCTGAGGTCGAGGCGATCGTTGCCCGCAGCGACAAGACCAAGCCCGGCCGAGTAGACCCAGGGCGACAGGCTGAAGCCCCGGGTGACGAAGCCGTCGCCGCCGCCGGAGAAGGCGGCGCCGATCTGCAATGCCTGGTTCAGCGCGTTGTAACCGACGCCGACATCGCTGATCAGACGAACCTGCGTTGTCGGCGCATAGACCGCTTTCAGCTGCGCCGTCGTCACGAGTTCCTGATAGACCTGAGGATCGACGTTGAGGCTGAAACCGCCGGCACCGCCTTCCCGATAGGAGCCGCTGCGAACCGTGCCGTAGTCCAGGCGCAGTGCAGGAACGAGCGCGAGGTCGTCTCGCAGCGGAATGCGGGTCTTGATGCCCGCACCGGCGTGGCCGTTGTAGGAACGATAGCTGCCGCCGGCGGACGCGCCCATGAAGCTCAGCGACCGGCTTTCGCTGTTGTCGCTCGATCCGCCGTCGAGCTGATAGTCGAAGGTGACATCAGAAGTGACGGCGTAGGCCCCATAGAGCCCGAGCTGATAGGAGGCGAGACCGAGACGGTTTGGCACCGCATCGTCGCTTCCGGTGATCGTGTGATGAGAATAGCCAAGAACGCCGCCGATGATGGCGCGGGACGAGACGGCGACATCGGCGCCGAGCGCCAGACCCGCGCCGGCGGCACTATACCCGGGAACGCCATCACGTCCCGTCTGCTGCGCGGTGCCGCCGAGAGGCTGCATCCAGACATTGCGCCCAGCAGCCCAGCCGATGCTGCTGACCTCATTGAGCCTGTTGGTCATCGTCTGCCGGAACGCCTGCTGGCTGACATAGGTCGCCTGCGACGCCGCCCCGGTCAGCACCGGCAGCGTCTGCTTGACGGCGGCACTGAGCGAGGGACCGCTGAGATTGTCGAGCGCGGCAAATCCCGAGACCATCGATCCGCTCCAGCCGGCCGACGTCATCGACAGCCGGTACAGCACGTCGGCGGCTTCCAGGCCGACGCGGCCGCCGGCCGACCGAAGCGCAGTGCCATAGGGCTGGATCAGCGACATCGTCGCCAGATCGCCGGTCATGCTTCCCGTGAGATCATACGTCGAGGTGACCATCTGCGCATTCGACGCATTGCCGCTCATCGCGCCATAGAGGCTGGTCAGGCTGCCACGCGACAGCGTATTGAACAGCACGCTTCCCTCCGGGGTGACCGAGCCGAGCAGGGTGAAGCCACCGGCCGTGCTGCCCGTCGGCGCGACGCCCGCGCCCCAGAAATAGCCGTTCTGATAGTTGGTGATGACGAAGCGGCCCGGCGCCTGCGTGCCGAACAATGTCGGACTGACGATCCGCCACGGCGTGCCGGCGGTCCATGCCCATTGCGGCACGGAGTTGGCCGGCACCGGTGCTGACGGCGGCGGCGTGAAGGTCGCGGGATCATAGGGCAGCATGTAGGCCCAATGCGTCACCAGCAGGCTGTCGCCGGTGATCATCTGCATTTCCATGCTGGTCACGCCGTTGACGTTGCGCATATAGCCGAGCCCGACGGTCGCAGTGCCGCCGCCGGTCGGCGTGAACAGCATGGTGATCTGGCCGCTGGTGGTGACGAAGCCCTGGATGGTCGAGGTGTCCGTCAGCAGCGCCGGGCCGATCCTGAGCTGCGCGACGCTGGTGCCGGTGAAGGCGCCGTTGGTCGCGGTGCCCAGGGTCCACAACGTCTGGTCACCGATCGGGACCGGATTGGAGAAGCCCGTCTTCGGCGACAGGTAGGCGAGCAGTTGCGCCGTCGGCACATACCAGTTGGTGTTGGAGATCGTGGAGTCCCAGACGCTCGATTGCGCCTTCGCCGGCCCTGCGCCCCCTGCCGCAAGCACGATGCCGGTCATCGCGCAGAGAGCGATGACACGGACTTTCGAACGCAGCATCAATCGCCCCCACGACTTGTCTTGCTGCCGGCGCGAGCGTCTGGCTGACGGCCGCGGCCGATGCACCGGTCATGATGCATCGCAGCGTCATCGCAACAGCCAACCGCAAGAGTTGCGCCAATGCCTCCTGATTAGCCGTTCAGGAACATTGTCTTCAACTGGGAAAATTTGGGTCGATCGGAGGACGGAGTCTCGCGCCCCCCGATACCGCCGATGCGCGCGGAGGTCAGTCCGCCTTGAGATCCTCGGGGCGCGGCATCGAGATCACGTTATATCCAGAGTCGACGTAGTGGATCTCGCCGGTGACGCCACCGGACAGCTCCGACAACAGATACAGCGCGGAGCCGCCAAGCTCCTCCAGGGTCACGCCGCGGCCGAGCGGCGAGTGCTTCTGCTGGAACGCGAACATGAAGCGGGCGTCGCCGATGCCCGAGCCCGCCAGCGTGCGCACCGGGCCGGCCGAGATCGCGTTGACGCGGATGCTGCGGCGGCCGTAATCGGCGGCAAGATAGCGCACCGAGGCTTCCAACGCGGCCTTGGCGACACCCATCACGTTGTAGTTCGGCATCACGCGGTTGGAGCCGTCGAAGGTCAAGGTGATCATGCTGCCGCCGCTCTCCGGCATCAGCTCGGCGGCGCGCTTGGCGATCTCGGTGAAGGAGAAGCAGGAGATCAGCATCGTGCGCGCAAAATTCTCGCGCGAGGTGTCGGCATAGCGGCCCTTGAGCTCGTTCTTGTCCGAGAAAGCGACGGCGTGGACGATGAAGTCGAGCCCGCCCCAGGCTTCGCGCAGCGAAGTGAACACGCCATCGACGCTGGCGATGTCCTCGACGTCGCAAGGCAGCACGTGCTTGACGCCGAGCTCGTCGGCCAACGGGCGGACGCGCTTGCCGAGCGCGTCGCCCTGATAGGTGAAGGCCATCTCGGCGCCATGCGCAGCCAGCGTCTTGGCGATGCCCCAGGCGATCGAATGGTCGTTGGCGATGCCCATCACAAGCCCGCGCTTGCCCTTCATCAGACCCTGCATGATGTCTCTCCTTCGTCATGCCGGGATCGGCCCAGCCAGGATGATCGTTCCGCCTTCGAGACGCCAATGGCCGGACATCGGTGCGAAGAATGAGCTTCGCGCTGCTGCCCGGCCATGATGCCGACGAAACCAGTGCTATTGAAATCTTAAGCGTCGAGCTGCTTGAACACCAGCGTCGCGTTGGTGCCGCCGAAGCCGAACGAGTTCGACAGCACGGTGCCGAGCTTGGCGTTGTCGATGCGCTTGCGCACGATCGGCATGTCGGCGAAGGCGGGATCGAGCTCGGTGATGTTGGCGCTCTCGCAGATGAAGCCGTTCTTCATCATCAGCAGCGAATAGATCGCCTCCTGGACGCCGGTGGCGCCGAGCGAGTGGCCGGTCAGCGCCTTGGTGGCGGCGATCGGCGGGCACTTCTCGCCCGATCCGAACACCTTGCGGATGGCCTCGATCTCCGGCGGATCGCCGGCCGGCGTCGAGGTCGCGTGCGGATTGATGTAGTCGATCTTCGTCTTCACGGTCGACAGCGCCATCTTCATGCAGCGCTCGGCGCCTTCGCCCGACGGCGCCACCATGTCGTAGCCGTCCGAGGTCGCGCCGTAGCCCGCGATCTCGCCGTAGATCTTGGCGCCGCGCGCCTTGGCATGCTCAAGCTCTTCCAGCACCAGGACGCCGGCGCCGCCGGCGATCACGAAGCCGTCGCGCGTGACGTCATAGGGCCGGGATGCAGTCGCAGGCGTGTCGTTGTGCTTCGACGACATCGCGCCCATCGCGTCGAACAGCACCGACAGCGTCCAGTCGAGCTCCTCGCAGCCGCCGGCGAACATCACGTCCTGCTTGCCGTACTGGATCATCTCGTAGGAATTGCCGATGCAATGATTGGACGTCGCGCAGGCCGAGGAGATCGAGTAGTTGACGCCCTTGATCTTGAACCAGGTCGCCAGCGTCGCCGAGGCCGTCGACGACATCGCCTTCGGCACGGCGAACGGACCGACGCGCTTCGGGCCCTTGGTGCGGGTGATGTCGGCCGCTTCCACCAGTGTGCGCGTCGAGGGCCCGCCGGAGCCCATGATGATGCCGGTTCTGACGTTGGAGACGTCGGTCGGCTCCAACCCGGAATCGAGGATGGCCTGCTCCATGGCGACGTGATTCCACGCGGCGCCCTCGCCGAGGAAGCGCATGGCGCGGCGGTCGACCACGTCGGCGGGATTCAGCGTCGGCGCGCCTTGCACCTGCGAACGAAACCCAAGCTCGGCATATTTCTCAGCACGGGAGATGCCGGACTTCGCCTCGTACAGGCTGGCGAGCACCTCCTGGGTGTTGTTGCCGATCGATGAGACGATGCCCATGCCCGTGATGACAACCCGCCTCATGATGTCCGCCTCACCTTGCTCGTGTGTTGTGTTGCAGTCGTGCCTGCTGCACTGTCTGTGGTCGCAGCCTGCCGGTTCAAGTCGGCGCGGCGTCCTGCTTGAACAGGCCGACCTTCAGGTCCTTGGCGCGATAGATAATCTCGCCATCCATCGAAAGCCACCCGTCGGCAATACCGAGCACCAGCTTTGAGCGCATCACGCGCTTGATGTCGACGTTGTACACAACCTTGCGGGCGGTCGGCAGAACCTGGCCGGAAAACTTGAGATCGCCGAGGCCCAGCGCGCGGCCGCGCCCTGCTCCGCCCGTCCAGCCGAGGTAGAAGCCGACCATCTGCCACATCGCATCGAGGCCGAGACAGCCTGGCATCACCGGATCATTCTTGAAATGGCAGCCGAAGAACCAGAGATCCGGCTTCACGTCGAGCTCGGCGCGGACGACACCCTTGCCGAACTCGCCGCCGGTCTCGGAGATCTCGACGATCCGATCGAACATCAGCATCGGCGGCAGCGGCAGTTGCGCATTGCCGGGGCCGAACAGCTCCCCGCGGCCGCAGGCCAGCAGGTCCTCGTATTCATATGCGCTGCGCCGATCCAGCATGCTTGGTGGCCTTTCTCAACGATCCCCGGTGGAATTTGTGCCGCGCGACATGGACCCTTCCCGCGCGCCGCCCCCTTCCGCGCCGCGCTGGCCGGTCATCGCGTCGGGACGAAGGCTGGGCCATCGCACCTGGCGAACATGACCGCTGTCGGCGGCGGGCTTAACGACGCCTGGATTCGCGCACATGGCCATCACGGCCGCCGGCGCTCACCATGGCAGGGCAAATCGGGTCCGGGCGCTCTCTAACATAGAGGATTGCGGCGTCAATGCGCGTATCCAGGTAAATCGACGCAGCACCGGGGCCCGCGCCCGAACCGGGCGGCAAATGCAGTTTAGGGGCGTTCTAGATACGTTAGTTGCGATAAGCTTGCATCTGAATGGGTTTCTTCCTATATCAGTTGTGGATGAGAGCGAATTGTGCGGTGCTTGAAGTGGATGTCAGCAACAACGCCTCGATGAATGGTCATGATCGCGGCAACCCGGATCTCGGGAACGGCCGGCAGCCGGCACTCAATGGCTGCCCATGGCACGACGTCAACGAGATGCTGCAGGCGGCCGGGCTGCGCCCGACTCGCCAGCGCATGGCCTTGGGCTGGCTGTTGTTCGGCAAAGGTGCGCGGCATCTGACCGCCGAAATGCTCTATGAGGAAGCGACGCTGGCCAAGGTTCCGGTCTCGCTCGCCACGGTCTATAATACGCTGAACCAGCTGACCGACGCCGGTCTGCTGCGCCAGGTCAGCGTTGACGGCACCAAGACCTATTTCGATACCAACGTCACCGCCCACCATCACTTCTATCTCGAGAACAACCACGAGCTGGTCGACATCCCTGACCAGCATCTGGCGTTGTCGAAGCTGCCAGAGGCGCCCGAAGGTTACGAGATCGCCCGGATCGACATGGTCGTCCGGCTGCGCAAGAAGCGTTGAGCCTCCGGAACATCATCATCGAAGCATCATGCCCGCAGCCGCTGCGGGCATTTTTGTGTCGGGCGTGCGTCAGGATAGAGGTCAGCGGATGGCGCTGACCTGGGCCTTCAATTGACCTGCTCGTCGGCGTAGACGCCCCACAGCCGCTGCTGCTGGATCCAGCCTTCGAAACCATTGCCGAGCACGTGGCACCAGCCGTTGCCGCATTTCTTCACTTGCGCGACGACGCCGGCCTGCAGCCGCGCGGTGACCCCGCTCGTGGCGTCGGCGCTCTCATAGATCGGGGCGAGATCGTCCTTGTTCTTCATCGTGACCACCGCCGTGCGGCGCCCCGACAGCAAGGAGTGATAGACCCACCCCTCCGAGCCTTCGGAATCGCGCACGCGGCGCCAGTTCTCATATTCCGCGGTGATCTCGACCGGCAGGCCGGAGCGCGTATAGACCCAGGCCACGTCGTTGTCCTTGGTCGGACCGGCGCGAACGTTCACATGATCCGACTTCAGGCTGACATAGCGCGGCACCGGCAGGCCGCTGGTGGTGAGAACGGAGTCCTTCGCCGCAACGCGGCCCCTGCCGACGGCAACGTCGAACAGACAGACCAGCAGCACCACGACAGCACCCAAACGCCACAACGTCGATTTACTCAACTTACTCTCCCTCGAAAGGATCGACCCGCGCTCCGATCAAAGCGGATTGCGTTGCGATCCTTCGCCCGATCCCCATCGAACCGCCCGGCTGCCCCCCTTCGTGCTCGGAGAGGGCTTGCCGAAAGCGCCAGTCCCGACCCGCCGTTGGCTTCTTGTCTTGGCCCGGCCTTCTGCTAGACAGGACCGAACACAAGCGGCCAGGAAGCGCCTGAGAATCGCTCGCGAAGCCCTGTCAGGGACGGATCGGCCCACCTGCGAGATCCGACACGACCAGTCCAGGGAAGCGCCGCTCTCAGGCGACGACGGTAGTTTCGGCGAACCCGGTTAATGAGGTCTGAAGGATCTCATGAGAGCAGCACATGTCAGGTAGGAAAAAGCCCCTCGTCGTGGTGACACGCAAGCTGCCGGACTCGGTCGAGACCCGCATGCGCGAGCTGTTCGACGCCAGGCTCAATCTCGACGACGAGCCGATGAGCCAGGAGCAGCTCGCCGACGCCGTGCGCACCGCCGAGGTGCTGGTTCCGACGGTCACCGACCACATCAGCGCCGACATTCTCAATCAGCCCGAGTGCAAGCTGCGCATGATCGCCAACTTCGGCAACGGCGTCGACAACATCGACGTCGCCGCGGCGGTGGCGCGCGGCATCACCGTCACCAACACGCCGAAGGTCCTCACCGAGGACACCGCCGACATGACCATGGCGCTGATCCTCGCCGTGCCGCGGCGGCTGATCGAGGGCGCCTCGGTGCTCACCGAGGGCAAGAACTGGGCGGGCTGGTCGCCGACCTGGATGCTCGGCCACCGCATCGGCGGCAAGCGGCTCGGCATCATCGGCATGGGCCGCATCGGCCAGGCGGTGGCGCGGCGCGCCCGCGCCTTCGGCCTGCAGATCCACTATCACAACCGCCGACCGGTCGCGCCGGTGATCGCCGACGAGCTCGGCGCCACCTATTGGGAGAGCCTCGACCAGATGCTGGCGCGGATGGACATCATCTCGGTCAACTGCCCGCATACGCCGGCGACGTTCCATCTCCTGTCGGCGCGCCGGCTGAAGCTGATCCGCAAGGACGCCTACATCGTCAACACCGCGCGCGGCGAGGTGATCGACGAGGAGACGCTGACGCGGCTGATCGAAGCCGGCGACATCGCCGGCGCCGGCCTCGACGTGTTCGAGCACGAGCCGGCGGTGAACCCGCGCCTGGTGCGGCTCGCCAAAGCCGGCAAGGTGACCCTGTTGCCGCACATGGGCTCGGCCACGATCGAGGGCCGCGTCGAGATGGGCGAGAAGGTCATCATCAACATCAAGACCTTCCTCGACAACCACCGCCCACCGGACCGCGTGCTGCCGAGCATGCTGTAGGCCGACCAGCCATCTCAGCAATCGGTGTCGACCCTGCGAACGCAGGACCCATACCGCGCGATGTCTGAAAACGGGCACGCGGCTGATCGCGCATAACGTATTCAGTTCGGTGGCTATGGATCCCGGCTCAAGGCCGGGACGACAGCTCGGTCCGGCCGCCCGCCCGCTTCCGCCACTCGCCGACGAAAGACACGAACGCTGCCAGCGCCGGCGGTGGTTGGCGTCGGCTCGGATAATACAGATACGGCCCGGGGAACGGCGGACACCAATCGTTGAGCACGCTGACGAGGCGGCCATCCGCCAGCGCATCACGCACATGTCCTTCGAAGGTCGCCCAATAGCCAACGCCGTCACAGGCGGCACGGAAGGCCAGACCGAGCTGGACCGCGATCAGCCGAGCCGGCGGTGCGATCCTGATCACCTGCCCGTCCTTCTCGAACTCCCATTCCAGCATCGCACCGGACGAGAAGCGCGTCCGAATGCAGCCATGCTGCAGCAGGTCGCGCGGATGCGCGGGACGGCCATGCTGCGCAACATATTGCGGTGAGGCGACGATGGCGTAGCGCTGCGTTTCGCCGAGCGGTACGGCGATCATGTCCTGCGCCAGGTGCTCGCCATAGCGCACGCCGGCATCGAACCCGGCCTGCACGATGTCGATAAAGCCGCTGTCGGCGACGATCTCGAGCTCGATCAGCGGATAGGCCTGAAGGAACGGCGCGACCATCGGCGCCAGCACCAGATCGACCGCAGGCGGCGGCGCATTGATGCGCAGGCGTCCCGCCGCGACCTGCTGCTGGCCGCGCACCTGATGGATCGCCGCTTCGATCTCGGACAGCGCAGGCTCGAGCCGTGCCAGCAGCGCCTCGCCGGCCTGCGTCAGGCCGACGCTTCGCGTGGTCCGGTTGAGCAGCCGGACGCCGAGCCGCTGCTCCAGCTCCTTGAGCCGCTGGCTCAGGCTGGATGCCGCGAGCCCCTGCTCGCGCGCGGCGCGGCGGAAATTGCCGCTGCGAGCCACGGCAGCAAAGGCTTGAAGATCACGGAGGTCCGGCTCGCTCATTGTTCGGCATGCTGAACAGTCCATTCGGAATTGTCCAGCTTTTCGAACCGCGGAAATCCGCCGATATCCGCGTTGTCCCGGCGGACCAGCAGGCCGCCTGCGCCAGCAAGAGGAGATTGATCATGCAAACCCGCCAACTCGGCTCGACCGGCCCCGAGGTTTCGGTCATCGGACTAGGCTGCATGGGCATGTCGGACTTCTACGGCCCCACCGACCGGTCCGAGAGCATCGCCACCATCCACGCCGCGCTCGACGCCGGCATCACGCTGCTCGACACCGGCGACTTCTACGGGATGGGCCACAACGAAATGCTGATCCGCGAGGCGCTGGCCTCGGCCGGTCCGCGCAACGTGCAGATCTCCGTGAAGTTCGGCGCGCTGCGCGGCCCCGACAGGAGCTGGCTCGGCTATGACAGCCGGCCCGAGGCCATCAGGACCTTCCTGTCCTATTCGCTGCAGCGGCTCGGCGTCGACGCCATCGACATCTATCGCCCGGCGCGGCTCGATCCCAAGGTGCCGATCGAGGAGACCATCGGCACGATGGCCGAGCTGAAACAGGCCGGCTACATCCGGCATATCGGGTTGTCGGAGGTCGGTTCCGAGACGATCCGCCGGGCGCACAAGGTGCACCCGATCGCGGATCTGCAAATCGAATATTCGCTGATCTCGCGCGGCATCGAGAGCGACATCCTGCAAACCTGCCGCGAGCTCGGCATCGGCATCACCGCCTACGGCGTGCTGTCGCGCGGACTGATCAGCGGCCACTGGTCGAAGGACCGCGCCAATGCCGCTGATTTCCGTGGCCATTCGCCGCGTTTCCAGGGCGACAATCTCGACCGGAATCTTACCCTCGTGGACACGCTGCGCAGCATCGCCGACGAGGTCGGCGCCACGCCGGCGCAGGTCGCGATCGCCTGGGTGGCCGCGCAGGGCAACGACATCGTCCCGCTGGTCGGCGCCCGCCGCCGCGACCGCCTCGACGAGGCGCTCGGCGCGCTCTGCGTCAAGCTCACCGAAGTGCAACTCGCTGCGCTCGACAAGGCCTTCCCGATTGGCGCCGCGGCAGGCGAACGCTATCCGGAGTCGCAGCTGGTCCACATGGACAGTGAGCGCGGGAAGCGAATGTGAGCCGAGACCGGGCAAGCCCCTCGGCGTCGTCCCGGCGAACGCCGGGACCCATATCGCGTGACGTCTGAAACGGGCAGGCCGTCAATTCCGCGCGCCTCATCACGCTCACGGAGTATGGATCCCGGATCGGCGCCGCACCGACGCTATCGCGTCGCCCCGGCTTGTCCGGGACGACAGCGGAGAGTGAGGCGAGAGTCTCTCAACTCATGACCGACAACTAGATGCGTGGCGGCCTCTCGGCTCACGCACACCTCACTTTCGGTGCGCACTCAAATCCGCAATCACAGGCCCGTCGCCATTCAACGGGTTCGCCGGATCGCGCCCGTAGCGCAGCGTCTCGAACCGCATCGTGCGCGCGTCCAGCATCAAGAGCCGTCCGACCAGACCCTCGCCGAAACCGACGATCTCCCGGATCGCCTCCAGCGCCATCATCGATCCCAGCATGCCGGCGAGCGCGCCCATGACGCCGGCTTCCGCGCAGGCCGGCACCGTGCCCGGCGGCGGCGGCTCGGGGAACAGGCAGCGATAGGTCGGATTGAACTGGCCCTTCTCGTTCCGCTCATGCGCGCGGATCGTCGTCAGCGACGCATCGAAAGTCCCGAGCGCGCCGGTGATCAGCGGCTTCTCGGCCAGGAAGCAGGCGTCGGAGACGAGATAGCGCGTGTCGAAATTGTCGGAGCCGTCGAGCACGAGATCATAGCCGCCGATCAGATCGAGCGCGTTGTCGGCATTGAGCCAGCTTCGATGCGCCACGACGCTCACATGCGGATTGAGCGCATTGATGCGCTCGGCGGCGCTCTCGACCTTGGGCCTGCCGATGTCGGGGGTCGCATGGATGACCTGGCGCTGCAGGTTCGACAGCGATACGACGTCGTCGTCGACCACGCCGATCGTGCCGACGCCGGCGGCGGCGAGATACATCAGTGCCGGCGCGCCGAGGCCGCCTGCGCCGACCACCAGCACCGCGGCGCGCTTCAGCGCCGCCTGACCGGGACCACCGACATCGCGCAGCACGATGTGACGGGCATAGCGCTCCACTTCTTCGTCGCTCAGCATCGTTACACCGTCCTTCCGCCGCCGCATCGCTGTCAGCCCATTGCCGGCCCATGGCGAAGACGGCGGATCTCCGCACTGAACCCTCGCCGGATTGTGACCGACCAAGCAGATGTGCTTATTTAGCGGCGCGGCAAGAGCATCGGGATTTGTCATGAGACGGCTGGCCACGGCAACCTTCATCTGCGGGATCGCCGCGTGCGCGTCGGTGCAGGCACAGACGCCCACGATGCCCGGCGCCAAGCCCAAGCCGGTCGCGACCCAGCCAGCGCGCCCGGGCGTTCAGGCGCCCGCCGACACCGCCAACGCGATGAGCCGGGCCGAGCGGCTTGCGCTGCAATCCGATCTTGCCTGGGTTGGCCAATACAATGGCGCCATCACCGGCGACGTCAGCGAGCGCATGGTCAATGCGATCAAGGAGTACCAGAAGCTATCCGGCGGCAAGCCGACCGGTGTGTTGAACCCGCAGGAGCGCGCCGTGCTCGCCGACACTGCGCGCCGCAAGCAGGAGGGCGTCGGCTGGAAGCTCGTGACCGAGCCGGTCAGCGGCGCCCGGCTCGGCATCCCGACCAAGCTGGTGCCGCAGCAGACCAGCGACGGCAACGGCTCGAAATGGACCTCGCCCACCGGCACCGTGCAGGTCGTGCTGTCACGCCGCAAGGAGGCGAACCCGACGTCCGCGGCGCTGGCCGACCGCGAGAAGAAAGAGCCCGGCCGCACCGTCGACTACAGCGTGGTGAAGCCCGACTTCTTCGTGCTCTCGGGCCTGCAGAACCTGAAGAAGTTCTACATCCGCGGCACCTTTCGGGGCGACGAGGTGCGTATCCTGACCATCCTCTACGATCAGGCCACCGAGAACACGGTCGAGCCGGTCGTGATCGCGATGTCGAGCGCCTTCACCGCGTTTCCGTCGACATTGGCCGCGCAGCCCGCGCCACGGCGCCGCGTCGATTACGGCACCGGCATCGTCGCCACCCAGGACGGCGCCATCATCGCCGATCGCGAGGTGACCGACGGCTGCGTGGCAATCACCATTCCCGGGTTCGGCCATGCCGAGCGCGTGGCCGAGGACAAGGAGCGCGGCCTGGCGCTGCTGCGCATCTACGGCGGGCGCGGCCTGAAGCCGCTGGCGCTGTCGGGCGGCAGTGCGAAATCGTCGGTCGACATCGTCGGCATCCCCGATCCGCAGAGCCAGGGCGGCGGTGCCGCGATCAGCACCGTCAAGGCGCAGCTCGCCGCCAACGGCACCGGCGACGCCTCGCTGGCGCCGGCGCCCGGGCTCGGCTTTTCCGGAGCGGCAGCGCTCGACGGCGACGGCAAGTTCGCCGGCGTCACCTTGCTCAAGCCCGGCGTCCTCGCGGGCACGGCACTGATCCCATCGACACAGGTCGTGATGGTCAGCGCCGATGCGACGCGTGCGTTTCTCGCCTCGCATGGTGTCAAGCCCGACGGAACCTCGCTCGACGCCAAGGCGGCCACGGTGCGCGTGATCTGCGTGCGGAAGTAGAGCCTGCGCCAAACCGGTTCGGCATCGCCGATCGTGCCGCTGTGCACTGCGGCGCGGCAGCGTTTACGCAATGTTAAGCATGTCGTTTTAGAAAAAATTAAGGGCCCAACGGCGGCCGGCGGGGATCGGACGTGCAGCATCGCGACTGCATGGGATGATGCTCGGCGATGCCGATCGCTCGTCCGCGGCTCGCTGCCGCTCAACTTCCTAGCACCTTGCTATCAACTCGGAACGGCTCCCGCCGTAGTCAACCGGTCTGTGCAGGCACAGGCCGAGCGTGAGATAGTTCGAACAGTTTTGTCGGCGTGCTGATTCGGACCACCGCGATCCCTCTGTTAGTTGGATCGGGCCGGGACTGTCCTGAGCGAGAATAGCTCCGCACCGCGCAACCGCGATGCACTCAGCTTTGGCGTTCTCATAAGTTCCGTCAACATCCGAAGGACTGTCTCCCGATGTACACGATCGTTTTGGCCACGCAGAAGGGCGGCAGCGGCAAGAGCACGCTGGCGATTGGTCTGGCCGTGGCCGCGCAGCAGGCCGGCCACAAGGTGCGCGTGATCGAGACCGATCGTCAGGGCACGCTGACCAAATGGCAGGCGCGCCGCGCCGCGGGCGAGCCGATCGTCGAAGCCGGCTACGACGCCAAGATGATCGAGCCTCGCCTCGAAGCGCTGGCCCGCGACGGCTTCACTGTCTGCGTGATCGACACCGGGGCCGGCATCACGGCGTCCACGACGGCCGCGATCCGCCACTGCGATCTGTGCCTCATTCCGGCGCGTCCGAGCGTCGCCGACATCGAAGCGACAGCACCGACCTTGAGCATCGTGCGCGCCTGGCGCAAGCCGTTCGCCTTCGTGCTCAACCAGGCCCCGATCCGCGGCGGCCATCGCGTCACCGATGCGACGACGGCGCTCGACGCCGACGCGCCACGCGACATCGCGGAGGTGCTGGCGCAGCCCTTCATCATGATGCGCAACGACCACCAGGACGCGCTCGCCGCCGGTCTCGGCGTCAGCGAGTTCGATGCGGCCGGTAAATCGGCGCAGGAGATTCGCAGCCTGTGGCGCTGGACCGCCGGCAAGCTTGCAGGCGATCACGTCATGCACGACGCGGGCGAACTGAAGGACGCGAGCGAGCACGCCGAGGTCGAATTCCCGATCATGCTGACGCCGCCCACCGAGGAAGCGAAACTGCCGGTGGCGCGGGTGTATCCGACCTGGGCCGACAACGGCATCAACTGGAAGGCGGGATTGTAGTCCTCGTTAGTTAGACCCGAGCTTCTGCCGCGACGGCGGTGCGCTCCCTGGCCCCGCTCTTGCGGCGAGAGGGTTGGGGTGAGGGGCAGACGCGGGGCAGACACGCGGGAAGTGTTCGTGGTGAGACCTGTACCCCCTCACCCGGATTGCATCTCACGATGCAATCGGACCTCTCCCCGCAAGCGGGGCGAGGTTAAGGAGTAGCCCAGCCGTAGATCGAGCACGCTTCGCACTGCTTCGCCGCCCGCTCGCCTACCGCGACCCACCCTCCCGCATCTTGATCCGCGCATCGGCGCGACGCAGGCGGCGGCACAGCTCGCGATTGATGTTCTGCAGCACGATCACGTAGGCGTGGATGTCAGCCTTGTAGAAGGCATACAGCTTTTGCGCCGTCAGCTCGTACAGCACGGTCGGCGCTTCCGCGACCACGGTGGCCGATCTGTTCTGCATGTCGAGCAGGGTCATCTCGCCGAAGAAATCCCCGGGCTCGAGACGCGACATATGGATCGCGGCACCCGTCTCCAGGCGCTCACTGACCTCCAGCGTACCGCTATGCACGACGAACATCGAGCGCCCCGCCTCGCCTTCGGCGACGACCACGGCGCCCTTGTCGAAGCGCCGCTCGACCAGCATCGAGACCAGCAGATCGAGGCTCGCATCAAGCAGGCCGCCGAAGAACGGCGTCGCGAGCAGAAATGCTTTCAGGTCGGGCGAGCTGACAGCCATGGCGGCAGTATACGCCCACTCCCGTCCGCCACAAGCAGACCGGGGATGGCCGGCCGTGCCGGCTCCTCGGCCGCGACATCACTTCTGGCACTTCGGGCACCAGAAGGTCGAGCGGCCGTTCTGCACGAAGCGCTTCACCACGCCGCTGCAGCCGTCCGTCCGGCATGGCTCACCCTCGCGGTCATAGACCTGGAACGAATGCTGGAAATAGCCGAGTTCGCCTGATGTCTGGCGGTGATCGCGCAGCGACGAGCCGCCGGCGCGGATCGCCTCGTTGAGCACGGCGTGGATCGCCTCCACCAGACGCGTGGCGTGATCCGTGGGCTCGCCCTTCTTCGTTGCCAGCGTCGCCGCCAGACGCCGCGGCGACAGATGGGCGCGAAACAGCGCCTCGCAGACATAGATGTTGCCGAGCCCGGCGACCACGCGCTGGTCGAGCAGCGCGGCCTTCAGGCTGGTCTTCTTGCCGGCACAGGCGCGCGCCAGCATCGCGGCATCGAATTCATTGCCGAGCGGCTCCGGCCCGAGGCCCTTCAGATGCGGCTCGGTCTCGATGTCGCCGCGGCCGATGATCTTCATGAAGCCGAAGCGGCGCGGATCGTTGAAGACGATGTCGGCGCCCGACGACATGTGAAAAACGACATGGTCGTGCACGCTGTCCTTGCCGCGCGGATAGTGAAACTCGCCCGGCGTCTCCTCGTGCTCCGGCTTGATCACCCGGAACGAGCCGGACATGCCGAGATGCATCAGCAGCACGTCACCGGAGTCGAGGTCGGCCAGCAGATATTTGGCACGCCGGCCGAGCCCGGTGACGGTCTGGCCCTGCAGGCGCTTGGCAAAATCGGGCTGAAACGGAAACCTGAGATCGCCGCGCCGGGCCTCGGCCTTGACGATGACAGCGCCTTCCATGACCGGCTGCAACCCGCGCCGGACGGTCTCGACTTCGGGCAGCTCAGGCATCCCTGCTCATTTCACCTTTTGCATCCGCGACCATTCACCTTGTCCGGCTGACGTGATAGCGCCTTGGCCGCATCAGCGCTATGGTGCCGTATCGGAGTAAGGGTGATGGATCAGCCGGACCAAACCACTCATTTCGGCTTCAGGGACGTGCCTCTGGGCGAGAAGCAGACGCTGGTGAACGACGTGTTTCACAGCGTGGCACAGCGCTACGACCTCATGAACGACCTCATGTCGGGCGGGCTGCACCGCGTCTGGAAGGACATCATGATCAACGCGCTGAACCCGCCGAAGAGCGATGCGCCGTTTGCGCTGCTCGATGTGGCCGGCGGCACCGGTGACATCTCCTTCCGCGCCGCCAGGAAGGCCGGCGCCGGCTTCCATGCGACCGTGTGCGACATCAACGGAGACATGCTCGAGGTCGGGCGCCAGCGCGCGCTGAAGCAATATCTCGACGACAAGGTCTCGTTCGTCGAGGGCAACGCCGAGAAGCTCGCCTTCCCCGACCGCTCCTTCGACGCCTATACGATCGCCTTCGGCATCCGCAACGTGCCGCAGATCGAGCTGGCGCTGGCCGAGGCATTCCGCGTGCTCAAGCATGGCGGCCGCTTTTTGTGCCTGGAGTTCTCCACCGTCGAGATGCCAGGGCTAGACAAGCTCTATGACCTGTTCTCCTTCAACGTGATCCCGCAGCTCGGCCGCGCCGTCACCGGCGATGCCGAGTCCTACCGCTACCTCGTCGAATCCATCCGCCAGTTTCCGCGGCCCAACGCCTTCGCCGAGATGATCTCGGCGGCCGGCTTCTCCCGCGTGTCCTGGCAGACTCTCTCCGGCGGCATCGTCGCGCTTCATTCCGGCTGGCGTTTGTGATCTCCGCACTCACCCACATTACGCGGCTCGCCCGGGCCGCCCTGGTGTTCGCGCGCGAGGGCGTGTTCGGCGCCGTCGATCCGAGCCTGGCGCCGCCGCCGGGCCAGCTCGCGCTGAAGCTGGCGCGGCTCATCGAGCGCCCCGGCGCCAAGTCCGGGCCAAGGTTGTCGCGCGCGCTGGAGCGGATGGGCCCGGCCTATCTCAAGCTCGGCCAGTTCCTGGCGACCCGGCCCGACGTCGTCGGCGTCATCATGGCGCGGGATCTCGAATCGCTGCAGGACCGGCTGCCGCCGTTCCCGCAGGCCGAGGCCGAGGCCGTCATCGCCACCGCGCTCGAACGCCCGATCAGCCAGCTGTTCACGCATCTCGGTCCGCCGGTCGCCGCCGCCTCGATCGCGCAGGTGCATCGCGGCGAGGTCGAGCGCGACGGCATTCGTCGTCCGGTCGCGGTGAAAGTGCTTCGACCGAACGTCGCTGCGCGCTTCCGCCGCGACCTCTCCGATTTCTTCTTCGTCGCCGAAAAGGCCGAGGCGCATTCGTCGGAGGCGCGGCGGCTGCGGCTGGTCGAGGTCATCAACACGATGTCGCGCTCGGTCGCGATGGAGATGGACCTTCGCCTGGAGGCCGCTGCGCTCTCCGAAATGGCGGAGAACATCAAGGACGATCCGGATTTCCGCGTGCCCGCGGTCGACTGGGACCGGACCGCCAACACCGTGCTGACGATGGAGTGGATCGACGGCATCGCGCTGAACGATCACGCCCGGCTCGCGGAGGCGAATGTCGATCTGCCCGACGTCGGCCGCAAGGTGATCCAGAGCTTTCTCCGCCACGCCCTGCGCGACGGCTTCTTCCATGCCGACATGCATCCGGGCAACCTGTTCCTGGACCAGCAGGGACGGCTGGTTGCGGTCGATTTCGGCATCATGGGCCGGCTCGGGATGAAGGAGCGGCGCTTCCTGGCCGAGATCCTGCTCGGCTTCATCACCCGCGACTATCGCCGCGTCGCCGAAGTGCATTTCGAGGCCGGCTACGTGCCGCCGCATCATTCGGTGGAGAATTTCGCACAGGCCATCCGCGCCATCGGCGAGCCGATCCATAACCGCACGGCCGAAGAAATCTCGATGGCCAAGCTCTTGACCCTGCTGCTCGAGGTCACCGGCCTGTTCGACATGCGCACCCGGCCGGAGCTGATCCTGCTGCAGAAGACCATGGTGGTGGTCGAGGGCGTCGCGCGCGGCTTCGATCCCAAGCTCGACATCTGGAAGGTCGCCGACCCCGTGGTGCGAGAATGGATCGAGCGCAATCTCGGGCCGATCGGCCGGATCGAGGGCGCCGTCACCGGAATCGGCGAACTGGCCCGGCTGACCGCGACCCTGCCGGTGCTCGCCGCCCGCGCCGCCGCCGTGCTCGAGCACATGGAGACCATGACCCGCGACGGCCTCCGCCTGTCGCCCGAGACCATCGCCGCCATGGGCCGCACCGAAGGCAAGAAGAGCCGCTGGCGCGCGATCGCGCTGTGGGTCATCGCGCTGACCTTCATCGGCATTTTGTTCGCGGTGCTCAGGCTGTAGATTCGTAGGGTGGGCAAAGGCGCAGCCGTGCTGTCTCGTCGTACGAGATGGCGGTGACGCCGTGCCCACCGTCTCACCCTGGAGCCTGCCGATCGACGGTGGGCACGCTGCCGCCTACGGCGGGCCGCTTCGCCCACCCTACATTGATTGCACTGCGATCAATTTCTGCTAGCATTGCTTGCATCTGGACCCTGCTGGGGAGGCGGACATGGCCAGCCTGACCATCCGCAAGCTCGACGACTCGCTCAAAACCTATCTACGACTGCGCTCGGCGCAGAACGGGCGCTCCGTCGAGGAGGAAGTCCGGGTCATCCTGCGCGCGCTGATCGAGCCGGTCGATCCGTCCGAGCCGACGACGGCAGCGCCAGCTCCAGCCGCTCTGCCTGAGCCTGGTCTCCCTCAGCCCGGCGCCGCCCGTGAAGCGCGCGTCACCCTGATCATCGGCGGCGGCATCGCGGCATACAAGTCGCTCGACTTGATCCGCCGTCTGAAGGAACGCCACATCCGCGTCCGCTGCGTGCTGACCAAGGCGGCGACGCAGTTCGTCACCGAGTTGGCCGCGTCAGCGCTGTCGGGCGACCGCGTGTTCACCGATCTGTTCGACGCGCGCAGCGAGTTCGACGTCGGCCACATCCGCCTCGCGCGCGACTGCGACCTGATCGTGGTCGCGCCGGCCACCGCCGACCTGATGTCGAAGATGGCGCACGGCGCCGCCGACGACCTCGCCAGCGCCATCCTGCTCGCGGCGAGCCGGCCGATCCTGCTGGCGCCGGCGATGAACCCGATGATGTGGAGCAACCCGGCCACGCGCCGCAACGCCGCCACCCTGCAGCGCGACGGCGTCCAGATGATCGGCCCCAACGCCGGCGAGATGGCCGAGAAGGGCGAGGCCGGCGTCGGCCGCATGGCCGAGGCCATCGAGATCGCGGACGCCGTCGTCGCCATGCTCAAGCCGCCGACGCCGCGCCCGCTCGCCGGCCGCCGCGTGCTGATCACGGCCGGACCGACGCACGAGCCGATCGATCCGGTGCGCTACATCGCCAACCGCTCCTCCGGCAAGCAGGGCTTTGCGATCGCCGCCGCCGCGCAGGCCGCCGGCGCCGACGTCCGGCTGATCGCGGGGCCGGTCGAGCTCGCCGATCCCAAGGGCGTCAACGTCACGCATGTCGAGTCGGCACGGCAGATGCTGGAAGCGGTCGAGGCCGAGCTGCCGGCCGACGTCGCGATCTTCGCCGCGGCGGTGGCCGACTGGCGCGTCGCCAATGAGGGCGGCCAGAAGCTGAAGAAGACGGACAAGGCGATTCCGCCGCTCGCGCTGGTTGAGAATCCCGACATCCTCGCAACGATCTCGAAGCTCAAAGACAAGCGGCCAGGTCTCGTGATCGGCTTCGCCGCCGAGACCGAGCACCTGATCGACAACGCGAAGGCCAAGTTCGCCCGCAAGGGCTGCGACTGGATCGTCGCCAACGACGTCTCGCCTGCGACCGGCGTGATGGGCGGCGACCGCAACACCGTGCATCTCTTGACGAAGGACGCCGATGGCGTCCATGTCGCGTCCTGGCCGATCATGACCAAGGACGAGGTCGCGACGGCGCTCGTTGCCGAGATTGCCAGAACCATGGGACCCGTTGCGTGACACAGACGATCGCGATCGACGTGCAGATCCTGCCGCATGGCGAAGGCCTGCCGCTGCCGGCCTATCAGACCGCACATGCCGCGGGGCTCGATCTGCTCGCCGCGGTTCCGGCCGATGCACCGCTCGTCCTTGCGTCAGGCGGCCACGCGATGGTGCCGACGGGATTGTCGATCGCGCTGCCCGACGGCTACGAGGCCCAGGTGCGGCCGCGTTCGGGGCTCGCTGCACGCCACGGCGTCACGGTGCTGAACGCACCGGGCACGGTGGACGCGGACTACCGCGGCGAGATCTGCGTGCTGCTGATCAACCACGGCAAGGAACCGTTTACGATCCGTCGCGGCGAGCGCGTCGCGCAGATGGTGATCGCCGCCGTGGTGCGCGCCGAGCTCAGCCTCGCGACAAGCTTGACGACGACCGCGCGCGGCAGCGGCGGCTTCGGCTCGACGGGCCGTTGAACTACGGGCTTGCCACTGTTCCGACTCGAAAGAGTCGATCGGCGGACGCATTTTCCTCAGGCGCAACCACCGTTCACGGTCTGGACTCTTACCGCTGGAGTCCCGAAGCGGTTATGGTTGATTGATTCGTGAGACGGCGCGGTCGACGCGATCGGCGCCGCGCGGAACTTCGTGCGGTTTGGGGCAAATATGTCGGGCGTGATCGTGGTGATGCGTCAGACGCTGCTGTCGTGCACGTCACTTGCGCGCAAAGGCCTGATGGGTCTCGCTGCGCTTGCGCCGGCGACACCGGGCTTCGCAGGCGATGGCGTGCCGCCGGATGCGATCACGACGCTGTTCGAGCTGAGCCGTCCTGATATCGCCGAGGTCACGGCGATGCTGGCGCTGCTCGGCTTCTCCGTGGTCGCTGCAGTCGCGCTGGTGCGCACGCGTCTGGCGGCCGCGCGCAAGGAAGCGCGGCTGCGTGCCAATGTCGCCGAGCTGCAACTGCAGGCCGATCGCTACCGTGCGCTGCTGTTCGCCGAGCCGCAGATCCTGATCGCCTGGCCGGCCGGCGGCCATCGCCCGCAGATCTCCGGCGACACCTCGATGCTGGTGCCGCAGGATCAGCCGCAGCGCATTCTCGCCTTTGGAACCTGGCTGCCGCCGGAGCCCGCGCTGCAGCTCGACCGCGCCGTCGACGCGCTGCGCGAAGCGGGCGAAGGCTTCATGCTCAATCTCACCACCTCGCACGGCCATGCGATCGAGGCGATGGGCCGCGCCATCGGCGGGCAGGCCATCGTGCGCATCCGCGAATTGTCCGGCCTGCGCCGCGAGCTCGCCGAGACGCAGCTCCGCTTCAAGGCGCTCGGCGAGGAGACGGAGTCGCTGCGCGCGCTGGCATCGGCGCTGCCGTGGCCGATCTGGGCGCGGCAGGCCAATGGCGCCCTCGCTTACGTCAACCCGGCCTATGCCCGCGCCGCGGACGCCCGCGACGTGCCGGACGCGATCGGCCGCAACATCGAGCTGCTCGACTCGGCCGACCGTATCGACCTGCAGCGTGCGCTCGGCGCCAACGGCCGTTTCGAGGGCCGGCTGCCGATCGTGACCGGCGGCGAGCGCCGCATGTATGACGTGCGCGCCTTCATGCTGGGCCACGGCAGCGCCGGTGTCGCCATCGACGCCAGCGAGGCGGCGGCGCTGGATGCGGCCGTGGTGCGGATGCGGGAAGCACACCGGCGCACGCTCGACCAGTTGTCCTCAGGCGTGGCCGTGTTCGACGGCCAGCGCCGGCTCGCCTTCTACAACGACTCCTATCGGCGGCTGTGGGGTCTCGATCCCACGTTCCTGGACAGTCAGCCGGATGACTCGTCGGTGCTCGACCGTCTTCGCGCCGCGCGCAAGTTGCCCGAGCAGGCCGACTTCCGGGCCTGGAAGGCCAAGCTTCACGAGGCCTATCGCGCCGTCGAGGCCGCCAAGGACACCTGGTTCCTGCCCGACGGCCGCGCATTATCGGTCGTCACCACGCCGAACCCGGAAGGCGGCGTCACCTATCTGTTCGACGACGTCACCGAGAGCTTCGCGCTTGCCCGCCGCTTCGACGGCCTGATCCGGGTCCAGCGCGAGACCCTCGACAGCCTCGCCGAAGGCGTCGCGGTGTTCGGCTCGAACGGCCGGGTCGAGCTGTTCAATCCGGCCTTCGCCAAGATGTGGCGGCTGTCGCCGGATCAGTTGCGCGAGCATCCGCATATCGACACCGTGGAATCCTGGTGCCATCAGCTCTATGACGACGCCGTCGCCTGGCGCACCATCCGCGAGGCGATCACCTCGATCGAGAACCGGCTCGACGCGGCGCTGAAGCTCGAGCGCAAGGACGGCAGCGTGCTCGACTGCATGAGCCGTCCCCTGCCCGACGGCGCGACCATGCTCACCTTCCAGGACATCACCGATACCGAGAATGTCGAGCGGGCGTTGCGCGAGAGCAACGAGGCGCTCGAAGCCGCCGGCCAGATGAAGATCGACTTCGTCCACCACGTGTCCTACGAGCTGCGCGCGCCGCTGACGACGATCATCGGCTTCGCGCATTTCCTGTCGGATCCATCCACGGGACCGCTGACGCCGAAGCAGGCCGAGTATCTCGACTACGTCACCAAATCTACCAACGCGCTGCTCGCGCTCACCAACAACATTCTCGACCTCGCCACCATCGATGCCGGCGCCATGAAGCTCGAGCTCGGGCCGGTCGACGCCGCCAAGGCGATCGAGGCCGCGGCCGAGGGCGTGCAGGACCGCCTCGCCACCGATCGCATCCGCCTGACGATTGCGGTCGACCCCGATGTCGGCTCCTTCGTCGGCGACGAGCGCCGCGTCGTGCAGGTGCTCTACAATCTGCTCGCCAACGCGGTTGGCTTCTCGCCGCCGGATTCGAGCGTCGTCGTCAGCGCCCGCCGCACCGATCACAGCGTCACCTTCGCGGTCACCGATTCCGGCCCCGGCATTCCGCCCGAGGTGAAGGACAAGGTGTTCGAATG
Organism: Bradyrhizobium sp. HKCCYLS3013; assembly: GCF_051167615.1. Lineage (NCBI taxonomy): Bacteria > Pseudomonadati > Pseudomonadota > Alphaproteobacteria > Hyphomicrobiales > Nitrobacteraceae > Bradyrhizobium > Bradyrhizobium sp. HKCCYLS3013. The sequence continues at coordinate 66,155 of NZ_JBNPTK010000006.1, forward strand.
GTTCGAGAGCCATTCGCAGGGCTCGCGCCATCGCGGCGCCGGCCTCGGCCTGTCGCTGGTGCGCTCCTTCGTCGAGCTGCATGGCGGCAGGGTGCGGATGGATTCGGTGGTCGGCAAGGGCACCACGGTCACCTGTGACTTCCCGACCGACCACGTCGCGCAACGCAACGCCGCGGAATGACGGACCAGCTGACATTCACCACCGCGCTCGCGGACGAAGCCGCCACCGCCGCTCTCATGGCCGACCTCGCGCTGCTGATCGGCCCGGGCGCGCTGATCACGCTCACCGGCGATCTCGGCGCCGGCAAAACCGCGGCGGCGCGGGCGATGATCCGCTACCTCGCCGGCGACGACGAGCTGGAGGTGCCCAGTCCGACCTTCACTCTGGCGCAGAGCTACGACCTGCCGAGCTTCCCGCTGGTGCATGCCGATCTCTATCGCATCAGCGATGCATCGGAGCTCGAGGAGATCGGCCTGTCGCCGCTGCCGGAGGCGACCGTCGTGCTGATCGAATGGCCGGAGCGCGCCGGCAACGCTCTGCCGCTGGACCGCGTCGACATCGCGCTGCGCCACGATCCATCGCAGGGCGACACCGCCCGCAGCGCCGAGGTCACCGGCTGCGGCAAGGCGGCCGCGGTGGTTGCACGGCTGAAAGCCTTGCGCGAATTCCTCGCCGAGGCCGGGCACGCCAAATCGCGCCGCGAGCGCATGGCCGGCGATGCCTCGACCCGCTCCTATGCGCGGCTCCACAAGGGCGAGCGCGTCTCCATCCTGATGAACTCGCCGAAGCGGCCCGACGGCCCGGCGACCTACAACGGCAAACCCTATAGCGGCGCCGTGCATCTCGCCGAGGACGTCCGCCCATTCGTCGCGATCGCCGCCGCCTTGCGCGGGCGCGGCATCTCGGCGCCGAAGATCAACGACGCCGATCTCGGCCAAGGCTTTCTCATCACCGAGGATCTCGGACGCGAGGGCGTGATCGAGGGCGACCCGCCACGACCGATCGTGGAGCGCTACGAGGCCGCGACCGATCTGTTGGCCGCGCTGCACGCGCAGGACGTCCCCGCGGTGCTGCCGCTGGCGCCGCAGGTGACCTACAAGGTTCCGACCTTCGACATCGACGCGATGCTGATCGAGATCGGCCTGATGCTCGAATGGTACCTGCCCGACCGTGGTGTGGAGCTGTCGGAGGTGCTGCGCGCCGAATTTCTGGAAATTTGGCGCGAGTTGCTGGAGGCGCCGCTCGCGGCCAAGCCGACATCCAAGCCGACATCCCAGCCGACCTGGGTGATCCGCGACTATCACTCGCCCAACCTGCTCTGGCTGCCCGCGCGCGACGGCATCGCCCGCGTGGGCGTGATCGACTTCCAGGACGCGGTGATGGGACCACCGGCCTACGACGTGGTCTCCCTGGCGCAGGACGCCCGGATCGACGTGTCGCCCGAGATCGAGCGGGCGCTCCGAGAGCGCTACATCGCCGCGCGCCAAGCTGCGTCGACGGAGTTCGACGCCGACGAATTCAGCGCGCACTACGCGATCATGTCGGCCCAGCGCAACACCCGCCTGCTCGGCACCTTCGCCCGCCTCAACCGCCGCGACGGCAAGCCGCATTACCTCAAGCACCAGCCCCGCATCTGGGACTATCTCCACCGGTCGCTGGCCCATCCCGCACTGGAGCCGCTGCGCGACTGGTACGCGGCGAACGTGCCGCCGCCGGCGGGCATAGCTTGAAGCATCCTCTCATGGCACCGACGGTCCACTCCCCTCCCCCATGCGGGCAGGGGAGCCGACCGTCGCCATGGCAAGCTCGCACCATCGCTCTCACACCGTAGCTTTACCGGTTCTTAGCCATCCCCCCTTACCTTGCGCCCGCGGCGCCGGTTGCGCACCGCGCGTGAATGGAGGTTGCGATGGCAGAGCGGATGAAGGGCGAACGCGTCGTCTTCGAGCGCGGCATCCCGGCTTTCATGATGGGCATCGACGGCACCTGGCGCCGCAACTGCACCATCGAGGACGTCTCGGAGACCGGGGCGAAGCTGACGGTCGAGGGCTCGGTCGAAGGCCTGCACCTGAAGGAGTTCTTCCTGCTGTTGTCGTCGACCGGCTTGGCCTACCGGCGCTGCGAGTTGGCCTGGGTCAATGGCGACCAGATCGGCGTCACCTTCCTGAAGCAGGGCAAGAAGAAGACCAACAAGCGCGCCACGGCCGAAGCCTGACCGAGCCACGACAGCCTGCGGCATCTTGCATCACGACGGCCGGGCAGCCGTCGCATATTCGTCATCGGCCCAGGCTATCGCAACCGGCCGAGACGATAGATGTTCTTGCGTGGTATGATTCGCACCACCGTTGATCGAGATGCCCTGAAGATGCCCGTCAAACCGCACAAAGCCATGGTCCTCGCCGCCGGTCTCGGATTGCGCATGCGCCCACTGACCGAGACGATGCCCAAACCGCTGGTGCGCGTCGCCGGCCGCCCGCTGCTCGACCATGTGCTCGACCGCCTCGCCGAAGCCGGCGTCACCGAAGCCGTCGTCAACGTCCACTATCTCGCCGACCAGATCATCGAGCACACGGCCGCGCGCAGCACGCCCCGCGTGATCATCTCCGACGAGCGCGACCAGGTGCTCGGCACCGGCGGCGGCGTCGTCAAGGCGCTGCCGCTGCTCGGCCATGAGCCGTTCTTCCACGTCAACTCCGACACGATGTGGATCGAGGGCGTGCGCCAGAACCTGTCCCGGCTCGCCGACGCGTTCGATCCCGAACGCATGGACATCATGCTGCTGATGGCGCCGACCGCGACCTCGATCGGCTACGCGGGTCAAGGCGACTACGCGATGCTCGCCGACGGCACCTTGCGCAAGCGGCGGGAGCATCAGGTGGTGCCGTTCGTCTATGCGGGCGCCGCGATCATCTCGCCGGCGATCTTCGACGGCGCGCCGAAGGGCGAGTTCTCGCTGACGAAGATGTTCGACAAGGCGAACGAGCAGGACCGCCTGTTCGGCCTCCGCCTCGAAGGCGTGTGGATGCATGTCGGGACGCCGGCTGCTGTGATGGAAGCCGAAGAGGCGCTGCTGGAGAGTGCGGCGTAGACCCCCGGGGCGAAGCCATCACCTCACACTCGGTGTCATCCGGAGCGCAGCGGCTTTTCTCCGTCATTGCGAGCGCAGCGACCCAATCCAGAGTCCCGTGCTCAGCCGTGGATTGCTTCGCCGCGCTGTCGGTGACGATGAAGGTGGGCGGATGGTTCCAGCAACTCAGCTCTCACCGCCCGCGAAAGCGGGTTACGACAGCTGAGATCGCGGCCGCAGAGCGGCTCCCCGCGTGCGGCGTCCAACATCGGAGCGGTCGCGGCGCTATCAACACCCATCCACACCCCGGATATGACCTCCGCCCGATCGCTCCCTATATAGACGGCCTGGGCAACCCGAATCGCAGGCCATGCGCGTCTTCACCGTTCCCATCTCGGCGCCGTTCCTGCGCAGCGTGATCGCGGCGCTGGTCGACGGCCGGCTGGTCGACGGCTTCGAGGCGCGCAGCGATCCGGCCCGACTCGCGACCGCCACGCTGTATCTGCCGACGCGCCGTTCGCTCCGTGTCGCGCGCGAAATGTTCCTCGACGAGCTGAAGACCGATGCCGCGGTGCTGCCGCGCCTCGTCGCGCTCGGCGACATCGATGAGGACGAGCTTGCCTTCGCCGAGGATCGCGACGCGTTCCTCGGGCCCGCGCCGCTGGAGATCCCGGAACGGCTCGACGACCTGCAGCGCCGGCTTACGCTGGCACGGCTGGTGGCGGCCTGGGCCAAGACGCCGGTGTCGGCGCCGCTGGTGATCGGCGGGCCCGCCTCGACGCTCGCGCTGGCCGGCGACCTCGCACGGCTGATCGACGACATGGTGACGCGCGGCGTGTCGTGGGACGCGCTCGACGCGCTGGTGCCGGATCAGCTCGACAAATACTGGCAGTATTCGCTCGAGTTCCTGCGCATCGCGCGGACCGCGTGGCCGGCCTATCTGCAGGAGATCGAGCGCATCGAGCCGGCGGCGCGGCGCGATCTGTTGATCGCGGCCGAAGCCGCGCGGCTGTCGGCGCATGCCGATGGTCCCGTCATTGCCGCCGGCTCCACCGGCTCGATGCCGGCGACGGCAAAATTCCTGCTCGCCGTCGCCAAGCTTCCGCATGGCGCGGTGGTGCTGCCTGGGCTCGACACCGATCTCGACGAAGCCGCGTGGAATTCGATCGGCGGTGCCAGGGACCGCGCCGGCCGCGTGTTGACGCCGCCCGCGGTCAACCATCCGCAATATGCCATGCATCTGCTGCTCAAGCGCTTCGGCCTGGACCGGCGCGACGTGGTCCGTCTCGTCCCAACCGGCCGCGGCGGCCGGGAGGTGTTGATCTCAGAGGCGATGCGGCCGTCGGAGGCGACCGCCGTCTGGCACGAGCGGCTGCGCCAGTTCGACATCGCCGCCAACATCGCGGAAGCCATGGACAACCTCGCGGTCGTCGCTGCGCCCAATCCGGAGATGGAGGCGCTGGCGATCGCGATCGCGATGCGCGAGGCGCGCCATCTCGGCAAATCGGCCGCGCTGGTGACGCCGGACCGCGCGCTGGCCCGCCGCGTGATGGCGGCGCTAGCGCGCTGGCACCTCACCTTCGACGACTCCGGCGGTGATGCGCTGTTGGAGACGCCCGCCGGCATCTTCGCGCGCCTCGCCGCCGAAGCCGCCGCGCGCGGGTTGGAGCCGCCGACCCTGCTGGCGCTGCTCAAGCATCCGCTGTGCCGGCTCGGCCGCGCCGCGAATGGCTGGAAGAGTGCCATCGAGACGCTGGAGCTCGCGGTGCTGCGCGGCACGCGGCCGCAAGCCGGAACCGGCGGGCTCGCGCGCGACTTCGCGCGCTTCCGCGACGAGCACACCAAGCTGCACCAGGGCGAGGTATCATCGCTGCACAAGGCCGAGCCACGCGCGCGCCTCAGTCCCGAGCAGCTCGACCGCGCCGGCGCGCTGATCGCGCAATTGCAGACGGCGCTGGCGCCGCTGGAAAACCTCGCCTCGCCGCGCCCGCAGGATTTCGCTGAGCTCGCGGCGCGGCATCGTGAGGTGCTGATTGCGCTGTCGACCGACGATGTCGGCCTCAGCACCGCCTTCACCGATCGCGACGGCGCCGCGCTGGCGCGCTGCTTCGACGACCTGCTCGCGTCCGGCGAGCGCTGCGGCCTGATGGCGCCGCTGGCGGATTATCCGGATCTGTTCCATACCGCTTTCTCCGATCGCGCGGTGCGCCGCCCCGAGCGCCACGGCGCGCAGCTGCAGATCTACGGTCCGCTCGAAGCCCGGCTGATGCAGGCCGACCGCATGATCGTCGGCGGCCTGATCGAGGGCATCTGGCCGCCGGCGCCGCGCATCGATCCCTGGCTCAGCCGCCCGATGCGGCATCAGCTCGGCCTCGACCTGCCCGAGCGCCGCATCGGACTATCAGCACACGATTTCGCGCAATTGCTCGGCGCGCCCGAGGTGATCCTGACCCACGCCGCAAAGTCCGGCGGCGCGCCCGCCGTGGCCTCGCGCTTCCTGCATCGGCTCGAAGCCGTCGCCGGCGCCGAGCGCTGGAAGGCGGCGGAGGCGCGCGGTGACATCTACGTCCGCTATGCCGAGGTGCTCGACCAGCCCGCGACCGTGAAGCCGATCGAGCAGCCGGCGCCGAAGCCGCCGCTGGCAGCACGGCCGCTGCGCATGTCGGTGACCGCGATCGAGGACTGGCTGCGCGATCCCTACACCATCTTCGCGCGCTACATCCTGCGGCTCGATCCGCTCGATCCCGTCGACATGCCGCTGTCGGCCGCCGATCGCGGCTCGGCGATCCACGAGGCGATCGGCGAGTTCACGCAAGTTTATGCCGATGCGCTGCCGCTGCATCCGGCGCATGCGCTACGCGTGATCGGCGAGAAGCATTTTGCACCATTGATGGAGCGTCCCGAGGCGCGGGCGCTGTGGTGGCCTCGCTTCCAGCGCATCGCCGGCTGGTTTGCGGCGTGGGAGAGTGCGCGACGCGCGCAGATCGGCGCGATCACCGCGGAGATCCGCGGCGAAATCGGCATTCCGCTCGACAATGGCCGTACCTTCATGCTGTCGGCGCGCGCCGACCGCATCGAGCAGCGTGCCGAGGGCACCTACGCCATTCTCGACTACAAGACCGGGCAGCCACCAACGGCCAAGCAGGTGCGCATGGGCCTGTCGCCGCAGCTCACGCTTGAAGCCGCGATCCTCCGCGAGGGCGGCTTCGACGGCATTCCGGCCGGCAGCCTGATCAGCCAGCTCGTTTATGTCCGGCTGTCCGGCAACAACCCGCCGGGCGAGGAGCGCATTCTCGAGCTGAAGATCAACAAGAGCGACCCGCCGCAGCATCCGGACCAGGCCGCGCAGGAGGCGCGCGAAAAACTCGAAGCGCTGATCCGCAGCTTCGAGGACGTCAATCAGGGCTACACCTCGCTGAACCTGTCGATGTGGGCCAACCGCTACGGCAGCTATGACGACCTCGCCCGCATCAAGGAATGGTCGGCGGCCGGCGGCCTGGGAGTGGAGGAATGGTGAAGGCGCCCCGCCCCATTCCGCAGGCCGTGCGCGAGGCGCAGACGCGCGCATCGAACCCGGCGGCCTCGGCGTTCGTGTCGGCCAATGCCGGCTCGGGCAAGACGCATGTGCTGGTGCAGCGCGTGATCCGGCTGCTGCTCGACGGCGTGCCGCCGGAGAAGATCCTCTGCATCACCTTCACCAAGGCCGCCGCCGCCAACATGGCCGAGCGCGTGTTCTCGACGCTCGGCCATTGGGTGACGCTTGACGACGACGCGCTCGACAGCACGATCCAATCCACCGGCATCCCAAACCCCGACAAGAAGCTGCGCGCCTCGGCGCGGAAGCTGTTCGCCAGCGCGCTGGAGACGCCGGGCGGGCTGAAGGTGCAGACCATCCACGCGCTGTGCACCCGGCTGCTGCAGCAGTTTCCATTCGAGGCCAACGTTCCCGCGCGGTTCTCGGTGCTCGACGAGCGCGACCAGACCGAGATGATGGAGCGCGCCAATCTCAAGGTGCTGCTCGATGCCTCCAGGGCCCCCGACAGCGCGGTCGGCCGCGCGCTGCAGGTGGCGATGACCAATGCGGCCGATTCGACCTTCAAGGACGTCGTCCGTGAGGCCTGTCTCAGCCGCGATCACTTCATGGCCTGGACCGATGGCGCCGGCCGCGTCGAGATCGCCGCGCAGCATCTCGGCGAAGTACTTGGCATCGGCGCTGATGAGACGCTGGAGGCGATCGAGCGCGACATTCTTGACGGTCCCAACCTGCCGCGTGCGGACTGGACCGAGATCGCCGGTCGGCTGGATGGCGGCGCCAAGACCGACCAGAAGCAGGCGGAGCAACTTCGCGCTGCACTGGCGTTCTCTGGAGCCGATCAGGTCGACGAATATCTCCGGCTGTTTCTCACCGACGACAAGCAGCCGCGCAAATCGCTGCTGACCAAGAAGTTCGCCGACGCCAATCCGGGGTTGGCGGGTCTGTTCGATTCCGAGGCCGCCCGGCTCGACCGCCTGATCGAGAAGCGCCGCGCCGCTGTCGTGCGCGACCGCACCGAGGCGCTGCTGCAGATCGCGACAGCGGCAGCCGCGAACTATCGCCGCGAGAAGGAGGAGCGCGGGCTGCTCGACTATGACGACCTGATCGACAAGACACTGGCGATGCTCAACCGTGTCTCCGCCGGCTGGGTCCACTACAAGCTCGACCGCGGCGTCGATCACGTGCTGATCGACGAGGCCCAGGATACGAGCCCACGGCAGTGGGACATCGTTGCCCACATCATCGAGGAGTTCACCGCCGGCGCCGGCGCGCGCGACGGCCTGACGCGGACGATCTTCGCGGTCGGCGACGAGAAGCAGTCGATCTTCTCGTTCCAGGGCGCCGACCCGCACGAGTTCGATGCGCGCCGGCGGCAATTGCAGAAGCGCTTCACCGACGCCGGGCTGTTGTTCGATCCGGTGTCCTTCACCTATTCGTTCCGCTCCGGGCCGACGGTGCTGCACGCGGTCGACCATGTATTCCGCGAGCGCGAGGTCTACAGCAGCATCCACTCGCCTGACATCGGCCATCCCATCCACAACGCGCTGACCGATGCCGGGCCGAGCATGGTCGAGCTCTGGAGCCTGTGCGAACGCGACGACCGCAAGGAGATCGAGGGCTGGCGGGCGCCGTTCGACGGCGTCTCCGTCACCAGCCCCGAGGTGAAGCTGTCGCGCCGCATCCAGGCCGAGATCAAGCGGCTGATCCTGACAGGCACGATGACCGGCCATGACGGCGCGCGGCGGCGGCTCAGCTATGGCGACATGCTGATCCTGGTGCGCCGGCGCGGCAACGCATTCGATGCCGTGATCCAGGCGCTGAAGCACGCCGGCATCCCCGTCGCCGGCGCCGACCGGCTCAAGCTGACCGAGCACATCGCGATATCAGACCTGATGAACCTCGCCGACGCGCTGCTGCTGCCGCAGGACGATCTGGCGCTGGCCACGGCGCTGAAGAGCCCGCTGTTCGGCCTCGACGATGACGATCTGTTCAAGCTGGCGTGGCAGCGCCGCGGCTCGTTGCATGATGCTCTCACAGCACATGCCGCTGACGACGAGCGGCTGCAGGCGGTCGTCCGACGCCTGCAGCAATGCGAGCGCCGTGCGTCTGAGGACACGCCGTTCGCGTTCTATGCCTGGCTGCTTGGCGGCGATGGCGGCCGGCGCCGCATCCTGGCGCGACTCGGCCACGAGGCCAATGACGCGCTCGACGAATTCCTGGAGCTGGCGCTGTCCTATGAGCGCAAGGCGCCGGCCTCGCTGCAGGGATTCATCGCCTGGCTGCGCGCCGCCGACACCGAGGTGAAGCGCGACATGGAGATTTCGCGCGATGAGGTGCGCGTCATGACCGTGCACGGCGCCAAGGGCCTCGAAGCCTCCGTCGTCTTCCTGGTCGACACGACGTCATCGCCGGCGGATTCGCAGCGGCTGCGGCTGATCCACGTGCCGCATGGCGAGCAGGAGATCGTGGTCTGGGCCGGCCGCAAGGCCGACGATCCGCAAGCCGTGGCTGCGGCGCGCACGGCGATGCTCAAGGAAACCGAGGACGAATATCGGCGGCTTCTCTATGTCGCGATGACGCGCGCCGCGGATCGGCTGGTCATCGGCGGCTGCATGCCGGGCAACATGAACAACGTCCGCGGCGGCAGCTGGTACGACCTGATGGCGCGCGGCCTTGACGCGGCGGGCCTGCAGGTCGAGGTGACCGAAACCGAGGACGGGCCGGTCAAGCGCTACGCGCGGGCCGAGGACATCGCGGAAACCGCTGCTGACGAAACGCAGCGCATGGTCGAGACGGCCGTCGAGCTGCCGGCGTGGCTGCGCACGGCGGCGGCGGAGGCGCCCGGCGAGGTCGCCGTGCTCCGGCCATCCGATCCGTCCGCCGACGAGCGGCCGGTGCGCACGGGCGAATCGCTGGCCGCGCGCAGCCTCGCGATGCAGCGCGGCACGCTGGTGCATCGCCTGCTGCAGTCGCTGCCCGAGGTGCCGCCGGAGCGGCGGCGCGATGCCGCGCTGCGATATCTGATTCGCAACGCCGCCGACTGGCCGGAGGACGAGCGCGCGGGACTCGCGGAACGCGTGCTCGCCGTGGTCGAAGACCCGCGCTTTGCCGCGATGTTCGCGGCCGGGAGCCGGGCGGAAGTCTCGATCGTGGGCCGCCTCGCACTGGCCGGCCAGCCTCCGGCGCTGGTCTCCGGCCAGATCGACCGACTGGTGGTGACCGAGGTCGAGGTGCTGATCGTCGACTTCAAGACCAACCAGCAGCCGCCCTCGGGACTCGCCGACGTGCCCCCGGCCTATGTCCGGCAGCTCGCGCTGTACCGCGCCGTGCTCGGCCAGTTGTACCCCGGACGAAACGTCCGCGCCGCGTTGCTCTGGACCGAAGCCGCTGAATTCATGGAGCTTCCGGCCTCCGCGCTGGACGCCATGCTGCCATCCCAGCACGTCTGAGTGAGCCCGCTTGACCCGGCATCACGCCATTCCTACTTTCACACCCACGCTGAGGCGGCGCGTCCGCGCCGCTCCCTCCAACCGAACGAGGTAATCCCATGGCCGTTGGCAAGGTTTCCGACGCCGATTTCGAAAGCGAAGTGCTCAAGGCCGACGGCCCGGTCGTGGTCGACTTCTGGGCCGAGTGGTGCGGCCCGTGCCGCATGATTGCGCCCGCCCTCGACGAGATCTCGAGCGCGATGGGCGACAAGGTCAAGATCGTCAAGCTCAACGTCGATGAGAGCCCGAAGACGGCCTCGAAGTATGGCGTGATGTCGATCCCCACCCTGATGGTATTCAAGGGCGGCGAGATGGCCTCGCGCCAGGTCGGCGCTGCGCCGAAGGCGAAGCTGCAGCAGTGGATCTCGTCGGCGGTCTGACGCTCCACGATCCAGGATTTTTGTCGAACGGCCGGCGGAATCGCCGGCCGTTTGCGTTGAGGGGGTGTGTTTCAACGTTTTGGATGTCGCCATGCCCGCCCGCGCCCATCGTTCGCCCTCCCGCAAAGCCGGTTTGCTGGCCATGGAGGCGCGCTCGGTGGATGCAATCCCGCGCGGCGAGGACTGGCAATACGAGCCGAAATGGGACGGCTTCCGCTGCCTGCTCGCGCGCGAGGGCGCTCAGGTGACGATGCAGTCGAAAGCCGGCGAAGATCTCGCCCGCTACTTCCCCGAGGTGGTCGCTGCGGCACGCCAACTGAAGGCAACCAGCTTCATCCTCGACGGAGAGCTGGTGGTGCCGCAGGTGAAGTCGTTCTCGTTCGATGCGTTGCTGCAGCGGATTCATCCCGCCGCCAGCCGGGTGAAGAAGCTGTCGGTGGAGACGCCGGCGCTGTTCCTCGCCTTCGATCTGCTGGCGAGTGGCAAGAAGGAGCTCGTGACGCACACGCTGCACGAGCGGCGGCCGGCGCTGGAGGCGTTTGCGGAAGCGAACTTCGCCGGGCACCCGACGTTTCGGCTGTCGCCGGCGACGACGCGCTTTGCGACCGCGCAAGACTGGCTGGCGCAATCCGGCGGCGGCTCGGATGGCGTGATCGCCAAGCGCATCGACCTGCCCTACCAGGCAGGCAACCGCGACGGCATGCAGAAGATCAAGCGCTATCGCTCGGCCGATTGCGTGATCGGCGGCTTCCGCTACGCCACCAACAAGGGCGCCCAGGGGCGCAAGCTGGTCGGCTCGCTGCTGCTCGGGCTCTACGACGATGACGGCCTGCTGCATCACGTCGGCTTCACCTCCGCGCTCAAGAAGGACGAGAAGCCCGCGCTGACCGACAAGCTCGAGCCGCTGATCTCGCCACCCGGCTTCACCGGCAATGCGCCGGGCGGGCCGAGCCGCTGGTCGACCGAGCGCTCCGCGGAGTGGTGTCCGCTGAAACCGAAGCTGGTGATCGAGGTCTGCTACGACCATTTCTCCGGCGAGCGCTTTCGCCACGGCACCTCGATCCTGCGCTGGCGGCCCGACAAATCGCCGAGGCAATGCACGTTCGAGCAGCTCGAGCAGAGGGTCGCCGATCCCTGGAAACTGCTCGCGTGAGCTCAGCGGATCCAGCCGGTCGCAAGCGCCGATGCAAATTCCTCGTCGCCATTGGCGCGCGCGAGCGCAGCCATGGATCGGTGATCATAGGGCACGTGGCGGAAGCTCACGCTCCAGCCGGACGACGTCAGCTCAAGGATCGCGTAGCGCGCATCAGGCGTGCCGGCCTGCACGACATGCGGATGCGGCGCGTTATAGGAATAGCCGGGGCTGCCGACGCTGCCCGGATTGACGATCAGCCGACCGTCGCGCAAGCGCACCGCACGGGCCGTGTGGGTATGGCCACACAGGATCAATGATTGCGAAATGCCGGCGGCCAGTCGCTCGATGTCGTCGAGCAGCGCGCAAGTGATCGCACCGTCCTGAGCGACGCGCTCGAGCCAGTAGATGTTGTCGTCATCGGGCGTCGCGTGACATAGAAACACCTCGTCCTGATACACGGCCGTCGCCGGGATCGTGCGCAGCCAGTCGAGATGATCAGCTTCGAGCTGGGCGTAAGCAGGCCGCTCCCATGCGCCCATCTTCTCCGGCGGTCGATCGATCAGCCAGCGATCGTGATTGCCGCGCACATGCACCGCCTCGAGCGGCATCAGCATGTCCATCGTCTTGCGCGCGTCGAGCGGGCCGCTCGCCATGTCGCCGAGGTTGACGATCTCGGTCACGCCTTGCGCACTGATATCCGCGAGCACGGCCTCCAGCGCGAGATGGTTGCCGTGGACATCTGCGATCGCGGCAAAGCGCATGCGCCATTCCTCTCAGGTCGGCGGGGTGCCGTTGAGGTCGAGCACGTGGCCCGCGAGATAGAGCGACCCCGTGATCAGGATACGCGGCGGGACCTCATAGGCAAGCCGCGCGATGCCGGCGAGCGCCGACGCGACGCCATCGGCGATCTCGACGCGCATGCCGAGCGTGCGCGCGGCGGCGGCCAGATCAGCCGGTGCCATCGCCTTGCTCTCGTTCGGAATCGGCACGACGATGATGTGGCGCGTCAGGCCGGCGAAGTTGACCAGGAAGCCCGCGGCATCCTTGTTGCCCATCATGCCGACGATGACGACGAGCTGCCGCGACACGCGCTCCTCGAGATCCCCGATCGCCGCGGCGACGACACGGCCGCCTTCGGCATTGTGGCCGCCGTCGAGCCAGATCTCCGCGCCCTGCGGCGCGATCGCGGTGAGCGCGCCGCTCGACAGCCGCTGCATGCGCGCCGGCCATTCGGCGCCGACGATGCCATCCTCGAACGCCTTGGTGGCGAGCTTGAACTGATCGACCGCGCGCAAGGTCGCGATCGCGAGGCCCGCATTGTCGAACTGATGCCGGCCGAACAGTTTTGGCGCCGGAAGATCAAGAAGACCACGGTCGTCCTGATAGACCAGCCGGTTGCGCTCGACACTGACGTGCCAGCTCTCGCCCGCGGCAAACAACGGCGCGCGCTGTCGCCTGGCCTCGCGCTCGATCACGGCCATCGCATCGGGCTCCTGCGCCGCCGAGATCACCGGGCAGCCGCGCTTGATGATGGCGGCCTTCTCGGCCGCGATCAGCGCGCGGGTGTCGCCGAGAAACTCCATGTGGTCCATGCTGATCGGCGTCAGCACGGAGGCCGCGACCTGCTCGACAACATTGGTGGAATCGAGCCGGCCACCGAGGCCGACTTCGAGCAGCACGACATCGGCTGGATGCCTTGCGAACAGCACGAAGGCCGCGACGGTCTTGACCTCGAAGAAGGTGATCGGCGCGCCGGCATTGACCCGCTCGCACTCCAAGAGCGCGGAGATCAGCTCGTCGTCCTCGACCAGGACGCCACCGCCGGCGCGGCCGAGCCGATAGCTCTCGTTGATGCGCACCAGCCAGGGCGAGGTGAAGACGTGGACGCGCAGCCCCGCGGCCTCGAGCATTGCGCGCAGATATGCGACCGTGGAGCCCTTGCCGTTGGTGCCGGCGACGTGGATGACCGGCGGCAGCTTGCGCTCGGGATGACCGAGCTGCGCCAGCAGCCGGTGCATGCGATCCAGCCCGAGCGAGATCCGGCTCGGATGCAGGGCAGAAAGCCGCGTGATCAGCTCGTCGAGCGACGGTCTTGGCTGGGCGGCAGAATCGTTCACGCGCTCGTTGCGACCGCCGGCGCTTCCGCGGCTTCGGCGGGCTTGGCCGGCGGCGGCAGCTGCGGCGCGGGCTTGGCGTGTTCGATGGCCGGCGCCTTGGTCAGCAATCGGCACAGCCGCGCCAGCGTCGGGCGCAGGTCATGACGGTGCACGACCATGTCGACCATGCCGTGGTCGAGCAGATATTCCGCGCGCTGGAAACCTTCGGGCAGCTTCTCGCGAATGGTCTGCTCGATCACCCGGGCGCCGGCGAACCCGATCAGCGCACCGGGCTCGGCAATGTGGACGTCGCCGAGCATCGCGTAGGACGCGGTGACGCCGCCGGTGGTCGGATTGGTCTGCACGACGATGTAGGGCAGCTTGGCCTCGCGCAGCATCTGGACCGCGACCGTGGTGCGCGGCATCTGCATCAGGGACAGGATGCCTTCCTGCATGCGCGCGCCGCCGGAGGCCGCGAACACGATGAACGGCGACTTCTTCTCGACCGCGAGCTCCAGGCCACGTACGATCGCCTCACCGGCGGCCATGCCGAGCGAACCGCCCATGAAATCGAAATCCTGCACGGCGATGACGACGCCCATGCCTTCGAGCTTGCCGAAGCCGACCTTCACCGCATCGTTCATGCCTGTCCGCGCCCGCGCATCCTTGATGCGGTCGGCATAGCGGCGCTCGTCGCGGAATTTCAGCGGGTCGGGCGTGACCTCGGGCAGCGCGACGTCGAACCAGGTCTCGTTGTCGAACATCGACTTCAGCCGCGCCACCGCGCCCATGCGCATGTGGTAGTTGGAGCCGGGGATGACGAACTGGTTGGCCTCGACGTCCTTGTAGAACACGAGCTGTCCGGAATCCGGGCACTTGATCCAGAGGTTCTCCGGCGTCTCGCGGCGCAGGATGTTGCGGATCTTCGGCCGGACCACATTGGTAAGCCAGTTCATGTGTCGCTCCGTGTTGCGGTCGCCCGGATATATGGCGGGACGGCGGGGTCACGGCAAGACGGCCGCGACATCCGCTCGGATAGTGGTTGACGGCCTATTCCGCGGCCTGTTGCGCGCCGCGCACGCCCTGGGCGAGAGCGGCGGCCAGATCGGCGACCGCACTGACGGTCTTGGCGGTCGCGCGGTCCTCAGCATCGAGGCTGGCGCGGAGTGCGTCGACCAGGGCGGTGCCGACCACGGCGCCATCGGCATGGGCTGCGATGGCGCGGGCTGTCTCCGGTGTCCGGATGCCGAAGCCGACGCAGACGGGCAGCGCCGTATGGCGCTTGATGCGCGCCACGGCGGCGCCCACAGCCGACGAATCCGCGGCCGCCGCGCCGGTGATGCCGGTGATCGAGACGTAGTAGACGAAGCCGGAGGTGTTCGCGAGCACCGCCGGCAGCCGCTTGTCATCGGTGGTCGGCGTCGCCAGCCGGATGAAGTTGAGCCCGGCCTTCAGCGCGGGGATGCAGAGCTCGGTGTCCTCTTCCGGCGGCAGGTCGACGATGATCAGGCCGTCGACGCCGGCGGTCTTGGCATCGTCGAGAAACCTGTCGACGCCGTAGATGTAGATCGGGTTGTAGTAGCCCATCAGCACGATCGGCGTGTCGGCATCGCTGTCGCGGAAGCTGCGCACCAGCTGCAGCGTCTTCCTCAAGGTCATGCCGGCCTTGAGCGCGCGCAGGCCCGCCGCCTGGATCGACGGACCGTCGGCCATCGGATCGGTGAACGGCATGCCGATCTCGATGATGTCGGCGCCAGCCTGCGGCAGCGCCTTGACGATCGCCAGCGAGGTTTCAGGATCAGGGTCGCCTGACATCACGAAGGTGACGAACGCCGAGCGGCCTTCCTTTTTCAATTGCGCGAAACGCGCATCCATCCGGCTGGTCACGATGCCTTCGCCCTTCCTCGCAAGATGTCCCCCACCTGCGGCACGTCCTTGTCGCCGCGGCCGGACATGTTGACCACCATCAGGTGGTCTTTCGGCTTCTTCGGCGCGAGGTCCATGACCTTGGCGATCGCATGCGCCGGCTCCAGCGCCGGGATGATGCCTTCGAGCCGCGATAGCAATTGGAACGCGGCCAGCGCCTCCTCATCGGTCGCCGACAAATAGTTCACGCGGCCGACCTCGTGCAGCCAGGAATGCTCCGGTCCGATACCGGGATAGTCGAGACCGGCCGAGATCGAATGCGCCTCCTCGATCTGTCCGTCCTCATCCATCAGCAGATAGGTGCGGTTGCCGTGCAGCACGCCGGGACGGCCACCGGCGATCGATGCCGCATGCAGCTGCGTGAGGCCGTGGCCCGCGGCCTCGACGCCGTAGATCTCGACGGAGGGATCATCGAGGAACGGATGGAACAGGCCCATCGCATTGGAGCCGCCGCCGATGCAGGCGATCAGCGAATCCGGCAGGCGGCCTTCGGCCTCCTGCATCTGCGCGCGCGTCTCGCTGCCGATCACCGACTGGAAGTCGCGCACCATCATCGGATAGGGATGCGGGCCGGCGACGGTGCCGATGCAATAGAACGTGTTGTGGACGTTGGTGACCCAGTCACGCAGCGCCTCGTTCATCGCATCCTTGAGCGTCTTGGCGCCGGACTGCACCGGCACCACCTTTGCGCCGAGCATCTCCATGCGGATCACATTCGGCTGCTGCCGCTCGACGTCGACCGCGCCCATGTAGACCACGCAGTCCAATCCGAAACGCGCACACAGCGTTGCGGTGGCCACACCATGCTGGCCGGCGCCGGTCTCGGCGATGATGCGCTTCTTGCCCATCCGGCGCGCGACCATGATCTGGCCGAGCACGTTGTTGACCTTGTGCGAGCCGGTGTGATTCAGCTCCTCGCGCTTGAAGTAGATCTTGGCGCCGCCGAGATGCTCCGTCAGCCGCTCCGCGTAATACAGCGGCGAGGGCCGGCCGACGTAGTTCTTCAGGTAGCCGTTCATCTCGGCATGGAATGCCGGATCGGCCTTGGCCTCCGCATAGGCCTTTTCCAGGTCGAGGATCAGCGGCATCAGGGTTTCGGCGACGAAGCGGCCGCCGAAGATGCCGAAGTGACCGCGGTCATCAGGACCGCTGCGGTAGGAATTGGGAATGGCTGTCGTCATTGAACGCTCAACTCTTCAGCGGCCCGCGCCGCGCGAATGAAATCCCGGATCATGTCGCAATCCTTCACACCCGGCGTTCGCTCGACGCCGGATGACACGTCGACGCCGCCGGCGCGCGTGATCCGCACGGCCTCGGCGACGTTGTCGGCGCTCAGGCCGCCGGACACCATGAACGGGCGATCGAGTTTCAGGCCCTGCAGCAGACGCCAATCGAAGGTAGCCCCGAGTCCGCCGGGACGGGTCGCATCCTTCGGCGCCCGCGCGTCGAACAGGATGCGGTCGCACACATCGGCGTAGCCCGCCAGCGGCGCAAGATCGGCGTCGGTCGCGACCGGAATGGCTTTCATGATGGGCAGGCCGAAGCGCTGCTTGAGGTCGCGGATGCGCGCGATGCTTTCGCGGCCATGCAGCTGCAGGAGATCAGGCCGCAGCGTCTCGACGATATTTTCGATCATCGCGTCGTCGGCATCGACGGTCAGCGCCACCTTGAGCGCGCGCCCCCTGACGTCACGGCCCAGCTCACGCGCGGCCGTCAGGTCGACATGGCGTGGGGACGGCGGAAAGAACACGAAGCCCACCATGTCGGCGCCCGCGTCGAGCGCCGAAGCGAGGGTATCGGGCGTGGTCAGGCCGCAGATTTTGACGAGCAGGGACATCGATGAACAACGCACGTCCGGGCGGAAAGGATCACCAGAAGCCGGCGGCTTCCAAGGCCGCCGAGCTTGGGCGCCTTCTACAACGCGGCGCCCTGCTTGTCTCGCCCATAAGGGGCGAAAAGCCGCGCCGGCGCCGCCGGAACCAGAGATTGTGCCGAGCCCTGATTTTCACGCGCCGCGGCGCTCAACTGCACCACCTGCGCACGGGCCGCTTCGGCATCGGCCTGATGACGGCGCGCGGCCCGCCGCCAGCGGCGCTGGCCGATCCAGGTGGCACAACCACCTGCGATCACGCCCAGGATCGCGACGGCGATGATCAAGGCGAACAACGGGACCGATACCGCGAGCGCCGGATCGGTCGCGTTGAACGGATCAAACGATACGGTAACGAAATGCCGATTGGCGACCGCGAAGATGACGAACAGCACCAGCAGCGGAAGGACGACCACGACAGTGAAGAATTTTCGCATGCGCTCGCTCGTGTCAGTCAGGCCGGATTCGCCTCGAAATCAGCCGCCGACGACTAGCACGGCCGGCGCGAGATGCTTCAATCGTCTGAGTCGTCAGCCGCAGCGCCCGCGGGATTGTCCCGGTTCAGCCGCTCGCGCATTTCCTTGCCCGTCTTGAAGAACGGGACGCTCTTCTGGTCCACCGGGACATGCGCCCCGGTCCGCGGGTTGCGACCGGCGCGGGCCGGCCGATGCTTGACCGAGAAGGCGCCGAAGCCGCGCAGCTCGACGCGGTCACCGCGGGCGAGCGCCGCGACGATCTCGTCGAGGATCGCGTTGACGATGTTCTCGACATCCCGCTGGTAGAGATGCGGGTTGTGCTCGGCGATACGCTGAACCAGCTCGGATTTGATCATCGAGAAAATGTACCCGGGGAGACAGGTCCCATTTCCGTGAAAATATGCTGGACTGTCAAGACGCTAAATCATTCATCGCGGCCGTGAATCGGGGGGCGAGGCCGGGTACGGGGCCTCGCCATGGCACACGCGAAACGGGAAGATCGTCCCGAGGATGGTCTTGGCGAGTTCAATTGCCCGGCGCGGGCGTCCAGAGCGCGAGCATGCCGTCGAGGCCGATGCGATCGACCGCCTGGACCACGCCGGTGTGCTCGAGCTGGCGGGCGATTCCGGACAGGCCGACGGCGTCGAGCGCGATCGAGGTGGCCGTTCGCAGGAAGGTGAGGTCGCCAAACCGCGGCGTGAGCTTGTAGTCACGCACCGGAAGGTCCTTCTTGACGTTCTTGTTCGCGACGAGCCAGGCGACCGCGGTCTTCTCGTCGCCGAGCTCGTCGATCAGCTTCAGCTCGATCGCCTGCCGGCCGGTGAAGACGCGGCCGTCGGCCACCTTCTCCAACTGCTCATCATTCATGGCCCGGCGATCCTTCACCAGTCCGCGGAACCAGGCGTAGGAATCCTTGACCAGGGCGTCGAGCGCCGCACGCGCTTCCGGGCTGGTGGGCTCGTAGCCGTTGGGGGCGGCCTTCAGCGGCGAGGATTTGACCTCCTCGATCTTCACGCCGACCGTCTTCAACAGCTCGCCGACATTGGGGTACTGGAACAGCACGCCGATCGAACCGACCAGCGAACTCTGCTGCGCGACGATGTGATCGGCAGCGATCGCGCCGATATAGCCGCCGGACGCCGCGAGACCTTCAACGACGACGACCAGCGGCTTCTTCGCCTTCAGCCGGACCAGCGAATCGTAGAGCTGCTCGGAGCCGGCGGTGGTGCCGCCCGGCGAATTGATGTGGACGATGACGGCTTCGGCCGAGGAGTTTTCGAGCCGCTCCAGCGCCTCGACGCGCTCATGATCGCTACGGATCAGGCCCTCGATATTGACGCGGGCGATCGAGCCGGTGGTCGACAGCACGGTGCGGCCGCGCGGCGACATGGCGAGGCCGATGGCGGAAAGAGCCGCGACCGCGATCAGCACCGCGACCACCCGCCAGAACGTCAGCTTGCGGCGCAGCCTGCGGCGATCGACGATCACATCCGAATCAAGCGACATGGACAGCTCCTGGAAGTCTCGGCGCGTTTTGCATCCGCAGCCTGAATATCTCGTTATCCGATTACATCAATCGCGGCGCAATTTGAAGAAAGGAAGGCTCCGCCACGAAGCCGTCAAAGGGTCGACGGGCTCCGAGCAGGCCGCAGGGCTAGCGTATTCGATGATCGGAGTCTTGCTCTCATCTCTCCACGTCGTCATGGCCGGGCTTGTCCCGGCCACGACGGAGCAACTAAGTTGCAGGTTCGACCCTATCCACATATGCGATGGCGAGGGGCGGGTCGAAATGCCCTGGGGGCACAAAAAAGCCCCGGCCGAAGCCGGGGCTTTGATCTCGTCACGCGGATCGAAGGCTTACTTCGAGTCGCGGTTCTTGAGCGCGGTGCCCAGAATGTCGCCCAGCGTCGCGCCCGAATCGGACGAGCCGTACTGCGCGATGGCTTCCTTCTCTTCAGCGACTTCCAGCGCCTTGATCGACACCTGGACCTTGCGGGCCTTCTTGTCGAACTGGATCACGCGGGCATCGACCTTCTCACCGACGGCGAACCGCTCGGTGCGCTGATCGTTGCGATCGCGCGCCAGCTCGGAGCGCTTGATGAAGGTGGTGAAGTCGGTGCCGGTGATCTTGACGTCGATGCCGCCGTCCTTGACGTCGAGTACCTCGCAGGTGACGACCGCACCCTTCTTGACATCGCCCGGCTCGGCGAAGGGATCGCCTTCGAGCTGCTTGATGCCGAGCGAGATGCGCTCCTTCTCCACGTCCACGTCGAGCACCACGGCCTTGACCATGTCGCCCTTCTTGTAGTTGTCGATGACCTGCTCGCCCGGCTGCTTCCAGTCGAGGTCCGACAGATGGACCATGCCGTCGACGTCGCCTTCGAGACCCAGGAACAGGCCGAACTCGGTCTTGTTCTTGACCTCGCCCTCGACCACCGAACCCGTCGGATGCTTCTCGACGAAGACCTCCCACGGGTTGCGCATGGTCTGCTTGAGACCGAGCGAGATGCGGCGCTTGACGCTGTCGACTTCGAGCACCTGCACTTCGACTTCCTGCGAGGTCGAGACGATCTTGCCGGGGTGCATGTTCTTCTTGGTCCACGACATCTCGGAGACGTGGATCAGGCCTTCGATGCCCGGCTCGAGCTCGACGAACGCGCCGTAGTCGGTGATGTTGGTGACGCGGCCATGGAAACGGGCCTGCAGCGGGTACTTCGCCTCGATGCCCTGCCACGGATCGTCGAGCAGCTGCTTCATGCCCAGCGAGATGCGGTGCGTCTCGTGGTTGATCTTGATGATCTTGACCTTGACCGTCTGACCGATGCTCAGCACCTCGGTCGGATGGTTGACGCGGCGCCAGGCAATGTCGGTGACGTGCAGCAGGCCGTCGATGCCGCCGAGGTCGACGAACGCACCGTAATCGGTGATGTTCTTGACGACGCCGTCGATCACCTGACCCTCTTCGAGGTTCTGCACCAGCTCCTGGCGCTGCTCGGCGCGGGTCTCTTCCAGCACGGTCCGGCGCGACACGACGATGTTGCCGCGGCGACGGTCCATCTTGAGGATCTGGAACGGCTGCGAGTTGTTCATCAGCGGCGCGACGTCGCGGATCGGACGGATGTCGACCTGCGAGCGCGGCAGGAAGGCCACGGCACCGTCGAGGTCGACGGTGAAGCCGCCCTTGACCTGGTTGAAGATGACGCCGTTGACCTTTTCGTTGTTCTGGAACGCCTTCTCGAGCTTGCCCCAGCTCTCTTCGCGGCGCGCCTTGTCGCGCGACAGCACCGCTTCGCCGAGCGCGTTCTCGATGCGATCGAGGAACACTTCGACCTCGTCGCCGACTTTCAATTCACTGTCACGGCCGGGCCCGGCGAATTCGCGCAGCGCCACGCGGCCTTCGGTCTTCAGGCCGACGTCGATGACGGCCATGTCCTTCTCGATCGCAACAACCTTGCCCTTGACGACAGAGCTTTCCTGCAGGTTGCCCTTGGTGAAGGACTCATCCAGCATCGCGGCGAAATCATCGCGGCTGGGATTGTAGGAAGAAGCAGAGGTACTCGAAGCCATTTGTTCTCCAGATGCGGACATTCTCGCCAGCTTGGGTTGATCGGCGCATCGAATGGACAGTGCCTGGAGGTCCACAAATCCCCAGACGTCCGCGCTGTCAGCGCGATAAGCGCAAACGGCGCGGGCCGGCAGTGCCTGCACATGCGATACGTATGAAGTGCGTCCGGCTGATCGGACTCGATTGAACCGCAATCGAGCTATCGACGGTCAAGGGCGGGAGCGGGCTTTCCTCCAATGACGCCGGCGGAAATCAAACCCGCTGGCGGCCCGCTCGAACGGCCTCGACGATGTCGATGGCGGCCCGGACGCCGCTCTCTATATCCAAATGGGAGTTGTCAAGCAAGTAAGCATCCGGGGCTTGTTTTAAAGGCGCGACGGCCCGGTTCTGGTCACGCTCGTCGCGCGCCAGGATGTCGGCCAGAATGGCCGCCTCGTCGGCCGGTTCCCCCCGCGAAAGCGCCTCGAGCGTGCGGCGATGCGCCCGGATGCGGGGATCGGCGACGACGTAGATCTTCACCTCGGCGTCCGGGCAGATCACGGTTCCGATGTCACGGCCGTCGAGCACGGCACCGGGTGGCTGGCTTGCGAACTGACGCTGGAAGGCCACCAGCGCCTCGCGCACTTTCGGCAACGCCGAGACCACGGAGGCCGCGGACCCGACCTGGTGCGACCTCAGCGCCGGATTGTCGAAGGTCGAGGGATCCAGGCTCATGGCGACGTCCGCCGCCCGCACCTCGTCCTTGAGGTCGATGCCGGCGGTCAGCAGCGCATGGGCAACGGCCCGGTAGATCACGCCCGTATCCAGGTGCCTGAGGCCGTAATGCGCCGCGAGACGCTTGGCCATGGTGCCCTTGCCCGAGGCCGCCGGGCCGTCGATGGCGATGATCATGCGAAATCCGCGCCCGCCTTGCACATCAGCGGGATGAAATCCGGGAAGCTGGTGGCGATGAAGGCGGTGTCGTCGACGGTGACCGGCTTGTCGGACGCGAGGCCCATCACGAGGGCGGACATCGCGATGCGGTGGTCCATGTGGGTCGCGACGATGCCGCCGCCCGGCACGTGACCGCGGCCCTCGACGATCAGGTCATCGCCGCTGATCTCGACCTTGACGCCGTTGACACGCAGCATCGCCGCGGTGGCCTCCAGCCGGTCGGATTCCTTGACGCGCAGCTCATGCAGGCCGCGCATCACGGTGGTGCCCTCGGCATAGGCGGCGGCGACGGCCAAGACGAGATATTCGTCGATCATCGACGGCGCGCGCTCGGGCGGCACCACGACGCCCCTCAGCTTCGAGGCGCGCACGCGCAGCCGGGCCATGGGCTCGCCGGCATCGCCGCGGACGTCGTCCTCCTCGATCGAGGCGCCCATCTCGCGCAGGGTCGTGAACAGGCCGGTGCGCAGCGGGTTGGTCATCACGTCCGACAGCACGAGGTCCGAGCCATCGACGATCAGCGCGGCGACCAGCGGGAACGCGGCCGAGGACGGGTCGGCGGGAACGATCACGGGGGCACCACACAGCTCCGGCTGGCCGGTCAGTGCGATGCGGCGGCCATGAGACCCTTCCGGCGTGGTCACGATCTCCGCGCCGAAATGCTTCAGCATCAGCTCCGTATGGTCGCGGCTGGCCTCCTGCTCGATCACGGTGGTCACACCGGGCGCGGCGAGGCCCGCGAGCAGCACCGCCGACTTGATCTGGGCCGAAGCCACCGGCGTGCGATACTCGATCGGCACCGGGTTGCCGGCGCCCTGCAGGGTCAACGGAAGCTTGCCGCCCTCGGCGATCGACACCACCTTCGCGCCCATCAGCGCCAGCGGGTCGAGGATGCGCCGCATCGGACGGCTGCGCAGCGAGGCATCACCATCGAAAACGGCCGTGATCGGGCAACCGGCGACGGCGCCCATCACCAGCCGGCAGCCGGTGCCGGAGTTGCCGAAATCGAGCGGTGTGCTGGGCTGGGCGAAGCCGCCGACCCCCACGCCACGGACGGTCCACGCGAAGTCGCCGGTGCGCTCGACCTTGGCACCCAGGGATCGCATCGATTCGGCGGTGTTGAGGACGTCCTCGCCCTCGAGCAGGCCGGAAATCCGGGTCTCGCCGACCGACAGCGCCCCCAGGATCAGCGCCCGGTGCGAGATCGACTTGTCGCCAGGCACGCGAATCGTGCCCGAGAGGGGCCCGGAGGCGCGTGATTCCAGGGGAGTCGGGGCGGCTGACGTGCTCACGGCGGGATCCTCGTGTTTCGGACGCGGCAGGTATCACAGCCCCCGCCCTCCGTCACGAGCGGTGATTTTCCCGTTGACAGCGCTATTGACAGCGGCGCGGCAACTAGCCAAGTGAGACACCGCTTTTCAGACATTGCCAGGACGCCTGCACGTGGCCAAATCCGAGCTCGGAACCAAACGCATTTGCCCGACCACGGGCAAAAAGTTCTATGACCTCAACAAGAACCCGGTGATTTCGCCCTACACCGGCGAGGTCGTGCCGATCGCGCCCGTGGCTCCGACCCGCGCCATGCGCGGCGAGGCTGCGCGTGCCGCTGCGGCGGCCGACGTGGTTGAGCCCGCCGAGGCCGAGGAGTTGGTGTCGCTCGAGGAGGCCGATGCCGAGGAGAACTCCGGCAAGGTCAAGGCCGTCGTTCCCGAATCGGAGGACGACATCGAGATCGACGAGACCCTCGACGATGACGAGGATGATGACTCGACCTTCATCGCCGACGAGGAAGAAGGCGACGAGGACGTGACCGACATCATCGGTGATGTCGGCGGCGACGAAGAATAATCGTCGAAGACACTTGAGATCAGCCGCGAACTGTGGTTCACGGTGCTCCCCGGCGGTCACCCAGACCGCCGGTTCGGTTCAGGGGCCATAGCTCAGCTGGGAGAGCGCTTGCATGGCATGCAAGAGGTCGGCGGTTCGATCCCGCCTGGCTCCACCACGCTTCGCCCTTCAGGCTACGCGTGGCGCAGCCACGACGGAGCCTGAAGGGCGAAGCGTGGTGCCCGGCGAAGCCCCTTGGCGAAGCCGGGCTACTCGGAAGCAAACTCTCTCCGAAAATCGTGGCACCTGGCGAAGCCCGGGCTCGACGAGATGCCGCCTCTCCATGCCCGCAGGCCTGCTGATCACGCTCAGGTCCGACCTTCGAACTTAGCCAGCGTGTAACGCCTGACGCAGCTCGGCTGACAACTCCGTTTTCCAACTGCAGAATGCGCGCCTGCGATCTTTCGCGGCGAGCCCCTCACATGTGGTACGTCTACATCATCCGTAGCGTCGCCTTTCCCAAGCAGGAATACATCGGCGCGACCGCGGATATCCGGCAGCGCCTCAAGGATCACAACGCCGGCCACTCAGCGCACACATCCAAGTTCATGCCGTGGACGCTCGTCTGGTACTGCGCCTTTCCGGACAAACACCGTGCCTTGGCCTTCGAGGCCTACTTGAAATCGCATTCCGGCCGGGCCTTCGCGAAGAAGCGCCTCCTCGGTCCGGTCTGAACGGCCATCCTCACCCCTCCGCCGCCGCATCGAGCCGCTCCCGCAGCTTCACCAGCTTGCCGTGCAGATCCGTGAGCTCCGCGATCGAGCATCCCGTCGCGTCCAGGATCGCCGGCGGCACGATCGCTCTTGCCTTGTCGCGCAGGCTCGCGCCCTGGCTCGTCAGGGTGACCAGCACCTGCCGTTCGTCCTCGGCCGACCGGGTCCGCTTCACCAGATGCGTAGCCTCCATCCGCTTCAGCAGCGGCGTCAGCGTGCCGGAATCGAGGAACAGGCGGGCGCCGATGTCCTTCACCGTCAGGCCGTCCTGCTCCCACAGCACCAGCATGACCAGATATTGCGGATAGGTCAGGCCCAGGCGGTCGAGCAGCGGCTTGTAGACGCGGTTGAAGGCGTGCGCGGTCGAATAGACGGCGAAGCAGAGCTGGTTGCCGAGCTGGAGCGGCAGGTCTGCCGCGGACTTCTTTCGCATCGAGGTCACCACAGGTCGATCCCATCGGCATCTTGAGCCCGCACGCCTCGCATCGACAACGGGCCCGGCGCACCGATCACGAATTTTCTACCGAACAATTATATTGTGCACAATATAATAGTGTGCAACATGGACTCACTGAATTCGTCCAACCAGGAGACACTCCATGTCCGTGAACGTGCTCTACACGACCAGCGCCAAGGCCACCGGCGGCCGCGACGGCGAGGCGGCGACCCTCGACGGCTCGCTCAAGGTCAAGCTCTCCACCCCGAAGGAGCTCGGTGGCGGCGGCGGCGCCGGCAACAATCCCGAGCAGCTGTTCGCGGCCGGCTACGCCGCCTGCTTCATCGGCGCGATGAAGTTCGTCGGCTCGCAGGGCGGCCCGAAGGTTCCCGCCGACACGTCGGTGACCTCCACCGTCGGCATCGGGCCGCGCTCGGAAGGCGGCTTCGGCATCACCGTCGAGCTCGCCGTCTCTCTGCCCGGCCTCGCCAAGGCTGACGCCGAGGCGCTGGTCGCCAAGGCGCATGAGGTGTGCCCCTATTCCAACGCCACGCGCGGCAATGTCGACGTCAAGCTGACCGTCGTCTGAGCTTCAATTCCGTCGTGCGGCAGGACGACCTCCGTTGTCCTGCCGCATGGCAGCCCCCGTTTGCGCCACCGCCGCAGCAATGCTTAATGATCGCGAGCTGTAACCAACCTCGCGACATCCGATGACACCTCAATTTGCTCCCGGCGCCATGGCCGGACTGCGCGTGATCGATCTGACGCGCGTGCTCGGCGGGCCCTATTGCACGCAGATCCTGGCCGATCACGGCGCCGACGTGATCAAGGTCGAGCCGCCGGCCGGCGACGAAGTGCGCGACTGGGGCCCTCCGTTCCACGACGAGGACGCCGCCTATTTCGTCGGGATCAACCGCAACAAGCGCTCGATCGGCCTCGATCTCGCGTCCGAGGGCGGACGCGTCGTGCTGATGCGGATGCTCGAGACCGCCGACGTGCTGATCGAGAACTTCAAGCCCGGCACCTTGGAGAAATGGGGCATCGGCAGCGACACCCTGCGCGAGAAATTCCCGAAGCTGGTGCACTGCCGCATCTGCGGCTTCGGTGCCGACGGGCCGCGCGGCGGCAATCCCGGCTATGACGCGATCATCCAGGCGATGACCGGCATGATCGCCGCGACCGGATCGCCGCAAAGCGGGCCGATGCGGATCGGCGTGCCGCTGGTCGACATCACCACCGGCCTCTATGCCGCGATCGGCATCCTGATGGCGCTGTCGGAACGGCAGCGTTCTGGGCTCGGTCAGTTCCTCGAGGTCACGCTGTATGAGACCGGCCTCGCGATCATGCATCCGCATACCGCAAACTACTTCATGCATGGCAAGCCGCCGTCGCTGACCGGCAACGAGCATCCGAACCTCGTGCCCTATGCGATCTTCCCGACCAGGACCGACGATATCTTCATCGGCGTCGGCAATGACGGCACCTTCCGCAAGCTCGCCAAGGAAATCGGCCGGCCGGAACTCGGCACCGATCCGCGCTTCGCGCGCAACAAGGATCGCGTCGCCAATCGCGAGGCGCTGCGCGCCGAGCTCGCCGCCGTGTTCAGCCAATTCGAGGCGGAGCCGCTGTGCGACCGGCTGCTCGCAGCCGGCCTGCCGGCGGGACCCGTGCAGAAGATCGACCAGGCGTTGACCAATCCGCACACGATCCACCGCGGCGATGTCATCGAGAAGGACTGGTACAAGGGCGTCGCCTCGCCGATCCGGCTCGAACGCACCAAGCCGAGCCTGCGCTCCACCCCGCCGAAGTTCAGCCAGCATGCCCAGGAGGTGCTCAGCGAGTTCGGCTACTCGGAGCCCGAGATCCAGGCCCTGCTCTCCGAGGGCACGGTCTGCGCCGAGCGCAAGCGCTGAGGAGCCATCAGCCTGTCGTCTCCCAACGCTAGCGCCGCCCGGGCATCACCCCGGCGCCGCTACCGTCTCCCGCAAGTCGCTGCGTTCCGCGGCGATGAACGCGCTTTCCGCTGACGATCCAACCGGTTATACATTCACAAAACTGTCATCTCGCGCTGCTACGGCCGCGACGCCGATGACGTTCCATGGGAGGAATTTTTTTAATGTCACTTCGACAATTCTGGACAGCCGCCGCTGCGGCAGCCACGCTGGTCCTTGGCGCCGCCGCACCCGCACACGCGGTGACGGAGATTCAGTGGTGGCACGCGATGACCGGCGCCAACAACGACGTCATCGTCAAGCTCGCCAATGATTTCAACGCCTCGCAGACCGACTACAAGGTCGTTCCGACCTACAAGGGCAACTACGCCGACACGATGAATGCCGGCATCGCCGCGTTCCGCGCCGGCAATGCGCCGCATATCATGCAGGTGTTCGAGGTCGGCACTGCCACGATGATGGCCGCCACCGGCGCCGTGAAGCCGGTCTACAAGCTGATGCAGGACGCCGGCGAGAAGTTCGATCCCAAGAGCTACCTGCCGGCCATCACCGGCTACTATTCGACCTCGAAGGGCGAAATGCTGTCCTTCCCCTTCAACTCGTCCTCCACCGTCATGTGGGTCAATCTCGATGAGCTGAAGAAGGTCAACGCCGAGATCCCGAAGACCTGGCCCGAGCTGTTCGAGACCGCCAAGAAGCTCCACGCGGCCGGCCACCCGACCTGCGGCTTCTCCGGCTCGTGGGTAACCTGGGTCAATCTCGAGCAGCTCTCCGCCTGGCACAACGTGCCGCTCGCCAGCAAGGCCAACGGCCTCGACGGCTTCGACACCGTGCTCGAGTTCAACGGTCCGCTGCAGGTCAAGCATCTCGAAAACCTGGTCGAGCTGCAGAAGGACAAGACCTATGACTACGCCGGCCGCACCAACACCGGCGAGGGCCGCTTCACCTCGGGCGAATGCCCGATCTACCTGACCTCGTCGGCGTTCTTCGGCAACGTCAAGGCGCAGGCGAAGTTCGCCTTCACCGCCGCGCCGATGCCGTATTACCCCGACGTGAAGGGCGCGCCGCAGAACTCGATCATCGGCGGCGCTTCGCTCTGGGTCATGGGCGGCAAGTCGGCCGATGAGTACAAGGGCGTCGCCAAGTTCCTGACCTTCCTCTCGGACACCGACCGCCAAGTCTACATCCACAAGGCGTCGGGCTATCTGCCGATCACCAAGGCCGCCTATGCCAAGGCCAAGGCCGAGGGCTTCTACAAGGATCAGCCCTATCTGGAGACCCCGCTGCTCGAGTTGACCAACAAGGAGCCGACCGAGAACTCCCGCGGCCTGCGCCTGGGCAACATGGTGCAGCTGCGTGACGTCTGGTCGGAGGAGATCGAGCAGGCTCTGGCCGGCAAGAAGACCGCCAAGCAGGCGCTGGACGCCGCCGTCGAGCGCGGCAACCAGATGCTGCGCCAGTTCGAAAAGACGGCCGTGAAATAAGGCCAAGAGCCGGCAGGCCACCCGCGGCCTGCCGGCTCGCCGACCGATCATGCAGAAGAACGCCATCTTCCAGTCAAAGCTGCTGCCGTTCGTGCTGGTCGCTCCCCAGCTCGCGATCGTGCTGATCTTCTTCTATTGGCCCGCCATCCAGGCCGTCATCCAGTCGTTCCTGCTGCAGGACGCGTTCGGCCTGTCCACGAGCTTCGTCTGGTTCGAGAACTACGCCGACCTGCTCAGCCAGCCGGACTATTTTGAAGCCATTCTCCGCACCTTCGGCTTCTCCTTCGCCATCGCATTCTCGTCGCTGTCGGTCGCGCTGCTGCTCGCGGTCATGGCGGACAAGCCGCTGCGCGGCGTGACGCTGTACCGGACGCTGCTGATCTGGCCCTATGCCGTGGCGCCGCCGGTGGTGGGCGTGCTCTGGATCTTCATGCTGCACCCCTCGCTCGGCGTGATCTCGCGCTATCTGCGCGCCATGGGCATCGACTGGAATCCGCTGCTCGACGGCGACCAGGCGGCACTGCAGATCATCCTCGCGGCCGCCTGGAAGCAGATCTCCTACAACTTCCTGTTCTTCCTCGCCGGGCTGCAGAGCATCCCCAAGAGCGTGCTCGAAGCCGCCGCGATCGATGGCGCACGGCCGATGCGGCGGTTCTGGACCGTGACCTTCCCGCTGCTGTCGCCGACCATCTTCTTCCTGCTGGTGATCAACATCGTCTACGCCTTCTTCGAGACGTTCGGCATCATCGACACGATGACCCGCGGCGGTCCTGGCAAGTCCACCGAGACGCTGGTCTACAAGGTCTACACCGATGGCCTGCTCGGCGGCAATCTCGGCTCCTCGGCTGCACAATCCGTCGTTCTGATGGTCATCGTCATCGTGCTGACGGCGATCCAGTTCCGCTTCGTCGAGCGCAAGGTGACCTACTGATGGTCGAGCAAGAAGGCATTCGACGCTACGTCGCGCATGTCATCCTGTGGATCGGAATCGCGATCGTCGCGTTCCCGGTCTATCTCGCATTCGTCGCCTCGACGCAGGACAATGCGGTGATCGCCAACGGGCAGATGTCGCTGCTGCCGGGCGGGCACTTCCTGTCGACCTACTATCAGACGATCTTCGTCGGCACGAGCGGCTCGACCCGCGAGCCGGTTGCGACCATGCTTTTGAACTCGCTGGTCATGGCGCTCTCGATCGCCGTCGGCAAGATCGCGATCTCGATCATCTCGGCGTATGCGGTCGTCTACTTCCGCTTCCCGTTCCGCATGCCGATCTTCTGGCTCATCTTCATCACCCTGATGCTGCCGGTCGAGGTGCGCATCTATCCGACCTACAAGATCGTCGCCGACCTCCATATGCTCGACAGTTATGCGGGGCTCGCGCTGCCGCTGATCGCGTCCGCCACTGCGACGCTGCTGTTCCGCCAGTTCTTCATGACCGTGCCGGACGAGCTGCTGGAGGCGTCCCGCATCGACGGCGCCGGGCCGTTCCGCTTCTTCTGGGACACCCTGCTGCCGCTGTCGCGCACCAACATGGCGGCGCTATTCGTGATCCTGTTCATCCTCGGCTGGAATCAATATCTCTGGCCGCTGCTGATCACGACGCGCGACGACATGCAGACCATCCAGATCGGCATCCGCAAGATGATCACGACGACCGACGCGCTGACGGAGTGGCCGATCGTCATGGCGACCGCAGTGCTCGCGATGCTGCCGCCGGTGTTCGTCGTCGTCGTCATGCAGCGCCTGTTCGTCAAGGGGCTGGTGGAGACGGAAAAGTGAGGACAGCGAATAGGGAGTGGCGAATAGCGAATAGAGACATCCGGGTATCAGAAGCCGTTCGCCTTCCCCTCCTCGCCACACCCCATTCACCATTCGCCTGCCACCGCCCGCTGCTCAACCTCTACCGGTAATCATTCCATGGCCAACGTCACCCTCCGCAACGTCCGCAAGGTCTACCAGGGCGGTTTCGAAGCCATCAAAGGCGTCGATATCGATGTCGGCGACGGTCAGTTCTGCGTGCTGGTCGGCCCGTCGGGCTGCGGCAAATCCACCCTGCTGCGGATGGTCGCGGGGCTCGAGACGATCACCTCGGGCGAGATCGACATCGGCGGCCGCATCGTCAATGCGATCGAGCCGGCCGATCGCGACATCGCGATGGTGTTCCAGAATTACGCGCTCTACCCGCATATGACCGTCTACAACAACATGGCCTACGGCCTGCGCAATCGCGGCATGGCCGAGAAGGAGATCAGGACGCGCGTCGAGGACGCCGCTCGCATCCTCGAGCTCGGCACCATGCTCGAGCGGAAGCCGCGCCAGCTCTCCGGCGGCCAGCGCCAGCGCGTCGCGATGGGCCGCGCCATCGTGCGCCAGCCCAAGGTGTTCCTGTTCGACGAGCCGCTCTCCAACCTGGACGCCAAGCTGCGCATCGCGATGCGGGTCGAGATCCGCAAGCTGCAGCGCCGGCTCAACACCACCGCGATCTACGTCACCCACGACCAGCTCGAGGCGATGACGCTCGCCGACATCCTGGTGGTGATGAACGGCGGCAAGGTCGAGCAGATCGGCAATCCGCTCGAGATCTATCAGAAGCCCGCCACCACCTTCGTCGCATCCTTCATCGGCGCGCCGCCGATGAACCTGATGCCGGTCGATGGCCTCCGTCCCCAGTTGCACGGTGCCGACGCGGTTCCCGCCGATGCCGGCCAGCTCGGCATCCGCCCTGAAGATTTCGAGCTCGGCGACACCGTTCCGGCGGGCGGGGTCGGGCTCGACCTCCGCGTCGAAGCGATCGAGCACGTCGGCGCCGAAACCTATGTCTACGGCGCGCGCCAGGACGCCGGCAGCGACGACCGGCTCTCCGCCACCGCCAACGACATCATCGTGCGGCTGCCGGGCACGGCCGCGCCGGAGATCGGCGCGCGGATTCGCGCCGTGGCGCCGCGGGCCAAGCTGCACCTGTTCTCGGCCGACGGCCGGCAGCGGCTATCGGCTTAAGCCCTTCCACAGGCTGACCGTTCCGGCGCATTCGGGGTGCTTGAACGCACCCCGGATCGTGCCCATATTGCTGCTCAAGGGGTGCCGACAGGGCCCTGATACATCAAAGTCGCTTCGAGAGGACTTTGTAAACCATGTCTCGTGTTCCTTCGCTCTCCAGTCCGTTTCTGCTGGGCTTCGACGAGATCGAGCGCGTGCTCGACCGCGTCGTCAAAGGTGCCGACGGGTATCCGCCGTACAATATCGAGCGGTTCGAACGCACCAATGGCCAGCCCGAGCGTCTGCGGATCACGCTGGCGGTGGCGGGTTTCACCCGCGACCAACTCGATGTCACCATTGAGGAAAACCAGCTGGTCATCCGCGGCCGGCAGCAGGACGACAAGACCAGGCAATACATTCATCGCGGCATTGCCGCGCGCCACTTCCAGCGCACCTTCGTGCTGGCGGAGGGAATGCATGTGCTCGGTGCGGACCTGAAGAACGGGTTGTTGTCGGTCGATCTGGCCAGGCCGGAGCCTGAGCGGATCGTTAAGACAATAGCGATCAATGAACACGAATAATGGTTTGATGGAACGAGTAGCGGACTCGACCGCTTGAGTCTCAGAAGGAGTCGAGACCATGACTGAAGGTAATGTTGCGTCGGAATCCCCCGTCTCCCTGGAGTCGCTGGCTACCTTGGGCGAGGGCCACATTGCTTATGTGAAGCAGATCCGCTCCGAGGACGTACCGGGACTGTTTCCGCAGGCACCGCACATCGCGCCGGGACTGAAGCTGTTCGCCTTGCATGCCGCTGACGGCACGCCGATCATGCTCACCGACAGCCGCGAAGCCGCGATTGCGAATGCTTGGAGCCACGAACTCCAGGCCGTGAGCGTGCACTGACGCAAAGGCCGCGCCGCAGCGCCTGCGGCAACCGCGTCTCGTGAGACTTGATGCTCACGAGATCCATGTGGCTCACGCACTGACACGAGGGCGGTCCCCGGAAACGGGGGCGGCCCTTTTTTCTGCCCGGAGCGAGCGCCGCACATGACGTTGCCGACAACACCCCTGAGCGCCGCAGAGCTGAGCGCAGATCGTGCGCTCGCGGACGCACTGCTCGCGCTCAACAATGCGCATGCCTCGGAGCTGTCCTGGCTCTCGCCCGATGCGCTGGAGCAGCTGGCCGATCGAGCCTGGCGCGCCCGGCGCGTTGGTTGGGCCGACGCGCTGGTGATCGCGCTGGATCACGCCGCCGCCTATGACAATCCGAATCACCGCTGGTTCCGGGCGCGCTACGATCGGTTCGTCTATGTCGACCGCATCGTGGTGGCGCCGGCCGCCCGCGGCCGGGGCCTGGCGCGGCAGCTCTATGAGGAGCTGATTCGGGAGGCGACCGCGGCGGGCCACGACCACATCGTCTGCGAGGTCAATCTGGATCCGCCCAATCCGCAGTCGGACGCGTTTCATGCTGCGCTCGGCTTCGCGCCGTTGGCGACGGCCGGCATCCATGGCGGCGCCAAGATGGTGCGCTACATGGCGAGATCGTTGCGATAGCCGGCGTCAGACGACGCGGCTGCTGAAAGCGCCTTTGAGAAATTTGTTTCCATCGATGTCTGGAACGGTCGATTTGACAACCAGATACAATCCAACCGGGTTTAAGGCGAAGGTGTCCAATCCTTAAGTTGTCCCCGTTGCGGCACGCGCTAGTCCGATGTGTGACGAGCATGTGTAGGGATGGCAAATGCATGGATCACGGCTTGATGCAGGCGGCGTCTATCGAGAGCTTGCACGCGGGACCCTCCCCAACCGGCACGTCTTTGTGGACAGTCCTCCGCCGGGACCGAGCCCTTACTACGTCATCTGCAACAGCGTGCCGAAAGCAGGAACGTACCTGCTGGTCGAACTCGTCAGAGCGCTGGGTGGTCACGTCGATGTCGGCTATCACACCTACACGTCATCGATCAGCAGGCTGAATCCCGACGGCTCGCTCGACTACGGACGCGCGCTCCCGGCGCCGCTCTGGGCGTCGGCCCTGAGCTCCGGCTACTCCTGCGCCTCGCACACCGAGTACTGTCCGTATCTCGAGCAATATCTGCTGGGCAGACCGGACCACAAGATGCTGTTCATCGTCCGCGACCCCCGCGACATCGTCGTGAGCTGGGTCGACTTCGTCTACCATTCGGCGGCCTACCCGAAGATGCGGAAGTGGAACGCCTATCTGCGGGCGGCCGGATCGGCTGCTCACCCCGACGACGCCTCCCGAATCACGTCGACCCTCCTCTCTTTGCCCCGGTCCGGCATCAAGAACTTCATGAGCTGGCTGGACTCGCCGGCCTGCCTGACCGTGAGGTTCGAAGAGCTCTATGCAGAGCTCGCGGCCGACGATGTGGCGCGGTCGTCGTTTCCCGTCCTTCACGGCATCTGTGACTACCTGGGGCTGCCGCGGAAGACGGCCGCGGAGCTCGATGTGCTCGGCCGCGGTCTGACGTCGTCGGGACGGGGCCGGAAGGTCGGCATCTACAAGGAGCGAATGATGCCGCATCATTTCGACCTGCTCCGCAGCGAGGCCTTCCAGGAGCTCGTCGTCGAGTTCGGCTACGAGCCGACGCCGTTGCACCCACCCGCGCGGACGAGCGGGTTCAGTGCGGCGCGGAAGCTCGCCAGCAGGCTTTCCCGGTCCTTGCAGGGCGGCGGCGCGATACGACGTCAGGCCGCGGAGGCGGGCGGCAGCGCCAGCACCGAATAGATCGCCTGGGCGTCGCGCGAGGCACGGAGCTTCTTGGCGACATCCTGGTCGCGGAGCAGCCGGGCGATCCGCGCCAAGGCCTTCAGATGGTCGGCACCGGCGCCTTCCGGCGCCAGCAGCAGGAACACCAGATCGACCGGCTGGCCGTCCATGGCCTCGAAATCGATCGGCCGCTCCAGCCGGGCGAACAGGCCGAACAGCTTCTCCAGCTTCGGCAGCTTGCCGTGGGGAATCGCCACGCCATACCCGACGGCCGTGGTTCCGAGCTTCTCCCGCTGCAGCAGCACTTCGAAGATGTTGCGCTCGTTCTGCCCGGTCAGCGCAGCCGCGCGGGCGGCAAGCTCCTGCAGCGCCTGCTTCTTACTGATGACCTTCAAAGCCGGCACGATCGCCTCGGGTGCGACCAGATCGGTAATCGGCATAGGGCGTTCCGAGGTGATTGAACCGTCAGGGTGCGAAATAGGTCGGGACAGACCGGCGTCAAGAAGCTGAGGCGGCAGGCGGGCTTAACCCGTGTCCGATGGGTGGGGCTTCTACCCCAACGCAACGGCCGTGCCAACACCCGCAAGCGTGTTCCCGCAGCCTATCCTTAAAGATCGCCGGAGCGTGGCGGCCTGAAGGCGCCAGCGCCCCAACCGCTTGGTCGCATCCCTTCATTGCCGTGGCGTGACGTCGCAACCCGTCCGCCAACCGCCTGATCGGGAACCGGTTTTCGCGCCGCCAGGAGATCCCTGGAACGCATCCGCGCGACTACGGTGTCACCGCCGGCGGATCGACCCAGCCGATATTGCCGTCGGCGCGGCGGTAGATGATGTTCACCCGGCCGCTGGAGCCGTGCTGAAACACCATGCAGGGCGCCCCCGAAAGATCGAGCTCCATGACCGCTTCCGACACCGACAGCCGCTTCAGCGCCGTGGTGTTCTCGGCAATGATCACCGGACTGTAGCCAGTGATCTCCTCGTCGCCCTCGGCCGGCGCCTCGATCACATAGCTCGGCGCATCCAGCACCGCGCCGTCGAGATTGGCGAGCGCCGCATTGGCCGCATGGGATTTGCGCCCCGAACGGTCCTTCAGCCGGCTCTTGTAGCGGCGCAGGCGCTTCTCGATCATCAGGAGCGCCTGGTCGGCGCTGGCATAGGCGTCCGGCGCATTCGATTCGGCCTCGAGCGTGATGCCGGAATCGAGGTGCAGGGCGCAATCGGTCTTGAACCCGAAACCGTCCTTGGAGAGCGTGACATGGCCGGAATAGTTGCCGTCGAAGTATTTTCGCAAGACTTCGTCGGTGCGCTCGCTGACGCGCCCACGCAGCGCTTCGCTGACGCTGATGCTCTTTCCGGAAATCCGCAGGGTCATGTGTCGCCTCGATTCATGTGAACCAAGTGTGACACTAAGCCTATTTGGTTAAGGCGCAATCTTGCGCAGCGGTCAAACTGACGCGGCATCCCGGGTGCGGTCGGCGCTGGCGGGGGCCGACAGGGCATGCGCCAGCATGCTCTGCTTGTCGCGGCGGCGCTGCACCGAGGACGGGATCCGCATCGCCTCCCGGTATTTCGCGACCGTGCGGCGGGCGATGTCGATGCCGGCGGTCCGCAGCTTCTCGACGATGGTGTCGTCGGAGAGAATTGCGGAGGGATCTTCCGCATCGATCAGCTGCTTGATGTGATGGCGCACGGCTTCCGCCGAGTGCGCCTCGCCGCCATCGGCCGATGCGATCGAGGCGGTGAAGAAATATTTCAGCTCGAACGTGCCGCGATTGGTCGCCATGTATTTGTTGGCGGTGACGCGCGAAACCGTCGATTCATGCATCTGGATCGCATCCGCAACGGCCTTCAAGTTGAGCGGCCGCAGATGCGCGACGCCGTGGGTGAAGAAGCCGTCCTGCTGGCGCACGATTTCGGTCGCGACCTTCAGGATCGTGCGGGCGCGCTGATCGAGCGCACGCACCAGCCACGTCGCGTTCTGCAGGCAGTCGGTGAAGTAGGACTTGTCGCCGTCCTTGCGGATCGTCTTCGACAGCTCGGAGTAATAGTGCTGGTTCACCAGGACGCGCGGCAGCGTGTCGCTGTTGAGCTCGACCAGCCAGCCGCCGTCGGGACCCGGGCGGACGTAGACGTCGGGCACCATGGTCTGTGTGCGCGTGGTGCCGAACTTCAGCCCCGGCTTCGGATCAAGCCTGCGGATCTCGCCGATCATGTCGACGAGGTCCTCGTCGTCGACGCCGCACAGCTTGCGAAGGGCGACGAAGTCGCGCTTGGCCAGGAGATCGAGGTGCTCGACGAGCGCCTGCATCGCCGGATCGTAGCGGTCGAGCTCACGCAGCTGGATCGCGAGACATTCGCTCAAATTGCGGGCGCAGATGCCGGGCGGATCGAACGTCTGCAGCACGCCGAGCACGGCATCGACGTCGGCCTGCTCGGCGCCGAGCCGGTCGGCGGCCTGGCCGAGATCGGCGGGCAGATAGCCGGCCTCGTCGACGAGATCGATCAGGTACTGGCCGATCATGCGGTCGGCCGGCGCGGTGAAGGCCACCGCCGCCTGCTCGGCGAGATGATCCGACAGCGTGGTCTCGGCCGCGACGAAGGCTTCGAGATTGTAGTCCTCATCACCGGAGGCGCCACCGCCCCATTCGGTGTAGGTGGTCGGCGCGGCGTCCTGCGCGGTCCGCGCGGCCGCTTCGGCGGGCTCTTCGGAGAACACATTCTCAAGCCCGGAATCGAGCGTCTGTTCGATCTCCGTACGGGTGCCGAGATCGCGGCTCATCCAGTCGTCCTGGGCGCCCTCGAAGCTCTCGCCGCCGCTCGCGCCCTCGCCGAAATCGTCGCCGCCGGCCTCGCCACCTTCCGAGAACTCGGCCCGCTCGGACATCTGCTGCTCGCCGGCGACCGGCGCTTCCGGACCGTCGCTCGCGCGCTCCAGCAGCGGGTTGCGCTCCAGCTCCTCTTCGACAAACGTGGAGAGGTCGAGATTGGACAGTTGCAGCAGCTTGATCGCCTGCATCAGCT
The DNA here is from genome assembly GCF_051167615.1 of Bradyrhizobium sp. HKCCYLS3013. Lineage (NCBI taxonomy): Bacteria > Pseudomonadati > Pseudomonadota > Alphaproteobacteria > Hyphomicrobiales > Nitrobacteraceae > Bradyrhizobium > Bradyrhizobium sp. HKCCYLS3013. Next base: position 103,823 of record NZ_JBNPTK010000006.1, read on the forward strand.
GCGGCGTCATCACCAGCGACTGCGACTGGCGGAATTCTAATCTCTGCGTCAACGCCATGGGAGCAAGAACATTCCCTTACTGGTCCAATTCTTGCTTATCCTAATCTGCGCGCGATGTACACGGCTTGACGAATAAGAAAAAGGGAGTATGGCGCGCGCGGAAGACGAGGTTACCGGCCCTCGCAAAGCAGTTGGAAACAGCGGTATTCGCAGCGTTTCCGCGACCCGTCCTGTGTCCGACAAAGCGGACAAACAGCGCGTCGGCAACCCTACAGCCGGAATTCCTCACCGAGATACAGCCGGCGCACGTCGGGATCGGCGACGATCTCCTCCGGGCTGCCTTCGGTGAGAATCTGCCCCGCATAGACGATGTAGGCACGATCGGTGAGGCCGAGCGTCTCGCGGACGTTATGGTCGGTGATGAGCACGCCGATGCCGCGGTTGGTGAGATGGCGCACCAGCTGCTGGATGTCGCCGACCGCGATCGGATCGATGCCGGCGAACGGCTCGTCGAGCAGCATGTAGTTCGGGCGCGTCGCCAGCGCGCGCGCGATCTCGACGCGGCGACGCTCGCCGCCGGACAGCGCGATCGACGGCGACTTGCGCAGCCGCGTGATGGTGAACTCTTCCAGCAGCGCGTCGAGCTCGCGCTCGCGCTTCTTGCGCGACGGCTCGACCACCTCGAGCACGGCGCGGATGTTCTGCTCGACGGTGAGGCCGCGGAAGATCGAGGCCTCCTGCGGCAGGTAGCCGATGCCGAGCCGCGCGCGCTGATACATCGGCAGCCGCGTCACGTCATGGCCGTCGAGCTCGATGGCGCCGCGATCGGCCTTGATCAGGCCGGTGATCATGTAGAACACGGTGGTCTTGCCGGCGCCGTTCGGCCCGAGCAGGCCGACGGCCTCGCCACGGCGGACATAGATCGAGACGCCACGCACGACCTGGCGGCTGCCAAAGCTCTTCTCGATCGAATGCACGGCAAGGAAGCCCGGCCGGCGCAGCAATTGCGGGCCACCGCCTGCGCCATTGTTGCGCGGCTTGGCCGGTCCCGGCTGTGAGGCCGGCCGCTTGCGCTGGATCTGCTCGGTGTTCTGCGGCGAGCGCGGATTGATGCGTGGCACCGTTTCATCGCGCACGGAGTCGGCGAGCGCGGCGAGCGGATCATCGCTGTAGGAATTGCCGAACGGATCGTCCATGGCCGTGATGTCGTCGCGCCGGCGCGAGGAGCCTCGCTGGCCGCGCTTGGCGGGACGCCCACGAAACATGCCGAGTAGATCCACCATCCCCGCTTCGCTTACGCCCTTCGAGGCTGCCCGTCACCGACCGCAGCGCTGGCTCGCCCGCTCACCGCGAGCGAACGCATCTCACCTCTCTCGCGGATCACAGGGAGCGCGAGGCCGGCCAAAGCGCGGCAGGCCGCGCTTCGGAGTTTGTCGTCTGACGGCGAAGTCGCGGTCGCCACGCAGGCGACCGATCGCAAGATCGCAATCGTGTCCGGCATCACTCTTTCGCAGCCATGCAACGGGCTCCACGGCCTCCCGTTACATCGGTCCTGCGACAGAACCGCCCGCCCGCTAGATAGAGGCAGCAGCGGCGCGGTTCAACTGGGCCGCCGGCGTTTTGCTAAATAATTGAAGTCACTTCGATTTGCCTGGACCGAGCTGCAGCGGCGCAGCGCTGCCCGGAGCCGAGGCGGTCGACGGACCGCAGCCGCCGCCCGCGCCTGCGCCGGCCTGCGGCAGCAGCACCTGCACGCCGCGCCCGCTGTCGGATTCGACGCGCGACACGCCGGTGGTCATGTCCACCGTCAGGCGGTCGCCACGCATCACGTTCTTGCACTGGGTCAGCACCACGCCGCCCTGCATCGAGATCATGTTGGTCTTGGTGTCGTAGACCGCGGTCTCGCCGGTCACGACCTGGTCCTTCTGGGTCACCTTGACGTCGCCGCGCGCCTCCAACCGGCGAATCGCCGAGCTGCCGTCCGGCCCAGGCGTCGCCGCCGGCGTGGCCTTGCTCGACTTGGCGCCGCCCGGCTGGGCGCCGCCGTCGTAGAACACCACCAGCGACTTCGAGGTCATGGTGGTATCGCCCTGCACGACCTTGACGTTGCCGGTGAAGGTCGCCTCCTTCTTCTTGTCGCGCATCTCGAGCGCAGCGGCCTCGATCTGGATCGGCTGGTCGCGGTTCTGCGAAAATCCCTGCAGCGCGTTCGGCACCCCGGTGGTCGCGCTCTGCGCCTGCAGCGGATCGGCGAAAGCGATCAGCGCCAGCGCACCGAACGAGGCGCCGCGCCGGACCGCGGCAATCAAACGATACGTCGTCATGAGCTCACTTCACGTTGCGGGCCGGACGGCCGGGATCGGCGCTCGCGGTCGTGGCCGGAGCGGCATTGATGTTGTCGAGGTTCATCATCACGTTGCCCTCGAAGCGGATGACCTCGCCATTGTCGGTGATGCGCAGGCGGTCGGCGGACAGCGTCCCGTTGGTGAGCTTGACGTCGACGCGCTCGTCCGAGCTCACGGTGCCCTTGGCCATGTCGACCGAGGCCCGGCTCAGCCGCGCCTCGTAGCCCGTCGACGTCGTCAGCAGGATGTCCTTCTTCAGCTCGAGCTGCTGCTGCTTGGTGTCGAACACGCCGGTATTGGCCTTCAACGTCACCGTCGACTGATCCTCCATCAGCACCTTGGCGCGGAGGATGTTGAGCTCGACGTGATCGGGATCGGTGAGGTCCTGCACCGCGCTCCGGGCGACGAGATCATAGGGCCGCTGGTCCGGCGTGAAGCCGGTCAGATGCGGCGTCTCCATCGTGATCTTGCGGCCGGATATGACGAGGTTGCCGGTGAGATTGGGGGTGTTGATCTCCATGTGGAACGGATTGAACAGCGCGATGCCGATCACGACCGCCATCGCCAGTCCGACCGCCGCCGGCACCGCGACCCGCAGCACGCGCACGAAACGGCTGTGGCGCGCCGCGACCGCAAAGCGCGCCTGCAGGGTGGGATCATAGGCGGGGTTGTGGACCGAGTTCACCAGGGCTCCGACGGACACGGGATGCGCGCGAAACAGCGCCCATCCTACCATGGGGGGCCCCACCATTGCAGCCTGGAACTGGCGCGAAATCGCGACGCAAGGGCCTCGCGATCATTACGAGACATTAATGATCGTGAACACGTCTGCGATTCGCCCCCGTCAGGAATGCGCGAAGATGTCCTCGGCCTCGAATCCGCCCAGATCGAGGGTGGCCCGGTGGGGCAGGAACGCGAAGCAGGCCTGCGCCAGCGCCAGCCGCCCTTCGCGCGCGAGCATCACGTCGAGCTTCTCGCGCAGCGCATGCAGGTGCAGCACGTCGGAGGCGGCATAAGCGAGCTGCGGCTCGCTGAGCTGCTCGGCGCCCCAATCGCTCGACTGCTGCTGCTTGGAGAGATCGACATTGAGCAGCTCGCGCACGAGATCCTTGAGGCCGTGGCGGTCGGTGTAGGTGCGCGCCAGCCGCGAGGCGATCTTGGTGCAGTACACCGGCTGCGGCATCACCCCGAAGGCATGAAACAGCGCCGCGACGTCGAAGCGCGCGAAGTGGAAGATCTTGGTGATGTCCGGGTTGCCGAGCAGCGCCTTCAGGTTCGGCGCGTCGGTGTGCCCCTTGGGGATCTGCACCACATCGGCCGAGCCGTCGCCGGGCGACAGCTGCACCACGCACAGCCGGTCGCGGTGCGGATTGAGCCCCATCGTCTCGGTGTCGATCGCGACCGACGAGGTGTAGCGGGAAAGATCGGGCAGGTCGCCGCGGTGCAGGCGTACGGTCATGGCTGTCAAAACCTCGGTCGAATCGAAATCGGACGCGACGGGCCGGAGCAACGCCGCGGGAAGCGCTCGGGAACCGGCTCTAGCCCGGCGCTGGTAACCAACCGGCAAACGCGCCGGGCCGGTCCGGAGATCAGCCGTGGGAATGCCAGCCCCGCCGTCCCGGCGCAAGGGCCGGACGGGGCCAGGTGATCGCATCCGAGCTGGCGCCGGCAGGTGCCACGCGGCCGGTCGAGGCGACGCCCTCCTCATGAGGCGGTCGACCCGCCGGTTGCATCGCGCCAGATCGCACCCCGTCGATCGATGCAACTCTTGCATTGATCGATGCCGCCTTTGGCTTGGACAGAAAATGCCCCTGGCCGTACGCGTGATATTGTCGCATGACTTCGCATCTGAAGTGCAGCGACCCAAGGCGGCCGCAGCATCTGCCGACAACGACATAATCACATGAGGAGGAAGCCAGGATGAAGGCACTTACAGGTATCATTGCGGCCGCTGTGCTGGCGGTCTCGTCGCCCTTGGCGACCGCGCGCGATTTCCGCTCCGCCGACGTGCACCCCGCCGATTATCCGACCGTCGAAGCCGTCAAGTTCATGGGCAAGCAGCTCGCGGCGGCGAGCGGCGGCAAGCTCGGCGTCAAGGTGTTTCCGAACGGGGCGCTGGGCTCCGAGAAGGACACGATCGAGCAGCTCAAGATCGGCGCGCTCGACATGATGCGGATCAACTCCTCGCCGCTCAACAACTTCGTGCCCGAAACCGTCGCGCTGTGCCTGCCCTTCGTGTTCCGCGATACCCAGCACATGCGCACCGTGCTGGACGGGCCGATCGGCGACGAGATCCTGGCCGCCATGGAGCCCGCCGGCCTGATCGGCCTCGCCTATTATGACAGCGGCGCGCGCTCGATCTACACGGTCAAGGCGCCGGTCAAGTCGCTCGCCGACCTCAAGGGCCTGAAGATCCGCGTCCAGCAGTCCGACCTCTGGGTCGGCATGATCCAGAGCCTCGGCGCCAACCCGACGCCGATGCCCTATGGCGAGGTCTACACCGCGCTCAAGACCGGCCTCGTCGACGCCGCCGAGAACAACTGGCCGTCCTACGAATCCTCGCGCCATTTCGAGGCCGCCAAGTTCTACAACGTCACCGAGCACTCGCTGGCGCCCGAAGTCCTCGTGATGTCCAAGAAGGTCTGGGACACCCTGAGCAAGGAGGATCAGGCGATGATCCGCAAGGCGGCCAAGGAGTCGGTGCCGGTCATGCGCAAGCTTTGGGACGAGCGCGAGCAGACCTCCCGCAAGGCCGTCGAGGCCGCCGGCGTCCAGGTCGTGACGATCGCCAACAAGCAGGAATTCGTCGACGCGATGAAGCCGGTCTACCAGAAGTTCGCCGGCGACGAGAAGCTCTCGAGTCTCGTCAAGCGCATCCAGGATACCAAGTAAGAGTGGCGACGTAACAATCGCGACTTCAAAGACATCTACCAAGAACAACAATCATACGGTCCGGCGCCGCCATCAGGCGGCGCCGGAGGAAGGCCAGGGGAGGGACGGGAATGACAGACCCACATGTCGGCGACCACGAGCATGGGGAGGGACGCCCGTCACGCGGCCCGCTGACGCGGATCAACGCCGTCATCGCGCGGCTGGGCATGTATCTGTCCGTCGCCGGCCTGCTCGTCATCGTCACCATCGTGTTCTACCAGGTGTTCGGCCGCTACGTGCTCAACTCCAGCCCGACCTGGACCGAGAACCTGGCGTTGGTCCTGATCCTCTATGTCACCTTGATCGGCGGCGCCGTCGGCGTCCGCGACGCCGGACATATCGGCATGGATAGTCTCCTCGTGATGCTGCCGGACTCGACGCGCGAGAAGATCGAGATCGTGATTCACGTGCTGGTCGCCCTGTTCGGCATCGCCATGGCCTACAACGGCTGGATCCTCGGCGCCTCCGTCGGCACCGTGAAGATCGCCAATCTCGGCCTGCCCGAGCTCGTCCGCTACGTCCCGCTGGTCGTCTCCGGGCTCCTGATCGTCTCCTTCTCGATCGAGCACATCATTGCTCTCCTGCGCGGTGAAGAGGTCATCCCGTCATGGAACTGATCATTCTCGGCGTCACGTTCTTCGGCTTTCTCATCCTCGGCGTTCCCGTCGCCTTCGCCATCGGCCTCTCCGCGATCTGCACCATTCTGTATGAAGGCCTGCCGGTCGCCGTCATCTTCCAACAGATGATGTCGGGGATGAACATCTTCTCGTTCCTCGCCATCCCGTTCTTCGTCTTCAGCGGCGAGCTGATGCTGCATGGCGGCGTCGCCGACAAGATCGTGAAGCTCGCCAAGAGCCTTGTCGGCCACATCCGCGGCGGACTCGGCATGTCCAATGTCGTCGCCTGCACCTTGTTCGGCGGCGTCTCCGGCTCTCCCGTCGCCGACGTCTCGGCGATGGGCGCGGTGATGATCCCGATGATGAAGAAGGAGGGGTTCGACACCGACTACGCCGTCAACGTCACCACCCACGCCTCGCTGGTCGGCGCGCTGATGCCGACCAGTCACAACATGATCATCTATGCGCTCGCCGCCGGCGGCAAGGTGTCGATCGGCGCCCTGATTGCCGCCGGTCTCCTGCCGGCGCTGGTGCTGATGGTCTGCATGCTGGTCGCCGCCTACGCGGTCGCCGTGAAGCGCGGCTATCCCGCCGGCAAGTTTCCAGGCTGGCCCGAAGTTTTCCGCTCGTTCGCGGCGGCGCTGCCCGGCCTTCTGATCGTCGGCATCATCCTGACTGGCATCCTGTCCGGCGTCTTCACCGCCACGGAGTCCGCGGCCGTCGCGGTGACCTACACGATCCTGCTGACGTTCTTCATCTACCGCACGATGACCCTGGCCAACTTCCTGCGCGCCGCCGCCAAGGCGGTGAAGACCACCGGCGTCGTGCTGCTGCTGATCGGCGTCTCCACCATGTTCCAGTACCTGATGGGACTCTACGAGGTAGCCGATTTCGCCGGCGACCTGATGAGCAAGGTCTCGACGCAGCCCTGGATGATCTTCCTCTTGATCAACGTCATCCTGTTCCTGCTCGGCACCTTCATGGACATGGCGGCCACCATCCTGATCTGCACCCCGATCTTCCTGCCGATCGCGATGAAGGCCGGCATGGATCCGGTGCAGTTCGGCATGCTGATGCTGATCAACTGCGCGCTCGGCCTCAACACCCCGCCGGTCGGCACCACCCAGTTCGTCGGCTGCGCCATCGGCGGCATCTCGGTCGGCGCCGTCATGCGCACCATCCTGCCGTTCTACGCCGCGCTGATCGCCGCCCTGATGTTCGTGACCTACGTCCCGGCGTTCTCGCTGTGGCTGCCGCGGCTCTTGATGGGGTACAAGGGATAGGCGCAGCGCGCTCGCCGGCCTTGGCCGGCCGACCGCACCTGCTCATCGTGACCGCAACCTCGATTGGGAATCCTTTTGATGTCTCGCGAAGTGTCTCCACCGTCATTGCGAGGAGCGAAGCGACGAAGCAATCCAGAGTCACGCGCAGAGCTCTGGATTGCTTCGCTGCGCTCGCAATGACGGTGGGTTTGCCAACATGCCTTCCAATGCAGTGCAGCCTGCCCAGACTTCGCTGCCGCTCACTTCACGCAGGAGACGAGTCCGAACTTGCGACGGTCGCCGCGAGGTCGAACTACATCCCCATCACAATCTCGGACTCCACTCTGCCGAGCCCGTCCTATGAGACTTCGATGCGCTTGGCTGCCTGCAGGTCCACCAAGGCCCGGTGACGAACGGGGTGAACAGCATAGGACGTGTCTGTGACAACGAACGAGACAATAGGATCGGCTAGCGAAGAGCGCGCCGGCGCCCCGGGCGGGAGAATGCTACCTTCGACAATTAGAGACCGGAAGGCTCGGCGCCGTGGCCGCGGACCGGACAGCGATCGCAGCGTCGAACCTACGCCGAGCTCCCGACACGAATCCGGGTGACGATCGCCGTTCGCCGCGACCGCGCGCATAGAGGCAGGCCATGAAGCCGTTGCTGGAACAGGTCGACCGCGAGCTGATGCAGGACGACCTGCTCATCCGTGTCGCCTCCGGTTTGTGCGGCGGCGTGGTGACGCTGGTCGGCTTGCTGCTGCTGGTGGGCTTCGCGGCCCGCGGCGTCGACCGGTTTCCCGGCGGATGGCCGCTGGCGATGACGTTCGTCATCCTGGCCTTCGTCTTTGGCGTCCCGCTGGTGCTGCGCAGCGTGACCTCGCGCCGCACGGCGCTCGGACGCTTCCTCGCCCGTCACGCCACGCTGGGCGCGCTGCGCCAGCCGGATGATTTCACGCTGTGGATCATGCTGCCGGCAATCGCGCTGACGGTGATGCTGCGCCGGCTGGGTGTCAGCGGCGAGGCGGAGACCGAGTAGTCGGCCGTCGCCCTGATCGCGTCAGGTTCATGGGTTTGCGACCCGCGTCGGTCCGGGTCATGGTCCTGCGCGCAGCGCCCTGCTCTCGATCCACTTCTGCATCGCCGACATGAGCGGCGAATCGTTTGCTCGGTCGACACCGGCGTAGATTCAGACAACAATTCCGAGCGTGCCTACGCCAACCGGCAGCGCTGGCGACCATCGTCGAGATGGCAGGGCCCAATGAAGAGGAGCTTGCAATGGGCGCAATCGGATTCATCGGTCTGGGCGTCATGGGCGAGCCGATGTGCCGCAATCTGGCTCTCAAGTCCGGCGCCACGGTGCTCGGCTTCGATCGCCTGGATGCGCCGCTGCAGCGACTCGCCGCGGTCGGCGTCATCAGGGCCACATCGCTCGCGGAGCTGGCGCGGGAGGCCGAATTGATCTTCATGGCGCTGCCGAGCGGCAAGCACGTCCAGGCCGTATGCGACGGCGACGACGGCCTGCTCCGTCACGTCGAGGCGCGTCACACCATCGTGGACCTCGGCACCTCGCCGGTGCAGGCCAGCCGGGAGTTGGCCTCGCGTTTCGCGGCCAGGGGCGCCGCCTTCGCCGATGCGCCGATCGCCCGCACCCGGCAGGCGGCCGAAGACGGCACGCTGAGCGTGATGGTAGGAGCCGACGCCGCCACGTTCGAAAGGCTGCGGCCGCTGATCGCGACGTTTGCGACCGACATCACCCATTGCGGCGGCGTCGGCGCAGGCCAGGTCGTGAAGATGCTCAACAACATGGTGCTGATGCAGACCGTGGTGGCGCTCGGCGAGGCGCTGGAGACCGCCAGGCGTGCGGGCCTCGATCCCAAGCTGCTGTTCGAGACCCTCGCCAAAGGCTCTGCCGACAGCTTCGCGCTGCGCAACCACGGCATGAAGGCGATGCTGTCCGACACATACCCGGAGCGGGCGTTCTCGACCGAATATGCCCGCAAGGACATCGGCTATGCCCTCGATCTCGCCAGGTCCGTGCAGATCGATCTGCCGGGCGCGGATCTCGCCGACAGACGATTGGGAGAGGCCATCGAGGCGGGATATGGCGATCTGTATTGGCCGGTGCTGGCGCGCGTGATCGCGGCGTCACGCACGGAGTGACCTGGACATCGGACTTTGTTGGCCAGCCCCTGGACCGACGAATTCGAGCGCGAACACAGTCCGGTCGCCGCGCTTGAAATCAGCCACAGCCACCGTGATTGCGAGGAGCGAAGCGACGAAGCAATCAGGGGCGACGCCCGAGCCCTGGGATTGCTTCGCTCGCAAGGACGCCGGAGCTATCAGTATGACCGCCATGCACTCATTGCCCGTCGTGCCAGTCTGTCGCAGCATTCGGGCTTGCACCGTCGGGCAAATCAGCTGCACATTTCCGCGCGTCCCTGCTGCCGCATGAGGGGCGTGTCGCGACCGTCACGAGACGTTGGCAGTGGGATGCGATGGGCGTGTGTCGACGCAGCGTGAGCTAATCGCGCGGACGAACGGCGATGCACGCACGGTCAAGTCGCGCGGTCCTGATATCCCGACGCTGATATCAAGCGGGTGGCGATGCCCTGGCGTGTCGCGCTCGTGATGGTGGCCAACAAGCCCGGCGCACCAGGGAGAACGCGAAGCAGCCGTTAAAACCGTTGCGCAGGGAGGGCCGGATGATCCGGCGCGTACCTGTGGTTCCTGCCGCCAGCATTTTCTTCCGCTGGCGGGCCATGGGTGCGGTCGGCACCCGGCCTTCCCTGCGCCCTCATGATTTGGAGGGCGAGACGATCAGCATGACTCGGGCGCGGATGCGTCGCGAGGATGAGGAGGCTCGTCCAGACTGATTTCCGATCAGCGCACGAGATCCGAGACGATGAGGATGACTGATACACGAGATGCATCTTCGTGCAGGAGGCGCCTTGCCTTTCTTCGTTACGCGATCGGATCAAAGTCTCACCAAGGTCTCGGTCCACTCCCCTCCCCCTTGCGGGGAGGGGTCGGGGGTGGGGGTCTCCGGGCGATGAAGCAAGCGACAGGCACCACCTCTCTGAAGCAAGAGAAGCGACGTGCGCCTCATTTGCAGCGGAGCGTGCGGACCCCCACCCCCAACCCCTCCCCGCAAGGGGGAGGGGATCTGACCGTCGCTGCGGCGAGATCGAGAATGACACGAGGTGTTGGCATGGCCGAACCGGAGCTCACGGCGAAAGCCGCCGATGCGCGGCGAAGCGTGTCTGCGACCGACGGGATGCGTGGTCCGGCGACTTCGGAGCTACAGCGATGTCGGGGAAAAATCAAAACCGAGCCTTAGCTCGGCGGCGCCACGCGAAGCTCGAAGAGCGAAGCGTGGTGCCCAGGAAAGGATTGGGGCTCGATCCGTCAAACTGTAGCAAAAACAGCCACTTACCTCTACGTCCAGTTTGATGCTTGTACCACTGGACTGTGCTCGTGTCGACCCTGCGCTGATCGCAAACCCACGCTCACAGCAAGGGCAGAGAGACTGCGCTTGGAAGAGCGGCTTGGGACAGTCTGCCATGACGATGCTCGGCTCACTTCGTCCGAACGGACTTCGCGTCCGCCCCTTCAGGGTCTCGGCGATCCTCTCGAATCGTCGCCAAGGAAGTCGACCGACACCCTGAGCGAACCCTCCAACTTTCTCATGTTCCTCTGGCTCCGGCGCGCTCTTGGCTGTTAATCGGCGTGGGGTGCCGACGCCGATCGGCACGCTAAGCCTCTGATCCACACGACGTTGGAGGGGTCATGCTTCGGCGCTGATTTACACTTTCGTTTCGTACCATTTTGTATCTGTTTCTTGCTCCAATATTGGGCGCAAGTCGGCTACTGCGGGTTCGGCTTAGCGCTGTATCCGTTTAGAAATATTTTCTCCCTTTGACTGTCCGACCATCCGTCCCCCCGTCGCCACCTCACCCCTATCTAACGCGCGCGGTGGCGATATCTTCTCGCGGTACAACCAACTGTATGAGTGAGTGCGCGGCGAACAATCGACGACGTGTCCGGCTCGAGCCTGCGGCTACCGCCACGTCTAGCCCAGGTCGACGTTCCAGAACTTCAGAACCCTCTCGACCTCGGATTTAGGATAGTGGATGTAGGCGGCGTTTTTGAGATCTGATGTGATCTTTGCCTTTCTCTTGGCAATCGCAAGCTGAACTCTTTCCGTAAACGGCGCGGTCCCGGGAGGCAGTTGTCCCGGGCTTTTTCCGTCGGGCCACTCGGCCGGATAGTCGGGCGGTATCCGTCCGGACCGGACTTCGGCGGCCTGCTCAGCAACGGAAGGATGCTCGCACGCCCAACCGTATAGATGGAAGGCACATGTCCGCAGCATCGCCTTGATCTCCGGGAGAGTATCGGTGAACCCCTTCAACGATGTCGGAAGCCAAACCATGTTGGCGACGCACGAGAAGTAACGCCGATCCTGGACGACGCCGCTGTGCTGCGCAAATGCCGGATCGTCGTACCCCCAGATATGACAGACTGCCCAGTTCTTCGGTCTCGGCGAAGCGACATCCAGCGCGGCGAACAAAGCATGCGCGGCCGCCACGTTGCCTTCGAACTTGTCTGATTTGATCCCCGTAGCCTTTTTCGTGTTGGTGTATTGGCGTGACCAACTGGCATCGAACAGCGGCATCCCACGAGCCGCATGCGGCGCCCAGACGGGCAAGGCGCGAAACGTCTCGGGATGTACCCATCGCGCGGTCCGCGCGATGAGTTCGGCAACGGCGGGAATGTCTGTCCGCAAGATCTCGTTGCCATCCGGGACGAGAAACCCTTTCAGCGCTTTCTTCTTCAAGACGACTCCTGCGGTGACGATTCTCGTGCTCTGAAATCGAAGCGATCGATCGTGCATCGACGAGGCAAGATCGCGACGAGAACGAGCGCCAATTTCCCGGCTTCCAGCGACTCTTAGACGATGTCTGCTTCTGCACCCATAACGAACGTGGCGCGGGCCGCAGCCGATGTCATCTAAGTGGCATTGATGGGAATCTCCTATGATCGTGAATTCTGAAGTTTGACCGATACCTTCTCGATCAGATGAGGCGAGAGATCCGCTTTCGAGACGAAAACCGGAATCTCCGGATCGGGCTTGTTCTTGTCGTGTTTCGCGTTGGCGATCCAGTCGTCCCGCCCGGGCACGTGCTCGAGGCCGACGACGTACATGTCAAAACCGTCTTCGGTGAGTCTGAAACGCAGGAAGTTGTTGTACGCGCCGATCCGGAGCGAACTGAAGGCGTCGTTGCGGTTCATCCGGAACAGCAGGCACGTGATTAGCATGTTCAATCCGAACAGCGTGCTGCCGACCAGGAAGCCGACCGGTACCATTTCGGCGGCGAGCAGGCCGAACCACTTCCAGACCTCCCACCACTCGCCGCTCCAGGTGAAATGCTGGTTGTTGTACGCGATCGCATATCGGGCGGCGTAGATAAGGACGGCAACGTGGGCCGCGGCGTGCACGGCCGCCGAGAACCAGATCTTGAACTTGGTCGAGACCTCCTGCTTGATCGTGTAGCCGATCAGCGACGCGCCGAAGACAGCGGCAATCAGCGCGTAGACGTCGGGGCGGTCTCGCAGCGAGATCAGCGCCGCGAACAGGAAGTAGATCCCGCCCATCAGCAGCGAGAAATCCCAGTTGCTGAAGGCAAAGAAGACGTTCCGCAACGCCAACGCCTTGCTGGTCGCGAACGATGGGTATGCCGTGGCCGTCGTCTTCTTCGGATCTTTGGGGTGCGGCATGCTACCGAGTTTCAGCTCCTCGCGGCGATTCACGAAATTCACCGAGACCGCCTGTTCGAGCTGGTGCGTCGGATGGAGGAAGGCTCCTCCTCCACCAGATGTGACGTACTGGCGGTTGTCCTTGCCCACGTAGCGGCTGTAGTGATGCGTGTCACCCGACAGCAGCACCGGAATGGTGTGTCCGCGTCCGGCGTTCATCGCGATGCTGGCGGCGTACTCCATGATCTCCCAGGATTTGCGGTTGCTGTCCGTGTACAGCCAGCCGGGCTCGGCGCTGCACAGGATAATCCTGGAGTTCTCCGGCATGCTTGCGGCGATATGCTTGAAGTAGTCCGCCTGCGGCTGGTCCATGTCGTCGGCGAGCTGGATGTCGGTCGCCCACAGCCACCAGGTCTCGGTCAGGCGAACGGCGAAGTAGCTGCGTCGCTGGTAGGATCGCCATGCGCCGACATGCCATGGCTTCTCCTTGCAGAAGAGCGCGAGGAAGAGCACCAATCCGTCGTACCAGTCGTGGTTGCCGGGGATCGCCAGCAGAGGCCTACCCTGGTCGCCCCTTCTGTCGGGATCCGGCGCGGCCCATGCATAGGGCTGCCGGAGCTGATTGGCGTAGGCCTGCCGGGTGGCCTTTGGGTAGACTTCATCGCCGCCCATGACGAGCGCTTGGCCGCGCGGCAGAGCAATGTCGCCGACCTTCACTTCCTTCCGCGCGAGCAGGCTCGCTACCGCGTAGGTGCTGTCGAATCCGTCGCCGAGATCGGCGACCCAGTCGATCCACACAGCGCCATTCTCGTCCGTCTTCAGGCGCGACCGGAATTCCTCCGCGCGCCTCGTGTGCTCCTCGGGTGGAACGGTGTCGAGCGCCGCGATCATCAATCGTCTGTCCGCGTATTGCCCGAATATCGACGACACGACCACGTTGTTCAGCAACTGGAGCAGTAGCACCGGATCGAACCAGTGTGCCATGCGCGGATAGGACTTGGTGTCGTTGAGCAGATCGTCTGCCACTTGCGTCTCCTTCGATGGGCTACAGCAGTCCTACGTTCCGGATCATTCGGTCATTGCTCTTGGATCTTTGCTTCGGTCTTCGCCCCGCCGCGGCGAGCCGGCGTGCGGGCCACCGTCGAACGCGGCTTCGGCGCCCCGCTGAAGTGCGGCGACTGCGTACAGAGCAGTAGTTGCCGGGCATATGTCCTCGCGCTTTCGAATACGCCTGCTTCTGTCACGAAGACCGCCAGATAGATCGCATGCAGCACGGCAATCACGACGACCGCGAGCAGCTTCGCGTCGAATGTGTTCGACAGATCGACCGGCCATCGGCGCCAGAAGATCGCGAGGCAGATCGCGACGATCAAGGCGTTCAGCACGAATCCGGGCAGTTTCAGACCGAGCAGGTTGCGGCGGAATCCGTAGCTGATGTTCTCGTTGAGCAGGATGTCGAACTTCTTCGCGTCGCGGGTGTTCTCGCGCAGCCAGGTCGCCCCGCGGGCATAGTAGCTGTCTGCCGCAACCGGATCGGCGGCCTCCTCCGCGGCCGTGGGAGCCGGCTTGCCGAGCTTGGCTGCGATGAACGCGTGGAATCCGGCCCTGGTGTCATCGTCGTAGGTGTCGTCGCGGTGCCGAAGCGTCGTCGTGGTCGGCAGTCCGCCCATCCTTTCAATCAGCTTCGGCTCGATCGCCTTGCCGCGCCGGCGCGCGATATCGGCGAACGCCGCGAATAGCACGGTGAGCGCAGTCGCGGCGATCAGATGCGTGAGACCGAGACTGCCCCACGACACGAAGATGGCGGCGAATGCGAAAGCAGGCGCACCGGCGATGACTGCCGGGACGAGCCGCGCCTTCATTGTGTAGGCGTCGAGAGGATTGTTCATTTCCTACCCTCCTTGTCCGGCGATGCCGGACCTCCGGCGGCCGACAGGGCCTCCGCGGTGAAGTGGACGTAACCCGTAGGCGTGTGGATCAGCATCAGCAGCGGGAAATACTGACTGATCGAGAGCTTTGCGGCGGTCTTCACGTCGCGTCCGGACGGCCCGCTCGGGAAGAGATGGTTGTGCCAGGTACCGAGCGCGTACAGGGTGCCGCCCGACCCTTCGATGAGGTACCGAAGCATGGGCTTCAATCCTTCGGTGCCGAGCACAAACTCTTCGCGCGAGAACTTGCTGTCGGGCGGTGCCGGCATCGTCCCGATCACGTGGAAGACGTTGGCGACGTCCGAAAAGCGGCCGATCAGGATTCCGCCCGTCTCAGAGCCTGGGCGCGCCGCGACTTCCCGACGGATGGTCTCGTCGACCTCCGGGCTCAGGCGCACGACGCTCGCGCTTCCGTCGCAGACGACGATGCGCGGTGCGACCTCCGTGCGCGTCCACTTCTGGCTCAGGCCGTCCGCGCCGAGGCGCCCAATCAGCAGCGCGCCGGCGCCAGGCAGTCCGTCGCGCTGCAGCTTGAGCACGTGCTCTGCCATGGGCGCCGCGAACGTCGAGAGTCGGCCGTCGGACAGCGGCATCGTGATCGCGGAGCATCCCTGTCCGATCGCGATGGCCTCGGCTTCCGTATTGAAGACTTCGCCCCTCAGATCCGGGTCCGCGTGGATCGAACGGTACGCCTCGCAGATCAGATCGGTCGTCGACGGGTTGGCCTGAGGCCCCTCCACCGAGATCAGGCCGACGCTTCCTATCCCGAGCATGCAGGCTTCGATCGCTCGTGGACGGCTGACCGCAACGCCCGGCAGCACCAGCGCCTCGCGCACGCTCGCCGAACCGGTCGTGTTAACGACCGCGAAACTGCCCGACGCGACGAGCCCGGCGATCGACTTGTTGTCGAACGCGTGCGCAACGATGTCCACGTCGTGCGGTACCGCCCGCTGCTTGAAGGGCGCTAGCGCCTCCACCAGGTAGAACGCCTTCGGGATCGCCCAGAAGCTCTCGACCATGCTTTCCGAAGGCAGGAGGCCGTGGCGGGCGAAGTTGTGTGGCTGCATGACGCCGTTGTCGACCACGGCCGCCGGCGCCCGTCCCGACCTTGCCATGTGGACCGCCATCTTCGATCCGATGCTTCCGCATCCGACGAGCGTCCAGGGCCGCAACGCCTCTCCGTCGTCGCCGGCGGCGCGCCTCAGGAGTTCCGGCGACACCTCCTCGCGATGCGTGGCGGTCCTGACCGGCTTGCCGCTGCCATTCGCGAGCGCGTCCTTGCCGCGCAGTTCGACCACGTAGGGACAGATCTCGATCGGCGAGCCGGTGCCGATCACGTCGCAGGGACGCCTCGCCAGCAGCAGGACCGCGACCGGCTGTTCCCTTCTCAGCTTGGCGGCCGACACCCGGCTCTGCAGAATGCTGAGCTTGGGCTCGAGGAATTCGCGGCACCCGAGCTCAGCGGCTCTGGCTAGGAGTTCGTCGATTGAGGAGACAGTCTCGGGGAGATAGCGCCCCGCGACGAAAGGCTGTCCGGTCGGAAGCTTGCCGGACCAGGCGACCAGGGCATGCGTGTTTCCGCGGTAGCCCGTGTCGCCGACGGGAACAAAGCGCCAGTCGCCGACGATGTTCGGTCCCAGAGGCACCGGCGCCGCTTCGGAGAGACCGATCCTGTAGGTGACGGGTCCCACGCCGTGCGAATAGTACCACGCCGGAAAGACCGAGCAGCCGCCTTCGCGCGTCGGCAAGCGGGTGAGCCAGGCGGCGTCGGCGACAATCACGTCGTCGATGCCGTCCCGCCGGACGGGCTCCCAGCCCTGCTGCGGGTCGATCAGTTGAGCCATCGCCGCCTTGTCGAGCCAGTCGACGAGCTGCTCGAATAGCCCTCCGATTCCGCGGACGCGCAGTATCTCGCGCGGCGACCCCGCCACCAGACAAGGCTCGGGCGGGCCGCCGCTCCGGCAGGGCTGGATGTGGGGATGGCTCCGGTTGAAGTCGGTCCGGAGCAGGATTTTCGGCGCGCCGAGCGGATAGCCCCCGGTGAAGAGGAAAGAGACCGGCTCAATCTCGCGGACGCCCGACGGGCCGACGCCTGCCGCTCTCCATGCGTTCGGAAGTTCGGTCCGAATATCGACGACGGCCAGCGTGACGCCGGTACCTGCGTCGTGGTCAGCAGTCACCCGTTCGACGGACGGATGCGCCTCGATGAGACGCATAGCCCGGCGGACCGGTATCGGAATGTCGTCCACCGCGGGAATCGCCGCCATCGGCTCATCCGTGGGCGAGCGGCTGGCTGCCGATGCCGGTGCCGGCCGCGACGCTGACCGCGAAGACGGCGCGCTTGATGCGTGGTCCGGCTGAGGAGACCTCTATCATCAGCGGGTCGTCGCCCGGGCTGCCGGCGACGCATTTGAATTCGCCCTTCACCGGGTCGAGGATGTCGAGATATTCGCGCTTTGCGCGGATACACGGCGGGTCGTTCTCGTCGTCCTTGATGGGCTTGCTGCTGGCCACGATCAGCGCGCCGCCGAGCGGCTGGCCGAGGGCGCAGCGGGCGGGTTTGGAGACCTCGGCCTCTTCGCCCTTGTCGGACCAGCTATCGTACGAAAGGCTATGCCAGGAACAATGATGCGGCGCGATCAGGACGTCGTATTGAAGACGCTCGGGCCACTTCTTGTTGCGCTCCCAGATGCGGTCCCAGATCGCGACCTCGGCGTCGCCGCCCAGAAGAAGGCGACCACGTGTGACCTTGGAGACCTTCAGGTCCAGCCGCATGATGACGCTCGAATTGTTCTTCGTCAGAACTTCCTCGTCCTCCTCGTCCTGGGCGGGCATCGGTGCCAGCAGGCGCGCCTCGAAGGAGCTGTCGTGCACGCCACAGATCTTGGAGAAGACCTCGTCAATCTTCACCAAGATGTCGGCGAGGTCGTCGGTCTTGCCGTCGACATCCTCGCCGAGAACAAGGATGCGGTTGCCATCGGCGGCGATTCGGTCCTTCTTGAACTTGTTGGCGCGCCGGCGGGCCTCGTCGCGCCAAGCCTCGGCATCCGCGCACAAGACGTGATCTTCGTCCTTTGCTCTCGCTCGGCGAAACAGGATGGGCGAAGACCACATCTCGCGGATGATGATCTTGTCGTCGGCTTTCACCCAGGTGGACGGATCGCCCAGATGGAAGTGCTTGATCAGGCCCCTGATGTGGTCGGCGTCCGGATGGGTGTTGAGGAAGGCGTCGACGAACAGCCGGCCTTTTTCGTCTCGATCGAGCCTCTTCCGGAGCTGCTTGGCGACGTCAGGCGTATCGTCGTCCGTGTCGTCGGCAGCCTGGCGGATGTTTATGTCGCACAGGATGCGTTTCCCCGACTCGGTTTCGAACAGGATCATGTCGCCGTTGTCGACCTTGAAGAGAGTTGCTTTAGCCGCCACTGCCATCCTCCTGATGTCGGGGTGTGAATCAGTTTCATGGTGGAACTCTACCAGAGGAACAGATTAGAATTTTTCATTGAAATATTAACTTTCGTTAATGTTTGTATTAAGCACAATTATGTTTGCCTCGTTGACGGCCGACTCGAATTCCGATTCTCTCACGCACATGGCTGATTTGGAGATCTACCGCGTCGTCGGCGCCGCCATAGCGGCGCGGAGAAAGAAGTTGCGGCTGAAGCAAGCGGAAGTGGCGGACCAGATCGGCCTAACCAGAGCGTCCCTCGCGAACATCGAAAGTGGACGCCAGAAGATTATGCTTCATCAGATCTACAAACTGGCGACCGCGTTGAGGGTCGACTCGATCGTCGATCTAGTCCCAGCGAGCTACTCGTTCGAACAAGCGAGCGGCCCTCTGCGGATTGTGGGCAGTGAAGTCAGCGAAGAACAGAAAGCACAGATCGAGCAATACGTGCGACGAAAGGCCGGAGGCGGGAAATGAACGAGTCCGCGAAGGAACAAGCGCGAATGCTCGTCGACAAGCTCGGGCTGAAGGGTCCACCTGTTCCGGTGGAAAAGCTCGCGAAGGCTCTCGGTGTCAGGATCGAATACACTCCCTTCGATGACGAGCTGTCCGGCATGGCGTTTTTACGCGACGGCAAGCCCATTATAGGCGTCAACTCGAAGCATCATCCTAACAGGCAACGCTTCACGATCGCGCATGAATTGGGCCACATAGTACTTCACCGGTCTCACCTAGAAAACGCAGTCTTGATTGACAAGAGCAAGAACTTCATCGCCCGCGATCCGACATCCGCGCAAGGAATTGATCCCCTAGAAATTCAGGCCAACGCGTTCGCGTCCGAACTGCTCTTGCCGGCCAGATTGGTCCGCCAGGTACTTTCCGAATCGGCCGGCGATCTTCACGACGATGATTATCTCATCCGCCTCGCGCAGCGATTCAGAGTGAGCCTCACCGCCTTCCAAATCAGATTAGAGCAGATTTAGGCGGCAATCAGCGTGGCTTTCGTCTTCTACGATGTCGAGACCACCGGCCTGAACAAGCGCTTCGATCAAATTCTTCAATTCGCGGCCGTTAGAGCCGACGTCGATCTCGTTGAAACTGAGAGGTTCGAAACCAGATGCCGGCTGATGCCTCACATCGTTCCCTCCCCGAAAGCGCTACATCTGACGGGAACATCGCTCGCGGAAGCGTCCGACATGTCGCGTCAAACCCACTACAGTATGGTCTGCGAAATAGCTCGCGTTCTCGAAACATGGTCGCCTGCCATTTTCCTCGGCTTCAATTCGATATCCTTCGACGAGGAATTTCTCCGCCAAGCCTTTTATCAGTGCCTTCATCCGGTGTTTCTGACCAACACCAATCGTAACGCGCGCGCTGACGTTCTCAATCTTATGCGGGCTGCGGGCACTCTGCATCCGACAGTCATCCGTCCGGGCGTCGGCGCAGATGGCGCGGATGTCTACAAGCTCGGTCCGCTTGCCGCCGCGAATGGAATTAAGGCTGGTCGCGCTCACGACGCGGTCCACGACGTCGAGGCGATGCTTGAGTTGTGCCGGCTGGTTCGAAGTGGCGCACCCGAACTGTGGTCCACGTTCCTCCGTTTTTCGTCAAAGACGTCTGTCATCGATTTCGTCAGAGATGAGGACGCTTTCGCTTACTTCGATTTCTATGGGTCTCCGCGCGTCATGCATTTCCTGACCCGGGTGGGCATTAGCCCGCGCGACCGCAATGTTCACTATTGCCTCGATCTGGCCGGAGACATCGAAGCATTGAGAAATCTCGAAGAACAGGCTCTCGCGGAATGCTTGAAGGTCGAACCTCGGCCCATCCGGCGGCTTAAGGTCAACGGCTCCCCACTGCTTTATCCGTTATGGGACATCGAACGACCGCTATTCAGGGACACCTCCGAAGAGGAACTCATGCGGACGGCTTCGCTGGTCAGGGCCGATCCGGATTTCATGGAGCGGCTAACTAACGCCGCTGCAGCCTCCGAGATGGTCTACCCGGCCTCCGAGCACGTCGAATTGCAGATCTACGGTGCCGGCTTTTTCTCCGACGCCGATCGCGAACTATGCAGGCAGTTTCATTCGCGCAGTTGGGATGAGCGGCTCCGCCTGGTTGAGGGTTTCGAGGATCAGCGCCTGAGGCGCCTCGGTCGCAGGTTGATCTATTTTGAAGCCCCTCACCTGATCGTCGACGTAGACCGCCGCGCGATGGACGAAGATATTGCTGCTAGGCGCCGAGGTGATGGTCGGCACTCTTCGCCGCCATGGACGACGGTGCCCAGCGCGCTGGCGGAACTCGAATTGATTCGCGGCGAGATTTCGGAGGAATTCATCCAGAGCTTTGGCTCGATCACATAGCAATCGCGGCTGCCCCTTGCTACGAGATCGTGCAGCCGCTTGGTCGCGTCGACGCGCGGCACCGCGCGCTTATCACTTGTGGCGCATGCTCGACCAGCGCGCCTCCAAGACAGCATAGCGACATCATCCCCTCTTGCTCGGAAGGAAGAACATCTCAGGCCAGGAGACTGGCCTACGAAGCGTGGACGCATGGGAGGAAAGATTGGCGTCGAATGCCTGTTTAAGGCGTCCAAGCACCGACTCGGTATCCTCACTCACACCTCCGTCGGTTGGAGAGTTTCGGGGTGTGAGGGCGTTCAGTGCCTGCAATAGTTCCCAATCACGTAGAATTTCGATTCTCGTTTCTCGTTCCATTACGCCGAAGATCAGTCTATGGACGAGCGTGCCGGTCCCGGTAACCTCATCCTCAACTGTTATGATCAGCAATGGGCCACCGAGACCATCAACGTAGGCTAAGCGCGCTGAAACAGCTTGCGCGTCTTCGAGCGCAACATCGAAGAGATGGTGGCCGACTCCCAGTACCCGCGAAGCTGCGTTCGTGCCGCGAAGACTTCGGTCGAAGACGAGCCCTTCGTATTTATCCCGGAGCGCGTAGCTGCGCTCCTTCCAGCCATCAGGAGTCCTGATTTCTAGACCATCGTCGCGTCGGAAAATTCGGCGTCCGTGTCTGCTGACAGTTTGAGTGAAGAACCTTTCAAGATCAGCAAGATCAACCTGTGGCAGATCTTTGCCAACCTGTTGAAAGTCGAACCTCGACACATTGCCGAGAAGTTCACGCACCGTTTCAACCACATCACGCCCGCCAAGCGTAGCGGTGGCTCTATCAAACCACGCCCCCAAACGCTCGCCAGAAAGCCCTTCGCTCCCTGAAAACAGCTCATTGAAAAGCGAATTGCCAGCCATGCCTATGACCAACTGCGAGATGTCCTCTTGTTCCTCCATTACTGATGAGAGAGCGACCTGAATTCGTTCCAGCTTCGCGTTGAGAAGGTCCCAAATGCGAGCCTCGACAGTTTGTGGATTCCGCAAAATGTAGACTGAGACCGGCCGCGTCTGGCCGTAACGAGACAGACGCCCGACCCTCTGGTGAAGACGCATTGGATTCCAGGGCATATCCGCGTGGACCAGCACCGCGCAGCGTTCTTGAAGGTCGATACCTTCCCCGCCGGCTTCTGTCGACACGAGGAACCGCACCTTCCCCGAGTTGAAAGCGTCTGCTGCATGCTCACGAGGTTGGCTGATCGTCTTTGGCTCGCCCGAAGCCTGCTCAATCCCATCCAGCCGTTCGTCCCCATTGATAAACGTGGCAGAACCGAGTCCAAATCGCCGATGAAGTGCGTTCATTATAAGTGCTTGGGTGGCCTTGTATTCCGTAAAAAGCAGGATCGGCTCGTTCTGGCCGAACTCCTCGCCAATCATTCGAAGCAGGCGTTCGATCTTCGTCTCTTGGGCTATCGCGCCGGCGAGCGTGATAAGTTCGTCAAGACGCTGGATTTCGTCTTCCATCAACAGGACAGCGGCGGAGCCGGGGAGCGCCTCTTCGGCTTCGGCCAAATCATCGAGCGTCGCTTGATCGTCGTCGGGTAACGCGACAGAGGAAGGCTCGCTCGAGCGCCTGACGGCGTCCGCTAGCATCATCCGGCGCTTGCCGAGCGCATTCCGGATCGCTGCGATCGAGCTGGCGGCTAGCTTCTGGAGAGTGATGAGCACGAGCATTCGCGCCGTCTGTGCGCGACCGTCAAGCGTCCCGGCATATGCGCGACCGTCGATCACGAATTCGCTCAGCGTTCGGTAAAACTGGGCCTCTTGCTCACTATATGTGTACTCGCGACTATAGACATCGACCGGCTTGAAGAGCTGGTTGCCTTTAAGGTCGGTGACCGTCGCCTTGTTATTTCGGATCATGACCTTCGGAAGCTGAGAGAGTTGTTCCGTCGTGGTCCGTTCTGCATCGAAGAGATCGGGTCGCACGAGCTGCATCAGACCGAAGAAGCCGTAATCCTTTCCGCGATGGGGAGTTCCTGTGAAGAAGAGCAGAGAGTTGATCTTGCCGCGCTCCTGGAGGTCCGAGACAAGGCTGTATGCGAGTGTTTGGCCGGCTTTTTCATCGACACTCAGATGATGAGCTTCATCAACGATGACCAAGTCCCAGGGATCGGCGTCGAGGAGCCTTTGGCGTGCCCCACGACGATCGTCACGCAACGTGTGGAAGGATGCAACGACCATGGAAGCGGTCGCCCAGAAATCGCCGCGCTCGGTGTCAGCCTCCGTGACATAGCGTTGGAGCCGGATGTCGAACATGTCCTTGAGGCGGAACTGCCACTGAGGGACGAGCTTCGCCGGCGCAAGGATCATCACCCGGCGCACTCGCCCGGAGGCGATCAAGGGCAAGAGAACGAGACCACATTCGATTGTCTTGCCCAGCCCCACGTCGTCGGCGACCAGCCAGCGGAAGGGCCACTCCTGGGTTACTTTGCGGCAAACCCATAGTTGGTGAGGAAGCAACTGCACGCGCGAGCGTGAAAACACCCCCCATTGGTCGTTGACGGACCGGATGGTAAGGGCCTGCGCGCGGATCACCGCCTCGATGGGGTCGGCAGCCGAGCCCTCTCGCAGAGCTGACTGGAGCGAGGCAGTCTCGACAAGCTCGCCAGTGAGAACCTGCTCAACATTCCCACCGAATCGAACGATAACAGTAGCGCCCATATCCACCACCACGCGCCCATTTCCATGTCGCGGATGGTGAACGGAGGCGCCCGCTGCCAATGGTCTAGTGTTTGTCATCCGTTAGCTGCCTCGTCCTAAAGCGCGTCTTCGCTGTCCTGCCACTGCTCCAAAAAGACTGGTGGATCGCGATCGGTCGTTTCGAAGCACTGAACCAAAGCCGCCTTGTTTTCCTCTCGGGTGATCAATTGCAGCGGAAGATCGAAATCGCCATCAAAACGAGCACGACTACCACCGAGATGGCTCGTTACGAAGTCGTAGATCGTCCGGCTCGTTTCCTTGTCCGCCCGCTCACCGACGTCTGCGCCAAGCTCATTCAGCAGCGCGCGAACACGCTGGGATGAAGCCCAGCCATAGGGAGCCATACGGCTCTCATAGCGTGACTCGTACACCTCATGGCGTAACATCTCGCGGATCATCCAGTTCATGCCAATGCCGAGAGACCGGTTTATGGGCGCGGCATCGATGCAAAGACGCATTGCCGGTGTCCAGTAGCTCGGCTGCAAAGCACCATTTAGGGAAATGACGCCGTGCTCCTCAATGATTCTAGGCAGCTTGAGGGTAATTTCTCGGTATTCATCCAGCCATCTGGCGATCGCATACAGATCAACAAATGTACGTCGCCATGGAAGGTATCGTTGATCGAATTGTTCCGGCGCACTCCAGCGTTCAAGCCGATTAAGCCAGGATTGCACATCATTAGGTGGTCGCGAGTCTGCGAGTTCAAGCCACCAGCCTTCTCGATAGCCAGCCTCGATGAAGCTTCGGTGTTGTCCGTCCTGCGCGCGGCCGAATGATTGGAAGCAGGATAGGGCGAACATGGTGAACCACGTTGCCCGATCACTCGCTCCCCGAAGCTGCGACGGTGAGAATGTGCCGGGATACGTTCGCTGCGAATACAAGGTCCGAAGATCAGTTCCTTCAGAACTCCACCACGCATGGATCGCTGTCAATACCGTTTGGGGCGCTGGTGCCGGCGGCGGGGTGACCAGCATGGGTATAAACGCGTCACGACCCTGAAGGGCGTAAAGCAGATCGTCCTTCTCCTTTTCAGTCCAACCTGACAACAACTGACTGATCCGCAGCTGCGACGCGGGCCAGGGCAACCAACTGGGCCGACTGTGTCGAATCTCTTCACCCAAGTCCCGACCTTGGCGACCCTCGATGAGGTAGCGGAGCGCCGCCATCTGGCGGTTACGGTCTTCGGCCGGTACTTCCGCTACCCACGACGCAAGATCGCGCGCTTGAGGGCCGAAGCCCGATCTTTCGCGGGCGACTCGGAAGAACTGAAGGGCCGGGCCGGCATAACGTTTGTCGAGCAGATGCCTCGCGGGTGCGAATGCGCATAGTCTGTGCTCTTCGCTGTCAGCTGCCGAATCTGGATATGGAAGCTGCGCGACGCGCCAGGTTCCGTCCTGTGCGAGAAACAATGCATGCCTGGCGATGTCCAGGATCTCATGGAGTTCGTTGTCGAGCGGCGCTTCCCGAATTGATTGGGGCGTAACGGCGCGGCCAAGTGTTTGGGCCAACTCGGGGTTGATACGCTTTTCTTTGCCGATTTGGCGACGAAGGAGGCTCGAAAAGCGAAGCGGGCGGGCGTTTCCGAAGCCCAGCTTTCTTAGTTGCCCAGCCACCTCGGATGAAATGATCCGATTTTGCAATTCCGTCAGCGTAGGCCAGTCCCGCAGCTTCGCAAGCGCGGCGGGATCCGACAACGCGCCATCAGTGTAATGGTCCACTTCTGATGCCTGCACCAATGAATCGAACGGGGATTGCAAACGCGTCGGCACGACCTTGTGCCTCCTGGCGAGACACGCGTATCCATGCCCGTCCACATGCAAGTGTCGGGCGAGGTCGTCGTCGAAGTCCGGCGCAAGGACGTCGAATAACCGGGACCAGAAGATATTTCTCGCTGTTTGCTCGGAAGCATCAAGATCCAGACGTTTTGCGAACTGAGACCAGTCCGCGCCCACAAGATCTTGCAATTCCAAAAGGCGGTCTCCGAGCGTCCGCCCTAGCCCTCGGAACTTCTCCTGCCGCTCCGCAATCGAGCCGGCCAATCCCGTCCGTCCGGGGTCGACTGCGAAGGGACCATTGAGCAACCAGCCGGATCGCAGCTCCTCCTCAAGAGGGGCAAGATTCCAGAGGCGCCTCAGATCGCTGGAGAACGCGCTGGGACCTGCGGCGTCTATGCGGAGCAAGAGGCTATACCCGTTGGAAAGATCGACCCGCAGGGCTCGCTCCTTCTTCCGACCGGAAACGGAAACGAGGTAGATTCCGCTCTTATCCAGAAGCGGAGAGCAGACGCAATCGATGCTCTCCGGTACGTCAGCCTCGATCTCGACGCGGCGGATAGTACGCGCGAAGGCGGGCAGCCACGTCACGGTGGCCCTGAATGCCGCGATGGCTTCGGCACCTTTATCGGCAGTCGTCATCGAGAACGGAACGTCGATCACCGTAGCCTTTCGGCCGCTGGGGCTCTTTCGATTTTCTCCTGCATCAATACCTTCCGGCCAAGTCGCCGGCAGAAAGCCTCCAACTGTGCGTAATGCGATGAAGCCGCTCGCTATGCCTACGCTGTCCGACAACACATGGACGCTCTTGAAACCCAGGCCAAACTTACCGGTCAGATCGTCTCCGGGACGCTTCTCGGAGAAATTCATCAGCAGCATGTTGAGCAAGTCGCGGTCGTGACCGAGACGACGCCCCTCTTCGGCGTCGCATCCCATGTGGTTAATGGGACGACCCCAATGGACGACACGAAATCCACTTGAGCCGTTCGAAAACAGCTCGACACGGAAACAAACGTCAGTCGCAGCTCCACCGTACTGCCGGTAAGCGTCGTCCGCGTTCTGGAAAAGCTCGAAGAGAACCCGGCTAGCCGAGTATCCGAAATCCCCGATCTTGCTGCGAACGGCTGACAGAAGTTCAGCCGCCAATGCGCCATCAGATACCTTTCGCCAAAGCGCCGCCTTGAGCTCCTCAATCTTCTGTGCCGGAGCTGAAAGATGATGAAGGCGGCTTTCCTCAGCTTGATATTCGCGCAACGCTTGCTGTGAAAGATATTCGGTGGGGAGTTTCAGCTCGGCGAGTATAGTGGGCAATCGGTCGCGCAGCAGACGTTCGGTTTCCTCGATCGTCGATTGATCGACCTTAACCGCCTTGTCCAACATCTCTTGCAACGCCGTCCGTTGGCGTTCCATGCCGAGCCATAAGCAGTCCGCCGCGATCGTCTCGACGAACCGGCGGAAAATTGCGCTGGCTTCACGCTGACTATATCGACTCGGATCGACTTGTCTGATTGGCAGTGTGATCAATGACCGCACCTTGCCGTCAGCGGCGCGGATACCCTCGTGAGTCTTGTGCAGGTTCCCAATGAGAATTCCTTTGTCGGAACCGCTCAATGCCGCGTCGAACGAATCGCCCGACATTGCGATAGCCTGTACGCGCTCGCCCGAGACTGGCTCGATAAGGAAACGGCGTTGATCGACCTCAGCCGCGAGCGGATTCGGGTAGAGGATTTCTTTTGGAAAGTGGTTGTCGAGGTCAGCCCAAAGGGTATCGACATCGACTGTCGCGTCGATCGCCCACTCGTTCGCGAGGTGCCTAAACGGCTCACTGCGACCAATCAGCCCGAGATAGACGATAATCAGATCCGACGGCAGGCGCCCTTTCCAACTTTCGAGGAACAATCGCTGCTGATCCGCAGACCGGGCTTCCAATGCGACCAGATCGACGTCCCTGATCTGTCCTCGGTGACAGTCGGCTGTGAATGGATCAGGAGATTTGTTTTCGGCGTTGGGAGCGTCCGCGCGCTGCTGCTGACGCCTTCCCAGCATAGATGCGTAGTCTCGCGCCAAGACATGCCTCGGGTCGAGACCATCACCGTCCTGGACAACCTCACGGCCAATCCGCCAATTCCCGGCATCTGTGAGAACGCGCGTTCCACCGAACACTTCGCGGCGCGCATCTTCCGGCCACCCTGCGACGACACCGAATCCGTGGCGATAGGCCCTGCGCGCCGCTTCACTTCTTCGCCCCTTTTCCTCCGCCAGTGCTGCCAGACAGTCGAGATGGGCTCCCGCCGACTTTGCGTCGGAGGCGCTGAGTGCAGTGAAAGCCGCGACGATCTTCATGGCGTCGTCGCATCCATCTCCGAGTGACGTCAGAACCGCCGCCAGCAGAGGCCAGCCCGGCAATCCGACGTCACCGCTGGACTTGGCCAAGGTCGTGAAATCCTCGACCGGATAATCGTTTGTCCCTCCGAGGCGCCCGACGATCCTCGCTTCCTCAATCATCAACGCAAGCGCCGCGAAGGAGGAGTTCCGACCCGGCAAAACCCACTCCTCTAGATGAGCAAACCCGCGATGCTCGCGGACCTCGATCGCTAGTTTTTGGACAGGCAGGAATGGGGGTATCTCGCCGCTCTTTAGTAGCAGCGCTCGCGCTTCTTCGTCGACAGAGGGCGGAAGGGCGAGCACATCCTGCGGCCTGATCGGCTGTTCGTCCACAACAAGCCAAGGCTTGACGCGAAGTGCTTCGAGCAAGCATTCGTCCGGTTGAGACGCCAGCTTGGCGAGGGCGTCGAGTATCTCGGTACAAAAACGGCACGGATAAGGAGAAGAAAGTGCGACCTTGATCTGGCTTTGCGGCGACCATCTCTCAATAAGCCGCTCCTGCCGTTGGCGTGCCTGTCCGTTGTTGGAAGGCTGGATCGTAAGAACATGGGCCTTCAATGCTTCGGGAATCGGCCAATCGGCCTCACGAAACACATTCTCTGAGTTACCCGTCGTTCCGTCGGAACGAACATGGATCGGCAAGCGACGCAGCAATGGGTCGGACAGTTGGGTCAACAAAAACGCATCACGCTCGATGGGACTGAGCTGAATACGGGCGATCGCGTTGACATCTCGTTCGAGCAACGCCTCCATTCGCGGTGTATCGAGCCCCGTTATTCCGATATGTTGTCTCAGCCTGGACGTAAGCTCCTCAGCTATCTCGGCCGGGATCAGAAACGCACTCTCGCTTGCGTTCAGAATTGCCTCGACCGTTCTTTCTATTCCTTTCAGTGCTCCTTCGAGCGCATGGAGCGTAGCGCCGCCATGTCCAGCCGCCTCGACGCCCGTACACAGACGTCGAAGAGCGGCCCGATCATCGTTTTCCGTGGGCCGCAGTCGTTCAAGCAGCCTGCGTCTGGCGTCTTTTGTCCCGAAGCGCGACGCCTCGTTCACCAGCTTTAGGATCGACTCGTTCCCTGTGCTGTGAAGTTCAATGATAGAACCAGGAGAATCTCGGAGAAACTCCGCCGTCTTTCCGTCCACGATCAGAGGGGCTGCGTCTGGCACGGCTTCCGCCAGCAATGGCAGCAGCGAGTTAGCTTGAGGCGAGCTTCCAAATAGACGTCCCACTCGGGACTGGGCGACGAGCATCTGGAGCGACAGCGCGATGGGCTCTTGGCTACGAATGTCCCGCGCACGGATAACCTCGATCGATGCCAATTCGAGGTCACCTGCCAACTCGGAGATACTCCGTCCACCCTGAGTGAGTAGCGCTAACGCGGCCGTCGCTGCCTGATCTGCGTGGTCGCCGCCGATCAATGGTTCGAGCGCGTTGAGCAGCGACTTTAGATCCGCGTTGGACAACTGCGGAGGACGTCGAGTTTCGTCGAGCCATTCGCGGCGAACTGGCAAGATATTGGTCGGCACGGAGGCCAGTGCGCGCAGGACTTGCCGGTTCTCGACAGATGCTGGTAGCGGAAATAGCATACCAAGCGGCACTCGGCTTAGAATCGACTTGACGAGTTCGGACGAGGCGAACGCCTGAGTTTCTGTAATCGCCTTGCGTAGAGTCGCGAGTAGGTGCGGTCCGACGGCCAAACGCTCGGCGTCATCAAGCACTGCCACGTCAAGGAAGTCGACCAGAAACCGCGCTAGATCGCGTGATTGAAACGCGCGAGGCGACAACCCAGCGAACACTGAATCCAAGTCCTTGGCGGTCCAACGTATGGGCTCCGCGCTCAGCGCGGCGCTTTCGCCGGCGACAAGGCGCGTACCGCTCGCCTCGGCCCATGAACCGATGGCGCCGAACAATTCCTCCATCCGCCGAGGCGCATCCACCACTGAAGCCGGCAGCGGACGCAGAGCATCTGCCGATGGAACGATACGCCAGACGATGCCGCTCGGCGTTTCGAACACACGCGCCAGCGCGCTTTCCCGGCAAATGGCTCTCCGATTGCTTCGAAACCACTTGTCTCGTGCGATCGCCGACACGAGTCGCGCGAGTTCCGTCGATGTCACCATCGCGCAATCAAGCGTGTCCCTTAGCAGAGCCGGCAGGAGTGGCAACACGACGGAATCGCGAAGCTCAGCATTCCATGCACGACGCAACGATGAAGCGTCCGTAGGTTTGCCTTGCTCAGCCGGGGCATCCAAGCCCTCGATCTGACGTCGGCCGCTATCAAGGAAAAAGTACCCATGCAGCAGGAGGTGAAACCGATCGCCAGCGCTTCCATCGACCGGGATAACGATGTCGGATGCGTCCGAGATCGGCAGGAAGACCGCCCAGGAAACACGCAGTTGCGCGTTCTCGGTCCGGTCAGTCGCACCGACAGGAACGCGCATCAGCGTCGCCGCGCCGTGCGGTTCTCCCTTTTCCGGCAGGGGTTCAGATCTGAGCACAGTGATCGTTTGCGGCCAGTGCTGTGTGCGCTTCAAGCTTGCGAGACGGCCATCAGGGATCATGGCCTCGCGGCCGACAAATGGCGCAGTTGATCCATCTGCTGTGGCCCCGACCGTGCCGCCAAAGAGGCGAACACCATCGCTTAAACGGTTCGGTCCAAGGAAGCGGCCCCGAGTATCATCAAGTTCGACCGCGCAGCGAAGCTCACCGCGCTCTCGAATCTCGATCGATTTCAGATGGCGAAGCGCGGTTAGTACAGTGCGCAGATCGTCGGGTCTGTTGAGCTCCCTGATCGTCGCCGCCATCGACGGAATGTTGCCGGAGAAGCTAACTCCTGGAGCTGGTTGAATACCTTCCCGGCGCAAGGGCAGCCAGAGAACGAGGTGACGGTCCGGGAAATCGGAAGCGACCTCGCGCCTGAGGAGATCCAGGTCGGCTGGATCGAGACCCCCGCTAGGCGGCTCCCATCCCCGGCTGATATTGCCGGCGACTTCGACTTCCAGGAACGGATTTACCACCGTGCTAAATGGTCTGTCGCTTCCCCTTTGAGCGTAGACAACGAAGGCGTCGCAGAGATGAAAAACCGCCTTTTGACCGAAGCCGAACTTGCCGATCGCCGCGCTGTCAGCGGCCTTGCTGCTCTCGCCGAATGATATGATTCCGCTCTCGTCTTCCCTGCGAAAGAAGCCATCGTTCGCCACCAGAAGTCCCGGTCCGCGGAGAAGCGGATTGGTAGCGGTCGACCACCCCGGCAGCCCATCCAGTCTGAAGTGTCGGGCTTCCGCATCGTCAGCATTCTGAAGTAATTCCTTGAGGATCGGATAACCGGAATCGTACCGATCCTGCAGATTGCTCTTGATCTGATTGACGATCGAGATCGGGGAGATACGAAAATCAGGCATAGGCTTCGCGCCTGCGGGAGGCTTCGCCTACTGCAATGAAACGTTCGTGCTTTCGCTCACCACTTGGCTCCGGGCGATCGTAGCACTTGTTATTGGGCTCGAGGTCGACCAAGAAAACACTTCCAGCCCGCTTGGTACGCCCAGTGATCGTGCCTTGCCGACCAAGGCTGTCGCGCAACCGGTCTCTGGTCTCGGCGACTTCAGGATTCCAACCGGAATCCCTCGCTTGAGCGACTACTTCAGCCATTCCCTGCCCAAACTTCTAGTTGTCAAGTAGGTCTTACGACAGCGCAATAAACCTTTCAAGAAATAGCGCCCCATGGCGCCTGTCATGCGCCGTTCCGTGGGCCATCCGCACAGCGCTGCGTGACTTTTCACACTCCGGCCGACATAGGAAGACGGACAACCAAGGGTATCGCGATTACCCTAGCCAGCGGCAGACTACCATTCCATGAAATGTTGGCCTCGGAAATCGTCAACCGCCCTGTGAGCCTGGTGAAAGAAACCGGTACAGTTCAGCAGGTAGCCGAGGCGCGAGCCCTCGAAACCGAGCTTTCGCCATTCGATCTCGGTCGCCGAACACCCCAAGCTTTGCGCTGAAATATCGGCCAGTAGCGCTCGGCAAATTTACGGTCGAATCCGCAGCTTCGAGCATTCGATTCTTACTACCCTTCGGACACCTGCGCAGCGGGTTTGGCGACCGCCGTGATTCTATTCCGGATCAAGGCCCGAAATCCAGTTGCGGCTCCGCACCATTTCCGACCTGCAAGGAAGACAGTGACACCCCCAAAAGCCGAACCGCCTTCGGAAAAGGCATGTTGTCCTGCAGCAGACCGATTGCCAGTTCAGCGAGACTAGCTCGGTTGGCGACACCCGAAGAGGCGGACCGGCTGCGCGTGATGATCTCGAAGTCGGCAAACTTCACTTTGAGCGTCACCGTTCGCCCACGCGTGCCGACCGATTCGCAATGTCGCCAGACCTTGTCGACCAACGGTTCAAGCTCGGCGATCATGGCCTCGGCTTCGGTAAGGTCGGTCGAGAACGTGTTCTCCGCGCCCACGGACCTCCGGATGCGGTTGGCTCGAACAGGCCTTTCATCAACGCCGCGCGAAATCCAATAGTAGTAGGCGCCCGACTTGCCAAAATTCGCGTTCATGAAGTCCAGCGTCTGGTTGCGAATGTCGCGACCCGTGAAGATGCCCAAGGCGTTCATCTTCGCGCTCGTCGCCGGCCCGATCCCGTGGAACTTGCCGACAGGCAGCGTCTCGACGAAGGCAGGCCCCATCTCCGGCGAGATGACGAACTGACCATTGGGCTTGCGGTGATCGGACGCGAGTTTCGCCAGAAATTTGTTGTAGGAGATGCCGGCCGAGGCGTTGAGGCCAGTCTCCGCCTTGATCTTCTCGCGGATGCGCAACGCGATGTCCCTGGCGAGCGGGATGCCTTGAAGGTTTTCGGTGACGTCCAGATAGGCCTCGTCGAGCGACAGAGGTTCGATGATCGTCGTGTGCCCGGCGAAGATCTCGCGGATTTGCCGGCTGATCGCCTTGTAGACCTCGAAGCGCGGCTTGACGAAGATCAGGTCGGGACATTGTCGCTTTGCCGTCACCGACGGCATTGCAGATCGAACTCCGAATTTGCGGGCTTCGTAGCTCGCAGCCGCGACGACCCTACGCTCCGCTGAGCCGCCCACCGCGACCGGCTTTCCGCGCAGGTCCGGATTGTCGCGCTGTTCCACCGACGCATAGAACGCATCCATGTCGATATGGATGATCTTGCGGTGGGGCGCGTTCGAGTCGCCTTGCTCCGAATCGGACCGGACCATCACTAGATTATAGACGTTCGCAGTCCAGCCGTCGCAGGTTAGACCAGTCGTTGGGCGGACACTCGGGGCAGGTATCCCCTATCGAATCCAAGAGCTCTGTGATCGCATCTGTGGCTTCGTCGGGAGAAACGCCTGCCGGCGGATCCCTACGAGCGATCTCATAGGCGCGATCGCGGGCGTGCGGGTCGGCGCGATCCTGCATCCAGCCGTGCTCCTCGCATTCGCGGATAGCGCCGATTTCCTGCAGCACGGAGATCGCCCAGCCGCGCAGCGTCCGGATCGCCGGTCGTCTCTCCTTGGTCATCAACATCGAGATCGCTCCCGCCGGGACGAATCCTTATGCCGCCCGGTTCGTTCCCGGCGGTTAGCACAGAGCAGAGATTCGAAATCGCTGGAGCCGCCGCTTGTCCACGTGTTCCGCCGGCCTGTGCACAGCCGCAAATTCCAATCGGGCAGCAGCTTGCCGCCAAATGGCCCCGCTCACGCGGCCAGCGCCGGGTCTTCCTTCTCGCCCGTGGCGACGATCCGCAGTGCGCCGTCCGGGAGGGGGCGCTGCAGCGACTTCGCCTCGTCCCAAGGGGCGCGGAGCCAGACCTCGTACTCTTCGGTCGTCGTCAGGATTGCTGGCATCGCCTTGGGATGGACGCGCTTGACGTCCGCGTTCGGCTCACAGGTGAGGAATCCGAAGATGTCGGTGGTGATCTCGCCTTCCTTCGCCTTGCGCACACTGGTCCAATTGGTCCACAGCCCGGCAAATGCGATCAGAGGTCGGGTCTCGTCCAGCGCGAACCAGACCGGCACTTTCTTGCCATCGATCGTGTCGTACTCGGAAAACGACGTGAACGGCACCAGGCAGCGATGCTCCGGTCCGAGCCATCGCTTCCAGTGAGCGCTGCTGACATTCCTGATGTTCGTCGTGCCGCCGTCCGGCTCCATCCGGAGCAATTCCTTGAAATCGACGGTCTTGCCCTTGGCTTGCAGCTTCTCCGCGCGCTTCTTTGTCGCGTCCATCAGGGCCCGTTGCGAGCTCGGCATGCCCCAGCGTGCCATGACGATCTCGCGTGCCTCGGCACCGTTGCGCACGATCGGTGCGGGGTAGTCTGGAAAAATCCCTGGCATCGATGGCAGGTTGCCGACATTGCTGTTCAGCGCGCCGAACAGGCGGCGGATCGCGTCGACGTTTTTTGTCATCGAGTAGAGATTGCACACGATCAAGTCTCCGGATCGACCAGGCGGGGCCGCGACATCAGTTGCGACAGCGTGGCGGACGGCCGACGGCCGGCCTTAGCACATTTGCTGCAGCGTAGCCGGCTGGCCAAGTCGTGGACAAATGTGGTCGGCGGATGACGCAGCGCCGCCAGATCGACGTCCCGTTTCGTCTTGCAGCGCGGGCATTCGATCTCGAGCGAGGCGAAGCCCCCGTTGATGGCTTGGTCGACCATCGGTGATGGGTCAATGGGCCCGCCATCCGCCCACATGCGCTCGTTCCAGGATTCGCAGAGCAATTTGTCGGCCTGACGGATGAGAGCTTCGCCTTTGGCCCGGGCTTCGGCGGCCTGTGCTGCGAGGATCGTCGTCATCGCGCGTGCCCGGCCGAGCTCTTTGGTGAGCGCTTTGCGGTCTCCTCCGGAGAGGGGCGTCGGGTGATGTTTCGGTGCCATGACAGCATCCAGTTCGAGACGCGTCGGCGACTACTCGAACGCAGGCCAACAGCCGTCTTCCTCATGGCGCCCGGTCCGCTGGGTGCAGGTATTGTCCAATAGCCGCTGGCCGACATCCTTCCAGAGCGCGTCCGGACCATAGAAGCGGGCAGCGTCTACCTTCTGGATCTCGACCACCCTGGCGCAGCGGCGGCAGCCCACCCTCAGAATATGTTGAGGAATTTGGCTCAGCCGCAGCGTCCCTCCGGAGGGGCTCGCCGGCTTGGTATCGGCGCGGGGGTCAGCCAGAAGGGCCTCCCAGTATGCCGGCGGCAGATCATCGTCCGGAGCCAATCCGGGCTTCGACGGCACGCTTTTGCGGACGAGAGCTGCCATCTTTTCCATTTGCTTGGGGGTCGGCATGCGCCAGCTCGCGGGTCGATCGGTCATGTCCAATTAGAACATAACATGAACAAAGGAGTCGAGTCCCCGACCGAAAAATTGGGCGTTAATGGCGAGGCAGTCGTTGTCGGAACCATGGTCTGCGGTTCGTCTTGAATCCAGGCCGTCTCGAACCGGAGTTCTGCGTACATGGCCCCCCGTGCCAACTGGAAAGGCTTCCTGCGTTTGTCGCTCGTGACGTGCCCCGTGGCGCTCTATCCGGCCACCTCCGAGTCAGAGAAGATCAGCTTCAACCAGCTCAACCGGCAGACGGGCCATCGCATCAAGTACATGAAGGTCGACGCCGACACCGGCGACGAGGTGCCGAACGAGGACATCGTCAAGGGATACGAGTTGGACAAGGGGCAGTACATCGAAGTCACGAAGGAGGAACTCGAGGAGATCGCGCTGGAGTCGACGCGCACGATCGAGATCGACGAGTTCGTCGACAAGGTCGAAATCGATCCTCGCTACCTGATCCGACCGTACTACCTGCGCCCCGATGGCAAGGTCGGCCACGACGCCTTCGCGGTGATTCGCGAGACGATCCGCGAGATGGACAAGGTCGCAATCGGCCGGGTGGTGCTGACCAACCGCGAGCACATCATCGCGCTCGAACCGCTCGACAAGGGTCTTGTCGGCACGCTGCTCCGCTACCCCTACGAAGTGCGCGGCGAACAGGAGTATTTCGACGAGATCCAGAACGTGAAAGTCACCAAGGACATGCTCGACCTGGCGAAGCACATCGTGAATCAAAAGGCCGGCCGCTTCGATCCCGAGAAATTCGAGGACCACTACGAATCCGCGCTGATCGAGCTGATCAACAAGAAGCGTGCCGGCAAGCCGATCGTGCCGAAGGAGCGGCCCGCCGCGACCAACGTTGTCGACCTGATGGAGGCGCTGCGGCGGAGTGTCGGCCGGGAAGCCGCGCCGGCGAAGACCGCCAAACCAGCCAAGAAACCGCGCAAGGCGTCGAGCGGCCAGAAAGAGATGCTGATGCCCATTGAAGGCAAGAAGCCCAAGGAGGCGGCGGCGAAGAAGCCGACGGCCAGACCGCAGCGGAAATCAGCCTGAGGTCGGAATAGGAGGACCGCATGGATGTGAAAGAAGCTTCTGCGATGACCGAAGCCTCTGGCCTGGTCGACGACCCGGACGCTATCGGCGCACCGCAGCCGAGCGGCCGGGCCGAGATCCGAGGGTCGCTGCGCCAGCCTTCAAACGAGGCGGCGCTGCGCTGGGCCGAGCGGCTGCGCAAGGTGACGATGCAGGCCCCACTGTCCTCGCTCTTCGTCGCGTTCCTACTCGGCACCTGGGTCGCACGCAGGCGCTAGGACAAAGCCGCCGAGCGGCCGACAACCATGGCAAGGAAGCTCAAGACATTTCAGACGTCACTGGGCTTCTACGATCTCGCGATCGCGGCACCGTCTATGAAGGCTGCGCTCGAGGCCTGGGGCGCTGGCAGCAATCTCTTCCACCAGGGTGTCGCCAAAGAGACAGACGACCCCGACGTGGTCGCCGCAACGATGTCGAAGCCAGGCGTGGTCCTCAAGCGCCCGGCCGGATCGAACGGCCGCTTCGCCGAACACTCCGATCTCCCGTCCGACCTGGGATCCGGCGAGAATCGAGGTCGCCGCGCAAGACATCGGCCGAAGCTGGCGAAGCGAGCTGCTCCTAAGATCAGCGAGCGAGAAGCCCGAAAGGCCGCGGCCGACTTCGAGAAGGAGCAGAAACGCCGCGAAGCCGAGCGCCGGCGGGAAGAGGCCGCGCGAGAAAGGGATCGCGAGCGGCGAGAGAAGGCGACGGCCAAAGCGCAAGCTGCGCTGGACAAGGCCCAGCGCGACCACGCGGAGAGGGCCGCCGCGATCCAAGCGCAGGTCGAGGCTCTCGAGAAGCGCTCACGCGCCGAGGATGCGCGGTGGGAAGAGGAGAGAGAGCGGCTGCAAGCTGCGCTGCAGCGTGCGCGCGACTAGGCCGAACGCGAAACGCTCCACCCCTGCGGCAAGATGGAGAACCGACACCTAACGCGTCTTTCCGCTCCGCTTTATATCACCCCTCACCCCTCACCCCTCTGCCTGCCTGCTCTGTCTGCTCTGTCTGCTCTGTCTGCTCTGTCTGCTCTGTCTGCTCTGTCTGCTCTGTCTGCCTACCCCTTCCCCCTTCCACCCTTCCAACACCGAACCTCAGTGAGCACTTCCCCTCCACTTGCGCAAAGAACCATCCACACAGGTGATGAGCATGGATAATAGACGCAACAGCAGAGAAATGAGCTCTGCTCTGGCACGGCTTCGCAGCGAACGTGTCCGACATGAACAAACATCGGAATATCAAATCAAGGTTGGCCCATATAATTTCTATCCGGGCAAAGGGACGATCTTCATGGATGGCGATCGAGAGGCCCGCCCCGAGCGCGGCCTCGACGAGTTCGTCGCACTATTGCGCAAGCTGGAGGCTCGCGACCCTCATCTCACGCAGCCAAGCGTAAGTCGTGAACCAAATCTGCAGAACGGAACCAACGGGTTTGATCTTAGGCAGGCAATCAGCGATCCGGAAGAGGCTGATCGCTTGTTTCGTTCTATTCCGAAAAGCGGGCGCTGAATCAAATGCCAAGTTAGCTTCCAGGGAAAGCTTCGTTGAGGTGAGCGTGAAGGGATAGCCGCCATGTTCATGCTGGTCGATGTCCAAGCGCCTAGTTGTCCTCCACGACATTCAGATGATCTTGGACAATCTCGCCAAGCCATGACCACTCGGGCTCGACGGTTGAACGTATCAATGCCCGAATGCGCGGTGTGGTCCCGCGAATATCAAGATCCCGAATGAGCGAGGCGAGATGGACCTTGTCCTCAATCGCCTCAAGCTCCTCGATCGTCGGAGGCAGTAGAAAGCAAGGGTAGGTGACCGGATCGATCCCATAGCGCCAGGTCGGATATCGGCGGGCAAAAAGGTCGGCCGCATGCCCCTCGCTACACAATTTCTCGATAGCTTCGTCCGGAATCAGGTGACCAAAAGGTTCGTCAGCGAGAGCCGCCCGCACCGAAGCGGGGTCACTCATATCCACGTTCGGCACGTAAGGCCCGATCACCAACCCGGGGGCTCGACGAGCGGCCGCGGCCGCCTCCTCGGACCAACGGCCGGCGAAGGGCCGCTCGACAAAAGGTTGGCTGACCACACGGCTCCCTCCCCGCTTTCCGCGCGTTGTCGAATTCATCTCAGCACTCCATGAACAGGCCTATTCCGCCACTTGGGCTGACCTGGCCAGCCGTTCACCCAATTCGGTTCCGCCCCCGCAATTGCCAACAATTGATCGCTCCAACAGGAATCGAAGTGCTAAATCAACATTTCTAAATCAACAAACGCGAGAGTGGCTAAATTGGAGCGGTTCCGGTCGCCCTCTCCACGTCATTAGTCGACCTAGTTCCGGTTAGGTCTTCATAGCCCTTGAGGAAACTGGCCCTCCACGGCACGCCGACCTTCACGGAAGCCCAAAAGCCGAGCGCCCGTTCGATCGCTTCATCGAGCTCGAGACCCCGAGCTTGGCACCTCCCTGTCCAATCCCGTAAAATGCGCTCCCAGCTTTCGGGCGATAGAAGACCCAACGCCGGGCTCACGCTCGTCGCCACCGGCAGACCGCCCGTCACGTGGCGAATGCGGCATTCGACGAGAAATGCCTGCATTGCCCTCACCCGCATGGGACCGTGCGTCCCAATACTCCCAAACAGCGACATTGCTTCGTCTGGGCGACCACTCAGCACGGCTCGCCAACACGCCAGCATCGTCGGGCCCCAGCCAAACTCCGGCTCGCGGACAAGATTTTGGACCGTGACATCCCCGTGGCGCTCGACGCGAGCGAGAATAGCCAACGAACCGCCAAATGACCCATTGCCCCCAACCGCGACTGCCCGCAAGGCCGCCTCGTCGAACGCCACCGACCGCCGCTCGCATATCAGCGACAAACGACCGACCAAATCCTCCACCGATATCGGCCCAACCCGATACACACTGCACCGCGATCGCAATGCGGCCGAAAAACGCGCCTCATCATTCACAAGGAACACATAGAGGCTCGACGAGACTTCCTGCTCCAGAGTCTTCAAGACGATGTCGGCGGTCATCCCCGTGAGCTCTTCGGAGTTATTGAACACGACGACCCGCACCGAAGCAGTATTCAAGCCTCCGTCGCGCTCAATTAGCGTATGCAAGGCCTCAACTTGCGCTTCCTCCAGCGCGCTTACATCATCATCTTCATCATCTTTATCATCTTCTCCATGACAGCCGCCCATGTCCTTTTCTACATAGGCCAGACTTGATTTCTTTATTGCCGTGCACTCGAGGCAGTGACCGCACGGTGCTCCATCAACGCGAGTATCAAGCTCCTGCTCGCAAAGCAGCGCCTGCGCGTAAATTCTCGCCAATGTTCTCTTTCCGACGCCCGGCGAGCCAATCAGAGCGATGGGCTGATGCGAACTTGTTCCGCGCTCTCTTTTCAGATTGGACAGGAGGGGCTCGAGCCACCGTTCATAGCCCAAGATGTCCCGGAATGAGCGCGGCCTCTCCTGCTCAAGATAAATGTCGAGCGACTGTCTCATTGAATGCGAATCCAATTGCGCCATCTAAGGCTGTCAAGTCAACGAACTAGCCGTTTCGCTGCCCCTTGCCGAGCTGACTAGGCCATGAAACCAATCGAGGCCGTTCCCCGTCATTGCCTCCAGTCGCGAGCGCAGCGCGCGCTGCACCTCGGCCCGCGCACTGTCTAGACGCCCTGGATCCTTTACGGGGGTGATCTCGGTCAAGGGTGCGATCGCCTGCCAGCCAGTCTGTGAATCGAACCAAGACGTCGCTTCCGAAACTCGACCATAGCACTGACACACAGAATCCATCGCAACGAAGGTGTCTCCCTTTAAGAAGCTTTCCTCATTTGTCAGAAGCAACGCTGCCCAGACGCAGTGCAGGGGGTCTTCAGGCCGGCGATAGCGCTTGTCACGACTTTCCAGGGTTGTGGTTGTTGCCCGATAAAGCCTCACCAAGATTTCATTGGGCTCAAGCATCCGGTCATGACGCAGACCGTCAACAACCTGCATCAGCCCAGAGAACGACACTGCATCTCGATTATCCAAGAACCGCCTCAGCGTCTCAGGCAGGATCCAGCGCTTCCTGCGCTTCGTCTCGGCCTCCTCATTTGGACGGAACTCGCCGCACTCCATTTCGCCCAAGACAATCAAATCAATCTGAAGCGATAGTTCGAATGGTGTGCACGTCTTTTGTTCGACGAACTTCCTCAATCGGGTCAAGAAGCGCCGATCATCGGAGAGATGGGTTAGGTTACCAAGTCGGCTCTGCGGAAAGTAACTGCGGGCGACCACAAGGTAATTGTCCGGCGTGACCGTCGGCTCCTCGATCAGGCCGACGGCTTGAACAGCGCCACGCCAAGCATCAGTCCCGACAATTTCGTGGGTTTCCGGGACAAGCAAGCAAAGCGACTGCATGGCAGCATCTCTTGCAATCAAATCTAGGGCAACTTTGACATCATCCAGCTGGGGATGCTTCAGCGTCTTATCGCCGAGATCGTGCACGGCAAGCGTCTCCCCGAACAATGAAGGCTCGGCAACCGTCAACCGCAAGCTGGGCAAGACTACGGCCTCCGACAATTCCGCTGACGCATCACTTTTATCGAAGTCAGGCCGTCCATCGCCGCCAGGCCTGTCCGGTTCTCTCGCTTGCGTTTCCGGAAGGAGCGGGCGCGACTTCACAACGCGTTGAGGACAGGTCGAGATATCCCTCAGCTCGCGCCCCTCGAACTCGGCGTGCCGGATTACTTTGGCGCGCACCGCGGGGCGCAACAGCGCCGAATTGTCGCGATAAAGATAAAGGTAGTGTCTCTGGGTGAGCTCGGGCAGCTGCACGAACTCAATGTCAGTCATCGTAACCGGTGTACTCAAGGGCGGCTCCAAATCGCCCACGGTCGCACTGGAGCGCTTGCCGCCCAGCGTTTGCGCAGCTCCTCCAGCTCATAGTTCTGCACTTCTCCCGAGCGGGCCGAGCCATCCAGGGGATACCGCGCCTTCATGTCCGCAAGGGCAGCTTGCCAAAGCAGCTTCTGCTCTTTGCGATACCTGAACTCCTCTAGTTCCCAGCCGTCGTACAAGCGGTCCCATTGTTCGTCATCAAACGCGGAGACGAGATCCATCCCGCATTCCAGCTCAGCTTTCCGCCTGGCAGCGTCTCCCAGAGACTCAGAAGAGTCCTGCCGCGTTCGCTTCACGATGTCCCCGGCCACACGGCGGAACGCCGGCTCGATGTCTAGCTTCCTGAAAATCGGATCGGCCGGATTGAAGCCGCCGCAGAGCCATCGAACACAGCTCCAATGCCCATCGAGCCTGTCGCCCTCAGGCAACATTACAAGCGTAATCGCGTCATCCTCCTTGCCCGCGACGCGATCACCTCTGTGCCATTTCTTCAACCACCGATTAGCCGCCTCTGCATCCGGAACATGCGCGATTACCCGGCCACAGGATCCCTCCTTCTCGTCTCGCTCCTGGACAAATATGCGAAGACCGGAGCCACCCCAATTTTCGAGCTGTCCTTTCAGAGCTTGGCTGAACCTGCCGAAATGCCTGGACGCCTCTGCCTGCTCTTCGTGTCCAAACAGACGGTGTCGAATTGTAATCCTGGCATTAAATGGCGGATGGCCTTGCTGAACCAGGAATGACGCCGCAGCGAAAATTTCGCGAACATGACCCCGACTCAAACAAGCTGGATCTTTCGGCGCATCCTCATCGCCCCGCTTGCGAAGACCGCGCGGGGTCCCGGCTGCCGAGTCCGCTTCCGCCACAGGCTCGGGTGTGAGGCGCGCGACCTCGATCGATGGAACGACGATCTCGCCGTGATTTGCCACCTCCTGAAAACGCATCAGGATTGCCAAGAGCGCCTCATCGCTCAAGCCGCTGGTAACCACAGGCCAGACATTCAACAAGCCCCCAAAAAACGCCTTGAGATCTATGCTGGGCAACCGTTTCGTGAACGCTTCAGTTACGCGGCGGCGTTCCTCCTCTCTGATGGATTCGATGACCGGCTCGACCGAGACGTCCAATCCACAGAGATCGACGTAGTACAATCCCACAAGGAACAGCTGGATCAGACGGGCCTTGTTGCGGACGTTATCCGGCCACCGCAGGAACTTGGTCATCTGGAGCCTCAAGTCGCCGGAGCCAAGAGCCTCGAAATACTGAATGAGGTGTTCGATGTAGTCGACACCGAAAACCTGAGCGACCCGATCCCGAGTAATTTCAGTCTTGTCGTTGATCAGACTCATATTGTCGAGAGCCTGAAGCATGTTCCTCGGTTGGTGTTCGCCCAAGCCTGCCAAGAGCGAAAGCGCTTCGTTATGGAAGGTCAAACCCTCTTCGTTTGAGGTACGGGCGAGAAGACCAACACTCTGCTCATGAGTCAAAGGACGAAGCTCCAGATTGATGGTCCGGGAGCGCAACGCCTTGGAAATCCTTTCCACCGCGGTGGTTGCAAAACAGAAGGAGACGCCGGGCGGCGGCTCCTCGACCCTTTTCAACAGAAACTCGAAGCTATCCGGGTACTTCGACAGGACGTGAGCTTCGTCCAGAAAGATCACCGAGCGTTTGCCGTCTTTCGCGGCTTCCAGCACGCGATCGATCTCATTCTGCAGCGTTCTTCGCGTCCTAAACTTGGGCGTATCCAGTTCGTAGAACCCGGTATCATCCCCGGCATTCAAGGCTTTGCATCGATCGCAATCGAAACAACGGTCGCCTGAATTCGTCGGGCGTTCGCAGTTTAGCGCCCCAGCGTAAATCCGAACGAGCGTGGTTTTACCGGATCCCACGCTGCCGTGCAGAAGCAAGTTTGCACAGCTCTGCCCGTTTAGAACGAGCTGGGATATGATCCGCTTGGGATATTCCTGGCCAACAACTTTTTCGAACGTTTGCGGACGATATTTCAAGGCAAGACGTTTCACGTGCGTTCCCGGCTTCATTGCTGCTCATGTGGATGCGCCATTTTGCGAGGCACTGCCGATCAAAGAGACGTTCTCGATGGAGCACGCGGCGGCCAGTTATTGGCCGCCGCGTGCTGGTTTATGGCTGGAGTGTTGCTCGTCAGTGCATCATAAAAGAATGGCACGCGCTGAGCTCGACAGCATCGTGACGATACAGGTCACTGAGCTTGATGATTCGCTGGTCCCAACCCGTCCCGTCCGGTCCCCAGGACGTGAACTGCAAGGGCGTAGAGAGCGGCCCGCTTCCGCGGAACGCCGCACTTTTCGCTAAGCCCCGGACGAATTCATATCCAGCTATGCGGTGGAGCTGATAGGAAATTCCGCGCCAATCAGAACACGCGCGACGGAACTCATCGTGCAGCTCGGGTACCCTCCACCAGCACCCGTCCAGGAAGGCTTGCGATAGCTCGGCGGTGTCGTCGATTGCTTTAAGTTCAAGGCGAAGCCGTTCAACCTGCTCCGGGTCGGCGGGATC
Organism: Bradyrhizobium sp. HKCCYLS3013; assembly: GCF_051167615.1. Taxonomy (NCBI): domain Bacteria; kingdom Pseudomonadati; phylum Pseudomonadota; class Alphaproteobacteria; order Hyphomicrobiales; family Nitrobacteraceae; genus Bradyrhizobium; species Bradyrhizobium sp. HKCCYLS3013. The sequence continues at coordinate 147,172 of NZ_JBNPTK010000006.1, forward strand.
GACGTACTCGACGTCGTCGTCATCGTCGTCGGCAAGGTCGTCACCGCGGTAGTAACCGTTCGGCCACGTCTCCATCAGATCGGCAACGCTCACCTCGGACACAGCCGGATCGGCAGGCTCAGCAGGGGCGCCGAGATCTGGATTTGCAGCTTCAGAGACCTTCGGCGTCGCGGCGATATTGGCGCCCTCATAACCCCAGAGTTCATACAAGCGATTGATTTTTCTTGCGATATCGGATTCGTCAGTCATTCTAGCTCTCGCGCGTTCGGGCCTCGGCACGTCATGCGCGGAGCACCCCTAATATATAGAGGAACAAAGAGCGAACTTCGAAAAAACGCATTATCACAATCGCGTGAATTGAATTTGCTGATCATTTAGAGGCCGGCCGGCTGATTACTTGGTTTGGATCTAGGATCGGATCACTTCTCGTCCCGTCAACCAACGTCAATTCCACCATCGGCTCGCTGAATCTCTCTCGCCACAACGGCGACAACAAAGAGAGAGACACATTGAGCAACACCAAACCCACAACACCAGCTGCTCCTTCATCGAGCGCCAGAAAGCGACGATCACGGTTTGCGCAGATCAACCGCATTCCCTGGATTCCGCAAAAACTTCTTCAAGAGCACGGCGGAGCGTGCGAGATCGATTCCCGATACAGAAAAGCTCAGCGCCTCCTGGCGGTATGGTACATGCGCGATCACGGGATCGAGCCTGGAAGCGCCGATGGTGAACGCGCGTCCTATCTTGCGTCACATCTGAGTGCTGACGCGGCAGACGCTGGCCTCAATTTCCATTCCCGAGAACTTCATCTACTCGCACTCAAAGAGCTTTTGCTCATGCGCGAGGAAGACGCCGCCGTCGATGAAGACCGGCTGCTCTCAAACCCCTTGAGTTCGATGCCGCTTGCCGTGAACCTCTTCGGTCCAATGGCTCTGAACACCAAATTCGGATCCAGGGTACTTCGTCAATTGCTTCCAGATTTTGTCCATTCGGTCCAGCGTGTCGTCTGGGAGCACAGCCCGGGACGCAAAGATCCTCGTTATCTCTCCGATCGGACGGCTTTCGATTTGGCCATTCATTGCACCACACCCAAAGGGGAGCCGGGTGTCGTCTATGTCGAAGTGAAGCTGAGTGAGGACTTGCTCGGACCAGTCGCGAGGTGGCGCGATCGGTACGACGAAGCTCTCCGCGAGGTCAAACTCTACAAAGACCCGGAGAGTCCCACTCTCCGTTCGGCTCCAATAGAGCAGCTCATGCGCGAGCATTGCCTTGCTACTTTGTCGGTTAAGAACGGCGCTGTCCCGCGCGCGGTCTTTATGGCCATCGGCCCACGCCTCAACCGACGGGTCCAAGCTTCGTTCAAAGTTTATGCGAATGAACTTCTGCCAGTTGATCCCACAGATCCGACGCGCGTCGAGTTCCGACACTTCACACTCGAAGCTGTCATCGACGCTATTGACGTCGCCGGCGATCGGGACACGGCCGACCGATTGTGGCGGCGATATTGCGACTTCCAGCGCGTCTATGATGCCGCCCTTGCGGTCATTGCGCCGAAGGCCGCCGTCAATGAGACGCCGGGTCCAGTCGCAGATTCATCCGGCGCCGCCGACAACGAGAAACGTCCTCGAATAGCGAGTCCTAGCGCCAAACGCGCTTCACCGGCTCACCCCACTAACGCCCCCGAAGCCGCGGAGACCGGCCATGACTGAGACAGAGCTGCTCACAGTGGAAGATCGCATCCGACTGTTCGCCAACGCCCTCGCAGACGAGCGCGATCACTTTCCTGTCGTCAAGCTCTTCACTCCTGACGCGGGCGCGACTTGGCTCCTCACCGAATGCGACATCGACGATCCGAACCGCCTATTTGGTCTCTGCGACCTTGGACTCGGCTGCGCAGAGCTCGGGTATGTGAGTCTCGCGGAAATCAAGGAGGTCAGGGGACAGCTAGGCCTTCCCGTGGAACGAGACCTTCATTTCACAGCGGACAAGCCGATTTCAGCATACGCCGCTGAAGCCCGAGCCAAAGGCCGCATCGTTGCCTAAGAAAAGGAAGCAGTGCAATCACCAGTGGGACCATGAGCCCCACTGTCAGCCTGCCTTCATCAATTTCTACGAATGCGCAAGCTGCGGGACCACGTGGGAAGACACATGGTCCTGCGGTTGCGACGACGCGTGCCCGAACTGCCGCGCAGATACGTCCCCGGTCGACTCTCAAGAGGTCGCAGCTTGCGCATGTGATTACCTCGGGCAGTGAGGCCCAACGTTGGCCGACCAAATGCCCGCACGTGCTCGTCAACCATGAATCGTATCAGAGCCATAAACGGAGAGTTTGATCATTCGCTCCACCAATGGCGCGAAAAAATGCGACTGCGAACGCGGACGAAGCGACTATATTTTCTTGCCCCACCCACCGCCGCCGCCCACCCCACCTACCTTCCCCTACCTTCCCCTACCTTCCCCTACCTTCCCCTACTTCCCCACCTTACCTTCCAACCCCAAGCTCCCTGCCCTTTACGCCCGAAATGGAAGCTTAAGGACGACGGCACTTTTGAGGGGCAAATTCGAAAGGCCAAGAAGGGCGCGCGGCAACCTTCCCCCATAGATGGATCGGGCGCACACAACATAACGATCCCTCCGCCGAATTCGCGAGAACCACAATCTGCGTGAGGAACGATGACTGCCCCGACGATCAACAATCCACGTTCGTGGAACGGTAGCGCGCTAGCCGGCGACTGGGCGGTGTCATTGAAGCTAGATGGCGTCCGCGCAATTTGGCACGACAAGCGCGGCTGGATAAGCAGAGCGAACAAGCCCCTGTATAACATCCCGCCGTGGCGAGATGGCGAACCAAGAGACTGCGAGGTCTTCGTCAACAGTTTTCGCGACACGATCCGCGCCACCCGGACCAGGTGCCTCAAACAAGACACGCCCGCAATCACACGACATCACCTCTATGGTCTCGCCCCGCTGGATCCCCGCCTTCGTTGGGGTACCTTGACGAATCCAACTCCCGTGGCCATCCGCGCCCAGCTCAAACGCGCCAACGCGCTCAACTATGAGGGTCTCGTACTTCGCAAGGCCGACGATTGGATCAAGATCAAGCCATTCGAGACCCATGACATCCTCATCACAGGGTTCTCAGAAGGGACGGGCAAGCACCGCGGCCGGCTCGGCTTCGTCACAACTAGGAGAGGTGCTGTCGGGGCGGGCTTCACAGATGCTGAGCGTGAATTTCTGTGGGCTGAAGCCAAGGCAGGGAGATTGGTCGGGCAAGTTATCGAGGTGAGTTGCATGCAATTCACCCCCAGCGGCCAATTCCGCCACCCGGTATTCGCCCGCATGCGCCCTGACAAGCTGCTTGATTGAGGCAAATCACGTAATCAGCGCGAGACTTTCGGAACAACATTCCTCTCTCAAAGCATGGCTCTAAATTCTAGCCATTCACTGTCACTCCGAAGATCCATAAAATAGCTTTCCATCCTCTGCAGCTTTCCGCAGAACTGCAACTTCGGATTCGTTTAACCGGCCCGCTATTGATCCAGCTTCCAGGGGCCAATCAAGTATCTGCTGCAGCCAGTGCAACCTCGAAGCCCTTACAATCCTTTTGGCTTCTTCCATACGTTTGCTCTTTTGGGCTTGCCTTTCTGTGGGCATCGATTTCTCCGTATTAGAGTTGATCTTCTGTATGGGATTCGAGCGTGCTTGGAAATGTGCAGTTGCCCTCAGCTCTCAATTTCAAAGATGCCCAGATGAACCAGAATTGAGCTTAGTGCGAATCTCCCTAGAGCAGCGGCTAGGGGTACCGTCACGTGAAGGGCTTTGGAAACGTGGCGTAGCCCGATGAAACCGCAAGGTGCGAAGCTCAAAGAGCCCCTTCCGGGGCTCTTTTCCTTAGACTACTTTTTTCCGCGCTTTCTTGGGAGGCGGCTTCAGAAACTCGGCAGCATCGACGTCCAGTACCTTTGCCAACTTTCCGATTATTTCCAGGCCTACGAACGTCCCACCCTTTTCCAGCTTGCTCATATACGTTCGATTCACGCCGGCCTCATAGGCCAAATCCTCTTGGGACAGTCCTTTGGCGTGCCGAAAGCGGCGCAGGTTCGCAGCAAAGACTTGGCGGAGGTCCATGCCTCAGCCAATCAAGGCACCGCTTATTAACCCACCGCTTTAAACAGACAAAATTCTGGACTTCGCGACGATAGAAACATTACAAACCAACAACCGAATCTAAACCACGCAGCGGGCTATCGAGACTGGGGGGCAATTTGACCGATACAGCGGCAAGCGACGAAGCATGGTTTTATGCACAGGCCGGCCAACGCAAAGGCCCCGTCTCAGCCGACAAGCTAAGCGAACTCTTGGCAGCCCAGACGATCGACGGCGAGACCCTGATTTGGCGCAAAGGACTGGCCGATTGGCAAATGCTTCGCACTACCGAAATCGGGGCGCAGCTCAAGGACACGCCGCCGCCGATCGCCCCGAACCATGTCAACAACGGCTTGGTATGGTCGCTCGCCTTCGCGCCGATCGCATATGTGTTCGTTAATGTCGGCCTGCTCAGCTACCAGAGCAGCCACCCGGCAGATGATACATTCTTCGAGGCGTTTCTATCTCCGCTCAGTTGGCTCGTTCCGGTGTTGACGAATGCAGTACTGTGCCTTGTCGATACAGAACAACTCAAGCGCGCCGGCTACAGCTCCGGTTGGCTGACGCTATTCGCCCTGCTGCTGGCACCCGTCTATCTCTTCGTGCGCGCGCAGCGCTTGCGCCAGACGCCGACCTACGGCTTTGCCTGGATAGCATCGTTCATCGTCTCGATCATTCTGCGGGCGGCGTGACATGCATCCGGGCTCTCAACCTCCATCGGACGACACCGCTCTCGTAATCTTCCTGGGAATAGGTTTTCTGATTGCCGGCATCATCTACATCGCGCCGAGCATCGTGGCCTTCCGGCGCAACCACCCGAACCGTTGGATCATCCTGGTCATCAACGTCGCTTTCGGTGGCACGATCATCGGATGGGGAATCGCCATGGTCTGGGCGATGCGGGCGGCTCACCGGGTGGGCTCCACCGGTAGCGGTGGCGAATCCGGCCTCAACCTGTTCATCAACGACGTGAAGAAGATTCAGGTCGTCGATCCACCACCCCTGCCTGCCACGTCTCCTGTGCAGGAGCTGGAACGCCTTCATGACCTTCTCGTCCGGGGCGCGATTTCCCAGCTTGAATTCGACGGCCTGAAGGCCAAGCTGCTGGGCGGTGTCTCGTCACAATGAGACGGTGCACCCTCATCGAGGCTTGAGCTATTCCGTCGAGGCATTTCACATGATGGGCTGGTCTATCGCTGCATTCACCCATCGCGGTCGCGTGCGTCCCGGCAACGAGGACACCGTTGCTATCGGTACTCGTATCCTGACCGACGACATGGACGCGCCACTGGTCATGAAGGCGCCGAGCGATAGCTGCCTCCTCCTGATGATCGCGGACGGCATGGGTGGCCACGCGCATGGCGCGATGGCCAGCCGAGCCGTGCTCGATTATCTGGTTGCTGGGATCGATCGGCTTTCAAATCCCGCCTCCTGCGCCGAAGCGATCGAGGAGGCCAATCAACACCTCTATGAACTCATGCAGGAGCACGAGGAAGCACTCGGCATGGGCTCGACGCTCGTGGGAGCCCTTTTGAAGGCCGACCAGCTGATCACTTTCAACGTCGGCGATAGCCGCTGCTACCTGTTCAGCGCGGGCCAATTGGTGCAGCTCAGCCACGACGATGTACCCGAAGGCGAGAGCAGCCACTTCGGTCCCCGCCGATCCCATGCCCTCACTCAGGCCTTGGGCGGCTCTTCGTTTCCCCTTGCCATCGAACCCCACGTCGCCGTTGACGCGCAGCTTGCACCCGGAGAGACGTTGCTCCTCTGCTCCGATGGTCTCACCGATATGATCGACGATCAGATCATCGGGCAAACGCTCAGCACAAGCAGCGAGCCAAACCGAGCGGTTCGTGATCTCGCTGGCAAAGCGTTCAGCGTCGGCGCACGAGACAACATCTCCCTGATCATTGCTCGCAGGGTCAATATCCCCCGTGCGTGACGCGAAACCCTTCTTCAACTCACCTGAAGGACTTCACCTTGCAAACCAAATTCTCAGCACCCATAGCAGCCGCCGTCGTGATCCTCGTCGCAATTAGCCTGGCGGGTTGCGGCACCGAAAACCTTTGCGCTAATCCGGAGGTTCTCAACACGGTAAAGAAGCTGTACGCGCAACGGACACTTGGACAGTTCATCGAAGCCCCGGAAGGCGCCTTCACGGCCCAAGACAGGAGCGCCACGCCCGTATCCGTCGACAACCAGAGCAAAATAGCCAAGTGCTCCGTGCTGATCAGAGCGGATGCCTTGGTACTAGCCAAGATGGTGCAGCGGAGCACCGACGAAGAATTGGCCCAGATGAAGGAGAACGCCGCGAAAAGAGGCGTGCCGACATTCGAGGATTTTCTCGTCAACTATCAGGTCCAGCCGTTGGCGTCGGGCCAGAACTACGTGACGCTGCTGCGGTGAGGCAACCAGGATGAAAGACCTCCTCATGGCGATGGCCGTGTCGGCCACGATGATCGTAGCGCCTTATCTCTCGGGGAAATATCCATGAAGCCACAAGCAATATTCGGAGCCCTTTTCGCAGTTGCTGGCTTCATCGCAGCGTCCCACGCCGGCACCAGCGGGCCTGGCGACCGTGACTTCGGCTCCTTCAATGTCTACGTCAAAACCACCAAGGGCTTCTACAACACGGGACTCCGGACCGTCGACTTCTCCAACACCTGCACCGACGGCAGTCTCGGGGCCATGTCGTGGTCTTCCGACAAGAACACCGCCGAACTCAATTGTACCGCGGCCTCCAGCAGCAACAATTGGGAATACTTCAACCACTTCACCTTCGAGCCGTCCGACAAGCTTGTTTTCGATCTCGTCGGCGCAAGCGATACCGGCTTCCAGCGTCCGGCGGACTTCATAGACAAGGTGTACCGTTCTCGCGTCGACCGTTATACCCGGACCTCAGTCAACATCCGCGACGAGCTGGGCCGGCTGGTCGACACTGGCAAAAATGTCAGAGACTTCCACACCGATTGCGCTCAGTTGAAAGGAAAGACCTTCACGCAGACGATCGATGCGGAGCACATCCAATTCAGCTGCAAGCGTACGCTGGACTTCATCGAACACCCGGCGACTAAGCCAGCCACCGTGACCTTCAACTTCCTTTTTAAGGACGACGGTAACCTCATTCTCCTTGAACGCGTCAACGTCAATGACCGCCCACAACTTCGGGCGGCGGACGTCGAATCCTTGATAGCGAACTTAAACACCAAACGGTGACCATCATGGAACCGCAAGTCCATTTGCGTCATCCTCCCTAACGAAACGAGGAAATACGAATATCGGAGCGACATTGACGGAATTCTGAAGAGAATCTGCCGATAAGGGAAAGCACTATGGGTCCGAGAAGTACTGTGTGCTCAACAAGGTCGTTGTCACTTTTGACACTCATTTGGTTCGCCTTTGTTTTCGTGCTTGGGATAATGAGCGGAAGGGTGGAAGCGGTCGCTGGTGAAGCTCGACTAAAGACCTTTACCTGCTCGGGCGAGCTTTGGAACATTTCGGCCGATTCAGCCGGCCCTCCATGGCTCGAAAATAGGGCATGGGATTTATCAGTGCTCGATCAGGAATGCGTCGAGTGAGAACGCGAAGCGGATTCTGTCTGTCTGCAATTTGAACGCTGACTGCTCAGTGAAAGTCGAGGTAAATGCTCAACGTCTTCGGAAGTCGGCAGCAGAGGGCGAGTGCGACGACGTGTGCATTTTTGAAGACGACAAGATCGTCTGGGTGAAGAAGGGGAGGGCAAGGAAGTGAAACGCATCATCATCAGCGCGCTAATCGCGATTTCCACCACTTCGGCTCAGGCAGACATCTACAACTATGTTTGCAAGGACCACGGAAAGTCTTTTCCGCTGAAGGTGGACGACGCACAAAACACCCTGGAATGGAAAGGGACCACCTACAGAATTAAGGAAAACGAAGATTGCGCCAAATTTGGTTGGCGCGCTGAAAAGGACGGCACCTATTTTGATTTCTGTACGGCCACGAAGGGCTACGCCGGCATTGAACAGAATGGCATTGAAATTCCGTGCGACTTCAAGCGGCGATAAGAGTTCAGCCTAATCCCGGCGCCCTGCATGGTCATCACACGACATGAGCGCGCAAGGCGGTGGTTCTCACCAAGCATATCGAGCGATTGCCCTTCCGGCATAGGATCGCGTCACGTCGGAGAACGCGCCTTCGAAAGTGGCCGCCGCCGACCAGCCGTTCAGCCACTTCATCTCGGCGGAGGCTGTGGCGAGCGCGGCGTCGGAGGCCTGTGCCGCGTCGTTGACCACGAAGCTCGCCCCGGGCAGTGCCTGGAACGTGGCCGCGAGCGAACGGTCCGGGTTGAAGTCGTGCGCCCGGGCCGCACGTCCTCGCAGCGTTAGGACGGCGTCCTGCATGGCGAAGGACTTGTCGCTGCGCAGGCCAAGCTCGCCGCGCGTGACGCAGATAGGCGCCGGCCTGGAACAGGTCGGAGCGGCCGGTGCCGAGGCCGAAGTCCTGACTAGAAGCCGCGCCACGGCGGGCGAGGACATGAGCCAAGCAGCACCAACTGTCAAATCATAGAAACAGAGTACCGAGTCTACTAAATCGTGCTTTAGCGGTACAATGAGCTGCAGGGTGCTCGCTCTGGGCACCGCCGTCGTCGGGAGCCGTCATTGGAAGCGAAGGGACCCACGAGTTCGGTCGTCACCGTCGAGGACTTCGCGACCTGCGATCCGGAAGGGCCGATCGCGGACATCGTTCATGTTGGCATGTCCGCAATCTCGACGGCGTACGCCTTCGCGTCGGCGACGGCCCAATCGCCTTGCAAAGAGGTGTATGGACTGCTTTCGGACGTCACCGGTATCCATCTCGATCCCGCGGATCGAGGCGAAAAGTGGAAGCGCAGCGCGCCTTTCGCGCGGCGGCGCCCCATCATGCCGGCCGAAGTCCGCGGCGAACAATCGGACGTGCTCGAGGCGATACTGCCCGGATTGCGGCACCCGGCGCTCCGGGCGCGCATCGCCGACGTCGTCTGGTCGGGCGATAAGCGACGTGCCGCTGCGGGCCGGATCGCCATCGACGCATACTGCGAGATCATCGAGAGATTGGCGGACGGCTCGCTGAAGGCCGTCGTCCCTGTGGAGGGAAGCGGCCTCATCGACGCGCACAAGCCGGCCCACCGGGCGCTACAGATCGCGTCGGCATTGAAGGGCAAGCGCTCGCCCATGCCTAATCGCGTAGTCTCCGCGTTGGCGGACGTCTATCGACAGGGCCTGCTGGAAGCGCAGCCCGTCATCTTCAGCAGGATGGCGCAGCTTCGCTTCGATTACGGCTTGGTCGGAGCCGCCGAGGCCGCCGCAGACCTCGAGGCGGTGGCGGCGGCGAGACCCGACATCTATCCGGATGCAATCCGTACGGCGCTCGACTTCGCTGGATCCCTGTACGCCCACATCGACGACCAGGAAGGCGAGCGGCGCTGCCGCATAGGAGCGGTGCGGCAGATGCTCCGGATGCGGGATACGTGCTCGCAGGCGAGCGCGAAGGCGTTCTGGGTGATGGAAGCGCTGCAGCGTCTTCACTCGATCCGTTCGGACGAGGCCGTTGCCCTAGAAGAGGCGCTCGAGGTCGAACTGCGCCGCCTGCAGCGCGGATCGCTGCGCGAAATGATGACCTTCACGGCCGATGTCGGTATCGCGGGAGAGCGCGAGTACATCGTGAGCCGCTTCGAGGGGATGGACCTTTCGACGTGCCTCAAGACGTTCGCGATGCTGGAAGGCTCGCCGAATGTCGAAGACCTCAAGAAGGAAGCCCTGCAGCGCGCGGAAAACGATCCTCTGATCGCCATGATGGCGGCGAAGCACGTGGACGACATGGGGCGAACCGTTGTCGACACGTCCGGCGCCGGCTCTGGCGAGCCCCCGGATGACTGGTTCGTTCACATGATCTCCCAGAGCGAGTCGCATCGTCGCGCCACGTTGGTCGCCAACCGCATCGAGCCGGTCCGACTGCATATCTTAGGCAGGGTAGACATCGAGGAGCGTCATTTCGGAGCGCTCGTGTGGAATTCGCCCTTCGTGCCCCAACTGCAGGCGCCTTTGTACGCCTTGGGCTTCGCCCGTTTTTTCCAGGGCGATTTTCCGTCGGCGGCCTACCTGCTCGTTCCCCAGTTGGAAGCCAGCCTGCGGCATGTCCTCAGGGCGCGAGGCGCCGATCCGACGAAACGTCGCGACGATGCGACGGAAGAGGACCGAAGCATCGATGCGATCTTTACGAATCATCGCGCCGAACTGCTTGCGATCTTTGGCGAACCGCTGCTCGAGGAGCTAAACCGCATCTTCAACGTTCAGCCCGGTCCGACGCTCCGCCACGACGTGGCGCACGGCCAGCTGTCCGCCGGCCAGTGCTATTCGCCGGACGTCGTGTATGCCTCCTGGCTGCTGTATCGCGTCTGCTGCCTGTTCGTTCTGCCGGTCTGGGACGAAGCGATCGCACCGGCCATCGCTGTCGAGGAGCCCGGGCGCTAGAGCCTTGGCGAACGCGCTCACCCCGAGGCCGTAACGCTGGTTCCCCGGTGCGATTCGGCGTATCCAGCAGCCATGGCCACCATTTCCGAACCCCTGTCCGAAACCGAGCGCCGCTCGGTCGTCATCGTGACCGCGCTCGATCTCGAGACGAAGGCGGTCCTTCGGCATTTGGTGGACTGGCGCGACGACGTCGTTGAACAGGGTACCGTCTTCTACACCGGCAGATTCCAGGAGTGGGACGTGGCCGTGGTCGAAACGGGACCGGGCAACGTCGGTGTCGCGGCGATAGCCGCCCGCGCATTCGGCCTTTTCCGGCCGGAAATCGCGCTCTTCGTAGGCATCGGCGGCGGCGTGAAGGACGTGGCGCTCGGGGACGTCGTGGTCGCCACCAAGGTATACGGCTACGAGGGCGGCAAGGACACCACCACCGGCTTCGCGCCGCGCCCGGACCTCCAGCACAGCGCCCACGCGCTCGAGCAACGGGCCCGCGCGGTGGCGAAGACGCCGAAGTGGTGCGACAGGCTGAATCCGGACCTTCCCGGGCCGGAAGGCCAGAAGCTGCGCGTCGGGCCGATCGCGGCGGGCGAGGTGGTCGTCGCGTCCAAGAAATCGGACACCGCGAAGTTCCTGAAGAAGCAATACGGCGACACCCTTGCGGTCGAGATGGAGGGACGCGGCTTTCTCGAGGCGGTACACATCCACTCGCTGCTCGGTACCGTCGTCCGCGGCATCTCCGATCTCCTGAGCAAGAAGACGGTCGCGGACCAGGCCGGCTGGCAGGAAAAGGCGGCCGATGCGGCGAGCGCGGTCGCTTTCGAGATCCTGGCGAGACTCAACAGGCAGAGCCCGGTGCCGTCGCGGACCGGCGGCACTCCGGTGTCGGATATCGCGAAAGCGGACGCGAAACCCGCCGAGACTCCGAGCAAAACGGCGGCGAGGGCGCATCGACCGCTAGATCCGACGGTGAATGAGGGAGCCTTCTACAGGCCCGGAGAGGTTCTGGCGCGGGTCGGCGTGCCCGACGTCGACGAGGTCGAATTTCTATTCGAGGCTCCGCCGGACGCGTACCTGCGGATCATCCCAGGCGCCGAATTGGCGGAGCCGATCGCCGTCGCCCATCTGAACGGCGTCGCGGGCTACGCGCCGCTGCTCAAGTCGAAGCAGTACGGCGCCTTTACATCGGTGAACCGCATGGGAGCGATGGCCTACGATCCCGGCGGCGCCTACCGCGGCGGGCGGGCACCGCTGCGCTGGGCCACGCAACTATTCCAGAACGGCGAGCTTTGGCTCGCGAGCAATACGATGATCGTGCGCGAGCGTGGCGGCCGGCCCGAATGGGTGCCGATCCCCTTCATTTCCGCCGTAAGTCTCGAAGCGATCTTCTTCGAGAAGGCCCACGCGGCGGTCGCGTTCGCCGTCCAACACCTGAGCCTGAAGTTTCCGTGCGAGGTGGAGATGGGGCTCGTCGGAACGACCGACGTCGCGCTTGCGGTCGATCAGGACCGAATGCCGCTGATCCGGAAGGAGAAGATCATCCTGCGGCAGGACCTCGCGGGCGAAGCGGGCGTCGAAGGCACGCTGCTGGCGTTCTTCGAGCAGGTGCACGATGCCACCGGATTCGCGAGGCCGGCCGCGTTGTTCGGCTTCCCGCCGGACAAGCCCAGCGCCTGAACGTCGCTAGGCGAACGACAAGTTGTGCCCGAAAGCGGGAACGATCCCTTCGGGCCCCGCCGATCTCATGCTCTCACTCAGGCCATGGGAGGAACCTCGTTTCTCGTCGAGGTCGAACCGCACGTCTCCGTCGACCCTCCCCTTGCACCTGGAGAGACTCTGCTTCTTTGCAGCGACGGCCTCACCGATATGGTCCTCAATCAGGTCATCGATGACAGCTTGAGAAATACCAAGACACCCCTTCAGTCCGCGCGCAAGCTCGTAGCCAAGGCGTTTGCCGCCGGAGCCCGAGACAACATTTCCTTAATCGTCGCGCGCCGTTCGGACGCACGAAACGTCCCATAGGGTCAGTTCGCAGGAGCTGCAGAATCAGCGCCTTTTTCGCCATCTCCTGGGCGCGGCTAGCAGCTTCGCTGTCGACCTCGGACAAGAGCCGTCTTGGCTAACCTGACGAGCGTTTGGACCGTCGGGGACGATCGGCCCGACATGAGCGCCCACCCCTGCATCTACCACCAAGGCCCCACGAGACAGGCCGCGCGTTGCGCCAAGCTGCCTGCAGTTCCAAGCCACGAGCGCTGTCGCTCCAGCAGACGGCTTTGCTGTCTAACGTCCGTTGAGCCGAACCAACACGTCCAAAACTGTCGTACAGAACCGATACACAAGCTCCACCAGGAGCTTGTGATGAAGAACACGATTATTGAACTTGGTATCTTAGCTTCAGCCGAAAGACCGCCCGGTTTTCTGCTCGAACCGTTTAAATGGGCAATCCCTAACCTCATAGCCATGCTTCGGGATCAGCCCGAATACCTATCAGATTTGATCCACCTCAGCCGAACTCGGATGCATCTGATCGGAACGGCCCTCGCACACGTTGAAGGCACGCCGAGTTCAGAGTTAGCGAGGGTGCTTTTTAGAGGATCAGCAGAAATGATCCTGGACGCGACCGTCGGTCACCAGCCATCGGGCCTTAAGCGTGCAGTGAGCGTGATGCCGAGTTTCCTGATGGAAGCGGAAAGCTACCGCGGGCTTGTAAAGCTTCTTGCTGAGCCGGATGCAGCGCGGCTGATCTTTCACACCTTCGAGATCCGTGATTCGACGATTAGGGCCATGCACGATGTTCCGGACGCGCTGCGCCGAGTCGTTTTCTCGATGCATGAAAATATCGGAGACATGAGCTCTTTCTCGCGAGGGCTACGATGCATCGCAATGCGTAGCGGCAAGCTAAGCTTCGATCAGCTTGTCGCTGAGCTGGCACGTGCCCGGCAGCCCAACCAACTGCTCGCAAAGCTGACATCCATCGTCGAAAGCCTGCCGCTGCCTGACGCTCTGCCGCCAGCTCGCGTGGAGCACGCGGAGCGCATTGATTCCGGACGTCAGCTACGGGCTCTTGGAAAAAAGTGGGGCAACTGTTTGGAAAGCTACGTCTGGAACGTAGAGCATGGCCAGTGTGCAATTTACCTTTGGCGAGATGCTGGCTTGCAAGCTGCCTGCTCCGTCACCCGAAGCGGTCGTCTCGGTTGGTTTCTGGACGAGGTTAAAGGGCCCGAGAACGCCGAGCTTGAGCCTCAAGACCACAATAAGATCCTCAGCGCATTCGAAGCTGTTCAGATTCCTTCTGAAGCAGTTATAAGTTCGATCGCGCAGATCGTTGCCAACGACAATCTGACTTGGAGACCCCGACCGCGACGCCGGCGCGTCAGAGGTGCTCCTCCGCCGGTCGAAATGTCGTTGCCGGATCTTACGTGAGCCCGCTTGGCGAATCCTGCTTCGCCCCCGTAATATCCTTCTCTGGGAAGGGCTCGGGGGCCAGAATGCGGTATGAGAAATTGGAGGCACTGCTTCGCGTCGCTCTTGACATGCGAGGCAGCGCGGAAGGAATTTCGCTCGAAGAAATTCAACAGAGCTATCGGGTCAGCCGCCGAACCGCGGAAAGGATGCGCGATGCCATCGAACGCGTATTCCCGCAAATGGAACAGGCCAATCCGGGAGAAGTACCTAAGCGATGGCGGATTCGTTCCGGGCCAATCGCGAACCTTGCTGGTATCTCAACTGAGGAATTGTCCGCTCTAACTACAGCCGCACTTCTAGCGAAGCGGGACAATGTCACGGATTTGTCGGCACGGCTTGAGACGCTCTCCGCGAAACTTAAATCCCTCATACGTCCCGACGCGGCACGACGGATTAGTCCAGATCTCGAGGCGCTAATGGAGGCGGAGGGAATCGCCCTGAGGCCAGGCCCAAGGCTAGCGATCCCGAATACCCTCCTTGAGGAGCTCCGCAACGCGATCCTCGCTTGTCGAAAGGTCCGACTTCACTATCGAGCAAGAGGGACCGGGAAACTGAGCCGCCAGTTGGTCTGTCCCTATGGATTTCTATACGGCAACCGGCACTATCTCGTCGCTTACAGCCTGAGCGAGGGCATTAGCAACTACCGACTATTTAGTCTGGCCAATATCGAAAAGGTCGAAGTTCAGGAAGCGCCGTTTCGCAGACGAAAGGATTTCGCCCTACAGAAGTTCGCGGAGCGATCGTTCGGCGTATTTCAGGAAGACCCTATTGAGGTTGCATGGCGGTTTACCCCGCAAGCAGCGGCCGATGCGCGTCAGTATCTTTTCCACCCGACACAGGCTTTTGAGAACCAAGATGATGGCTCACTTCTGGTCCGATTCCGTGCCGGCGGAGCTTTGGAAATGTGCTGGCACCTTTTTACCTGGGGTGACCAAGTGCAGATCATTGCGCCTAGGCAGTTGCGAACGCTGCTACGACAGCAACTGCAAAAGGCAACCAGAGGTTAGCCACCGATCAACAAGCTAGCTTACGTGCTCGCCAGTGCCCTCATTCTCGTCTTCAAACATGCCGTCGGCGATGTAGCGATTCTTAAGGATGCCGTTCGATAAGCAACGTTTTCGGGAGAGCAGGCGTCCTCTCCAGCCTTCTTATTGAGGCCTATTCGTGGCCCAATGAATAACTGCTCATTGCGCGAGGGCGTCTCGACCAATCTCAAAAGCCCAGAGCCAATTTGGCTTCCGTGGATTGATTGCTGAATGATCCGCTTTTCATCCGCAGACCAAGTGTTGTTCGTCCTTTCCCGGTTGACGTTCGCTCCCCGCACAATTCGCTGGAAGACCCAGCGATGTTCATTATCCAACTCACGTATCAGCAAGCCACCATGCCGGTCGCTCGAGCCGCAAGTAATGTCGATCCCCGAATAAAACGGCGCCCGGGCTCCACTATCGTGAACATACCATGTTCCGGATTCGAGCTGAGCGGGCGCACCGTGCGTGTACGGATCCTGCCAAATATCCGATGCACGGCCGGTGTGAAGATACAACTCAAGAGCGGTAATACGCCAAGGCCGCTCCCGGTCACCGTAGACAAGCTCATGTGAGCACATGATCCGCCGCGCGACTTCGATGAACCTACTCGTTATCTCCTCAAGATTCTGAACGCCCTGAAATCCCTTCTCTTTGAGAAAAGTCGTGACTGTCTCAACCATCGTAAGGTATTGCCCCTTTCAGGCCGGCATCGGTTGGGCAAGGCAATGAATACCACCGCCTCCCTTTCCGATCGCGTCGATTCGTAAAAGAATAGTCTTGCGTCGAGGAAATGCTTTAGCAAGCGCTTTGCCCGCCAGTTCATCTCGTTCGCTATCGCCGAACACCGGACCGATCACTGCACCATTGGCGATATAGACGTTTAGATAGCTGGCAGCGAAACTATCGGGATATCCCTTCAAGTACCGCTTCCGTGGCGCGAGCACCCGCTCCACTTTCAACTTGCGCCCGTGGCTCGTCCTCGCCTGTTTCAGGAGACGCACGTCGTGCTCGCGCCAGAAAGGCGGTTCGCTATCTGGATCGTCGATACTTTCGACTAAGACTTTGTTTCCTGGAGCACAGAGGACATATCCGTCGATATGGCCGCTTGTGATCGGCTCGGAGGGATCCCCCTCGAGCCAAATTGTCCTGTGAATACCCAATTTCTTGAATTCTGACACGATGGCCAGTTGCCGATCGGCCTCCCCTCGCAAGGGATTGCGGTTTGGATTGAGCAGACAGCTCCGCGTCGTGATCAGCGTGCCGCGTCCATCGAATGCGAGCGCGCCGCCCTCAGCGACAAACGACGTTTCGACGCGCGGGACGCCAAAAATTGAAGCTGCGGACATAGCGAGTCGGTCACCAGCCCGCGCAGCGCGCTCGGGCGTACCGCCCCAGCCGTTAAAATTCCAATCAATTGCCACGACCTGTCTCTGACCGCGATCAGTATGGATAGCGAAGGTCGGCATGATGTCTCGCATCCAGAAATCATCCACCGGCGCTTCAATGACGGTAACGGCCGAACAATCCGAAAACCGCTTGCAAGCTTCGCGAAATGCGTGGCCGGGCGGGGCGAGCAGACTGACCGGCTCGAAGCGAGCGATCGCGTGCACGACTTTAGTCAAATCGCGCTTTATTCTGGCGGCGTCGCGAGCGCTCCACTCGCGATGAACTGCCCAAGCCATCCAGCAACACTCGTGGGATTCCCATTCGGCTGGAATCCGTATGCATGCCTTGCGAATCTTGTCTTGGGCCATTGGAAGCAGCTGAAGTCCTGAAGAGAGGCGAAGTTTTCCACCGCAGCACGTCAGATTTGGACGCACTTAACCCTTCTACCTGAGGCTTCCTATTGGCAGGGCTTCTAGGATGAGGAATAGTGCTTCGAACAATTGATTTTCTATGACTTCTTTGCCGGGTGGGGCTCTTGTGAGCGCAATATTGCCAACGCGCCGTACCATTGTCGTCCACACAAATTTTGCAGCCCACATGGCCCGGGTGGCGGCCGCGCGGCGGGGAGAAATCGGGCTGCAGATCATGAGCATGGGGCAAGTTGCCGGACGGCTTGCGGGCGGCTTCCTTGGGCCTATCGATATCGATGCATTGCGTGAAGCTGTCCGAAACGCGTTGCCCACCATCTCTCTCGGTGAGCTTGAGCCAATAAAGAGCCTGCCCGGGATGGTCCGAGCCGCCGTCGGCACTCTCGACAAGATCTGGCGGGCGGATATCGATCTCTCCGCCTCCGAGCACCCTCGCCTACAGGCGTTGGCCGCTCTAGAATCCGAAGTCTTGCAGCGGCTGCCATCTTCGATGAGGACACCGCGGGCATTGGTTGATCTCGCGCTCAACCGGCTTATCCATGCCCACGCTGTCTTGGGCCCAGTCGAAATTCACAGCCATAGTGAAATGCCGGCTTGCTGGCGCCGATTGCTTCTCGCGGTTGCGAATTGCGTGCCCGTGGTTTGGGTAGCTGGTCCGCGGTTGGTTCCGGATTGGGTCATCGGCAAGAACATCGAAATCCGACAAAGTCCGCCATCCGGAATTGCGCCAGATGTTTACTCTTGCGCCACGCCGCAGCACGAGGTTTTGGAAGCCTTTCGATGGATGCGATCGCTCCTTGCTGACGGCAAGGCAAAGCCGGAAGATATTGCCATAGCAGCCGCGAGCCCCGCCGACTACGACGACTACGTCTCGGCGCTATCTCACGATACGAACATTCCGATTCACTTCGTGCGAGGCATCCAAGCCGTCGCAACCCCGTCAGGTCAAACCGCTGCAGCGTTGGCTGACGTTCTCGTGAACGGGATTTCCCAAGCGCGTGTTCAGCGTTTGCTTCGCCGGCTGGATGGCACCGAATGTCTTGCCGGATTACCACGGGACTGGACCCGCGTTCTTCCTGCCGATGCCCCTCTTTCAACTCTCGAACGCTGGAAGCAGGCGTTCTCCTCAGTTGAGCCTGCCGCTTGGCCGGGTGGGGTCGACCGGTCCAAGACGGTGCTTGACGTGTTGCAGATTCTTGAAAAAGGCCCCGCGGGAGCCCGGGAAGCCGGAGAAAATCTGCTCCCAAAATTGCCTTTGAAGCTCTGGCAGCTCGCACTTGAGGATGGGCCGGCCACAGCACTTCCCGTTACCCTTACTCGGCTTCGCATTGCCGACGATCTCGAACCAGCTTCGCACCCAATTTGGACACCGGCGATTTCACTTGCGGCCTCCCCCCGACCTTTCGTTCGCTTGCTCGCACTGAATGCCGGTCGGTGGCCGCGTCGAATTTCAGAGGATCGCCTCATCCCCGATCACATCATTCCGATCGAGGATCTGGACCCACTACCCGTGTCACAAGCGGACCGCAGTGATTTCGCGACCATTGTCGCCAGCGCTACCCAAGCAACGATCTCCTTCAGCCGGCGTGACGTCGAGGGACGCCTGTTGGGGCGTTCGCCTTTAGTCGGCGAGTTCGAGGAGGCCTACCTAAGTTACGGCAGGGTCCCGGAACATGCCGCAAGCGAGCCAGACCGTTTAACCGCTCGGCCGACGGAATTCCGAGCTACACCGACGGCGCGGTCCGGGTTAGCTGCGTGGCAAGATTGGTATAGGCGCCAAATCAACTCGCACGACGGCCTTGTTCGCCCAAAGCACCCGCGTCTCTATAAGGTATTTCAGCAGCCCATGTCCGCGACTTCGTTGCGGATGTTATTGCGAGATCCTATTCGCTTTGTCTGGCGATACGCTCTGGGATGGCGTCAACCGGAGGAGACCGACGAACCGTTCAGCGTGAATCCCCTGACGTTCGGCCTTCTTGTTCACGAAACCCTCCAGATCGCCGTCGGCACGCTCGAGACGAATGGCGGGTTTGGAAAAGCCAAACTCGACGATGTCACCAAAGCCATTGAGGAAGCGGTTAGTGCGACGGCCGCGAAATGGGAAACCGAGCAACCTGTTCCGCCTCCAATAATCTGGCGGAATGCCACGGAGGCAACCCGCAAGGTAGCGACAGCGGCTCTAACTTATCGTCTGGATAGCTTGCCAGATCAAAAGAGCTGGACCGAAATTCCATTCGGAATGGCAGATGGCCGCAGCCGCAGTCAGCTCCCGTGGGACCCATCGCTATCTGTTGAAATCCCAGGAACGGGAATCATCATCCAAGGTCAGATCGATCGGCTGGACTTGTCGGGCGACAAGCGCCAGGCAAGGGTCATCGACTACAAAACTGGGCGTCTGGCCCGGGACATGGCGGATGTGGTGCTCAAAGGCGGCACTGAGCTGCAGCGCTGCCTGTACGCCTTTGCCGTCCGAACGCTGCTTAATCCGAAAGTAAAGGTCGAAGCAGCTCTGCTCTATCCGAAAGCAGCCGACGGGGAGCAGGCATTGTTTCCGCTTAGCGATATCAATGGAGCTCTGGATACGCTGGCTACGGCCATAGCGTGTGCGCGGGCCAGTCTTGAAAAGGGGCTGGCGCTTCCTGGTATCGACGCGGACGACAGCTTTAACGACTACTCTTTCGCCCTACCTGCCAACCCGAGCTATTTGGCCCGCAAGCGCCCTATTGCCGATAAGCGGCTCGGTGACGCCATCAAGATCTGGGAGGCGCCATGATGAAGGGACGCGAACTTCCGGATTTAGCTGTCCGTACTGAGGCCCTGACGCACATCGACAGGTCCATGTTGGTGGAGGCCGGCGCGGGCTCAGGTAAGACGTCGATCATGGCCGGGCGCGTAGCGTACTTGTTCGCTCAGGGCGTGAGCCCCAAGAACGTAGCGGCGATCACATTTACCGAGTTCGCTGCAAGCGAATTGCGAATCCGCATTGAAAGGTTCGTTAGCTCGCTTTCGATCGGCGAGGTTCCAGACGACATTGCGAGGGCCTTCCCCAGCGGGGTATCAGATAGTCAACGTCGGAATCTGATCTGCGCGAAGCAATCCCTCGATGAGCTTCTCTGCACCACCATACACGGGTTCGCGCAAGTTCTGATTAAGCCCTACCCGGCAGAGTCAGGAATAGATCCTGGCGCCGAGATCGTCGATCCGACCGAGGGAGACCTCGCCTTCAACGAGCGATATCTAAATTGGCTTAAAGAGCACCTCTCAGGCGAACGCGACGACGATATAGTCGCCGAACTCGTGATTGCTGACGAGTCTCGCGGCCTACGCGTTATTCGGAGCATTGCAGATTTCCTGAGAAAGAATCGTGATGCCAGGCTCCCAAATCACGCTTGGTCAACCTCCCGTGCCAAAAAGCTGTCAGCGGCAGCCGCGGCTTTTGAGAGGGAGATGGCTCAGCTCGAGTTTCAGGAAGAACAAACCGGCCTAGCGTGCGCAGCATTCATCGAAATGGTAGATGCGCTCGGCGGCACTGATCTACTAGTCACCAAGCCTCACAGTCGTGCCCTTGTTCAAGCCGCGATCATTCCTCGGCATGTTGCCTGTTTCACGCAGAGCGGCGGAAAAAGACAGCTGAGAACAAAGGGCGCTTGGGAAAAAGCTGCAGCTGCTGCAGGCAAGAGCAAGGCTCACGGGACAATGGCCTTTCAGGCCTGTGCAGCCAGGTATGACGCCTGTCACCAGGCGCTCAGTGAATTGATGGCTATGGTGGCCGGCGAGCTTCTGGCTCGTGTTGTCAGCACGATGGACCGGCTCTCCGCTGAGTGGCGCGAGTACAAGCGCTCTGCCGCGCTGCTTGATTTCGACGATCTGTTGAACACGGCCAAGGACCTTCTGGTCGCTAACGAAGATGTGCGGACGGCGCTTGGGAGGCGTTATCGGCACGTCCTGGTAGATGAATTTCAGGACACAGATCCGCTACAACTCGAGATCCTGTGGCGCCTGTGTGGCGATCCCGCAATTGATGAAGACGGGGATCCTCTGACCAGAACCCTTCGCCCGGGCTCCCTTTTTCTTGTCGGCGACCCGAAGCAGGCCATTTATCGATTCCGCGGCGCGGACGTAAACGCCTATCTTCGGGCACGAGAGGCAATCGGCAATCCATCGGTGGTCAACATCGTTGC
This sequence comes from Bradyrhizobium sp. HKCCYLS3013, assembly GCF_051167615.1. Taxonomy (NCBI): domain Bacteria; kingdom Pseudomonadati; phylum Pseudomonadota; class Alphaproteobacteria; order Hyphomicrobiales; family Nitrobacteraceae; genus Bradyrhizobium; species Bradyrhizobium sp. HKCCYLS3013. The sequence continues at coordinate 168,294 of NZ_JBNPTK010000006.1, forward strand.
GAACTTTCGCTCGGTTGAGCCAATTCTCTCATTCGTCAACAAAGCGTTCGCAAGCCCACTCTCCACGGCAGCAGGGCAGCCCGGTTTTACAGCTCTGGCAGCTACCCGCCTTCCAGAAAAGAATACGCTGACGGTCGCGGCACTCGATATTGCGGTCGAGGCTGGCGAGGATAGTGCCGAGCAATTGCGTGATGCAGAGGCGGACCGGGTCGCGGAGCTCTGCTCAAGAATAGTTGGCAAGCTCAAGATCAGAGATAAAGGGGAGTTACGGCCTTGCCGATTCGGAGATATTGCGCTTCTCGCCCCGGTAGGAACCGATCTCTGGCGGTTTGAAGAAGCGTTAGAACAATGTGGAATTCCAGTCTCAACACAAGCTGGAAAAGGGTTCTTTCGACGACAAGAAATTCAGGATCTCATCGCGTTCACTCGCGCGATCGCGGATGCACGCGATACCCTCGCCCTAGGGGCGCTATTGCGCGGTCCGTTGGTTGGATTATCGGAAACTGAGCTGCTCGATATCGCCGACGGTCTTCCCACCGACCCCAATCGCTCCGACCGCCTTCCAAATCTCTCGCTTTGGACCGAGCCCGACAACATCAATCACGAGTTGGCGCGCGACGTAATCAAGGTCTTACAATCTCTCGCGCGAAGAGCGCGTTCGACCACACCCTACGCACTGCTTTCGGATGCGGTCAGCTTGCTTAACGTCCGCGCCCATTTCCGTCACCGGTTCCCCGCCAGCGCTGATCGTGTTCTCGCGAATCTGGATTTATTCCTCGAGATGTCGCGCCCGTACGATGTACGCGGATTGCGTGCTTTCACGAGAGACATGCGTGCAAATTGGGAGGAGCAGGTTCTCCAGGTTGAAGGGCGCCCGGACGCCGAAGAGCAATCCGTTGCTTTGATTACCGTTCATGCGGCGAAAGGTCTCGAATGGCCTATCGTGATTCCCATCAACATGACTGGAGCACCCAAATCCGAAACTGGTCTTATGCACGATCGCCGATCAAGCGAGTTCTCGACCCCGGTGTTAGGAATTGAGCCGGCCAGCTACGCTCAGCTTAAATCCTGGAATGAGGTTGAGTTGGCTCGCGAACGCGTTCGGCTCTGGTACGTTGCCACGACCCGAGCTCGAGATTTGCTCGTCCTGCCGCGGCATTCTGCACGGCTATCCGATAAGTCGTGGGCGCGGCTCGTCGACCTTGGTCTTACGGCTTTGCCGGCGATTGAACCAAGCGATCTCGGCACCGAAATAGCGGCAATAGATACCCCTGAAGAAAACAAGCAGAACGCTGAGGTGTTCAGAGAGCAAGCCGGCAAGATTTCAGAGGCCTACCACACAATCATTTGGAGTCAGCCGAGCCGTCATGAGGTCGAGGCTTTGCATCAGGTTGAAGAGGAACGGATTTTTCTTGATCCGGAGCAGGTCGATGGCACGCTAGAACCAATCGAGGTGCTCGGTAGCCCTACTCGCGGCACCATACTGCACAAGCTCATGGAAGAGGTGTTGACGGGAGAAACATCAGAGAGCCCGCAGGAGCTTGAGCGACGTGCGATTGAACTGTTGGCTCAGTTGGGCGTGAGTGCATCGGAAGATCCAAGCGTTGGCATTTCGCCAGCAGAACTCGCATCAACTATTCTTCGAACGCTGCGGATCCCAGAGATTGCAACCTTGCGTCCACATCTGGTACCGGAACAGACGGTGCTAGGTCGCCAGTATGAGGACGGAAAGGAAATTCTTGTCTCCGGGATAGCGGATGCGCTGTCCCGTGACGCTAACGGAAACATTGAGGCAGTTGTGGACTGGAAAAGCGATGTCAGTTTGAGCGCTTCCGCACCTGCGGCCTACCAAGAGCAACTTAGGGCCTATCGCAGGTACACGGGCGCAAATCGTTCACTGCTCGTTGCGATGACTACGGGTACGGTCTTCTCCGACTAGGGACGCATGGCAAGACTGGAGGGGCATTGCCGATCTCATTATCAGGAAATTCTCATCGAGGAGCAAGCTGGGACCCGAAGCACGAGCTATTCAATAGGCAAACCTTCAATCCCTCACTCACACTTCGTCGCAACAGCCCCGGCGCACAATCCCGTGCACACACAATTTAATTGGCTTCCGATACCGACTCCGCTTGATACGGCCGAGGAGCCGCCGGGGAGTCTCGATCCACTTGGCACTCTAGCGCACGCCGAACGTCTGTCCGATGCGCTGCTGGAGGGTTTCACGGCTCGCATGTGGCGATGCAGGCTACTTACGTTCGCGACAGTCGCCGCAGTTGTGGCCGATCGCACCGTTACCCTTATGGGCGGTCGCGAAGATCTCCGGCTTGAGGCTCGTTTGGCATTCGAGCGACTGTTTGTCTCAGCTATCGTGCAGATGGCCGAGCGCGATCCGGAAGATTATGCAACCGCACCTCGTTCACTCCCCGGGCGCAATCGGGCGAGGAAGGCGCTGCAAGAAGCGGAGCCGCTCAGCACGTCGAACTTCCTGAAGGGCCAAGCGGTGAACGGCCCCTTCGGGGTCATCGCGCGTCTCGCGCGTCAGATGGGGTTGGTGGACGACGAAGGTCGCATGGGCCGCAATGCCATAGGGCTCGTCATGGCCTGGGCTGAAGACGAGGGACTTCCCGGCCTGTTCGATGAGGAATCCCGCGCAGAACGCGCCGGCGCACTCTGGATGGCCGAAGTTGTCAAGCGTACCTCTGCCTACATGGGACATCGCCAATGGCCGCATGCGACCCACACGATATGGAAGCTGATCGCACAGCACTTGAGAACGGATCAAATCGGACCTAAGGAGCAGCGTACCCTTCTGCAACTCCTAGACGGAACGACCGTTCGGCGGCGCGTCATAGGGCTGCTAAAAGATCGTGTCGCTATATATCGGCAAGCCTCTAGCAAAAGCGGTCTTCGCGGGAAACAGGAGCGTTTCGTTCTACTGCGCGGACTCAAACCCGCACTGCGAAACGAGCCAACCGATCGTTTGATTGCGGCCGTCATTGAGGCGATCGATTGCTATGAGGAAATAGCCGGCCTCTTCCAGCAGACGTTCGAAGGAATGATTTGGGGTCTTAAGTCGCGCGGCGGACGCGCCCGGCCTGAGGCTGTCATCGGCGATGATCGGCTGCGCCCACAATTCGAGAGAACCATCGCAAGCGTCACCCGCATGATCCCACGCATTGATCGCAGCATGGAGCAATTACGCAATCAGCCGTCAATTGACCCACTTCATCTCGTTAACCCGATGATCCGCATTCGGGACGACATGGTCGTGGCGAGTGGTTCTGCCGTCGACTTGACTACATGCGTCTTGCGTCGCCATGAACGCGTCCAGAGGGAAAAACGCAAGGCTCCATGGATCGAACGTGAATCACACTGGACTCTCCTGCCGGGAGAGAACCGCGTTGCTGCCGATGCCCCGCCTGTACGACAAGACGCGTACCTGCATCCATTCAAGATACCCAACGCTTACGCTATGCTCGCTGATCTGCGACAGGTTGCCGTCGAGGTACCGGATGCCGAAGAGTAAATCCGATCAACGTCGCACGCTTGCCGACAACTGGTCGCCACCAGTCATCGCAGAAATTGGCGAGATCGGGCATCCTCTAATTTGTGTGGCTTCGACCTACACTTTCCACGCGCCGTTCTTCGAATCGGAACTTCTACCACGATTTCTCGGGCTCAAGTTTGATGAGACCGAAGGCGTTCGTCCGTTCGTGGTTGAACGAGAGCAAGCTCTTGCTTCCACTTCAGTATGTGTGCTCGTCGATGCAGATCACTTCGATCCCGCTCAAACCACTTTGCGCTGGGACCAATTGTCAGTTCGCGTGCCGGGAGGAGCGCAGCACTCGAAAGTAGTCATATTGCTATGGGAGCATTGCGCTCGCCTTATCGTTGCATCTGCCAACATCACGCGGCCCGGCTACCGCAAAAACCGGGAGATTGCCGGCATTATCGATTTTTATGACCACGACAATTCTCCACCGCGCAAGCTGCTCCTGGATGCGATCGGTTTCATGGATGCCGCAAAGGGGTTCGTGCGCGCCTCGGACGCAGCAAAGAACCGTTTGCAGAGCGCTTTACGCGACGTCCGTACCCGGGTCCGCTCATGGCGCCGGATGCCTGCCGATTTCAGGCCGCTGGCTCGCCCCAGGGTCACTTTTGTTGGAGGCCTCCCAGACCAACGTGGAAGAGTTTCGCAGTCACCCCTTGGCCGCCTTGTCGAACTCTGGGGGACACGGAGGGCCTCCGAAGTAACCGTAATGACTCCCTTCGTTGCCGAGCTCTCTCATTCCATCAAGCCTGTTGTCGAGAAACTGCTCGAAATCCCGATCGCGCGAGATGCGATCGGGTGCCTTGTGGTGCCAGGTCATGCGAGCGAGATTCGGGAGCGAATGGTCGTTGGCATCCCGCGCACGTATCTCGAGTCGTGGTGCTCCTGCTGGGGCTGCACGGCGGACCAGGTATGCACCTACGTGGTCCCACTCTGTCGAGACGGCGAGCCGCTCGCCAACCGTGATTTGCACGCGAAGGGAATTCTTCTCGAAGGCGACGGTGCCGCGATGCTCCTGTGCGGGTCGAGCAACTTCAGCCAACATGGAATGGGTGTCGATGTCGCTAACGTCGAGGCCAACCTCTGTTTTTTGGACGATCCGGACGTCAAACGGGACAGGTTGCGACTCCACGAACGACTTCCGGTGGATTGGGAGAAGGATCTTTGCGAAAGCCCGATCTGGCCCGAGACCGCTGATCAGATAGAGGACGAACGCCACGGCACCGATCGGCCGCTGCCGGCGGCGTTCTTGTGGGGCATCTACGATCAGATCACGGCAGTGCTAGCGGTAGTTGTCGATCCGAGTTCCAGCTTTCCACGCGAGTGGTCCCTGCACTGGCCGGGTGAACGTCAGATCGATGCGGCGCCACTCGCACAGCACACTCAGTTTCCATCTCCACCTTCATCCGGCCGGATCATCCTTGAACTACCGGCTTCACTGCGCGGGGCGAACATAGCCGGCCTGCGCCTTGAGTGGCGCGATGACGATGGGAGCGTGAAAAGTGCCGTGCTTCCTGTTTACATCGAAAGTGGCGAGCACCTGCGTTCCCCCGAAGAATTCAGGCTGCTCTCAGCGGATGGCATTCTAGAATGCCTTCTCTCGGGCCGTGAGCCAGCCGAATTGGTCGACAAGTTGGACCGCGTTGACACCTCAAATCTGCAGAAGGGGATCATGCGGGAGCTAGATTCGTTGCGTGCGGTCGATACGAGCAGCTATCTAATATACCGTACCAGACGATTTGGCGCCGCTCTCAGTTCAATGGGAGAGCGTCTTCTGCGTACAGTGCAAACGCGAGAGGCGTTCGGATACCGCTTGCGGCAGGATCCGATTGGCCCGCGAATGCTCGCAGAAGCGCTTGTTCGGGAATGGAAAGAAAATACTGGCGACGCCGCAACTCTCTTATTCAATCTTTCTGAAATCAAGCTCGTGCTCGCGCACGTAGCCCGCAGAATTGGGGACAGACAATTGGCACCGCTGTTTCGAAAGACGGTTGAAGAAATTGATGGTCACTGCGCGCAAGTCAGTACGGGTTTTACGCCACCGCCCAACCTGGCACGATATCTTGAATCAGTGAGCGCGGAATCGAGTCGGTTGCTTTAGACTGCACAGGCGGGAGGGAGGGCAAAACTTATGGCAGTCGAATGGCCGTTTGCCGATCATATAATCCAATTAGGGGGCGTAATCAGGGGCACGACCGAAGCTGACGACGGCGAGCGGCAGCAGATCGAAGCTGACGACGGCGAGAGGCAGCAGCATACTGCCCGATCCATCTTGTCAGATCTCTCTACTAGGCCGGGCGTCATCCTTGCCGACGAGGTTGGGCTGGGGAAGACCTACGTCGGGCTCGCGGTGGTTGCTTCAGTTGCGTGCGCGACGCGAACATCAGGCCGGCCAATCATCGTGATGGTCCCGCCAGGCCTCGCACAAAAATGGGCGCGCGAGTGGGAGCAGTTCAAGACATTATGTTGCACGCGTCCAGAGGCGCTCTCCTGGATTAGACATGCCTACGTTAGGACGCCCACGGAGTTCTTCAGGCGCCTGAATGCGCCCCGCGCGCGGCGGCCGCACATCCTCTGGATGACCACGCGATGCTTTTGGGCAGGACTCAGCGATCCCTGGATCAAACTTGCGCTTATCCGACTGGCGCGCGCTCAAACGAAGCTGTCGGATTCGATGAAAGGTCGCTTGTTCAAATGGGCCACGAGCCTCGTGCGATTGAAATCCACAGGTCTTCGCGAAGGTGATATTGCGTGGCTGCTGTCACACCCGCTTTCGAAGTGGCACAACTACCTCTTACGAACTGGTATTCTCTCGGCGGGCAGCGAGGATCCCATACCTGCTGACCTGATGAGACACGCCGGGGAACTCGACTTTGGGGACCAGCGCGATCCAAAATCAGGCGAGCTATATCCGGGGCTTGCCACGCTGCTTCGGGATGGGACGATACCGGGTAAGACCGGCGCCGTTTCGTCGGTCACGGAAAACGAAGCACGCAGCCTAATCAACCAGGCCTGCCAAGCAGCGTACTGGCAGTGGATAGAGCGATCAAGTTGGCGATCACCTCTTCTCCTGATGGACGAAGCCCACCACGCAAAGAACGACAAGACTAAGCTGGCAAATCTATTTCGCTCGGAGGAGTCAATTCGTCTCGTCGAAGCCTCTCCCAACCCATCCAAGCATCCGCTGCTGTGGGAAAAATTCGATCGGATGCTGTTCTTAACAGCCACGCCGTTCCAGCTTGGTCATCACGAGTTGATCCGGGTGTTGCGGTCCTTCTCGGCAGCCAAATGGAGCGGCCCGAGTGCCCCGGAACGGACGCGCGATATGTTCCTGGAAGGGATGAACGAATTGGAAAAGCGACTGAGCGAGAACCGTCTGTCCGGTCGCAGGCTGGATCGTCTTTGGGGAGCCATGGCGCGCGAGGCTGTGGGGGCGTACCGATCCAATGATGACGATGAACAGGCCGCTTCCGCATGGTGGCATGCCGCTGAGCGCGGGGAATGCAATCAGCCAATCGACCGCGAACTTCTTCTTGCCGTCAACGAATGTCGGCGAACCAAAGCACGAGCCGAGAGCGACGCGGACGACCCCTGGCGCTCGCTTCGCGCTTGGGTCATTCGACATAATAAGTCCCGATGGCTTCCACGTGCGGCAGGGGGTCCGGTTGTACCAAGGCGTGCCATATATCCTGGGCACCGGATCTTAGAAGATGACGCCGACGGCGAGCAGCCACCAACGAAGGCGGTTGCGGGGCTCCCTCTTGCGGGAGAAGTAACGCTGCCGTTCCTGTTAGCAGCGCGCGCCCAAGGCGAACTAGCGCACGGCTCTGCTAAGGGACGAGCTTTCTTCGCCGAGGGGCTCTGCTCCAGTTACGAGGCCTTTCATCACACGCGCGAAAGTCATGGTGACTCTCGCGACGTCGATGATGATGGCGCCGAACGAGCGGGAACGATTGCTAAGGCAGATTGGAGCGGATCCGTCGTGCCTATCGGATGGTACGAAGACCAGATCGAGCATCTTATTCCATCCAAAAATCAACAGGGGGAAGCGCGGTACCGTCATCCAAAGATCAAGGCCGTTGTAGATCGCGCGATGAAACTATGGCTCTCCGGGGAAAAGGTACTCATTTTCTGCTTCTATCGTGAGACCGCGAAAGCATTGCGCGAACACATCGGACGCGAGGTTGAGAATGCTACGCTTGCACTTGCCGCCAAAAGACTTGGCCTCGATCCTAGCCGGCAGACTGCACAGCTGAGCAGCTGGTTTGAACGTATAGCACGGCGCCTCAGCGACGAAGACAGCCCGATCTACAAGGCGATAATCGCAACTTTACGCGAGCCGCTGGACACGAAGCAGTTTGAGGTATTGAGCTCGCGGGCAGACGAACTGGTGCAGCTCCTAGCGGCGTATATCCGCTCTCCTTCGTTCATTGCGCGCTACCTGCCACTAGAGATACCGGAAGTTCGCGTAGCCCTATCGGAAGGCGCCGCCCGAGCCTCGATCGTACGAGAAGGCGCCAAAGCGCTCGCCGGCGCCTTAACAGGAAACGCGGATGCCTCAGCCATGACGATGCAGAACCGCGTTCACGAATTCCTCCTGTTCGTCAAGGAGCTACATACCCGGAGGCAACAACAGGTCGCCTGTGAGGACGATGCTCCTTCGGATCAACTTGCCGATTATTTGAGAGCGATCGCCGTCCAAACCCGTGGGGAGGACGATGAAGCAGCCGGGGACAGCTCGACCTTCCGCGTGCAACAGCCCGTGCGCATGGTGTACGGCGAGACCAAACGTGAGACCCGCGAACGTCTGATGCTCGCATTCAACAGTCCAATGTTCCCAGAAATCCTGATCAGCAGCGCGGTTTTAAGTGAAGGCGTCGACCTGCATAGATTCTGCCGTTACATCATTCATCACGATCTCTGCTGGAACCCAAGCACACTCGAGCAACGTACAGGCCGCGTCGATAGGATAAGGTGCAAGGCGGAGCTCACCCGGCGGCCAATCGTGATCTATGAGCCTTTCCTCGCCGGAAGCGCCGATGAGAAAATGTTTCGCGTGGTCCAGGATCGCGAACGTTGGTTTCAAATCGTAATGGGTCAGAACTTCCAATTGGACGAGGCAACGTCGGAAGCATTTGCGAACCGCATTCCTTTGCCAGATGAGCTAGCGCGCAAGTTGGTCTTTGACCTCCGCCGGCACGAGCCCGGGGTCTATCATTTTTCGACTGGCGCGAGAGCCACTGCCAGCAACGAACACGTTGCAGCGATCTAAAAGACCAGCGCCGACGAAGAACAATTTGCTGCCGACGGTACCTGGTAGCTTGCGCTCGTCGCTAGAAAACACGACCGTGCCGACTCCTGAGGCATATCTACGCTGATCGGCGCTTACTGCTCTGATCCGCATTTTCTAGTCGAGGGAGCCTTCAACCTAAATCGTCGCAAGCTCAAAGAGCTAAAGGCGCTTATCCCCACCTACCTATTCAGGTGCAGAGATCAGCCTCAAATCTCGACGCAACGTGGCCGCGACCGCTGCCGTATCGGAAGTCCTTGCCTTCAGAACGCTCCCGATAGTCTCAGGGGGCAGGCAGAGCCCAAATTTAAGCGCCGTTGCTAGGTCGTCGGGTAATCTTGGATGTATTGAGCTAGGATCGATGTTACGCAATGCCTTCGCGACACCGTCCAGATCCTTGCTCCGGAGGGTTATAGTTAGATCGTCGGAACCGGTCACAGGCAGGCGCTGTGCGGTCAACCCTGCCGCAATCGACGCTGTCGCTGCACCACCCGCAAAAGTCCAGATCACGATACGACCGTTGGCAGATGCCACAACAGGAAGCGTATCCGTCTCAACAAAGGCGAGCTGATCCCGGATCAGCGCTAGTGCGGCTTCGGCGCGCCGCGACAATCGGCACGCAGGCTTGGCCCCCACCACAATGCGCTCTATCGTTCTGCAGATGGATTCAGACATCGCACGGCTCGACCCGAGCCAGCGCGAACGCCCGCCGCTGTCATACGGCACAACCACCACCAACCGAGTTCTCCAGTTGACGTCAATGACCTTCCAGCTCCTTCCTGCTAGTAACAGCACAGTAGGCTCGCCGGTGCTGGCACGCACGAGGCTGGCAGGATGCACGGTGCCGAGGTCTACCGATCCATGACGGACCAGGAGCAGCAGAGGTTCACTGAATGCAGCGACAAGATCGCTGAAATGCCGCCTTCCAAATTCCGCTTCGCCTTTGGCTCCCAGTCCAAGAACCCCGTTGTCCTCTGCCAGGATTCCTGTTTCGAACATATGGGTCACGATTGCAGCGCGATCAGCTTCCGGGACGGCGTGAACAACGTCCCCGAGCCAGACCTCAATGTCCGGCCATGGAACGCCGTGAAGCTGCAGCGCAAGCGCCATGACCTGCTGGGCAAAGATGTGAGCCGGGCGCGGGGGCGGCACAATAGAGTCGATCTTGCCCTCGCGCCACAAGGTCGCCAGCGCGAGACAGACGAGAAGCTCCTCATCGTCGGTCGCAAGGAAGAGACAGTTCCTCGTCGTACCGCTTCTGCGGCCTGTCCGGCCCATGCGCTGCAGGAACGACGCGACGCTCGGTGGTGCGCCAACTTGGATCACGCGGTCGAGGTCGCCCACGTCGAGCCCGAGCTCGAGCGTGGACGTAGCTACGATCACGCAGTCCGGCTCCTCAGCGAAGGCCGTCTCGGCTTGCCGTCGTTCGTCCCGCGATAGCGACGCATGCGAGACGAATGTTCTCACTCCAGCCGCCCGGAGGCCTGCTGCGACTTCTTCGACGCGCGTCCGGCTATCCGCAAACACAAGGCGACGTTCGCCACGATGAAGGCGCGCTATGACGGTCACCGCATTGCTGATCGAACCCACATAGTCGGCAGTCACATTGCCACTGGTCGTCGGGCTTGATGCGCCTACAAGGCGACCCTCGCGTTGCCTGGAGAACCACTGCAGGAGTTCGTCGGGGTTGCCGACCGTGGCCGTCAGCCCTATGCGTTGGAGGCGGCGCCCTGTCAGACGTTCGAGCCGCGCGAGCAAAAACATCAAATGCCAGCCGCGGTCATCGCCGGCGAAAGCATGTAGCTCATCGACCACGATGGCATGGACGTTCTGAAGCAACTGCACGTGATCGACCCGCAGCGAGATCATCATCGCCTCGATCGACTCCGGCGTCGTGAGGAGTATCTGGGGTGGATCCTGAAGCATGCGCCGGCGCGCCGGCTCACCAATATCGCCGTGCCAGAGTCCGACGCGCATCCCGAGGAAGCCTGCGTAGCGCTCGAGCCGCGGTGCGAGATTGTTCAGGAGCGCCTTGAGAGGGCAGACATAGAGCACCGAAAGACCATGCCATTCTTGCGCGGAGACGCGAGAAAGGAGTGGAAACATTGCCGCTTCAGTCTTGCCGCCCGCGGTCGGAGCAAGAAGCAAGACGTTCTCACCAGCCAATAAGGGCGCGACGGCCTCGGCTTGGGTCGATCGCAGTTCCGTCCACCCAAGCGTGCTGACGATGTGATAGCGCAGAGCCGGGTGAAGGTGGTCGAACGCCGCGGTCACGGCTAGAGCTCAACATCGTCGACGTCAGCGGCGCCTGCGGCCGCGCGCTCGGCCCCGGTCATCTCCCGTTCGTCAACCGTGGGCGCGTAATGGCGACGAGGGTCGAATTCTACGAATTGATCGACGCGGTCGAGCACTTCGGCCACGAGCTTGCGAAGGTAGAGGCGTGGCGCAACGCCCGCGCGCCCGCCGAGGCGTCCGGCGATACCACGAGCCAAGTCAACGAGGTACTGGTCGTCCACGATTGTTGTGATCCTGGCGGGATCCCGAGCCTGCTCTGCAAACAAATCGCGGACGCGACGACCGACTGCGGCCAGGGCATCGAGATCGAAGCCCGGCAGACGAACCTGGACGGCCCGCGGGTTGTCGAAGCGCGCCTCGGTAGCAAAGTCGGTGTGGAGCCGCTGTGCGAGCGGCGGAAGCCGCTGCACGCCTTGAGGTCCCTCGAAAAACGCGGTGGTTCCAGTCACGACGAGGTACAGCCCCGGATAGCGGCCGGCGTCGAGCTCGTCGAGGAGCTGGCGGAGTGCGTTGAGGCCCTTCTCGCGTGTGTCGGCGCGCATGCGTTGGAGCGTTTCGGCCTCGTCGAGGACAAGGACAAGTCCAGCCCTTCCGCTGTCGCGGAGGATGGTCAGCAAACCGGCAAGGAAATGCATTGCTCCGAATGCGTCGAGGTCGCCCTTAACGCCTGCACTCCGCTTCACCGGGGCCGCGACATTAGGCTGGCCGCCGAGCCACGCGATAAGTCCTTCCGCGAGCGCAGAGTCGCCCGCAAACAGGGCGCGGCGATAGGCACGGAGGACCGCCGAAAACGCTGGCGCAGTACGCGCAATGGCGGCGAGACGGCGCTCCATCAATACTTCGGTGGCCCCTGCCAGCGCATCGGCGTCCTTTGGATCGACGCGGCCCTCGGCGAGGATGTCCTCCTCGAGGGTGTAGAACCAGGCATCGACGGTCGGACGGAGAGCCCCTTCCGACGTGTCGGACGTGGCGAGGCGCTCGACAAGGCGCCGGTAGACCGTCTCCCACCGATGCAACGGGGTTTCGGTTTCGTTGACCTGAACTTCGGTAGTCGCGAAGCCCGCCGCGCGCGCCCGCTCCTGAAGCCAGCGAGCCATGAAAGTCTTGCCTGACCCGTATTCGCCGCGCACGGCCTTGAAAGCGCCACGCCCGCCGGCGGCAGCGGTTAGGTCGGCGTCAACGGCCGTTTCGAAGCGCTCCATTCCGACCGCAAAGGCGGCAAGACCCTCGTGCGGCACCGTTCCGCGCCGCAAGGCGTCGAGAATCGCCGCCCGCCTCTGCGCACCGATCACCGGTCACCTCCGAGCGTGAACTGCGCCCTCAGGAGAGCCTCGTCGAGGACGACGTCCTCGCCATCGTCCTTGAGGACTTGAGCCTGATCGACGTTCAGGACCCGTCGCGCTGCGCTGACGAGTCCGCCGAGCCGGAAGATCGGTATTTCCACTGCCTGGGACAAGCCGGCGCGCGTCATGCGTCCGCCACGCAGCGCGAGACTCGTCAGAAGGCGGCGCACGAGTTCGTCGGCTGGCGCCCCGCGGCCAGCGAGCCGGCGCTGTGCTCCGTAAGTTTCCGAGGCAAACAGGGCATCCAGCCAAGGCGGTGCGGGCACGGCCTGGACGCGCGGTCCCTGAATGGGTTCCGCCCTGCTTTGATCGGTGAACAAGTCGGCTTGGCGGGATTCCGCCGGCCGACGACGCGGCGCTGCAGGTGGAGTCTCGACGGCGGCTGCCATTAACTGAAGCGCATCCTCTCCACGCCACCATGCTGGTTCTGGCGGCGGAGCTTCGGTCCAACCCGCGGGTAAAATCCCCGGAGAGAGCACAGCGACCGGAACCAGTACCTCCTGCGGGCTCACCCCGCCATGATAGCCATTCCGCCGTGCCGCGAAACGGACCCGCTCGCTCCAGGGAGCAACGATCGAATGCCCGCCACTGGGCGAGCGAACTCGGCCACCCGACAATGCGATCTCATTTTCTCGCGGGGGCGTGCCTGCAGAGCGCCAACGAGCGCTAGAATCCCCATCGAACTGGGTTGTCCCCTCATCCAGCATGTGGCCGTGATCGCCGGTAATCACAACGATACGCCCGGCACCGCGAGCTGCATGGAGAAGGGCATTCACTTGCCTGAGTCCTTCCGCCGTCCATGTGAGGTCTAGCTGATCGCTCCCAGACAGCTGCGCGTCGACGGCGTTGTGCACGACACCGACGATGCGTTGTTGCGGGTCGGCGACCGCGCTTCTTACCTCGTCACCTAGATCCGGGCCATTTCCAATATCGGCCTTGTGAAACAGCCGGGGCGGGCGACCCGCCCGGGATTCCGCGACCAGGGCCGCATGGGAGGCAAAACCGGTCCGCTCCCTGGCTTGATCGCCGATCGTCAGCATCCCGCACAGCAGGCTTGCTCGCGAGACTTCGGTCACAGATGGCAGCGCAGATGCAGCAATAAGAGGGCCACGTCGCGACGTCTGCACCAATTCTGACCAGCCGAACCCGACCGTATCGGCGAGACCGCGCCAAACGGCGAAGCTCAATCCATCCAGGACCAGGAGAAGAACCGGGGCTTCACTGGCCAAAGGAGCGACCACCGTGTTTAGCAGGCGCTCGACGGGCAACGGCACTTCGCCTTGGGCGCCCGTAGCGTTCCACTCGCCAAGCATCGCCGCGAAGGCGCGGTTCTGCTCCTCCCGCCTTGCCATAGCAGTCTCGGCGAGCCGGGCATAAGCGGCAGCGACGTCAGGGAGTACATCGCCCGAACGGATCGCGTGACGCGCGCGGTCAACGAAACCTCCGTCAACAGCATACGCCACGGAGGCTTCCGACATATTGCGCCAGGTCGTGGCTGGCCGGCCCGCGAGCCATCGAACCAAGCGGGCTGCCATCATCAGCCGATCAACACGACTACGATTCTCTCCAGCTCGGTCGTGAGTGTTCGCACGGCGCGCAAGATTCCATGCCGCGGCAGCATCGTCGACCCGCCCCGTTTCGGCGGACCGAAGAATTGCCGCGGCAGCCTCCTGCATGCGCCCATCCAGTCCCACCTGCAGTGCCGGACTTAGCGCAGCGGCCGCATCGGCGCGTATTTCTGTCAAAATCGCCGCGGCGCGTGCGTCGATTGCCCGGGCGGCGTCAGCATCGTCTCGGGCCATGCGGTCGAGCACCCGCCGGCCGGCCTCAGCCAAGGTGCGCCCTGCGCCAGGCTCCACCCGCACGCCGCCAAACAGCGGTTCGAGTCGGACAGCGGCCTCGCGCAGCGCTTGCTGCGGGTCACGCTCGCCGAATACAACGCCGCATGCCAGCGCGACCGGAAGCGCGTCGGAACCGCGCCCCGCGGCGGTCGCCGAGAGCACCAGGCCCGCCGCATTGCCTCCCTCGGCGGCAATGCGGGCCGCCACTGCATCGCGGGCTTCGTCGGGCAGCCGTGTGAAACGGTCGACGCCGGCCGCGTCCAAGCTCCAGTCGAGCAATGCAGCAGGATCCGCCCGGCCGTCTGGCAGACGCAGAACGCCGTTGAGCGCCGCTTGCCACGCACTTTCGAGATCGAGCACGCCGCCTGCGGCCGGTGGATAACCTCCAATCGGAGCCCGATCGAGAAGCAGGTCGGCGAGCCATCGATGGACACGCAGCCTTGGGTCAACATCACGGGCCCGGAAGGCGCCACGAAGTGCGGTCCATCGGTCGGTCTGCTCGACGCGCGCGCGAGGAAAGCGGGCTATAACATCATCGGCCAACGTTGCCGTATCGAGCGGTGTCACCACGACCACGGCAGCGCCATCACTCTCGGCCTGATCGAGCCGTTCCCGCACCTCCAGTTCGGATGGACACCATGCGATGCGGAATCGTCGCCCGTGCCGCTCGATGGTTTCAGGCCACCCGCGTTGAACGGGTGAACGCATCGCGAGAGTTCTCGCCTCGGCGTCCTTTTGCAGGAGACCGTCGATCGCGCGTTCAATTTCGGCGACATCAGGGGCCAGCAGCGCGCTCACCCGCGATCTCCTTGTCGGGGACGTGTCAGCCGCCATGAAATCGTCAACTTGCTCGCAGGCTCCATCGCCATGCGCTCCCGGAGGGCATCCAGCTCCGTCAACGCTTCTGCCGCGCTCAGCACAATGTTCGGCTGCTCGGCGAGGAGTTCTTCATCTCGGGCGGAGGACAGGGAAGTCGGTTGCGGGGATGATGGGGCCGGCGGTGGCTGAACTTCCCCTCGCCCCGTATCCGCCAGCAGCCGCGTTGCTCGGTCTTGAACGTCCCGGATCACTGGTTTCAAGGCCAATACGTGCTCGTCGGCTTCCAGCGCCTCGGCGAGCTTCTCGCGCAATCCCTCGGCTGCCGCTCGACGATGGTCGCCAAGCCCAATCGCGGTCTCGATGATGCCCCAGGAGGCAACAGATACGGCGCCGCGCAAATCGTCGATTGCGGCCATCAGCCGAGACACCGCAGCCTCGCTGGTCTCCAGTCCTGCGGTCGCAAGCGCTTCCACGGTCTTGAGGGGATTTGCGGCGCCTGTGAGATCACTCACTAGGGCCTGAGCAGCGCGGATCGTCGTCAGCCGCGGTGCCGTCTCAGGAACGCCAAGAGCTTCTGCCCGAGGCCGGAGGTCCCGGAGCAAGTCGGCAAGCTGACCGCGCTTCGCAGCTGCCTTCTCCTTCAGCTCCGCTGCCAGTTTGGCCATGTTCGAGCCTTTGCGCACTTCGCCGGCCACCAGCCCAAACAGTGCGGACGCTCGCTCGCGCGCTTTCGTCCATGTGGTTTCGTCGGGAAGTGCTTCTTCGCGTAATTCAAGAGCATCTTCGATGCGGTCGAGGGAAACCTGAGCCGGCGTCCCATTTCGCACGAAGGTCCGATCGGCCTGGGCTGCGAAGGCAAGGATCACGAGGTTCTGCACCTTCGGCTGGAGCCCCATGGGCTTCGGCTCGTCCATCCATTCCCGGAGTTTGTCGACAGTGAACGGCCCGCCGCCCGCTCGCGCATGTTGTCGAGCAAAATGCTCCGCCCAGTATGACGACAGAGTGAGGTGCGTCTGGCTCATGACGCCGAGCTGCAATGGCACTGCGACAGCGCCCAAGTGTCTGCGATCAGCGTGATCCTCGATCAGAGCCCGCTGAGTGGGTTCTCCGGCAGCCCGCTGTACCTGCTCCAGCACGCGTCGGAGAACGGTGTCACGGACTTCGCCCTCGAATTGGGGATGGGCCGGATAGCGATGCTCAAATAGCCGGTCAAGCAAGGCGGACACTGCCGATTTCATGTCAGCGCCGACTGGCATTTGTGGGCGGAAAGTGCCCTCCAAAGAAACGAGCCGCTCGTCGGCCTCCACTGCTGTTCCAATGCAGCCATCATTGTCGGGGCGGATGCCGTAAGCAGTTTCCAGGCAGGCGCGAATCCGCTGGTGCAAAGCGCTCTGCTGGCTGCGCAAAATGGCTCGTGCCTGCTCCCGGTCACCGGCGGAGAGATGCCGCGCCGCTTCGACCAAACGATCGCCGGCGCCCGCAAGAAGGTAATCAATGCGGACGAGTGTTCCGAGATCCTTCATGGCGCGGTCGCTGAAATGCGAGGGCTGCCAGACGACGCCGCCAGAGGCATTATCTTCGTTGAAATTGCGTGCATGCGCCAGATGATCCGCTGGCGGCCGTCCCCTCGGGTCGAACGGCATTCCGAGAACCAGCACAGGCGCCCCCCGTCCGCGGAGGCGATCATAGCTGAGTTCCCGGACCACTTCGAAGTAGAGATCGACGTTACGCCGTGTCCCTCGCCAGAGATGCTCGTACGCCTGGAATGGCTGCCCACCAAGCATTGTATTGTCGGCCGCGATCCCCAACGCATCGAACAGGATCCGCTGCAGCTTGCTTCGGCGCGTTCCGTCGTTATCGGCTTGAGCCGCATTGGCGAGAATGGGCTCAATGTCCACTCCGCTGATCTGCAGCGAAACAATTGGGACCTGGTCTTCGCTGACGCGGATCTCGCCAACCCGTGTGGCCCAGTTGCGCAGTTTTTGCAGCACAATGCCGGTCTCGCCACCCCGGACGGGGGACACGACAGACCCATGGTTCAATGCCGCTAACCGCTGGGCCGTAAGTGCCCGTAGCGCAGGCACCTCGGGAACCAGCGCCGCGAGCAGAAGTGTCTTCAAGAGCCGCGCATCGTTCTCAAAGCGCCGCCTTATCTGCGGGTCGGCTCGGCCCTCCTGCAGCTCCTGCCACGTCACCCCCTGCTCCTGCTCCAGCAGCGGCTGCAGCTTCTGATTCCAGAGCTTTCTGGCGTTGTCGAACTGGATGCGCATGCCTTCCGAGAACGGCTGATCGCCTGTAGCTAGTTCGTCCCAGAGATCGCCGACTGGAATCAAGTCGCCGAGTCGCAGTTCTTGGCGCTTTTTCACGAGCAGGGTGAGCATCAGCTTCAGAGCGGTGCGCTCGCGCTGGAGCACGGAAGACGCCGCGATCAGCGCCTGCACCAGTGCCGGGCTGAAAGGATAAATCTTCCGGAACAGGTCGCGTTCGCCGTCCGACCCCAGCAGCGTGTCCACCACGTCCTGCCGTTGCCGCATAACGCGATCAAATTCGGCATCTATCTGCTGTTCCGCCGTCACATCTTTCGGGGCCAAGATCCTCTTCTGCGCGATCATGGGAAGATTTCGGTCAGCCAGTTTCACACTGCCGAAGCGCGCTTCCCAGTATTTCAATGTGTCAAGGAAGCGAACCTCCATCGCGCCGGCATGATGCTCACCGATCAGCTCGCGCAGATCACGCTGGCGGGCAACGAATGAGATGATCGGGATCGGCCGATCGAGCCTCTGTGCTTCCACGAGCTTTGAAAGTTTCGACCCTTGATTAGAAACGAAATCCACGTCACCGGCGCGCGTCGCCAGCCACAGGATCAACTCGTCGAGGAACAGCACCACAGCGTCATAGCCGAGCCGCCGGGCGTGCTGGCTCATTACAACGAGTCCATGGTCAATATCCAAGAAAGCCTCGCCGCGAGCGGCGGCGACATCCGCGTAACTTTGGAAGAACGTGGCGATGAGGTCGCCGACCAGGCGCTGACGTTCCTCGCCTTCGGGCGGCTCGGCCGCAGCTGACTCGAAGGATGCAGCATCCCATTCTGATCCGAGATCGCCCCAGCCGTCGCCGTCGTTTTCTTTGCCCAGGTTTAACTGCTTGAAAAATGCCTCGTCACCTATTTTCGTCCGCAGACGTCGTGCGTCATCGAATAGCGCCTCACCGAGATAGAATCCGGGGACCGGAGCGTCGGGATGAACTCGACGGACATGGTCGGCATAGCCGCCGAGAATGGCTGTTTCGACGTCGCGCGCCCCGATCATGTGATAGGGCACCATCAGGAAGCGCTTGCCGCTCAGAATTGTTTGGTGCCGGTCGACGGTACCAGCCAACTCCGGCACTGCGCGCGCCTTCACATTCCCTGCAAGCAGCAGGTCCAGCACGGCCATGAAATGCGACTTGCCCGAGCCGAAGGAGCCATCGAGGTAGCACGCTGCGCTGCGGCCGCTGTCGACACTGCCGCGGATGAAGCCGAGAGCCTCGTCGAACGCTTGGGCGAGCTGCGGCGTGACGATGTAATTCTTGATCGTTTCTGCGGCGGCGGCTTCGGTCACGCCCTCCGACAGCTTGAGCACAAAATCGTTGGTCTGGACCCGGTCCGGGATGTGAATCAGGTCGCGAAACAACGGGCGAGTGCTGGTGTCGTTCATGGGGCGGTCCTCCGTCGGCGGGCGCGTCGGACTGAAGCTGGAGGCGTCCAGGTATGGAGATCATCGAGGGTCAGACCGAGTTCGCGTGCCTGCTCCTCAACGTAACCGAAGAAGAAGTCGCCCATGCGCAGGCCCGTTTCGGGGTCAATGTCGTTGTGCCACTGGCGAAGCCAGGGAACGAGTTCGAGAAGCCCGGCGAGCAGCGGCCTCAACCGCTCCGCTGGCCAGCCGTCCGTCTCTCGGCGTTCCACGTACCAGGCGGCGACGGCGCGGGCGCGGGCAAGATGGTCGTGGCCAGCCCACAGGACGGGCAGGCTCGGGTCGGCATCGCGGGCACAGTGCGGGAACGAGACGAAGCGCTCCTTCGGGACATCGAGTCCGCCGCGCAGGCGCCAAAAATTCTGGGACTGAAAGTCGTCCTTTTTGTACTTGGGCGGCACTGGGATGTCGCCGACCTCAGATTGCTTGCGCCGCTTTGCCTCGGAAGCGATGAGAGTATCGGCAGCCTTCTGCACGTCATCGTCGGCGAGTCCCGCGGCCATTCGCGCTGCGCAGGCCTCCCCAGTCTCACCTTCTTCGCGGGCATTCATGCGCGCCCATGCGGCGCGGGCAAATTCGCCACGGCGCGCGACTACGTCGGCGTCGATCGCGTCCTCGACTCGCTGCTTGTCCCAGGTCGCCTCCCAGTCCGCGTGCTTGCGCAAACCGCTATCCGCATAACGGAGCGCCGCGAGGAACGGTACGGATTCGGTCGTTGCCAGTTCCGCGACCAGCGCCTCTAGATCGAACCCCGTGTGGCCCACGTAAAGCTCGGCGACAGACAGGAAATCGGCGTCACGCCTTGTGGCATCGGCCAGCGCGCGGGTGGACAGGATGTGCGGGTCCCCGGCCGGCCAGAAGCGTGCATTCTCTAATCGGTCGAGCAACCAGACGCGTATTGCGTCACGCTCAATATCCTCCCAACTCGGGGCTGACCAGCGGCGTTTATACTCCGGCTGTTCGATAAGGCCGATGGCGGGGTCGGACTCAATGAACGCGATGCGACGTTCGACGACATCGCGATACTCCGGCGGCCAATTGGTGGGCAACTCAGTGATAGGCGTCGACCGATGGCGTTCGAACCATGCGGTTTGCAACTCGCCCGCTGCCATGCGGCGGGCCATGACGATCTCAAAGGCCCTTTCGCCCAGACGGAGAGGCGGCGGATCGTTATACTGAGACGCGCTCTCAAGAAGACCGTAAAGGCGGTAGCAAGCCCAATCTAGTTCTTCTTGCAACGAGAGCATGCGATTACGGCGCTCTTCAGCCTCGGTGCGAGCTGCGGCCAAGTTCTTCCTCGTCGGAAGAGACGAGTTGAAAAGCTGCTGAGGGTAACAGGAGGCTATACGATCTGCCTCGTGGTGCAACGCACGTGCGAGTGCGACCGGGAGCTCGACGGAAATTGGAAAGCGCTCTAGCTTGGTCCCATTGAAAACGAAAATTCGATCCCAGTACTCGGTTTTTAGGCCTCCTCCAATCCCGCCACCGCCTTTGTTCGCCATCACTTGTTTTTGCCAAAATCCGCCTATTGACGAATTGAGCACACCCAATATCCCAAACTGATCATCATTTGAAATCGAACGATTCAACTTAATGATTGGCGCGGTGCGATCGTATACGTACCCTTCGTTCAATAGAGTAAAATGATTATGCGTTGTTATTTCACCTAGGGTTATTGTGGGGCCTTCAAGACGATCTATAGCGACCTGATGCCACTCCCACCAAGGGCGCCCCTCCTCAAAATAAGTTCTCTGATTGAAGGTGGCACGATTGCCCAAGCTCGTGCGAGCGGGCCAAAGCCAGCGCCGAATTGCCGGAAGCTCACCTATGTCCAGCAACTTCTGCTTTTTGTATGGAAATATGGCGCAGTCCGTCGAAACTAGACCCCAATCCCGTACTGCGTCACCCACGACGAGTTCTCGAAGCGCTTGTGGCTCACACTTCGCTCTTCGAAACGTAGCGTGATCCGCGAGCATAATTTCGTCGGCGTTTGTCATCCCGAATACCCCGATAGCAGAAGTAAAATTCACCAGGGGCTGTCGGTCTGCTTCTATTATCGATTGCACCTCAACCGCACCGCCGCCTCCCATATTCCAAGGGTGCCGACTGAGCAAAGCGCGAGGTGTATCTTCAGTGCTGATAAGCGGGCCACTGGAAGAAGCGAGGTCGGTCTGACGCAGGATAGCTAACCACACAGGCCCATTACTCGGGTCATTCGGAATTTCTGGAGCACCTGAAACGACGCGGACAGTGCGAACAGTCCCGGCGACCGGAGAACGATTGCGGCCGAGCAGAATGGTTGTTGGGGTCGTGTGACCAGGTATGTAGGCACTAGATGTATCGATAACGTGGGTTAGATCCAGCCGTGGCAGCACTCTCTCAATTAACTTCTTTCCGAATTCCCTCTTCATGAAGCTATTGGCAACGATCAGCCCGACGAAACCGGCCGGCTCCGCCTCGGTTCCCTGCTGTGCCAAATCGAAGAAACGTTCGATAAACGGCGCACCGAGTCCATACTTTCCATGAGCGCTCTCGTAAATCTCTCGGTAAGCGTCCCGCATCGCTGCATCTTTCGGCGTAATATAAGGTGGGTTGCCCACCACAGCGTGGTACTGGCGGCCGAGGATCGCGTTAAGCGCTCCCGTATCCTCCACGGCGTAGTGGTGACGCAGTACGCGTCGGAAACCCTCTTCCGTCCCACCCAGTTCACGTTGCGCGAAGTGCCGCCCATGCAGCAAGCTATCACCCGTGGCAAGATGGAGACGAAAATCTGGCGCGGCTGCAAGCCGTGTTACACCGGCCACTCGAAGAGCGGCCAGAAGCAGCCGAAAGCGCGCGATCTCCACAGCGAAGGGGTTCAAGTCAACGCCTGCTACACCATCTAGCGCCTTCTGCGCCTGCGCCGCTGGGGGCATATCCGGCGCATGTCGTCGCCATTCCTCAAGCAGGCGGAAGAATCCGCCGAGCAGGAAGTGCCCCGAACCGCATGTCGGGTCGATCATCTGCACCTGCGCGTACCCGAATTCCCGTATCGCGGGGTCGAGCGTTCGGGAAAGGATCCAGGCCTCCACAAACTCCGGCGTCTGCAGCAGGGCGAAGCGCTTGCGCGCCTCCTCAGACAGATCCTGATAGAGGTCGCCGAGGAAGCGCGTGGTCCAGTCGGAATCGGTGAAATCGTGGACGAGTTCGCTCGTTTCCGCCGAGCGACTCCGGAAAAAATTGAACAGCGCGATAGCCCCGTCGCCTGACACGGGAAGCCGGAACAGCGGATTGTGCGCCGGGTCGAACAGACCGGCCAAACCGGGCAGGCGCGCGACTTCGGCGAACACGGCCAACAGGTACTCAGCATCGCTATCCTCCGGCCGAGTACGGAACCAATCGCGCTGGCGGAGCTGGGCGATCTCCAATCGTTCGCCGGGACCGGCAATGGCGGGGCGGTCGAGCAGGCCGTTATCTTCGAGGAAGCGCAGAAAGATGATGGCGAGGATCCAGTGCACAGCCGCCTGGTCCAGCGCCGCGCTGAAGAACGTATCGAAGGTATCAGCGGTGCGCTTCGTCTCTCGCGCCTCGCGCCACTCGGCCTCGAGCGCAGCGCGCCCGGCGGAGGCACCATGATAGCCGCGCAGGTCCGATTCGAGTTTTTTCCGAAGCTTCTTTAGGTCTTCCAGCAGCCGCTTTGCATCCACCATTGTCTAGCCCATTTCTCGCGACTGCACTTCGCTCTTCCAAGAGAATGACGAAGGCCCGAATTTCCCACCGTGTACTTGAACAGGTCGGGACAGCTCTTCGTACTTTCGGCCCCTGCTAAGCGGCACTGCGGCCGCCAGCTCGGTGCGCATTCTTGAGCCAAGAGTCCGTCAATCGAGTCCAGTTCGCCGCAGATATGACCGGCAGCATGGATCCATCGATCTGCGGTGGCCCATGCTCAGCCTGAGGAATCAAGAGCCAAATGCTTGGGGGACCGCCGGCCGCACCCGAAGCCTGTGAGAAGTCGACAAGCATATCGATGAGTTCGTAGCGCGCTATGAGGCCAGGGCGTGTCAAAAGTGTTGGCGTGCGCAGACCAAGCACCTCCTCTTTAACGCGCGGCGCGGAACGCGACGCGAGGCGAAGGAGATTCTTGAAATCAGCGCTATCTCGCAAGCCCGCATCGGCGGCGAGCGCCTTCGGCCACTGGACGCGCCTTGCCTCCGCCTCCGCTCGCATAGCACGAAGCATCAATCTCTCCAGGCTGACCTGCTCGCGCGGAAAGCGGCGAAGAAGCTCGACTTCGGCTTCGCGCGCATGACGCGGATCGACCGTCAGCGCGAGGAAGAGACCTCGATCAGCGGCATACGCGATCTTCTGTTCGATGGCCCTCGCGTCGAGGACGTCCGGCGTCGCGTCAGGTGCCGGGGCGAAGGTCGGATGGCGATTGACGGCGATCGTGCCTGTGCTGGTGTCGGACACAGTCGGACTGTAGTAACCCGCAGGAGCGCCGGGTGGCTCTCGCCAGATGCGGTCTGCATCGGCCTCTTGCAATAGCGCATCGAGTTCCGGCCGCCCCGGAAGCGGGGATGCCTCGGGAAAGCGGCCGCGGACGCGGGTCCTGATGTCTTCTTCCCCCAAGACGTCTGCCACGGCGAGCGTGCCGAGCGCGAGGCGTAGTGCTGTCGCGGCCGGCATGCCGCGAGGATAGAGCTCACCCCGAGCCGAAAGAGCTGCACTTTTGGATGCCGCAACGGCCAAACGGAGACGACGGTCCGCGGCAAGTGACTCCGCCCCATCCGGAATAGGCACGATGCCAAGCTCGTCGTCCACACGGCCGGGACTCGGGAGTGGATCCTCGACCGCGAGCGCATCCGCGCGGCGCGCGAGGCGACGGCCGTATTCGGCAGCTTCCGCGGACTGAGCTATCAGCGTTGGGCAGTCATCGGCCTCCGTGTAGGCCGAAAACCGAATGGATGACACGTTGGCTTCCAGTTCGACGACCGCACGGATCGTCCCGCGCGCACAGCGATATCGTTGCCGTTCGTCGTCTTCGACAGATCCGCGAGAGGCGAGCAGCTGAGCCGCCAATTCATCAACTGATGCAACGCCGCCCACGGCAGACAAGAGCATCGCGATCTCGTCGCGAACGGCATTCAACTCAGGATTTCTCCGCCAACGCTCACGGGCGACCTCGATGGCGTCAGCGACGGCGCTGCGCGCCGTACCGACCGCGACGGCCACCTCTCCAGCGTTGGGCCACGGCGGTGCATCGTCATCGATACCGAGATAGTAGGCAAGAATCCTGTCTTCCTGGCGCTCGTCTCCGGCAGGGCGGCGCGGCAGAAGCTGCTCTGCAAGGCGGTCCACGCTCGCGCGTCCGCGATCATCCTCGGTAATGCCCCCGGGGACGAGGTCGGCTCGGAGCTGCGCAAGCCGCTTGGCTCGCTCGCGGATTTCGCGCCGGATGCGGTCACCCACCCCTTTGAGATAGCGAAACTGGAGCCGCGGAACGCCGAGGAGTTGATGGACGGTATGGATACCCATCTGGTCGAGGACGGCGCGCGCCTCGACTCCGTACCCTACTTCGACGATGCTGCTGGTGCGATCGAGCCGACGAGCGATCACTTCGATGCTATCGGTTGATATCGCGGCGCGATCGAGGGGCGAGAACGCTTCGCGCCATGCGCGGAGCATCTCTTCGGCGTTGCCATAGCGCTGGGCGGGATCGCGGCGAAGCGCGCGCAAGAAAAAGGTCGTAAGACCGTCCCGAAGCGCAGGATCGAAGCGATCCACCGCGATCGTCGCCTCGTCCTCTATAAGACGAGGATCCGTGAGTCCGTCACCGAAGCTCGGAGGCGTTGTCGTCAACATCTCGTGCAAGGTCACTGCGGCCGCGTATCGCTCGGCATGCAGATCCCAACGGGGAGGTCGGCGATCCGGCAAGAACGGTTCGAGATAGGGGCGGGTCCCGGCCGTGATTGTTTCGAGAGGAGCGCGCGAAAGAGAGAAATCAAAGAGGACTAGTCGGTAGGCACCGCTTCCGGCCACCTTTGCGATCCCGATATTGTCCGGTTTCACGTCGCGATGAGCAATCCCCTCCTGTTCGAGGTACTCGATGGCCGAGAGGAGATGCTCGCCAAAGCGACGCATGAGGTCCAGCGACAGCGGATCGCCTCCACGAATCCACTGAGCGAGCGTCTTGTCTCCGGCGCGTTCCATCAGAATGGCCGGGCGACCCGCAATCGTGATCTCGGCGATGAACCGAACGATGTTCTGATGGTGGAGGCGACGGAGAACGTCCGCCTCTGCACGAATCCGATCGGCGTGGGCGTGGTCGAGCGCGACCTTGAGGACCAGCTCTTCGTCGGAACCGTCGCGCACGACGACGAGGACATCCGCGCTGCCACCGCGCGGGAGTCGGCGCTTAACGGTCAACTCGCCTTCCAGTCGTTCTCCAGGATTGGCAGTTGCGGGGTCGACGGTGGCCGCGGGCGTCGGCTGGGGTGGCAGCGCCTCCTCCTCGGCTTCCGCGAGATAATCAAGAAATTCCCGCGCATCCCGCGGCCGATCGCGAACCACTGGCGCCGTGGAGACGCGCACCATCTCCTCGAGCCAACGACCCGCACCGTTAATTGCGCCGGAAAGCAGCAGCCCGTTGCCTTCGCGCAGCCGACCAGGCAGGTCGAGCGGATTGGCTACGGGAGCGCGGCCGGTAAGAATATGGTAGGCGATGGCTCCAAGCGAAAAAACATCGGCGCGCGCCGCACCTTCATCTCCGGTCGAAGCAGCCTCAGGGGCAAAGTAAATCTTAGCGCGATCAGCGAGATGATCCTCGACGTGCAGGGTCCCAATCGTCATGGCCGCGCCCACGCTCGTTCCTTCGCCTCGACTGGCCACTTGCCAGTTCATGATCTGGAGGCGCGGCACGTCGCTCTCGATGTCGCGCACAAGAATGCTTTGCGGTGCTAGACCTCGATGGAAGAGCCGTTTGCCATGCGCGTAAGCCATCGCCTCGCCGAGTTGGCGAATAAGGCCCAAGCGCTGCCCGAGAGCGAGGCCGGCGAGCTTTTGGCCGAGATATCGATCCAGGCGAACGGCGTTGGGATCGTGTTCGAAAACAAGGGCGGGGCCGAGCTCCGCCTCACGGTAGTCGAGAACACGTTGGATGCCAGCGTGCTCCACGCCCTCCAGAATGCGGAACTCGCGCTGCGCAGTACGCGCCAAGCGATCCCGTGCCTCGGGGGTGGCGGCACGCGCATAAGGATAGATGCGAACGCGTCTGTTGACGCCTGTCGCCGTGTGGCGCGCGGCAAAGTCCTGCCAGTTGTCGCCCTCACCTAGCAGCTGACCCAGTTCGTAGTCGCCGACGCGACGGCCGCGACCAGGTGGCCGAATTCCAGCCTGCTCGATCGCCTGTACCCAGGCTCGGATTGCCGCCGGGGCGGCGGGATTACCTCGTGACAGTCCCAGTTCCTCGGCGCGAAGAAGCGTTCCGATGACTCCGGAGTCGTCGGATGAACCAGGGGACCCACGGAGCACGACCCGCTTTTCGGTACCAGGATCGAGCACGGGACGCTGACGAACTGCGGACAGGAAAATGAGCGGCTCGATCCAGGGCGCAGCGCGCGGGCCGCCTCGGTCGAAGATTGCCTGTTGTCGGCGAAGGACCGAGGCGAGACGCTTCGCTTTTCGGTTGGCGAGCGGCAACGGGTTGTCGGTCGTGACTGGACGCCCCTCGGTAGTCCATGTCCAGCTGTAGGCATCGCCCCGCAGGTTGCCCGGCCGCGATTTCACCTCGATCAGAACGAGGCCGACGGGGGTGAGGACGAGGGCATCGACCTCGTTCACCCGCCCCTCGTCGTCGATGAACTCGAAATTCGACCACGCACGCCACGGCTCGTGATCAGGCAGGTGGTCGCGCAGGAAGTCCAGCGCTTCCCGCTCCCACTCGAATGTGGATCGGCTCACCGCCGTCCAACGTCCTGATTTCATTGAAATATCTGAGTGCCCTGCCGACGTTGCTCCCACTATATTCGATCGGTTGGCGTGACGGGAGGGAGAAATCAGTTGGAGACCGTGGTGTATATAGGCGCAAACCCAGGGTAACCACCGCAGGGTGTCCTTCGAGGCATGTCACGACGCCGACGGACCGTGCTCAGGCCTTTGGAGGAATGCCCCCAGCCTTCAACTAACGTCTATGTTTGGGAACCGGTCGACGGCCTTCGCCTTCGCAGCAATGGTTACGTCCCCGTAATCCTCAGAAGCATTGCGCGGTGCGTGCCCCTGTATGGCATCGAGCACGCGCATGGCCACCTCTTGCTCAATGCCGATAGTCTTAAAACGATGGCGCCACCCATGGCTCGGATCAACGTTCGGGTCCTTCACAACTTCACGCACGAAGGCATTGACCTTATTCCGCGCTGTCTTCACCGCCTTGCGAACGCCAAGATCTCCAGCTTTGGGGTCAATGAATAAATAGCCTCTTGAGGACCTCTCATAAAATTCTGGAAAACCTTCTTCGACGATTTGGCGATGCAGCACTACGTCTCTAGCTTCGTCAGTCTTCACGGGGCCCGCCTCGGGCGTCACGTGCACGACCCAATCTTTACCTTCGCGGCGAATGTCCTCTTTGCGAAGCTGAAGCATCTCGCCTACCCGCGCTCCCGTGAAGGCACACAACCACGGCACCCACCGTTTGGCCAACGCCAGCTTCGGAGCAACCCTCCCAGCAACAGAAGTCCGGGCGTGTTTGAGAATGGCGGATGCTTCTCGGTCGTAAAATCCCTTTGACCTGAGTTTGCGCGATTTGCCGACCTTGATGGTAAGTCCTTCGGCAGGGTTGAAGTGCATACGGCGGTTCATGACTGCCCAACCAAACACGGTCTTTAGGCCGGCTAAGTCACTATCCTTCACGGTCTTCGCACTCGCGCCGCCCCGCAGCCGGTGATCCTTGAAGCGGACTATGTCCTCCGGCGTTACGCGGCCCGCCTCGTCATGCTTCAGGAAGGCCACGAGCTTCATCATCGTTTTCTGATAGCTCTCATAGGTACTCTGCTTGCGACCGGCGGCCTTCGCCTCCTTCCACCAATCCTCGACCAATGCCGATAGCGACCCGTTCGAGGCGCCAGGCTCTAAGGCTGCCTTTCCTCGTTCTGCCGTAGCGTTTCCTCGCGGGAATGGAATTGCTTGCGAATCGGGCGAGTAGTCGCCTTCACCTCTTGCCAATTTGGCCAGAAGTACACTGGCACGTTGCATGGCCGCGCCGAGTGCGCGGGCCATGGTTCGGCGGTTCTCAAGATCGATAAAGATCCCGTTGGCCGTCAGATAGCCGTCAGCAGCATCCAAACACGCCTGTTCCATCCGGAAAATCTTGTCCTCTGGCAATTCCGGGGCGCCATCCAACGTTCGCTGAGACGCAGCAAGTATCTGCTCCCTCGTCCGTGGGGCGCCAAACAGCCGATCTCCGGCCTCGACATCCCAACCGGTCTGTTGGCTTGGATTATCCCGGTACATCTGCAGCCACTGATCGTAGGCGACGACGGCAAGTTGATGCGCCTCACGTTCAGTCAATAGTTTTGGCCCTTTGCGCAAGTTGGCCCACCGGGCCTCAAGCTCGGCAAGTGCCTTCGCGAAGCGCTGTTTGGCCTCGCCCGGATCGCGGGTTTGAAGGCTTACCTTCTCCTCGCGCTTGCCGACGATCTTGCGCAAATCGTCCGGGACAGCCTTTCGGAGCTGATAGATTCCAGTTTTGGGATGCTTCCACGGACGCGACATAGCCAACGGCAT
Organism: Bradyrhizobium sp. HKCCYLS3013; assembly: GCF_051167615.1. Lineage (NCBI taxonomy): Bacteria > Pseudomonadati > Pseudomonadota > Alphaproteobacteria > Hyphomicrobiales > Nitrobacteraceae > Bradyrhizobium > Bradyrhizobium sp. HKCCYLS3013. The sequence continues at coordinate 196,925 of NZ_JBNPTK010000006.1, forward strand.
TGTACCACCCTTCTGTACCACTGAGGAGCGGGTAAGCCGTTGAATTTGCTAATTTGCTTTGGATTTCACGCTCTTAGAAGAGCGGTGGTGCCCAGGAAAGGACTCGAACCTTCACGGCCGTTAAGCCACTGGCACCTGAAGCCAGCGCGTCTACCAATTCCGCCACCTGGGCATGTGGAGGCGGTGTGTACGGATCGAACGGCGGCTTGTCAAACCGCCGAAGGCCCAAGATGACAATTTTTCTCACGCCATGCGCAAAAACACGGCCACTTTTCCGCGGTGCGGACGATGGGCTATACAGCGGGCCAGGATGGCGGCCCGCGGGATGCGAATCGCCGCTCAGAGCCCTCTCGTCGGGGCGGCCCGACCGCCCGATGCAATCCCAGGAAGCATTCCATGGCATCGAATCTGGACACATTGGTTACCGTCTTCGGCGGCTCCGGCTTCGTCGGGCGCAACGTGGTCCGGGCGCTGGCCAAGCGCGACTACCGCATCCGCGTCGCGGTGCGCCGGCCGGAGCTCGCCGGCCACCTGCAGCCGCTCGGCCGGGTCGGCCAGATCCACGCCGTCCAGGCCAATCTGCGCTATCCCGACTCCGTCGCGTCAGCGATGCGCGACAGCCATGTCGCGATCAACCTCGTCGGCATCCTGACCGAGAGCGGCGCGCAGACCTTCGACGCCGTGCAGGCCGAGGGCGCCGCCACCGTCGCGAAGGCGGCCGCCGCTGCTGGCGCCCGCATGGTGCATGTCTCGGCCATCGGCGCCGATCCGGAGTCGGCGTCTGCTTACGCCCGCGCCAAGGCGGCCGGCGAGGCCGCCGTGCTGGCCGCGGTGCCCGAGGCCGTGATCATGCGCCCGTCGGTCGTGTTCGGCCCCGAGGACCAGTTCACCAACCGCTTTGCCGGGCTCGCCCGGATCTCGCCGTTCCTGCCGCTGATCGGCGGCGGCGAGACCAAGATGCAGCCGGTCTATGTCGGCGACGTCGCCACTGCGGTGGCCGATGCGGTCGACGGCAAGGCGCAGCCGGGCGCCACCTACGAGCTCGGCGGGCCGGAGGTGCTGAGCTTCCGGGAGATCCTGAAAATCATCCTCGAGATCACCGACCGCGACCGCGCGCTGCTGCCGGTGCCGTTCGGACTGGCGAAGATGAAGGCAACCTTCCTGCAGTTCGCGCCGGGGCCGCTGAAGCTGACGCCCGATCAGGTCGAGCTGCTGCGCCACGACAACGTCGTGTCGGAGGCGGCGAAGGCGGCCGGCCTGACTTTTCAGGGCCTGGGCATCACGCCGGATTCACTCGAGGCGGTCGCCCCGCAATATCTCTGGCGCTTCCGTCCCGCCGGGCAGTTCCAGCGCAAGAACGCGTAAGAAGGGCCCCCCTGCTAAACGCCGTCATTGCGAGGAGCGAAGCGACGAAGCAATCCAGAGTCCCGCCCACCACACTGGATTGCTGCGCTTGCGCTCGCAATGACGAGCGGAGAGAGACGGGCCGACTTACTTGCCGAGGGCCAGCGCGATCAGGCCGATCGTGCCGACGATGACGCGCCACCAGGCGAACAGCACGAAGCCATGGCGGGTGACGTAGCCGAGGAACGCCTTCACCACGATCATCGCGGTGATGAAGGACACGACGAAGCCGATCGCGATCAGGCCGAGGTGATCGGACGTCATCTCGGCGCGGCTCTTGTAGAAGTCGTAGACGAAGGCGCCGACCATGGTCGGGATCGCCAGGAAGAAGGAGAATTCCGCCGCCGAGCGCTTGTCGCCGCCGAGCAGCATCGCCGCCACGATGGTGGCGCCGGAGCGCGACACGCCGGGGATCATCGCCAGGCACTGCGCGACGCCGATCCACAGATACATCATCAGCGGATAGCGCGTGGCGTCGTGCTCCCGCGGCTTGAGATCGATCTGATCGACCCACAGCAGGATGGCGCCGCCGACGATCAGCGAGAAGCACACCACCCAGGGATCGAACAGGAGCGCCTTGATGTACTTGCCGGCGATGAGGCCGACAACGACCGCGGGCAGGAAGGCGACCAGCACGCCGATGATGAAGCGGCGGTCGTCAGGGTTCGTCAGCGCGCCGATCGCGACGCGGGTGAGCTTGAAGAAGTACAGCGCGACGATGGCGAGGATGGCGCCGAGCTGGATCAGGATCGCGAAACTCTTCCAGAACCCCTCGTCACCGAGCCCGAAGAAGCGCTCCGCCAGCAGCAGATGGCCGGTCGAGGATACCGGAAGAAACTCGGTGACGCCCTCGATGATGCCGAGAAGCACCGCCCGCAGCGTATCTGACATCATTGATCGGATCCTGGATTGCCGGCAAAACGCCGCCCTTCTCGCCTATTCGGCCCCCGCCCGCAATTGCAAAAAGCGGCATGGGCGGTCCTATCGGATGAATGAACCGGCGCGTGAGCGCAGCTTACGAATCAGAACGCGACGGGTCCGGAGGGCCGATCCAGCTCACCGACGCGTGTTCCCCGAACGTCGTTTCCCGCATGCTGACCCGTCGCCCTACTGCTTACACTTTCGCCGACCATGCGCTAATGGTCCGATTCGCGAGCGCAACCGCGCGCCGGTATCGGGACGAGGCATCGGTGCGAACCGATGGTTGATTGTTCGTTAAGCGCCGCAGCCGCGGAATCGTCGAAAGGCTCCATGTACACGCTCTTCCACCATCCCTTCTGCCCGCATTCACGCTTCGTCCGGCTGGTGCTCGGCGAATACGGGCTCGATCTGCGCCTGGTGGAGGAACGCGCCTGGGAGCGCCGCGAGGCGTTTCTCGTGCTCAATCCCGCGGCCACCACGCCGGTGCTGTCGGTCGAAGGCCTGCCGCCGGTGCCAGGTGTCGGCGTGATCGCCGAATTCATCGATGAGACCTGCGGGCTTGAGATGGGCGATCGCCGGCTGATGCCGGGCACGGCGGCCGAGCGCATCGAGGTGCGCCGGCTGATGGACTGGTTCAACACCAAGTTCTTCGAGGAGGCCTCGAATCTCTTGGTCACCGAGCGCATCTACAAGCGCTTCATGAGCGAGGAGGATGGCGGCGGGCCGCCGTCGACCGACGTGATTCGCGCCGCCAAGACCAATGTGCGCTATCATCTCGCCTATATCGGCTGGCTCGCGCAGCGGCGCAATTTCCTGGCCGGCGACCGCCTGACCTATGCTGATTTGGCCGCCGCCGCGCATCTGTCGGCGATCGACTATCTGGGCGACGTGCCATGGATCGAGGACGACGCCGCGAAGGCGTGGTACGCGCGGGTCAAGTCGCGGCCGTCGTTCCGGCCGCTGCTGAGCGACTGGCTGGCCGGCGTGCCGGCGTCGCGCACCTATGTGGATCTGGACTTCTGAGCGCCGATAGGCCCACGCCGGAGACGTTGAAGGCGGCGCTGGCCGCCGAGGCGCAGCGGCTGGGCTTCGATGTCATCGGTCTCACCGCCCCGGTCGTGAGCGCCGAGCGGGCCGCCGCGTTCGAACGCTTCCTCGCCGCCGGCCAGCACGGCGACATGGACTGGCTGGCGCGCGAGCCGTCCCGCCGCACCGATCCCACAACGCTGTGGAGCGAGGTCCGCAGCATCATCATGCTCGGAGTCAATTATGGCCCCGACGAGGACCCGCGCGCGGTGCTGTCCCAGCGCAGCAATGCTGCGATTTCGGTCTATGCCCGAGGCGACGACTATCACGACGTCATCAAGAAGAACCTCAAGACGCTCGCGCGCTGGCTGGTCGCGCAGGCCGGCTGTGACGTGAAGGTGTTCGTCGACACCGCGGCCGTCATGGAGAAGCCGCTGGCCGAAGCGGCCGGGCTCGGCTGGCAGGGCAAGCACACCAACCTGGTGTCATCAGGCTTCGGCTCCTGGCTGTTCCTCGGCGCCATCTACACCACGCTGGACCTGCCGCCGGATGCGCCGGAGCTCGATCATTGCGGCTCCTGCCGGGCTTGCCTCGACAGTTGCCCGACCGCGGCCTTCCCGGCCCCCTACAGCCTCGATGCACGGCGCTGCATCTCCTATCTGACGATCGAGAACAAGGGGCCGATCCCGCGCGAGTTCCGCAAGGCCATGGGCAATCGCATCTACGGCTGCGATGACTGCCTCGCCGCCTGTCCGTGGAACAAGTTCGCGCAGGCTGGACGCGAGGCGAAGCTGGCGGCGCGCGACGCGTTGCGCGCGCCTTCACTGGCGGAGCTGGCCGCGCTCGACGATGCCGCGTTCCGCGCGCTGTTCGCGAAATCGCCGATCAAGCGCATCGGCCGCGACCGCTTCCTGCGCAACGTGCTGATCGCGATCGGCAACTCCGGCGATGTGGCGCTGACGCCGTCCGCCGAGCGGCTGGCCACCGATCCGAGTCCGCTGGTGCGCGGTGCCGCCGCCTGGGCCTTGGCGCAACTGCTCGACCCGGGGGCTTTTGCCCAACGTGCGACGATTGCGCTGGCGACCGAGGCCGCCGAGAGCGTCCGCGCGGAATGGCAAGTCCGATGCTGAAGCAGGCCGCCTCAGCCCATCTCGCCAACGGCGGCCAGCATGCGCGCGATGTCCTGCGGACGCGACAGCCGGTGGTCGCCGTCCTGGATCATGGTCAGCACCACGTCTTCGGCGGGCAGGCGGTGGGTCAGCGCGAACGCATGCTGCCAGGGGACGTCCGGGTCCTGCGCGCCTTGCAGGATGCGCACCGGGCAGCCGATCTTGATGGCACCGCCGAGCAGGAGATGATGACGCCCGTCCTCGATCAGCGCCCTGGTGATGGGATAGGGCTCGCCGTACTCCGACGGACGCATCCAGACGCCGTTGGTCTCGATCTCGGTCCGGACCGCCGGCGAGAAGCCCTTCCACATCAGCTCCTCGGTGAAATCGGGCGCCGGGGCGATCAGGACCAGGCCCGCCAGCGTCGCTTCGGCCGGTTCCTCGAGCAGCGCGCGCGCCAGCAGCAGCGCCATCCAGCCGCCCATCGAGGAGCCGACCACGACCTGCGGTCCGCGGCAGAATTGCCGGAACACGGCAACGCTCTCCTCGAGCCAGCGGCTGATCGTGCCGTCGACGAAGCGTCCGCCGGATTCGCCGTGCCCGGAATAGTCGAAGCGGACGCAGGCGCGCCCGCGCCCGGCGGCCCAGGCGTCGAGGGCCAGTGCCTTGGTGCCTTTCATGTCGGAATTGAAGCCACCGAGCCAGAACAGCCCGGGCGGATGGCCTGGCCGCGCCCGCACCGCGATCCGGCGCGACGATTCGCCCGCGCCGACGGTGATGAAGACAGGCGGATCGGCATTCTCTGCAGCAGGGTTCATGGATCGTTACTCGCTGTCGGGTGTTGTGTGGGCGAACCGGCCGTTTCCGTCAATCGGCCAAGCTTGGCGCTGCCGCTTGCGAAAGCGCGCGGCGCACTCTATGTCCCCCGGCGGAACCACGAGGGCCCGAAAAAGCGCGAGTTTGATCGCAATTCTCGGCCGTGTGGCTTCCTTGGGGGAATGCATCGACGCACGAGTCTCGCGCATGCGTCGCAGGAGCCGCGACGGCCGGGCGGAATTTCGACGCACCGGACAGTTGCGACCTTGCCCGCGAAAGCATCTTCCTTCAAACTAGCCGCCTTCTTCCACAACCTTGGAGAACTACCCATTCGCCGCCCCAATCGAGCCCCGCCCGCTGCCGTCAAAGACGGGCCGCGCACCAATGATGAGATTCGCAATGCGCAGATCCAGCTGATCGATGCCGAAGGCACCAACCGTGGTGTCGTCGAGACCGTTGTCGCGATCAAGATGGCCGCTGACGCCGGCATGGATCTGGTCGAGATTTCGCCGAACAACACGCCTCCCGTCTGTAAGATCATGGACTACGGGAAGTACAAATATTCGGCGCAGAAGAAGGCCGCCGAGGCCCGCAAGAAGCAGAAGGTCGTTGAGATCAAGGAGATCAAGCTCCGCCCGATGATCGACGACCACGACTACGACGTGAAGATGCGCGCGATGCAGCGGTTCTTCGAAGAGGGCGACAAGGTCAAGATCACGCTGCGCTATCGCGGCCGCGAAATGGCGCACCAGGAGATCGGCACCAAGCTGCTCGACAAGGTGAAATCCGACGTCGCAGCGTTCGCCAAGGTCGAGCAGGACGCCAGGTTCGAGGGCCGTCAGGTGGTCATGGTTCTGGCGCCGCGCTAGGTCCAGCACACCGACACCCGAAGCCGGGCCCGCCACGCGTTTGGCGGGCTTTTCTCTTGAAGGGCGCCCGCCAGGACCGCTCTTGCGGGCCGGGGTCAGGACCGCGTCGCCTGCCACCGCCCGCGGCAGGTTCCGGACGAGCCTTTGCCGCTCCAGCGACCGAAACCTGAGGTGGCGCCGAGCCGGCCGGTGCCACTGGCCGAGGCGCCACCCTGGGATACCCGCACGGTGACGGCGCCGCCGCGGCCAACCGAGCCGGTGATGTTGGCGGTGCTGTTCGAGAGGACCCGGCCCCTGCTGATCCGGATCGGGAAGCTGTAGCCCTGGTCGCAACTGCCGGCCTCGGTAATGATCAGCACGGTCCAGGCGCCATCGAAGCCGGCAGCGTGCGCAGGCCTCGCCGGCAGGCCTGCGAGGCCCGTCAGCAGCGCGGTCGTAAGGGCGGCGGAGATGGCGCGGCGAATGAGGCGGGTCATGGTCGATCCTCGACTGTCATGGTCGGCTGATCATGGGTCGGAATAGCCGATTCCGTGGTTCGACGTTGCCAACTGGCTTTGTCTCTGGCATAAGCGCGGCCTTCGTCGCCCGGCTGATCAAGGGCTGCCGTGGCGATGTTTCTGTGCGGGTGGATCCTCGTTTGGACCCGAAACCTGAGCACAACCAACGCTCTAACGAGCATTTTCGCCGGATGGCGCCGCTTTTGCGGGCGGCTTGCCGTTGGCATCAAGGAGAGCCAAATGCCCAAGCTGAAGACCAAATCCGGCGCCAAAAAGCGCTTCAAGGTGACTGCCACCGGCAAAGTGATGCACGCCCAGCGCGGCAAGCGCCACGGCATGATCAAGCGGACGAAGAAGCAGATCCGGCAGCTGCGCGGCACCCGCGTGCTGTTCAAGACCGACGGCGACAACGTCAAGAAGTACTTCTTGCCGAACGCCTGACCGGCCTCTCGCTTCCGAACCCCTGGCCGCCTCAAAGCCGCGGCTGATCGTCATCTCTGAATCCAAGGATTTCCGGCATGTCTCGCGTCAAACGCGGTGTGACCGCCCACGCCAAGCACAAGAAAGTCTTCAAGGCCGCCAAGGGCTATTACGGCCGCCGCAAGAACACGATCCGCACCGCCAAGCAGGCCGTCGAGAAGGCCGGCCAGTATGCGTTCCGCGATCGCAAGCGCAAGAAGCGCACCTTCCGCGCGCTCTGGATCCAGCGCCTGAACGCCGCCGTGCGTCCGTTCGAGCTCACCTACAGCCGATTTATCGACGGCCTGTCCAAGTCCGGCATCACCGTCGACCGCAAGGTGCTGTCGGATCTCGCGATCAACGAGCCCGCCGCGTTCGAGGCGATCGTTGTGAAGGCCAAGGCGGCGCTCGCCGCCTGATCGCGCAGCGCATCGTGAGGATTTCAAAAGCGGCCGATGCTCTCGGCCGCTTTTTGCTATCCGGCGACATGCCGGTTTGCTTGCCTGCTTTCGCTTGACCGCTGTCGCCGGCGCGGCGACAACCCAGCCGCCTTTTGTCCCGCGGAGATTTTGCCCGTGTCCGACCTCGCCTCGCTCGAAACCTCGATCCTCGACCAGATCGCCGCCGCCGGCGATGAAGCCGCGCTGGAAGCGGTGCGCGTCGCCGCCCTCGGCAAGAAGGGCTCGATCTCGGCGTTGCTGGCCACGCTCGGCAAGATGTCGCCGGACGAGCGCAAGACGCAAGGCGCGGCGATCAACCTCGCCAAGGACAAGGTCACGCAGGCGCTGACCGCGCGCCGCGACGTGCTCAAGGCCGCGGCGCTCGATGCTCGCCTCGCCGCCGAGACCATCGACGTCACCCTGCCCTTGCAGGACACGCCGGCCGACACCGGTCGCATCCATCCGCTCAGCCAGGTAATGGACGAGCTGACCACGATCTTCGCCGACATGGGCTTCTCGATCGCCGAAGGTCCCGACGTCGAGACCGACGACTACAACTTCACCAAGCTGAATTTCCCGGAAGGCCATCCGGCGCGGGAGATGCACGACACCTTCTTCTTCAACCCTAAGCCTGACGGCTCGCGCATGCTGCTGCGGACCCACACCTCGCCGGTGCAGGTGCGCACGATGCTGAGCCAGAAACCGCCGATCCGCGTGATCTGTCCGGGCCGCACCTACCGCATCGATTCGGACGCGACGCACACGCCGCAATTCCACCAGGTCGAGGGCCTCGTCATCGACAAGGGCTCGCATCTCGGCCACCTCAAATGGATCCTGCACGAATTCTGCAAGGCGTTCTTCGAGGTCGACCACATCAACATGAAGTTCCGGCCGTCGTTCTTCCCGTTCACCGAGCCGTCGCTCGAGGTCGACATCCAGTGCCGCCGCGACAAGGGCGAGATCCGCTTCGGCGAGGGCGAGGACTGGCTGGAGATTCTCGGCTGCGGCATGGTGCATCCGAACGTGCTGCGCGCCTGCGGCATTGATCCCGACGAGTACCAGGGTTTCGCCTGGGGCATGGGCATCGACCGCATCGCGATGCTGAAATACGGCATGAGCGATTTGCGCCAGCTGTTCGAAGGCGACGTCCGCTGGCTGTCGCACTACGGCTTCAAGCCGCTGGAGGTGCCGACGCTGGCCGGGGGATTGAGCACGTGACGATTGTCGGCCCCAATGTTTCCCAGCAAACGCTAGGACTCCCTCTCCCGCTTGCGGGGGAGGGCTGGGATCTGCGCGCTCTTACTTCGACAACCATCGGTCTCTCCGTTCCCTCCCCCCTTGTGGGGGAGGGTCAGGGAGGGGGGTAGCCCAGGATGCCGCACGCCGTTGTCAGCAACCGCCAGCGCAACCGAGCGAAGCAACTTCGCCAGGCGATGACGCGCGCCGAGACGCTGCTGTGGCGCTACATCAAGGCCGACCGAATTGACGGCGCCAGCTTTCGCCGCCAGGTGCCATTTCGCAACTACATCGCAGACTTCGCCTGCTTCTCGGCCAAGCCCGTGATCGAGCTCGATGGCGAGTCGCACGATTTCACCGAACGGCAGGCAAGAGACGCCGAGCGTGACGCCTTCTTCGCAGCCGAAGGCTTCGAGGTCCTCCGCTTCACTAATGAGCAGGTGACCTCGAATCTGGAAGGTGTTGTTGCGGCAATCCGCCAAGCCATTGCCGACCGCGCCCGCGGCTTACCCCCCTCCCCACCCCTCCCCCACAAGGGGGGAGGGAGCGGAGAGAGCGTCGCAAGCGACCAAGACAGCGAACACGACCACACTCACGATACAAACACCAGCAAGATCCGAGGCATGCAGCCATGAAATTCACGCTGTCCTGGCTGAAGGACCATCTCGACACCGATGAGTCGGTCGAGACAATCGCCGACAAGCTCACGATGATCGGCCTCGAGGTCGAGCATCTCGAGGACAAGGCGAAGCTGCTCGCGCCGTATAGGATTGCGCGCGTCGTCTCCGCCGAGCAGCACCCGAACGCCGACCGGCTGCGCGTCTGCATGGTCGACACCGGTGACGGTGGCGCGCCGGTGCAGGTGGTCTGCGGCGCGCCGAATGCGCGCGCGGGGCTGGTGTCGGTGTTCTCGCCGCCCGGCACCTACATCCCCGGTAAGAACATCACGCTCTCGGTCGGCACGATCAGAGGTGTCGAGAGCCGCGGCATGCTGTGCTCGGCGGCCGAGCTCGAGATCTCCGACGATCACGACGGCATCATGGAGCTGCCGGCGGATGCGCCGATCGGCACCCCCTATGCCGAATGGGCCGGGCTCGGCGATCCCCAGTTCGAGATCAATCTGACGCCGAACCGCCAGGACTGCACCGGCGTGCACGGCATCGCACGCGACCTCGCTGCCGCCGACATGGGTAAGCTGAAAGACCCCGGCATCAAGCCGATGAAGGGCGAATTCCCCTGTCCCGTGAAAGTCGTGCTCGAAGACGAGAAGCTGTGTCCCGGCTTCGCGCTGCGGCTGGTGCGCGGCGTCAAGAACGGCCCGTCGCCGAAATGGCTGCAGCAGCGCCTGACCTCGATCGGCCTGCGCCCGATCAACGCGCTCGTCGACATCACCAACTACATGACATTCGACCGCGCGCGTCCGCTGCACGTGTTCGATGCCAAGAAGGTCAAGGGCAACCTGGTCGTCCGCCGCGCCCGCGACGGTGAGACGCTGCTGGCGCTGGACGGCCGCACCTACACGCTCGACGATTCGATGTGCGTCATCGCCGATGACGCCGCTGTCGAATCGCTCGCCGGCATCATGGGCGGCGAGGCGTCGGGCTGCGATGAAGACACCACCGACGTGCTGATCGAATCGGCGCTGTGGAACGAGATCAACATCGCCCAGACCGGCCGCAAGCTCGGCATCAACTCCGATGCGCGCTACCGCTTCGAGCGCGGCGTCGATCCGGCCTTCATGGTGCCGGGCCTGGAGATGGCGACCAGGCTGGTGCTCGACCTGTGCGGCGGCACGCCATCGGAAACCCTCGTCGTCGGCAATCCCTTCGGCGATGACCGCATCGTCGACTTCCCGCTCACCGAGGTGAAGCGGCTGGCGGGCATCGAGGTGCCACTGACCGAGATGCGGCGGATCCTGACGCATCTCGGCTTCGTGGTCGCAGGCAATGGCCCGGTCGTGAAGGTCGCGGTGCCCTCCTGGCGCAGCGACGTCCACGGCAAGGCTGACATCGTCGAGGAAATCGTGCGCATCGTCGGCGTCGACAAGGTGCCGATGACGCCGTTCGAGCGCGGCGATGCGCCGCGCAAGCCGGTTCTGACGCCGCTGCAATTGCGCACGCGGCGCGCCAAGCGCGCGTTGGCGGCACGCGGCATGGTCGAAGCCGTGACGTGGTCATTCATCTCGAAGCCGGCCGCCGAATTGTTCGGCGGCGGCAAGGCCGAACTCGCACTCGCCAATCCGATCGCGGCCGATCTCTCGGACATGCGCCCGAGCCTGTTGCCGGGCCTGATCGCGACTGTGCAGGCCAACGCCGATCGCGGCTTCGGCGATGCGGCGATCTTCGAGGTCGGGCAGGTCTTCAAGGGCGACGGCCCCACGGATCAGTTCGTGGCCGCGAGCGGCATCCGCCGTGGCATCGCCTCGGCGAAGGGACTCGGCCGGCATTGGACGGGATCGCAGCCGGCCAGTGCCTACGACGCCAAGGCCGATGCGCTGGCCGTGCTGGCGGCGGCCGGCGCGCCGATGGCGTCGCTGCAGATCGTTGCCGGCGGTCCGGCCTGGATGCATCCGGGTCGCTCCGGCACCATCCAGATGGGACCGCAGAACGTGCTCGGACATTTCGGCGAGCTGCATCCGCGCACGCTGGAGGCCCTGAAGGTCGACGGCCCGCTCGTCGCTTTCGAGGTCATCCTCGATCGCATTCCGGCCGCCAAGGCGAAGCCGACCCGCGCCAAGCCGGTGCTCGAGCTCTCGGCATTCCAGCCGGTGTCGCGCGACTTCGCCTTCATCGTCGATCGCAAGGTCAAGGCCGGCGACATCGTGCGCGCCGCGCAGGGCGTCGACAAGAAGCTGATCACCGATGTTACCGTGTTCGACGTCTACGAGGGCAAGGGCATCGAGGACGGCAAGAAGTCGGTCGCGATCGCCGTGACCCTGCAGCCACGCGACAAGACCATGACCGACGAGGAGATCGACGCCGTCGCGGCGAAGATCACCGCTGACGTCGCCAAGAAGACCGGCGGCACGTTGCGCGGATGAGCCTGTCCGGGCTCATCCCTGCCGACCTCAGCCTGTTCGCGACGGTCGCACTGGCGATCACAGCTTTTATTGCTGCGACCGCGCGCGGGTTCTCCGGCTTCGGCTCGGCGCTGATCTTCATGCCGCTCGCGAGCAGCTTTGCGACGCCCCGTCTGGTCGCGCCGCTGCTGCTGGTGATCGATTTCGTCTCGATGGCCCCGATGGTGGCGCCAGCCTGGCGCGAGGCCGACCGCAGGGCCACCGCGGTGATCGTTGCGGGCGCGTTGGTCGGCGTGCCCGTGGGCACCTATTTCCTCAGCCGGCTGGACCCGGTCACCGTCCGCTGGATCATCACCGGTTTCGTGCTCGCGCTGCTTGCGCTGCTGCTGTCCGGCTGGCGCTATCGCGGCAGGGAGTACACCGCACTGTCGGTCGCTGTCGGCTGTATCTCCGGATTTTGCAGCGGACTGGCGCAGACCGGGGGCCCGCCGATCGTCGGCTACTGGCTGGGACGCCCGATCCCGCCGAAGATCGCGCGAGCGAACATCGTGCTGTTCTTCGGCGCATCGGACTTCTTCGCGATGGTGAGCTACGCAATGAGCGGGCTGATCTCCTGGGATTCGCTGAAGCTCTCGCTGCTGATCGGGCCGGTCTACGCGCTTGGCGTTGCGTTCGGCGCGTCGCTGTTCGGCCGCGCCAGCGAGCAGGTGTTCCGCGCCATCTGCTATGTGCTGATCGCAATTGCCGTCATCGCCGGCCTGCCGGCCCTCGACGGCGTGCTCGGGCGAGGCTAGCCTCCCCGCAACGAGACCAACCGGGAGGACACCATGATCAATCGCCGCACGATGTTGTCGCTCGCGCTGGGCACAGCCGGAGCTGTCGCAGCGCGCTCGGTGTTCGCGCAAGGCGCCAAGACCGGCACGCGGATCGTCTTCCTCGGCACCAAGGGCGGCCCACGCGTCGGCGTGGGCGCTTCGAATCCGGCCAATCTCGTCGTCGTCAACGGCACGCCGTTCGTGATCGATTGCGGCATGGGCGTCAGCCGTCAGCTCGTCAATGCGGGCGTTCCGATCCCGTCGGTCAAGTACATCCTGATCAGCCATCACCATTCCGATCACAATCTCGAATACGGCAACCTGTTCTACAACGCCTGGGCCGCAGGATTGTCGACGCCAATCCAGTCGTTCGGACCGAAGGGCCTGGAGGCGATGACCAGGAGTTTCTGGGAAACCAACAAGTTCGACGTCGACACCCGCATCGCAGATGAAGGCAGGCCCGATCCTCGGCCGCTCCTGGTCGCGAAGGACATCGACGCGGACGGCGTCGTGCTGAAGACGGCGGATGTGACGGTGACCGCGTTCCGGACGCCGCATCCGCCGATCACCGACAACTTCGCCTACAAGTTCGAGACCCCGGACGGCACGATCGTGTTCTCGAGCGACACCGCCTACAATCCGAAGCTCGCCGAGTTCGCCAGGGGCGCCGACGTGCTGGTGCACGAATGCCTGTATGTGCCGGCGGTCGATCGCTTGGTCGCGAAAACGAAGAACGGCTCGACGCTGAAGAAGCACCTGCTCGACAGCCACACGACGACCGAGGACGTCGGGCGCATCGCCGCGGCGGCAGGCGTGAAGGTGCTGGTGCTCAGCCACTTCGTGCCCGGTGATGATCCCGAAGTGACCGACGAGGATTGGACCCGGGACGTGAAGAAGAACTACTCGGGCCGGATCATCGTGGCGAAGGATTTGATGGAGCTGAAGCTGCCGGTGTAAGCTAGATCAGCAAAGCTGCAAATAGCGAGCACAACGACTGTACATTTCAAGGCCCTCTCCCCTTGTGGGTCCCACAAGGGGAGAGGGCGCAGTCACGGGCACCGCATCCATGTTGCGATCTTAGCGCGACGATCGAATGTCAATCCTCAGGCGAGGCCGACCGCACCTTGCCGCGACGGCGTGGTCGTTGCCGCTCACTGCTCGGCTCCGGCTCGGGATCCTTCAACGCGCCGATCCGGCGCAGCGCGGCTTCGGCGGCGCGTTCGCCCGAGTCCCAGGCGCCGTCGACTGTGCCCCACAGCGTTTCGTGCGTCGCCTCGCCCGCCAGGAACAGCGGACCGAGGGATTCGCCGAGGATCTTGCGCGCCCCCTGGCTGCCGGGCGTGGCCGCCGACATCGCGCCGAGCACGCCCGGCGCCTGGTTCCAGCGCGTGGCTGCGGACGCTTTCACCGCCGCGGCGGCCTCGCTTCCAAACAGCTTGCCGATCCACTCCCTCGCGAAGTCGACCATCGCCGCCTCGCCCTGCGCTGAGAGTTCACGGCCGAAGGCGCCGGCAACATCGACGGTGCAGAGCGACGATCCACCAATATTGGCAAGCAACAGACCGGTGCGGTTGGAATTACTCTGCTCGATGATGACCTCGTCCCGCGACAGGCCGAGCGGATTGCCCGCCAGCATCAGCGCAATGTGATCATAGCTGCCGAGGCTGAGCTTGGCGGCGGCGTCGAGCTGCCGCTTGGGCAGCTCGGGGGCGAACTTGATGGCGCCTGATGTCAGCACGTTGGTCGACACCGTGAGGATGACGGCGCGCGCCGCGATCCGCCCCGCCGGCGTTTCCACCGCGACGTCGCGGTTGGCCCACACGACGCGCGTTGCTGGAGTCGACAGCGACAACGGCACGGATTCACCGAGCCTGGCGATGAAGGTGCCCAGGCCCTGGCGGCAGGCCAGCGGCGCGCTGCGATCCTGCGCACGCGCCTTGTCCATCGCGGAGAGATCGGCGAGATCCTTCCCGGTCGCGCTGGCGCCGAGCACGAACGCGGTGGTGCTGGTCCAGTCGCCCAGATCCTTCGGCAGCGCCGCGGCGCAGGAGGTGTCGAGCTTGCCGCGCGCCGCCTCGTCGATGGCACGATTGGCGCGCACCAGCCCCGCCAGGAACTGCTCGGTCTCACCGGGCCGCGCATTGCGCCGACCGACCCGGATCTTCTGCCCGACGGGGGCCGCGACGAGATCGAGCCCGAGACCCCGCGCGAGCCTGCTGATGGGATTGCCGTCGGCATTGAGCAGCCAGCGGGCGCCGCGATCGAACGGCACGCCGAAGGTGGCAGTATCCGTGCTGCAACGGCCGCCGGGCTGCGGCGCGGCCTCCAGCACCACGACCTTGCGGTTGGCCGCGACGATCCGACGGGCCGCGGCGATTCCTGCCGCTCCCGCCCCGATCACGACAATGTCAGCCTCGCGTGGAACAGCCGCCTGCGCGGCGCGGCCGGCAATAGGCAGCGCGGCCAGCGCCGCGGAAGCGGAGAGGAAGCCGCGGCGCGTGACATTCATGACATGGTTTCCGAAAGCTTTTGAATCAAACGAATACCCGCCGAATTTGCCGCATCTGCCGCGCTGCGGCAACCGGGATGGTAAACGTGATACCGTGCAGAACGCGTCGACTATGAACCAAATTGCAACCGCAATCGACCATCATGGAAGAAGGGAAAAAGCCGGCGACCGGCCAAGGTCGCCCGGGGAGCGTTATGGGTATCGTGCTTGATCACATCGGCAAGCTGATTGCCGCCTATCTCCAGAAGGAGATCCCCGGCTATGAGCCGTTCACGCCGAGCGATCCGGACTATCTGCGCAAGGATGTCCAGCCCGGCGACGTGCTGCTCGTCGAGGGCAACAGCCGTATTTCCGGCATCATCAAATACCTCACGCAGTCAACCTGGTCGCATGCCGCGCTCTATGTCGGACCGATCGACGGCGCCGTCGAGCCCGACGGCGAGCCGCACGTGCTGGTCGAGGCCTATGTCGGCGATGGCGTGATCTCGGCGCCGCTGTCGAAATATTTCGCCTACCACACCCGTGTCTGCCGTCCGGTCGGACTAACGTATGAGGACCGGCACACGGTGTGCCGCTACGCCATCAATCGCATCGGCTTCGGCTACGACACCAAGAACATCATCGACCTGATGCGCTATCTGATCCCGATGCCGATTCCGCAACGCTGGCGGCGGCGCATGATCGCGCTGGGCTCGGGCGATCCGACCAAGATGATCTGCTCGGCGCTGATCGCGCAGGCGTTCGATGCGGTGCGCTATCCGATCCTGCCGAAGATCACGCGGGCGCCATCGCGGCGCGCCAAGCGCGAGATCCTGCACATCCGCGATTCGTCGCTCTACATGCCGCGCGACTTCGACATCTCGCCCTATTTCGAGATCGTCAAGCCGACCATCGTCAATGGATTCGACTACACGACGCTGCATTGGGCCGACAAGCAGAAGCCGCTCGCGGAGGTAGCGGGCGAGTTCGCCGTGTTTCCAGGAGCCATCACAGCGCCGCCGCTCGTTCCTGAGACGGCTGACGAAGAAGCGACGCAGCAGGCTGCGGCTGAGGAAGTAGTTGCGAAGCTCGGCGAGCGGCTCGTGGTCAGCGAGCATTTTCTCGTCGCCGAGCCGGTACGAAACGTCGCGCCACGTCCGACCGCACGACGCCGCAAAAAAGTGGCAGTCTGACCCGGGCTGGCCTCAGCGATCCGACCGGCTGATCACATCCATCAACTCCGCGATCTTCTGCCGTTGATCGGCCTTGTCGCCCGATGCGATGGCGTGCTCGACGCAATGGGCGACGTGGTCGCGTAGAATCTCCTCCTCGACTCGTCGCAGCGCCGCCCTGACAGCGGAGATCTGGGTCACGATGTCGATGCAGTAGCGGTTGTCCTCGACCATTTTCGACAGGCCCCTGACCTGCCCTTCGATCCGGCTCAAACGTTTCTGACAGGATGTCTTGATGTCCTCGCGCATGCGGCCTATATACCCCTACACGGTATAGGTTTCAAGAGGCGAGGCTGGACAATGTCGGGAACCGAACACGGACATGGCGCCGCAGCGGTCAAGGCCAGCGGATGCGGCTGTGGACCACAGGCGAGCGCGGTGGAAACCGGACAAGAGACCGCGGCTGCAGAGGGATGTTGCAGTGATCGTGCCGATGCAACACCAGCCCACAACCATGGCGGCTGCTGCGGCGGCCGCGACGAGGCGCCGCCGCCGATCGCGAAGGTGAAGGATCCCGTCTGCGGCATGTCCGTCGATCCCGCGACCTCCAAGCACCGCTTCGAACATCAGGGGCAGACGTACCATTTCTGCTCCGCAAGCTGCCGCACCAAGTTCGCCGCCGATCCCGCCAAGTATCTCGTGACGGCCGCGCCTGCAGTCGCCGCGCGGTGCTGTGGCGGTCATGACCATCACGCGCATCAGCATGACGATGCGAAGGTGATCGATCCCGTCTGCGGCATGAGCGTCGATCCCGCGACCTCGAAGCATCGCTTCGAGCACGCGGGTCACACGTTCCATTTCTGCTCGGCCGGCTGCCGCACCAAATTCGCGGCTGAGCCCGACAAATATCTCGGCGAGCGCGAGCCGCCGCCGGAGATGCCGGCGGGCACGATCTACACCTGCCCGATGCATCCCGAGATCCGGCAGGAAGGCCCAGGCACCTGCCCGATCTGCGGCATGGCGCTGGAGCCCGACCTCATCAGCCTCGACGATGCGCCCAATCCCGAGGTCGCCGACATGACGCGACGATTCTGGATCGGCGCTGTGCTGTCGGCACCCGTTGTGGTGCTGGAGATGGGCGGGCATCTCGTCGGCGGCCACGGACTGATCGATCCCGTGCTGTCGAACTGGATCCAGTTCGCGCTGGCGACGCCGGTGGTGCTGTGGGCCGG
Source organism: Bradyrhizobium sp. HKCCYLS3013 (assembly GCF_051167615.1). Taxonomy (NCBI): domain Bacteria; kingdom Pseudomonadati; phylum Pseudomonadota; class Alphaproteobacteria; order Hyphomicrobiales; family Nitrobacteraceae; genus Bradyrhizobium; species Bradyrhizobium sp. HKCCYLS3013. The sequence continues at coordinate 214,428 of NZ_JBNPTK010000006.1, forward strand.
CTGGCCGTTCTTCGTGCGCGGCTGGCAATCGGTGCAGACCCGTAATCTCAACATGTTCACCCTGATCGCGATGGGCACGGGCGTCGCCTATGTCTACAGCGTGATCGCGACCCTGGCGCCGCAGGCGTTTCCGCCGGCGTTCCGCGGCCATGGCGGCGCGGTGGCGGTGTATTTCGAGGCGGCCTCGGTCATCACCGTCCTCGTCCTGCTCGGCCAAGTGCTCGAGCTGCGCGCACGCGAAGCAACGTCGGGCGCGATCAAGGCGCTGCTGCAACTGGCGCCGAAGACGGCGCGCCGGCTCGATGCCGATGGCAACGATCATGAGGTGGAGATCGCCGAGCTCGTCGTCGGCGACCGGCTGCGCGTGCGTCCCGGTGAGAAGGTGCCGGTCGACGGTGTCATTCTCGAAGGCCGCTCGTCGCTCGACGAATCGCTGGTCACCGGCGAATCGATGCCTGTCACCAAGGACGAGGGCGAGCGCGTCATCGCCGGCACGTTGAACCAGACCGGCAGCTTCGTGATGCGCGCCGACAAGGTCGGCCGCGAGACGCTGCTGTCGCAGATCGTGCAGATGGTCGCCGATGCGCAGCGCTCGCGCGCGCCGATCCAGCGCCTCGCCGACCAGGTCGCGGGCTGGTTCGTGCCGACGGTGATCGCGGCTGCCATTGCCGCCTTCGTCGCGTGGTACGCGTTCGGTCCCGAGCCGCGCTTCGCCTTCGGCCTCGTCGCCGCCGTGAGCGTGCTGATCATCGCCTGTCCCTGCGCGCTCGGCCTGGCAACGCCGATGTCGATCATGGTCGGGGTCGGCCGCGGCGCCCAGGCCGGCGTGCTGATCAAGAGCGCCGAATCTCTCGAGCGGATGGAGAAGGTCGACACGCTGGTCGTCGACAAGACCGGCACCTTGACCGAGGGCAAGCCGAAGGTGACCAGCATCGTCACGGCTCAAGGCTTCGACGAGTCTGAGGCGCTGCGGCTGGCCGCCAGCGTCGAGCGCGCCAGCGAGCATCCGCTCGCCGAGGCCATCGTCCGGCACGCCAGCGAGCGCAACCTCAAGCTCGCCGACGTCAGGAACTTCGACGCACCGACCGGCAAGGGCGCGCGCGGCGAGATCGACGGCAAGTCGGTCGTGCTCGGCAATGCCACCTATCTCGCCTCGCTCGGCATCATCACCGATACGCTGGGGGTCGAGAGCAAGCGGCTGCGCGAAGAGGGCGCGACCGTGATCACGATGGCCGTCGACGGCAAACCGGCCGCGTTGTTCGCGATTGCCGATCCGGTCAAGGCCTCGACGCCGGAGGCGCTGAAGGCGCTCGCGGCCGACGGCATCAAGGTGATCATGCTGACCGGCGACAACCGCACCACGGCCACCGCGGTCGCGCGAAAAATCGGCATCACCGAGGTCGAGGCCGAGGTGCTGCCGGACCAGAAGAGCGCCGTGGTCGCCCGGCTGCGCGCCAGCGGCAAGGTGGTCGCGATGGCCGGCGACGGCGTCAACGACGCACCGGCGCTCGCCGCGGCCGATGTCGGCATCGCCATGGGCACCGGCACCGACGTGGCGATGGAGAGCGCCGGCGTCACGCTGCTGCAGGGCGATCTCGGCGGCATCGCGCGGGCGCGAAAACTGTCGGCGGCGACGATGCGCAACATCCGCCAGAACCTGTTCTTCGCGTTCATCTACAACGCCGCGGGCATCCCGATCGCGGCCGGCATCCTCTACCCCGTGTTCGGCATCCTGCTGTCGCCGATCATCGCCGCTGCCGCGATGTCGCTGTCGTCGGTCAGCGTGGTCGGCAACGCGCTGCGGCTGCGGGCGACCGATCTTTGAGACGATGCCGGCGGACTTGCCGAAGCCCGCCGGCATGTCTACCTCTGCCGCGGGCTTTGCAGCGAGGGACCCCGCCATGATCGACGCCGCCATCAAGGCGCTTTCGCAAATTCTGTCGCCACCGATGCGCTCGATCCTGTGGCGCTCGATCGGGCTGGCGCTGGTGCTGGTCACGGTGCTCGCGATCGGGCTGCAGCGGCTCTTGACCTGGCTCGCGACCGCCGGCGAGGGCTGGGCGGAAGCCATGCTCGGGCCGAACTCGCACGGCACGCTCGAGGTGCTGACCTGGATCATCTCGATCGCCGCCGGGTTCGGCGTGGTGTTCGGCGGCATCATGCTGATGCCGGCGATCACGTCGCTGATCGCGAGCCTGTTCGTCGACGACGTCGCCGACCTCGTCGAGCGCGAGCACTATCCGGCCGAGCGCCCCGGCGTCGCGCTACCGTTCGGCGTCGCGATCGCGGAAGGCCTCAAGGCCGCCGGCCTCACCATCCTGGTCTATCTGATCGCCCTGCCCTTCGTATTCCTGGCCGGCGCCGGCTTCGTGATCTTCTTCCTCGCCACCGCTTGGCTGCTCGGCCGCGAATATTTCGAGCTCGCCGCGATGCGCTTCCGGCCGCCGGCGGAAGCGAAGGCGATGCGGCGCGACAATGCGGTGACCGTGTTCACCGCGGGCCTGATCATCGCGGCCTTCGTCACCATCCCGATCGTGAACCTGGCGACGCCGCTGTTCGGCATGGCCTTCATGGTCCACCTGCACAAGCGCCTATCCGGACCGCGGCCCGAGCTGATCGAGCCGTCGCCGGAGCGCCGGCTGCGCAGCCTCTAGCGCCATCATCCGCGGCGACAGGCTCACGGCCTTGTTGCGCGCGAACGGGATCAGCAGGAAGCCGATCAGGGCTATGCCTGCGAGCAGCGACCAGGCCTCGTTGACGCACAACGCGAGCGAGGCCTTCTCCACCAGCGGCCGGACATAGGCGATCGCCTGCTCCTCGGAGACGCCGCGCGGCCGGTTGCGCAGCAGCTCCGGCGCCAGCCCGATCGCCTTGGCCGCCACGGTATCGCCGGCCATCAGGCGGTCGCGGAACGCCTGCGCATGGAGCGCGACGCGGCCGTAGATGATGGTGTCGATCAGCGCGATGCCGATGGCGCCGCCGAGATTGCGCATCAAATTGAACAGCCCGCTGGCATCGGCGACCTCGACCTGCGGCAGGTCGCCGAGCGCGATCCGCGTCGGCGGCAGCAGGCAGAACATGATGCCGACGCCGCGCACCACCTGCGGCCAGAACATCTCCTGATAGTCCGCCGTCGGCGGCTGGAACGCGCTCGCGGCAAGCCCCGCGCCGAACAGCACGAAGCCGAACGCCGTCAGCAGACGCGCGTCGACCTTGCCGTCCAGCGCCGTCACCAGCGGGGCCGCAATCAGTTGCGCCACGCCGGTCACCAGCATGATCTTGCCGATCTCGAACGCATCGTGGCCGCGCACGAAGGCGAGGAACACCGGCATCAGATAGACCGAGCCGAACAGCCCGATGCCGAGGCAGAAGCTCGACAGGCAGCCGAGCGTGAACGACCGCCGCTGGAAGCTGCCGAGCCGCAGGATCGGATATGGCGCGGCCAGCAGGCGCTGGATCAGCAAGGTGAGGCATGACGCGCTCAGCACCAGGAACGCAATGCAGTTCGACGACAGCCAGCCGCCCTTCGGCGCCTCCTTCAGCCCGAGCTCGAGGCTGGCCAGGGACACCGCGAGCAGCAGCAGCGCGAACAAATCGAGCTTGTCGAGCTCCGCGAGATCCATGCGCTGCTTCGGCAGCAGGCCAGGCGTCACCAGCGCGGCAATGACACCCGGCACGATGTTGATGAGGAACAGCCAGGGCCACGACCAGGTGTTGGTGATGAAGCCGCCGACCACCGGCCCGATGGTCGGCGCGAGCACCGCGACGACGCCGCCGATGGTGGTCGCGACCGCATGCAGGCGCGGCGGAAACAGCAGGAAGACGGCGGAGAACACCACGGGGATCAACAGACCGCCGAAGAAGCCCTGCAGCACGCGGAACGCCAGCAGCGTGTGAAAATCGCCGCTGAACGCGCAGCCGAGCGAGGCGGCGGTGAAGATGCCGACGGCGCCTGTGAACAGCCAGCGCAAGGTGAACACGCGCGTGAGCAGGCCGGTGAGCGGAATAGCGATGATCTCGGCGATCAGATACGCCGTCTGGATCCAGCTCATCGCCTCGGGCGTGATGCCGAGCGCCTCCTGGATGGTCGGCAGCGACGTCGCCACCACCTGGATGTCCAGGATCGCCATGAACATGCCGACGCACATCAGGATGAAGCCGAGCCAGGTGGCGAGGCTCGGACGATCCTGCGGCGCGGCCGACCCGCTCATGCCGTCTGGCCGCCGCCGATGCCCGAGAGCGCCTCGGATTCGGCGCGGATACGAATGAACAGCACCGCCGCATTCAGCCCGGAAAAGATCAGCGCGATCAGCGGCAGATGCAGCGCCAGCGGCAGCAGCGCGATCTCGGCCGCGACCACCAGATAGTTCGGATGCGAGATGTAGCGATAGGGACCATCGGTCACCAGCGGCGCACCGGGCAGGATGATGATGCGCGTCGTCCAGCGCGGACCGAGCGTCGCGAGCACCCACCAGCGCAGCCCCTGCAGAGCCACGAAGCCCGACAGCAGCCACGGATCGACCTCCTGGTCGGCGCCGAGCAGCCACAGCGAGACCAGCCAGGCCGCGTGCATCGAGATCATCAGCGGATAATGATCCGCGCCGACCTCGACCGCGCCCATGGCGCGCAGGCGACGGGTGTTGTGGCGGGCGAGCACGAGCTCCCCGAGCCGTTGCATGGTGACGAGGGCGAGGACGAAGGCGGCGAAGGTCATGCGGCGTGCCTCAGTGAAACGCAGCTTGCGGTGAAACCCGGTCCGAGCGCGGTCAGCACCGAGCGCGGCGGCAGTCCGCGGGCGCGCGCGCGCTCCAGCACGAACAACACTGTCGGCGCCGACATGTTGCCGTAGTCGGCGATGATCTCACGCTCATGGTCGAGCGTGCCCTGGCCGATCGACAGCGCGCGCTCCAGCGCCGTGATCACCTTGGCGCCGCCGGGATGGCAGACGAAGCGGTCGACGTCGCCGGCCGACAGCTTCATGTTGCCGAGGATCTCGTTGACCGCGGGGCCCATGTTTTCGGTGACGAAGTCCGGAATCGTGCGCTGGAAGATCACGCCAAAACCTTCGGGATCGACGCTCCAGCCCATGATATCGAGCGTATCCGGCCACAGCTTCTCGCCGGTCGCCTCGACGCGCGTCTGCCCGCCATCGCCGGCGCGCAGGATCGCGGCCGCCGCGCCGTCGCCGAACAGGCTGAGCGCGACGATGTTGGCCTTGCTCAGCTCGTCGTGGCGCACCGCAAGCGTGCACAATTCGAAGGTCACGAACAGCACATTGGTGCCGGGCCGCGCCTGCGCCAGCCGCGCGGCGATCGACAGGCCGGAGACGCCGCCGGCGCAGCCGAGCCCGAACACCGGCACGCGCGAGACGTCGGAGCGGAAGCCCATGCGGCCGGCGACGCGCGCTTCCAAGGTCGGCGTCGCGATGCCGGTCGAGCTCACGCTGACGATGGTGTCGATCTCGGCAGCCGTGAGATCGGCCTGCGCCAGCGCCTTGTTCGTCGCATCGACGAACAGTGCCTCGGCGCCTTCGAGATAGGCTTGCGTGCGCTCCGGCCAGCCGCGCCGCTCCATGTACCATTCGATCGGCTTGACGCCGTAGCGCTGGCGGATGCCGGTGTTGGCGAACAGGCTCGCCATCGTGTCGAACTGCGGAAAGCGCGGCGACAGCACCACGCGCGCCGCTTCCATCACTTCGTTCTGACGGAATTGATGCGGCGGCACAGCGGTCGCGAGCGACACGAGGGCGGCGGTATGGTCCATGCGATCGATCCTTCCACGTCCCGGCGCAGAAAGTCCGAGAACGCGGGAATTCTCACGCGCCACTCACATCGCCCGGATTGCTGTTCCATCTTATGACCAATGCGGGCGGCGATGTGGCCCGGCGATGGTGAGAGCGCGTCGGCGCGTGACGTAAAGGTGACTGTCAATCGCACGCGCGCGTGCAACCGTTCGTCGTCCTCAACGTATCAGGCCGTCTTCTCCGGCCAGCGGCAGAGGTCCTTGATCAGGCACAGCTCGCAGCGCGGCTTGCGCGCGAGGCAGGTGTAGCGGCCGTGCAGGATCAGCCAATGATGCGCATGCAGCATGAACTCGGCGGGAATGACCTTCTCCAGCCCGAGCTCGACCTCGAGCGGGGTCTTGCCGGGGGCCAGCCCCGTGCGGTTGCCGACGCGGAACACGTGGGTGTCGACCGCCATCGTGTGCTCGCCGAACGCCATGTTGAGCACGACGTTCGCGGTCTTGCGCCCGGCGCCGGGCAGCGACTCCAATTCCGCGCGTGTGCGCGGCACCTCGCCGCCGAACTCGTTGATCAGCTTCTGCGACAGCGCGATCACGTTCTTGGCCTTGGTGCGGAAGAGGCCGACGGTTTTGATATAGTCGCGCACGGTGTCCTCGCCGAGCGCGATCATCTTCTGCGGCGTGTCGGCGACCGCGAACAGCGGCCGCGTCGCCTTGTTGACGCCGGCGTCGGTCGCCTGCGCCGACAGCACCACGGCGACGAGCAGCGTATAGGGGTTGAGATGCTCGAGCTCGCCCTTCGGCTCCGGGTTGGCCTGTGCGAACCGGCTGAAGGCCTCGCGGATCTCGGCCGGAGTCCAGGGCCTGGTCGCCTTCAACGCTGTCTTGGCCGGCTTGGCCGCAGTTGCCTTCGCCGCAACCTTTGCCGGCTTGCCCGCGGGCTTTTTCGGCGCTTTGGCAGCCTGTTTCGCGGTCGTCTTTGACGCCGAGCCGGGCGCAGCCTTGGCAGTTTTGGCGACCTTGCGAACCGGCACCGGCTTGGCGCGTTGGGGGCGGGTGATTTTGGCCATGATCCGGGTATACTGAGGCCCCATGACGCCAGGCAATGCTTTTGCGTATCAGGAGACCGGCACCGACGCCGCTGATCCCGAGCTGTTCTCGGCCCGGCTGACGCCGCATCGCTCGCTCAACCGCACCGGCTTCCTGGTGCTGATGGTCGTGGTCTGCGCCATCAGCTTCATCGGCGGCCTCGCCTCGCTGCTGATGGGCGCCTGGCCGGTGCTCGGCTTCTTCGGCCTGGATGCGCTGGCGATCTACTGGGCCTTCAAGATCAACTTCCGCCGCGCCAACGCCTATGAGGACGTGACGATCACCCTGACCGAGCTGCGCCTGCGCCGCGTCAGCCACAAGGGCCACGTCATGGAATGGCGCTTCAACCCGCTGTGGGTGCGGCTCGACCAGGAGACCCACGAGGAGTTCGGCATCGAGCGCCTGTATCTGGTGGCACGCGGCCAGCGCGTCGCCATCGCGAGCTTTCTCGGGCCGGAGGAAAAGGCGAGCTTTGCGAAAGCCCTGACGGCCGGGCTGCAGGCCGCGAAACGCGGGCCGGTGTATAATCCGCTGTAGCGGGCCGGCGGGACTGCGCGGCGGGTCTGGTACCCAGACGGAAGTACCCACCATCACCTCCGCCGTCGTTCCGGGGCGCGCGCAGCGCGAGCCCGGAACCCATACCCACAGGACATCATGTGGGGCACGCGAGGAGTGGGCATCTCGCCTCACACGTCTTCTCGTGGTTATGGATTCCGGGCTCATCGCTGCGCGATGCCCCGGAATGACGGAGCAAGCCAGCACCGTCCCGGATCAGACCAAAACCGGCCGCCCCCCTAGCCCCCCGATCAGAAATCGGGTGGAGTCCCCGCCCCGGCCGCCCTACATCCGGATCATGATGACCCTCGCCATTCACGATTCCGCCCTGGCCAAGCCGGGCCCGCAACAATCCGCTGACCTGCGCGACTACGACGCCGTGCGCCGCGCGATCGCGTTCATCTCGGAGCATTGGCGCCGGCAGCCGACCATCGAGGACATGGCCGACGCCGCCAGCCTGACGCCAGACGAGCTGCACCATCTGTTCCGGCGCTGGGCCGGGCTGACGCCGAAGGCGTTCATGCAGGCGCTGACCCTCGACCACGCCAAGGGCTTGCTGAAGGGCTCGGCCAGCGTGCTCGACGCCGCGCTCGATTCCGGCCTGTCGGGTCCCGGCCGCCTGCACGATCTGTTCGTCACCCACGAGGCGATGTCTCCCGGCGAATGGAAGACCGGCGGCGCCGGCACCACGCTGCGCTACGGCTTCCACCCCTGCCCGTTCGGCCTGGCGCTGGTGATGGCGACCCCGCGCGGCCTCGCCGGCCTCGCCTTCGCCGACCCCGGCGAGGAGGCCTCCGCACTCGCCGACATGAAGAGCCGCTGGCCGCGCGCCGCCTACGTCGAGGACGTCCCCGGCACCGCCGGCCTCGCCCAGCGCATCTTCGACAAGACCCTGTGGCGCCCCGACCAGCCGCTGCGCGTCGTGCTGATCGGCACCGACTTCGAGGTCCGCGTCTGGGAAACCCTGCTCAAGATCCCGATGGGCCGCGCCGTCTGCTACTCAGACATCGCGACGCGGCTGGAGTCGCCAAAGGCCTCGCGCGCGGTGGGCGCGGCGGTCGGGAAGAACCCGATCTCGTTCGTGGTGCCGTGCCACCGCGCGCTGGGGAAGACGGGGGCGTTGACGGGGTATCATTGGGGCCTCACGCGCAAGCAGGCGATGATCGGGTGGGAGGCTGGGCAGGTGGGGATGGGGTAGGATCTTCCCACCTGCTGCCATCCGGGTCCCTTACGCAGAAGCTTCAGCGCCGGCTGAGCCAGACAGCCACCCCCAACAACGCAAGAAGGCGGCGAGTGTCCAACCGTTCTGAACGGCGGGCAGGACGGTAAACCAGGGGGTGAGTCGCATATGAGGGCCTCGCTAGTTGGTGAGGCTTCTCATTGATACGACGGTAGATCCGCTCGCTACGCACCCAGCGTCTTTCGGGCGGCGAGCACAAAGATCCAACTACTTCCGGAGTCATGAGCAGCCGCGATAGGCGCCACAACCCAGAAGAAGACCGGCCCATCATTCACGGTTCAAACAGCGATAGACACGACTCCGCAGCCTCGCGGCGAAGAGACGCCCGAGCTCTGATCGAAGTTGCCCCTCCGAAAACCGAGAGGGCGCAGGGAATGCCGGATGCTGGCCGCACCCATGGCCCGCCTGCTAACAAAATGCAGGCGGCAGGTACCACAGGTTCAGCCGAGAACAACCGGCATTCCCTGCGCGATGGTCTTCACGCTTATACGCAGTCTCCCTGGTGCGCCGGCTTGTTGGCCACCATTGTTCACGCGGCGCGTCAGCGCGGTCGCAAACGTGACACCAGCGTCGGGGTGTCAGGACCCTGCGATTTCACGTCCGCAGCAAGCCGTTCGTCGGCGTAGCAAGCTACGCTGCGGCAACACCGCGGCCATCGCATCCCCGCCTCGCGTGTCGTGACGATCGCGCGCTACGCCCCACTCGATGAGACGGGATAAGCGGGAGATAAACACAGATTCTGAAATTACGCAATATGATTTTTTGTTTTCCGAATTTCGACGCCGGATCACTCCCGCGGCCGGTGCACTGAAGCGTCATGGCCGGGCTTGACCCGGCCATCCAGCTTCTTGGAAAACAGTCGATCGAAGGGGATGGATGCCTGGGCCTTCGCCGCGCCGAAGCGGCTTCGGCCGCGCAGGCGGGTCAAGCCCGGGCATGACGAGCTGATTAGCTCGCTTAGCCTGCGTGCTCGATCAGCCCGCCAGGTCCAGCTTCGACTCCACGGTCGAATCCGCGTTGAGCCGGTAGATGATCGGCACGCCGGTGGCGAGCTCGCGCTTCAGGATGCCTTCCGGGGAGAGCTTCTCCAGCACCATGATCAAAGCGCGGAGCGAGTTGCCGTGGGCGGCGACGAGGGTGCGCTGGCCGCGGAGCACGCCGGGGAGGATCTCCTGGACGTAGTAGGGCAGCGCGCGGGCGAGCGTGTCCTTGAGGCTTTCGCCGCCGGGCGGGGGCACGTCGTAGGAGCGGCGCCAGACGTGGACCTGCTCCTCGCCCCATTTGGCGCGGGCGTCGTCCTTGTTGAGGCCCGAGAGGTCGCCATAGTCGCGCTCGTTGAGCGCGAGGTTCTTCTGTGTCGGCAGGCCGGTCTGGCCGAGTTCGGTCAGGATCAGGTCGAGCGTGTGCTGGGCACGCGTCAGCACCGAGGTGAAGGCGACGTCGAAGACGAGCCCCTGCGCCTTCAGCTTGCGCCCGGCCTCCTTGGCCTCGGCCACGCCCTGCTCGGTCAGGTCCGGATCCTTCCAGCCGGTGAACAGGTTCTTCAGATTCCACTCGCTCTGGCCGTGGCGCACCAGCACCAGGAGACGTTCGCTCATCAGTTCGCTTCCATCGACGTTGAACTAGAACAGATCCTTGAGGCCGAGCACGTCGTCCATCGTGTAGTAGCCCGGCGGCTTGCCATGCGCCCACAGCGCCGCCTTCAGCGCGCCATGGGCGAAGATCATGCGGTCCTCGGCCTGGTGCGACAGCACCAGGCGCTCCGAAGGGCCGGCGAAGATGACGCTGTGATCGCCGGCGGCGGTGCCGCCACGCAGCGAGGCGAAGCCGATGTCGCCAGAGCGGCGCTCGCCGGTGATGCCGTCGCGGCCGCGCGCGGAGTGCTGGTCGAGCGGGATGCCGCGGCCGTCGGCAGCCGCACGTCCCAGCATCAGCGCGGTGCCGGAGGGCGCGTCGACCTTGTGCTTGTGATGCATCTCGAGGATCTCGATGTCGAAGCCGGCGTCGAGCGACTTCGCCACCTGCCTGACCAGCGCCGCCAGCAGGTTGACGCCGAGGCTCATATTGCCGGACTGCACGACGATGGCGCGCTTGGTGACGCTCTTGATGACGGCGTCGTCCGACGACGACAGGCCGGTGGTGCCGACGACGTGGACGATGCCGCGCTCGGCGGCGATGGCGACGTTGGCGATGGTCGCGGCCGGGACGGTGAAATCGAGGATGCCGTCGGCCTCGGCGGACATGGTCCAGAGGTCGCCCGACAGCTTGATGCCGTTGGCAGGCAGGCCGGCGAGGGCGCCGGAGTCCTTGCCGATCAGCTCCGAGCCGGGGGCTTCGAGCGCACCCGCCAGCACGGCGCCGTCGGTCTCGGCGATTGCACGCACCAGGGCACGGCCCATGCGGCCGCCGGCTCCGGCAACGATCAAGCGCATCTTGGACATCTCAGCTCCTCCGCTCCTTCAAGGGCTATAGCCGGGGCCGATGGCGGCGGCAACCGAGCGAGGCCAGGTCGCGCGTGGTGTGGGGCGGGCGGCGATCAGGGCTGCGGGCCGTCATAGCCCTCGATGATCACCAGATCGCCCTGCGAATGCGGCGCGCGCATCGCGACCAGGCGCTGGTATTCAGGAGAATTGTAACACGCCAGCGCGGTCGCGTAGTCCTTGAACTCGATCACGACGTTGCGCGAGCGCGAGGTGCCCTCCCTGGTCTCGTACTGGCCGCCGCGGACCAGGAACTTGGCGCCGTACTGGTGGAACACCGCGCCGTTCTGCGCGACGTAGTCCTTGTAGCCGTCCATGTTGTGCACGTCGATCCGCGCGATCCAATAGGCCTTGGGCATCCCTGTGGTCTCCTTGCTCTCAGGTGCTCTTGCTTAAGCTCGGTTGGTCTTGCCGACCAGCGCGACCGCGCCGGCGATGTCGGCGACGATGCTCTCGGCGGCCGCCGCCGGATCGGCCGCGCCGGTGACGGGACGGCCGACGACCAGGCGGTCGGCGCCGCCGGCGATCGCCAGGGCCGGGGTCATGATGCGCTTCTGGTCGCCAACGTCGGATCCCGCCGGACGGATCCCGGGGGTCACGAGCTGCATGTCAGGCCCGACCAGCGGGCGGACCAGCTGGGTCTCCTCGGGCGACAGGATCAGGCCGTGGATGCCGATCTCCCGGGCCTGCACGGCGCGGCGGGCGACGAGCTCCTTGACGCCCATGGCATAGCCGGCGGCGGCGAGGTCGGCATCATCGTAGGACGTCATCACGGTGACGGCGAGCAGCTCGAGGCTGGAGCCGGCGGCGCCGGCGAGCGCCGCTCGCATGCTCTGCGAGAAGCCATGCACGGTAAGGAAACGGGCGCCGAGCCGGGCGATCTGCCTCGTGGCGCGCTCGACCGTGGTCGGGATGTCGTGCAGCTTGAGGTCCATGAAGACGTGCTTACCCTCGGCCGCGAGGCGCTCGGCGAGGCCGAGGCCGCCGGCATAGGTCAGCTCCATGCCGATCTTGTAGAACGTTACGGCATCGCCCAGCCTGGCAATCATGGCCTCGGCCTCGGCCACGCCGGGCAGGTCGAGCGCCACGATCAGACGGTCGCGCGGAGCAATCTCGGTCGGCATGTCACCTCACATCGTATGTTGCGCTGTTGCGATCAGCTCCCGCACCAGCGCGTCGAGCGCCGTGATGTCGGCGGGCAGCTTGAGCCGGTCCATGTCGTTGTAGGCCTTGTCGGCGAAGGCCAGCGCGAGCTGGCTCGGGATCACCGTCGCGTTGCAGGCGGTCAGCGTCAGCCGCAACGCGGCGAGCGCGCGGATGCCGCCGAAGCGGTTCTCGGAGGCGGCGGCGATCGCGAACGGCCGGCTGCGAAACACCGCGCCGCGGCTGCCGGGCGGCTCGTCGACCCGCGAGATCCAGGTGATGGCGTTGGTCAGCAGCGGCGGCACCGAGGCGTTGTATTCCGGCGTCACCAGCAGCACGGCATGATGAACGCCGATCATGCGCGTCAGATTCACGGCGTGATGCGGAATGCCCGATTGCGCCTCGAGATCGGCGTCGTAGATCGGCAGCGGGAAGTCGGCGAGCGAGATGCGGGTGATTTCGGCGCCGGCCTGCACGAACTGATAGGCGGCGGCCGCGGCGAGCTTCGCGTTGTGCGAGCCGGCCCGGGTCGAGCCGGGAATGATGAGGATCTTCAGCGCGGACATCGTGAGGTCGGTCAGCGACCCGCCACGAAGGATCGCGGCCGCCGGTCAGGGCTTGCGATACACCCAGACGCGCGCCGGCGGAAGGTTCATCCAGATGCGCTCGGAGGCCTGCGTGGTGACGCCTGGCAGCGACTTCGGAATCGGCGGCACGACGGAATAGGTGAACTGCACGAACGGCGCATTCGGCGACATCGCCGCGAACGCATCGCGGATCAGCTTCATGCGCGTCAGCATCGGCTTGGTCACGAGCGGCAGGCCGGAGACGACGGCGGCGGCAGGGGCGCTGAGCACGTTCCAGAGTGTGTCGCGGAGGCGATAGGCGTCGCCCTGGACCACCTTGGCCTGCGGGTAGCGGTCGCGCAGCAACGCGCAGAAGCCCGGATTGTACTCGACCAGCACCAGCCGCTTCTGATCGACGCCGCGCTCGACCAGCGCATTGGTAATCGCGCCGGTGCCCGGTCCAAGCTCGATGACGGGGCCTGTGCCGTGCGGATCGACGTACTGCGCCATGGTGCGGGCCAGCAGCCGGCCCGACGGCATGACGGCGCCCATATGCAGCGGCTTTTCGATCCATGAGCGGAGGAAGCGCACTTCGTCGTCCAGACGGAGAGGCTTTTTCGACGCACGCACGGACGTTTGCAGGGGCATCTCGGTACCAGACGGGACCGCTTTCACGGCGATGTCAGAAAAGAGTCACAAAGACGTATAGGGCGCAGGCGGGACGGTCAAGCCGAACCGTAACGTACGATTAAGGCTGGCGGGTCCGCGCTCTTACAGTTGCATTCGATAATTTTTTGCATGTGCAGAGCAGCAAATTCGCTCGACCTCTGAATCTGAATCCCGAAATCATTCGGCGAAACCACGAGGCCGTGCTTGCTTGAACTCACGGCTCAGCTCGCCGCCTTGCCGAAGAAGTCCTTCACCTTGGTGAAGAAGCCGGCCGCCTCGGGCTGGGTCGCTCCAGACGACAACTTCTCGAACTCGGCCAGCAGCTCCTGCTGCTTCTTGGTCAGGTTCTGCGGCGTCTCGACCACGATCTGGACATACATGTCGCCGGTCTGGCGCGAGCGCAGCACCGGCATGCCCTTGGCCGCGATCCGGAATCGGCGCCCGGACTGCGCTCCGGCGGGAATCTTGACCTTGGTCTTGCCCTTGTCGATCGTCGGCACCTCGAACTCGCCGCCGAGCGCCGCCGTCACCATCGAGATTGGCACGCGGCAGTGCAGGTCGGCGCCGTCGCGCTGGAAGAACTCATGGGCCGTCAGCGACAGGAAGATGTAGAGATCGCCGGGCGGTCCGCCGCGCAGGCCGGCTTCGCCCTCGCCCGCGAGACGGATGCGGGTGCCGTCCTCGACGCCCTGGGGAATGTTGACGGACAGCGTGCGGTCACGGGTGACGCGGCCGGAGCCGGAGCATGACGGACACGGATCCTCGATCATCTGGCCGCGGCCGTGACAGCCGGGACAGGTGCGCTCCAGGGTGAAAAAGCCCTGCGCCTGCCGGACGCGGCCGGCGCCGCCGCACATCGCGCAGGTCTTCGGCTTCGTGCCGGCCTTGGCGCCGGTGCCGGAGCAGGATTCGCAGGTCACCGAGACCGGAATCTCGATCTGGGCGGTCTTGCCCTGGAACGCCTCTTCCAGGGTGATTTCCATGTTGTAGCGCAGGTCGGCGCCGCGCTCGCGCCCCGTGCCGCCGCGCCGCTGGCCGGCCATGCCGAACAGGTCTTCGAAGATGTCGGAGAACGAGGAGGCAAAGCCGGCGCCGAAGCCGTGCGCGCCGCCCATGCCGCCCTGTTCGAAGGCGGCGTGGCCATAGCGGTCGTAGGCGGCGCGCTTGTCGGCGTCGCGCAGCACCTCATAGGCCTCGTTGATCTCCTTGAATTTCACTTCGCTTGAGGCATCGCCCGGATTCTTGTCCGGATGCCACTTCATGGCCAGCTTGCGGAAGGCGGCCTTGAGCTTGCCCTCGTCGGCGTCGCGTTCGACTTCCAGGGTCTCGTAGTAGCAGCGCTTGGTGGACATCAATCAAACCCGCCCGAACTTCGCCCAACAGGAACGGCCGGCGCGATCGCCGCGCGCGTTCCGGGTCAATGAAAATGACCCCCATCCAACGAGCCGCTGAAAGCGCTCTTTGGCATGGGGGTCATGGTCACTACCTCTGCCTCAGCTAAGCAGATTTCTTCTTGTCGTCGTCGACCTCGGTGAACTCCGCGTCGACCACGTCATCCTTGGCGGCGTCGCGGGCCGCGTCGCTCTCGGCCTGCTGCTTGTACATGGCCTCGCCGAGCTTCATCGACGCCTGGGCCAGGGTGTTGGTCTTGGCCTTGATCGCCTCGGCATCGTCGCCCTTCAGCGCTTCCTTGAGGTCGCTGACGGCATCCTCGATGGCGCGACGCTCGGTGTCGGCGACCTTCGAGCCATGCTCAGCCAGCGCCTTCTCGGTGGAATGCACCAGCGCGTCGGCATGGTTCTTGGCGTCGACCGCCTCGCGGCGCTTCTTGTCCGCCGCGGCATTCGCCTCGGCGTCCTTGACCATCTTGTCGATGTCGGCTTCCGACAGACCACCCGAGGCCTGGATGCGGATCTGCTGCTCCTTGCCGGTGGCCTTGTCCTTGGCCGACACGTTGACGATGCCGTTGGCGTCGATGTCGAACGTCACCTCGATCTGCGGCATGCCGCGCGGGGCCGGCGGAATGCCCATCAGGTCGAACTGACCGAGCATCTTGTTGTCGGCCGCCATCTCGCGCTCACCCTGGAAGACCCGGATGGTGACCGCGTTCTGATTGTCCTCGGCGGTCGAGAACACCTGGCTCTTCTTGGTCGGGATCGTGGTGTTGCGGTCGATGATGCGGGTGAACACGCCGCCCAGCGTCTCGATGCCGAGGGACAGCGGGGTCACGTCGAGCAGCAGGACGTCCTTGACGTCGCCCTGCAGCACGCCGGCCTGAATCGCGGCACCGATCGCCACCACCTCGTCGGGGTTGACGCCCTTGTGCGGCTCCTTGCCGAAGAACTGCTTCACCATCTCCTGGATCTTCGGCATGCGGGTCATGCCGCCGACCAGCACCACTTCGCCGATCTCGCCGGCGGTGAGGCCGGCATCCTTCAGCGCCTTGCGGCACGGCTCGATGGTCTTCTCGACGAGGTCGGCCACCAGCGCCTCGAACTTGGCGCGGGTCAGCTTCATCGTCAGATGCTTCGGACCGGACTGGTCCGCGGTGATGAAGGGCAGGTTGATCTCGGTCTGCGTGGTCGACGACAGCTCGATCTTGGCCTTCTCGGCAGCTTCCTTCAGGCGCTGCAGAGCGAGCTTGTCGTTGCGCAGGTTGATGCCCTGCTCCTTCTGGAATTCGTCGGCGAGGTAGCTGACCAGACGCATGTCGAAGTCTTCACCGCCGAGGAAGGTGTCGCCATTGGTCGACTTCACCTCGAACACGCCGTCGCCGATTTCAAGAATGGAGACGTCGAAGGTGCCGCCGCCGAGGTCGTACACGGCGATCGTGCCGGCCTTGGTCTTGTCGAGGCCGTAGGCGAGCGCGGCAGCGGTCGGCTCGTTGATGATGCGCAGAACCTCGAGGCCCGCGATCTTGCCGGCGTCCTTGGTGGCCTGACGCTGGGCGTCGTTGAAATAAGCGGGGACGGTGATGACGGCCTGGTCGACCTTCTGGCCGAGATGGGCTTCCGCGGTCTCCTTCATCTTCTGCAGGATGAAGGCGGAGACCTGCGAGGGCGAATAGGTCTTGCCGTCGGCCTCGACCCAGGCGTCGCCGTTGCCGGCCTTGACGATCTTGTAGGGGACGAGCTTCTTGTCCTTCTCGACCATCGGGTCATCATAGCGGCGGCCGATGAGGCGCTTGACCGCAAAGAAGGTGCGCTCGGGGTTGGTCACGGCCTGGCGCTTGGCCGGCTGGCCGACCAGACGTTCGCCGTCGTCACTGAAGGCGACGATCGACGGCGTGGTGCGCATGCCCTCGGCGTTCTCGATGACCTTCGACGTTTTGCCGTCCATAACGGCCACGCACGAATTCGTGGTGCCGAGATCGATCCCGATGACCTTTCCCATGGTCTCATATCCTTCTTTTTGCGGCAGGTTGGGTGGGGCCCTGACGGCGCCCCCATCCAAAACCCCCTCAGATCAAATGCTCGCGATATTGCGACGATGAGCGTCATATAGGAGGGGGGGAGTGGCCCGCAAGGACCGGACCAGGGGTTCGACCCCACGAAAATCACGGCCCTCGCCGAACGACCTCGCGGAGTCATCAAGAAGGGCCAATCGACCTTGGCAGCGCCCTAAACGGGAGGGTGCGATCGCGGGCAGGTGCAACGAATCCGGTACCCCGGATCTGCCCCGATGACCGAAATGCGTTGTTAACCCACGGGCCCTAGCCTGCCGCACTCCTGGGACGGGAATGAGGCATGGTCATCGACACCGATTGGGGCTTTCCGCAGCGTGCGCGCGAAGCCGGCCAGGCCACGTTCCCCGGACTGCTGATCTGCGCCATCGTGGTTGCAGCGGCGTGGCTGCGATACACCCTTCCCCTCAATGTCGATGTCAGCTGGTGGCTCCTCGTCAGCGAGCGCATGCTCGATGGCCAGCGGCTCTACGTCGACATCCTCGAGACCAATCCGCCGATGGCCGGATCGGTCTATCTGCTGGCCGTCGCGCTGGCGCGTGCGATCCATCTCAGGCCCGAATTGGCGACGAACATCCTGATCTTCGCGCTGGCCGCGGCATCCCTGATGCTGGTGTGGCTGGTGCTGCGGACATCGGCGCTGCGCCATCGCCTCGCCGACGGTTGGCTGGCGGCGTGGACGGCCGCCCTGCTCCTGATCGCGCCGATGTATGATTTCGGCCAGCGGGAACACCTGGCCCTGATCACGATCCTGCCGGCGATCGCGGTGTACATCCTGCGCGCCAGGGGCGAGCGGGTGGGCCCGGCCGCCGTGCTCATCGCCGGGCTCAGCGCCGGCCTCACGATGAGCTTCAAGCCCTATTTCGCCTTCAGCGCCGGCTTCTGCATTCTCGCCGCCGCCGCTCAGGCGCGCGACTGGCGCGTGCTGTTCGCGCTGGAGAACTGGATCGCCGCGGCGCTGGTGCTGCTCAACGCGGCCTGTATCTACCTGTTCTTTCCCGAATATTTCACGCTCATCTACCCGCTGGTCCGCGACGTCTATCTGCTCCTGAAGGCGCCGGTGCCGACCATCCTCGTGACCCTGCCGATGGGCCTGTGGCTTGCCGCAGCGATCACCATTCTCCTCCTCCAACGCCGGCAGCACGCGCGCGACGCGGCGTCTTTCACCACGCTGGCCGGATCGCTCGGATTCCTGGTGTCGTTCGTCGTGCAGCAGAAGGGCTGGGGCTATCACGCCTATCCCATGGTCGCGCTGGCGTTGCTCGCCGCCGGCCTCGCCGCGTCGGCGATCGACACCCGCCGCGACATGCGGCGCTGGCCGCAGGTCGCCACCGCTCTCGCCGGCGCCGTGCTGTTCGTGCAGACCTGCTTCTGGTTCAATGGCAGCGTCGACGTCCGGCAGATTGAAGCCCAGGTGGCGCGACTCGGGCCGCGACCGAGCATGCTGGTGCTCAGCGCGGCCGCGGTCATCGGCCACCCGATGGTGCGGACCCTCGGTGGCACCTGGATCTCGCGCCAGGAGGCGTTCTGGGTCCGGGAAATCGTCCGCCGATCGCAACAGGACGGAACCATCGATTCACAGACGGCGCAGCGGCTCGCGCCCTATGTGGAACGCGAACGCGCCGGGATCATCGCCGACTTCCGGAAGCAGCCGCCCGACGTCGTCCTGATCGACAATCAGAACAGCGACTGGGGCGATTGGGCGCGTTCCGACCCCGAGCTCAGGGCCCTGCTCGCGCCCTATGTGCTGGTACAGACCGTCGACGGCGTCGAAATCCTGAAGCGCGGCTAGCGCTGCACCATCCTGAATCCGCCTTTTGAGGCAAAATGTGCCCCGCCGGAGCGCGCCGACCGCCGCAGGCGATCAAAACCGCGCGCCCGGCCTGTTGCGGGGGGCGCAAAGCCGCTAAAAGCGTGCCCGCCGAAGACCACGCTGGCGAGGACCCCCGACCGCCTCGGCGCGCGGCCCCGGTCAACGAGGCAATGTTTGATGATGATCGTTCGACTCTTCACCGCGGCCACCCTGCTGATCTCGCTGCTGCACCCCGCATTGGCCACTGACGCCGTATTTCCGCCCGGCGTCCGCATCGGGCTCGCGCCGCTGGTCGGGCTCGCCAAGGCCAAGACGTTCTCCGGCTTCGAAACCGAGGACCAGAGCGTGAAGGTGCTGCTGACCGAACTGCCCGCCGCCGCCTATGGCGAGGTGAAGAACGCGTTTACCGCCAATCCCGCCGGGACCGGCAGCGTCAAGCCGGAGAGCATCGAGACCGCCGCCGGCACCGCCTACTATACCGTCGAGAACGGCCGCGATGGCAACACGCCGGTGCGGCGCTACTCGATGATCCTGCCCGGCAACGGCTTCTCCGGCTACGTGGCCGTGCAGATCCCGGAGACCGCGAGCCGGATCTACACCGACGATGCCGTGCGCCAGATGTTCGCCTCCGCCGTCGTCCGCAAGGACGTTCCGGTCGACGAGCAGCTCGCGATGATGCCGTTCAAGGTCACCGACCTCTCCGGGTTCAAGACCATCCGCACGCTCGGGCCGGGCGCCCTGATCCTGGCGGATGGCGAGGAGGACAAGGGCTTCGAGGCCGCGCCCTTCGTGGTGATCGGGCTGGTGGCCGGCGTGGCCCCGGAGGCGGGCGACCGCGCGCGTGTGGCGCAACAGGCGGCCACCACCATTCCGGGCGTCCGCGAAGCGCGCATCACGATGTCCGAGCCGATCCGCATCGACGGCCAGCCGGCCTATGAGACCCGGATCGACGCCACCAGCGGCAAGGACAATACGCCGGTGACGGTGGTGCAGTGGCTGCGCTTCGGCGGGCCGAACACGTTGCGGATCATCGGCAGCGCGCCGCGCGACCAGTGGTCGGCAGCCTTCCCGCGCTTCCGCGCCGTGCGCGACGGCATCCAGCCAAGAGGCTGAGCAGCTCGGCATCCGGACGCCGACTGCTTGCCGCAATACGAGCTGCAAATTCGCTGCGGGAAACAAGAAGCCACGGGCTTGCGGCCCGTGGCTTCTTCTTCGTTCGACAACAGGCCGCAGAACGCGTGCCGGTGCTCGCCGTCAGGCGGCGCTGTTCGACTGATCGTTGCTCGCCGCGGGCGCCGCCTTCGCGCCGCCCTTGGACACGCCGACCAGGGCGGGGCGCAGCACGCGCTCGCCGATCATGTAGCCGGCCTGCACGACCTGCACCACCGTGCCGGACGGCACCGACGGATCCGGGACTTCGTACATCGCCTGCTGGAAGTTGGGGTCGAACTTCTGTCCCGTCGGATCGAACTTCTTGACGCCGTTCTTCTCCAGCGTGTTGAGCAGCGAGCGCTCGGTGAGCTCGACGCCCTCGATCAGCGACTTCAGGCCCGCATCGGCATTGTCGCGCGTCTCGGCCGGCACTGCATCGAGCGCGCGCTGCAGATTGTCGGCGATGTCGAGCACGTCGCGTGCGAAGCCGGTGATGCCGTACATCCGCGCATCGGCGACCTCGCGGGCGGTCCGCTTGCGCAGATTCTCCATCTCCGCCAGCGTGCGCAGCATCTTGTCGCGCGCGTCGGCCGCCTCCTTGGCAAGGGCCTCTGCCGAGCCGGCCTCGGGATCATCGGGCATGATGTAGGGCTTGGAGACGACGGGTTCGCTGGCCTGCGCCGGGTTTTCCGGATCATTCTTATGCAGGTCGGGATCGGTCATGGACAGACTCGCAAGTTCGGCTGACGGGTTTGGGGATATGGGGCGGGATATCGTGCTTTGGGCGTCGAAAATCAAGCGCAGCCTGACCGGCCCGCCGGAGACGCCGTCCGCGGATTAACCATCTCACGCATCAGCCACCCAGCAGCCGGCTGACCAGGCGCGCGGCATAATCGACCGTCGGAATCACCCGGGCATAGTTGAGCCGGGTCGGACCGATGACGCCGAGCACGCCGACGATGCGACCCGTGGCGTCGGAATAGGGCGACACGATCGTCGACGAGCCCGACAGCGAGAACAGCTTGTTCTCCGAGCCGATGAAGATGCGGACACCTTCCGCGCTCTCCGCGCGCCCGAGCAGATCGACGACGCCGCGCTTGGTTTCGAGATCGTCGAACAGCCGCCGGACACGCTCGAGATCTTCGAGCGCATGCAGGTCCTCGAGCAGGTTGGCGTGGCCGCGCACGATGAGCTGCCGCTCGTCGCTGTCGCCGCCGGACCAGCTCGCGACGCCGGCGGCGATCACCTTCTGCGTCAGCTGGTCGAGCTCGGCACGGTCGTGCGCCAGCGCGGTCTCGAGTTCGAGCCGCGCTTCCGCCAGCGTCCGCCCTCTGATCCGGGCGTTGAGGAAATTGGACGCCTCGGTCAATGCCGAGGACGGCACGCCCGGCGGCAGGGTCAGGACCCGGTTCTCGACCTGTCCTTCCTCGCCGACCAGAACGACGAGCGCGCGCTCGGGCTCGAGCCTGACGAACTCGATGTGCTTCAGCCGGGTGTTGGATTTGGCGGTCAGAACCACGGCGGCGGCACGGGTCAGACCCGACAGCCGGGTCAGCGCTTCATCCAGCGCCGCCTCGACCGATTGCGCCCGGCCGACGGCCGCGAGCTGGCTCTGGATCGACTGCCGCTCGGCCTCCGTCATGTCGCCAACCTGCATCAGGGCGTCGACGAAGAAGCGCAGGCCGGCTTCGGTGGGCAGCCGGCCGGCCGAGGTGTGCGGCGCGTAGATCAGGCCGAGCTGCTCGAGATCGGCCATGACGTTGCGTACAGAGGCCGGCGACAGCGGAACCGCGATCAGCCGCGAAATGTTGCGCGAGCCGACCGGCTCGCCGGTCGCCAGATAGCTTTCGACGATCTGCCGGAAGATCTCGCGCGAGCGCTCGTTCAGCTGCGCCAGACCGGCCGGCGGTGTCATCAGGTTGATCGGATCGTGGTGGGCCACCAGATGCACTCCTCCCAGCTGCCTATAATGTGTCCATGCGGCGGCTCGGTGGCAAGCCGGTCATGAGGAGGGGGCTCCGGGAGCGACGGGCCCTTGATAAACCCTTGCCGCTGCCGGTCGCGGCTCCTACAAGGCCGTCAAACACCCTCTTTCGCCTCTTTCACGGAGAGAATCATGCGGCCGAGCCGCCGTGCACCGGATGAACTGCGGGCCGTGAGCCTGGAACGCGGCGTCGTCAAATACGCCGAGGGCTCCTGCCTGGTGAAGTTCGGCGACACCCATGTGCTGGTCACCGCCACGCTCGAGGACCGGCTGCCGCCCTGGCTCAAGGGCCAGGGACGCGGCTGGATCACCGCCGAATACGGCATGCTGCCACGCGCCACGTTGGAGCGAACCCGGCGCGAGGCCTCCGCCGGCAAGCAGACCGGCCGCACGGTCGAGATCCAGCGCCTGATCGGCCGCTCGCTGCGCACCGCGATCGACCTGGAAGCGCTCGGCGAGCGCCAGATCACGGTGGACTGCGACGTGCTGCAGGCCGATGGCGGCACGCGCACGGCGTCGATCACCGGCGCCTGGGTCGCGCTGGCCGACTGCATCAAGTGGATGAAGTCGCGCAACATGATCAAGACCGAGGTGCTGCGCGCCAACGTCGCCGCGATCTCCTGCGGTATCTACAACGGCACGCCGGTGCTCGATCTCGACTACGCTGAGGATTCCGAGGCGGAGACCGATGCCAATTTCGTCATGACCGGCGACGGCCGCATCATCGAGGTGCAGGGCACGGCGGAGAAGACGCCGTTCACCGAGGCCGAGTTCCTGGCGCTGATGGCGCTCGCCCGCAAGGGCGTCGCGCGGCTGGTCGACCTGCAGAAGATGGCGGTCGCGTGAACGGTCCGCACCGCAGGCTCACCGGTCGCATCGTCATCGCGACCCACAATCCCGGCAAGCTTGCCGAGATGCGCGAGCTGCTCGCCCCCCATGGCGTCGAGGCGGTGTCGGCCGGCGATCTCGGCCTGGGCGAGCCGGACGAGACCGGCGAGACCTTCCAGGCCAACGCCCGCATCAAGGCGGTCGCCGCGGCCAAGGCCGCGCAGCTTCCGGCCTTTGCCGACGATTCCGGCATCGTGGTTCACGCCCTCGACGGTGCGCCGGGGATCTATTCGGCGCGCTGGGCCGGACCGGACAAGGATTTCACCGGCGCGATGACGCGGATCGAGCGCCTGCTGCAGGAGCGCGGCGCCGCGGGTGCCGACCAGCGCGGCGCTCATTTCGTTTCGGCGCTGTGCGTGGCATGGCCGGACGGCCATGTCGAGGAGGTCGAGGCGCGGGTCGACGGCACGCTGGTCTGGCCGCCGCGCGGCACGGCCGGCTTCGGCTACGACCCGATGTTCCTGCCAGAAGGGCACGATCGCACGTTCGGCGAGATGACCAGCATCGAGAAGCACGGCCTGCCGCCGCTCGGCCTCGGCCTGTCGCACCGGGCGCGCGCCTTCGTGAAGCTCGCGGAGATCTGCCTTGACCAGCGCTGACAGCGAAGCGTTCGGCGTCTATGTGCACTGGCCGTTCTGCCTGTCGAAATGTCCGTATTGCGACTTCAACAGCCATGTCCGGCATGCGGCCATCGACCAGGAGCGCTACGCCCGCGCCTTCGCCCAGGAGATCGCGACCACCGCCGCCCGCATTGGGCCGCGCACCGTCAGCTCGATCTTTCTCGGCGGCGGCACGCCGTCGCTGATGCAGCCGCAGACAGTCGGCGCGATTCTCGACGCGATCGGCCGGCACTGGCATGTCGCCGCTGACGTCGAGGTGTCGCTGGAAGCCAATCCGACCAGCGTCGAGGCGACGCGCTTTGCCGGCTACCGCACTGCCGGCGTCAACCGCGTCTCGCTCGGCGTCCAGGCGATGGACGATGCCTCGCTGAAAATGCTGGGACGCCTGCACACCGCCGAAGAGGCGATGAAGGCAGTCGCGATCGCGCGCCATGCGTTCGACCGTTATTCATTCGATCTGATCTACGCCCGGCCCGACCAGACGCCGGCGATGTGGACCGAGGAGCTGACGCGCGCGATCGGCGAGGCAGCCGAGCATTTGTCGCTGTATCAACTGACCATCGAGGAAGGCACGCCATTCTTCGGCCTGCATGCCGCGGGCAAGCTGAAGACGCCGGATGAAGGCTTGGCGCGCACCTTGTACGACGTCACGCAGGAGATCTGTGGCCGTCACGGACTGCCGGCCTACGAGATCTCCAATCATGCCCGCCCGGGCGCGGAGTGCCGGCACAACCTGCTCTATTGGCGTGGCCAGGAATATGCCGGCATCGGTCCCGGCGCCCATGGCCGTCTCGACATCGCCGGCATCAGACACGCGACCGCAACCGACAAGCGGCCCGAGGCTTGGCTGATGCGGGTCGAGTCCAACGGTCACGGTGTGATGACCGACGACGAGCTCAATCGCGAGGAGCGCGCCGACGAATTCCTGCTGATGGGGCTGCGACTGGCCGAGGGCATCGACCCGCAGCGCTACGCGAGGATCTCCGGCCGCGCGCTCGATCCGCGCCGCATCGCGCTGCTGCGCGAGGAGGGCGCCATCGCGGTCGATCCGGACGGGCGGCTGCGCGTGACCCAGGACGGCTTTCCGGTGCTCGACGCGGTCGTCGCCGACCTCGCCGCCTGAGCTTTGCATGAGGATGCTGCGCGTGATGCAGCGGCGGTTTCGGCGCTAACCCTCGTGGTGAGGAGCGCCGCAGGCGCTCGAACCATGAGGCCCGTGCCGGGGCCTCGCCCTTCGAGACGCGCGCCTTCGGCGGGCTCCTCAGGGTGAGGGGAAGCAGCCTTCTATAAGGCGCGACATCGCGGCGACCGCTCTGACCCGCCGAACAAGCCGCGCTGGACGATCTAAGTCGCGCTGAAACTCTTCGGTGCGCCGGCGACAGCCTGTCCGCCCCCCGAACCGACACGCATCACGGCAAGCCCGCGCTCATTGGTGCCGTCGCTGCGGAACCGGAACAGGCCGTCGATGCCGGCGAAGCCGGAGGCATTGGTCAGGACATCGGGCGCGAAACGCTGGTTGCCCTGGGTGCGCGCCAGCGCGGCCACGAGCGCCACCGCATCATAGGCGAGGGTCGCGGTGCGTACGGGATCGCCGCCGAATCGCGTCCGGTAGCGTCCGGCGAAAGCGCGGAAGCCGGACGGATCCGGCGCGGCATAGAGGCCGCCCTGCAGGCTGGCGCTGGCATAGACGCGCGGATTGTCCCACAGCCCGGTGCCGAGCAGCTGGATGTTGCGCAGATTGGCGCCGGCAGCGGTCAGCGCATCGGCCGTCGCCGCGACCGATTCGCCGTCGTCGGCCAGCAGCAGCGCATCGGCGCCGCCGAGCGCCTGCGCCACCGTGCGCGCCGGCCCGGTGCGGTCGCCGGAATATTTCTCGAATGCCACGATGCGTCCGCCGCGGCGGCTGACCGCAGTCTTGAACGCCCCCTCGACGACGGTGCCATAGGCATTGTCGGGCAGCAGCGCCGCGAACGAGCGTTTGCCGACGCTGGCGGAATATTCGACGATGCGGCTCGCATCGGACTCCGGCAGGAAGCTGAGCAGATAGACGCCGCGCCCCGCCACGCTCGAATCCGTCGAGAAGGCGATGACCGAGATGTTGCGCGTGCGCGCCACCTGGGCCGTCGCCGGCACCGAGCCGGCGAACAGCGGGCCGAGGATGATCTCGGCGCCTTCGTCGCAGGCCTGTTGCGCGCCCTGCTGCGCGCCTTGCGGGCTGCCGGCGTCATCCTTGATCAGGAGCTGGATGTTGGGGTTCTGAAACTCGGCCAGCGCCATCTCGGCCGCGTTCTTCATCGATTGCGCGGCGACGCCGGCATTGCCCGACGCCGACAGCGGCAGAATCAGCCCGACCTTGACCTGGCCGTTGCCGGCCACCGCCGGCTGCTGCGGCGGTCCGGCCGGCGCCGTCGGCTGCTCGAACGGATTGAAGCCCTGCTGCACGTTGGAGCACGCCGACAGCAGCGGCGCGCCGACGATCAGGCCCAGCGCCGTTCGCCGGGCGACCCCATGGGGTCCCGGACCGAGAGAGTTGGGATGACGCGGGCCCACCATGGCATCTCTTCGTTCGGCCGAGACCGGCCAGAAGTTCCCCAAACGCACGTCCGCAAGGCCGTGCCGATTCACTCATATTGTCGACGAATAGTTAAGCAAAACAAAAGGCTGTCAGCGCCACACCGCCGATCAATTCGACGTTTTGCACGGCCTATCCCCTGCTCGTCCACACCCCCATCGATGTGCCGTTTCGGACTTGAATCGGCGATGAATGGCGACGCGGCGATGCCGATCCCGGAACTTCAAATCGCCGCGCGGCTGTTCCCCTGTGGCAATCCCGCGGCAGGCCCTTTAAATTACCTCGATGGGCGCGAAGGCAATCCCCAAGACGTCGCCGGACGACGGCAAATCTTCCACCACGCCGACCTATCTGGTGGCGGGGCAGATCGTTGCCGCGCCCAAGGCGCGGCCTGGATTGCACTTGGTGGCGACGCCGATCGGCAATCTCGGCGACATCACACTGCGCGCGCTGGAAACCCTGGCCGGCGCCGATCTCATCTTGTGCGAGGACACGCGAATCACGCGGCGCCTGACCGAGCGCTACGGCCTCAGCGCGGAACTCGCAGCCTATCATGAGCACAATGCCGAAGCCGTCAGGCCCAGGATTCTGCAGCGCCTCGCCGAAGGCACGGCCATCGCGCTGGTGTCCGACGCCGGCACGCCGCTGATCTCCGATCCCGGCTACAAGCTGGTGCGCGAGGCGTGCGAGGCCGGGCATGACGTCACAGCGCTGCCGGGCCCGTCCGCCGTGCTCGCGGCGCTCAGCGTCGCGGCGCTGCCGACCGACCGCTTCTTCTTCGAGGGTTTCCTGCCGGCCAGGCAGCAGGCGCGGCGCGCGCGGCTGGCCGAGCTCGCGCGCATCGACGCGACGCTGGTGCTGTTCGAGGCCGGCAGCCGGGTTCAGGAGACGCTGGCCGATCTCGCCGAGGCCATGGCGGGACGCCAGGCCGCGATCTGCCGCGAGCTCACCAAGCTGCACGAGGAGGTGCTGCGCGGCGCCATCGGCGATCTCGCTGCAGCGGCTGGCGATCTCGAAACCCGCGGCGAATTCGTGCTGGTGATCGGTCCGCCGCCGCGCGGCGCCGGGGTGCTGACGCCGGATGCGCTCGACGCCGTGCTGAAGGATCTGCTGCAGCGATCGAGCGTCAAGGATGCCGTCATGCATGCGGTCGAGCTCTCCGGCCGGCCGCGCCGCGAAGTCTATGCGCGCGCGCTCGAGCTGGCGAAGGACGCGCGGTCAGGGTCGGCCGATGGCGAAGACTGAGCGCGCGTCCGCCGACAAGCCGGCCAAGACGGCTGCGCCGGAGCGCGTCGCCGCCTTTCGCACCGGACTATCGGCGGAGGCCCGCGCGGCAGCGCTGCTGATCGCCAAGGGCTATCGCATCCTCGCCAAGCGCTTCCGCACGCCGCATGGCGAGATCGACATCATCGCGCGCAAGCGCGGCCTCGTGGCGTTCGTCGAGGTCAAGGCGCGCGCCTCGCTCGACGATGCCGCCTATGCGGTGACGCCGCGCCAGCAGCAGCGCATCATCAATGCCACGCAGGCGTGGCTGATGGCGCATCCCGACCATGCCGAATTGGAGCTGCGCTTCGACGCGATTCTGGTTGCGCCGCGCAGCCTGCCGCGCCATCTGGTAGCGGCGTTCGACGCCAGCACCTGACATGAACTGATTGCAGAGAGCAGGGACCTGCCCATGAAACTGAACGTCGCCGTCCAGATGGACCCCATCGCGCGCATCAACATCCGCGGCGACTCCACCTTCGCGATGCTCCTCGAAGCGCAGAGGCGCGGCCATGGCCTGTGCTATTACACGCCGGACAAGCTGTCGCTGCGCGGCGAGGAGCTGTATGCGCCGGTGCAGGCGCTGACGGTGCGCGACCAGGTCGGCGACCACTTCACGCTCGGCGAACCGAAGCCGACCGCGCTGACCTCGTTCGACGTCGTGCTCCTGCGCCAGGATCCGCCGTTCGATCTCGCCTACATCACCTCGACGCATTTCCTCGAGCGCATCCATCCGAAGACGCTGGTGGTCAATGATCCCGGGAGCGTGCGCAACGCGCCGGAAAAGCTGTTCGTGATGAACTTCCCGCAACTGATGCCGCCGACTTTGATTTCGCGCGACCTCGACGAGATCAACGCCTTCCGCGATCAGCACGGCGCCGTGGTGATGAAGCCGCTGCATGGCCATGGCGGCGCGGCGGTGTTCCGCGTCATGCCGCAGGACATGAATTTCGGCTCGCTGTTCGACATGTTCTCGGTGACGTTCAAGGAGCCCTGGGTGATCCAGCGCTTCCTCCCCGAGGTGAAGCATGGCGACAAGCGCATCATCCTGGTCGACGGCGAGTTCGCCGGCGCCGTCAACCGCGTGCCGGCGGCGGACGATCTGCGCTCCAACATGGTGCGCGGCGGCGCCGCGCAGGCCACCGATCTCAGCGCCCGCGAGCGCGAGATCTGCGACACGCTGGGTCCGGAGTTGCGCGCGCGCGGGCTATTGCTGGTCGGCATCGACGTCATCGACGGCAACCTCACCGAGATCAACGTGACCTCGCCGACCGGCATCCGGGCGATCTCGCGGCTCGGCGGACCCGACATCGCGGCCCGCGTATGGGACGTCATCGAGAGCAAACGGCGCTGATCAAGCGCCGTCCCACTTCGCTGGGGATAAGGCCAACCAACGCGATCAGTCCGATGCGTCAGAGGCGAGGCGGAATCGCTGACATCGGCGCAATTCATGCTATGACGCCATTCTCATGCGTCTCGTCCTGACCACCTGGAACATCAACTCGGTGCGCCTGCGCATCGACCTCGTCGCCAAGCTCATCAAGCAGGTCAGGCCCGATGTCCTGTGCCTGCAGGAGACCAAGTGCATCGACGACGCTTTCCCGCTGAAGCGCTTCAAGCGGCTCGGCTATGAGCACGTCGCACTGAACGGGCAGAAGGGCTATCACGGGGTCGCCGTGATCTCGAAATGGCCGTTCGAGGAGACCAACGTCCGCACCTTCTGCGACAAGGTGGATTCGCGCCACATCACCGTGGCATTCGGCGAAAAGGCGCAGCTCGCGCAGCCGCTGGTGCTGCATAATTTCTATGTGCCGGCCGGCGGCGACATTCCCGATCCCGCGCTCAATCCCAAATTCGAGCACAAGCTGCAATTCCTCGACGAACTGAAGGCGTGCGAGCCGCTGCATCCGCGCGGCGACGACCGGCATATCCTGGTCGGCGACCTCAACGTCGCGCCGCATGAGCACGACGTCTGGTCGCACAAGCAGCTCCAGAAGGTGGTGTCGCACACGCCGATCGAATGCGAGAAGCTGCTGGCGGCGCAGACCCATGGCGAATGGGTCGACGTCGCCCGCGAACGCATCCCGATGTCGGAGAAGGTCTACACGTGGTGGAGCTACCGCGCCGCCGACTGGACCGTGGGTGATCGCGGCCGAAGGCTCGACCACATCTGGGTGTCACGCGCCTTGAAGGACCGGGTCAGCGACTTCAGGATCCTGCGCGACGCCCGCAGCTGGGAGCGGCCGTCGGATCACGTGCCGGTCACGGTGACGCTGGACGTTTGACGGCGCGACCAGACAGACCCGTCAGTGCCGAGTTTGTCATTCGCCTGTCCCCACATCGTCATGCCCGGGCTTGTCCCGGGCATCCACGCCGTTCTTAGCACGCCGGACGACGTGGATGGCCGGGACGAGCCCGGCCATGACGGCGGGGAAGGAGCCAAACTCAAGCGAGACGATCGTGCTGCATCGGCAAGAGGTCCGCGTAGACCTCGGGCGGCCGCCAGCCCCGTCACGACGTCAGCTTGGCCCCGGCCGCCATGATGTCGTTGGCGATTCGGCTGGCGCGGTGGGCGAACTCGTCGCGCAGCCGGCGCGCAGCCTTGGCGTCGCTCTCCAGCACACGCTGAAACAGGCTGCGCGAGATCCGCACCACGGTCGAATATTCCAGGGCCGTCGCGGTCGCCGGACGCCGCATCTCGACCAGCAGCGCCAGCTCGCCGATCAGCATGGTCGGCGTCGCGACGATCTCGGCACCGACCTCGTCGCTGATGCGCAATGACCCGCGCTGGACGACATAGCCGCAATCGGCCGTGTCGCCCTCGCGGAACAGGGTCTCGCCGCTCTGGATGTTACGCTGCTCGGAGCCGATGGCGATCATGCGAAGTGAGTCGCTTCCCAGCAGGCGCAATGTTGGGACGCGCTCCAATAGCGCAATATCGTCTTCGATCGACATCAAGGGCCCGGGGAAGGCTGAATGGAACCAATATCATAAATGGCGAAACCGCCATCCCCGAACCTATCACGGTACCAACTTGTAGCCACCGGCCTCCGTCACCAGAATCTCCGGATTCGCGGCATCTTTCTCGATCTTCTGCCGCAGACGGTAAATGTGCGTTTCCAAGGTGTGGGTGGTGACGCCGGAATTGTAGCCCCACACCTCCTGGAGCAGGGTCTCGCGCGACACCGGCTGCTGGCCGGCGCGATACAGGAAGCGCAGGATCGCCGTTTCCTTCTCCGTCAGGCGGACCTTGCGGGCGTTGGCGCCGGTCAGCATCTTCGAGCCCGGCCGGAAGCTGTAGGGGCCGACCGAGAACACCGCGTCCTCGCTGGCCTCGTGCTGGCGAAGCTGGGCCCGGATGCGGGCCAGCAGCACGGCGAAGCGGAAGGGCTTGGCGACATAGTCGTTGGCGCCGGATTCGAGCCCGAGAATCGTATCGGAATCGGTATCGTGCCCGGTCAGCATGATGATGGGCGCCTTGAAGCCGCCCTTGCGCAGGGACCGCACCACTTCGCGGCCATCGGTGTCGGGCAGGCCGACGTCCATCAGAACCAGGTCGGGTGAATTGGCCTTTGCGGCGGTGGCGCCTTTGGCGCCGGTATCGACGGCCTGGGCTTCGAACTCGTCATGCAGCGAGAGCTGCTCCATCAGGGCATCGCGCAGATCGGTGTCGTCATCCACGATCAGGATCTTGCGGGCATTGGCCATTGTACAATCCTCTAGGTGGCGCCGGCGGGATCGGATGGGTGGCGCCGTCAACGGTGGGCAAACAGGCTCATCAGCCCTGTTCCGTCTTGAAGTAGGGGGCTGTTACCGATTCACAAGCGCCCGGGACTCTACTCCAGAATTGAGCAGGGATTGAGATGATTGTCCTGTTCGACCCTCGCGGCGGACCATTTGCCGACATTAAGGCAATTACCGGGCAATCCGTGGCAATGAAAAGGCACGTTGTTTCATGTCGTTATCGAAGGTGAAGCCTGGCATGCCAGCATCGCGAATCTCGATTCGCACCAAAGCCGGGTCGCGGCAGCGCGGCTGGCTCCATGTCTGGGGCCATGTCATCCCGGTGGCGCTCGGCCGCGGCGGCGTCCTGGCCAACAAGCGCGAGGGCGATGGTGGCACCCCCCGGGGGACCTTCCGGCCCCGGCAGCTGTGGTGGCGGGCCGATCGTCATCCGCGTCCGCGGACCTTTCTTCCGATCCGAGGGATCGGTCCGGAGGACGCCTGGTGCGAGGACCCGGCCGACCGGCACTACAATCGGGCGATCCGGCTGCGCGGCGACCGGCCCGGGGACCGGCTGGCGCGCCAGGACCATCTCTACGACTTCATCATCGAAATCGACCACAACACGCGGCCGCGAATCGCGGGCCGCGGCAGCGCCGTGTTCCTGCATCTGGCGCGGCCGAATTTCGGCCCGACCGCAGGCTGCGTGGCCATGACCCGACCGGCGATGCTGCGTCTGTTGCAAAGGATCGGCCCGCGCACCAGGATCGTCATCCAATAATGTAAGGGAGGACGACGTCATGCGCGCACCGGATCAGCCAGCCAGCGCCTCGGGCATCCTGCGCCAGCATTGGAGCGAAGGCCGGAAGCTGGCGGCGCTGCCGCCGGAGCTGCGTCCACGCGACCGCGCAGAGGGCTATGCGGTCCAGGCCGAGCTCGAGCGCCACTCGCCCAAGCCGCTATTTGGCTGGAAGATTGCGGCGACCAGCGAGGCCGGCCAGCGCCATATCAATGTCGCCGGTCCAATGGCCGGGCGAATCCTGGCCGAAACGGTGCTGCCGGTCGGCGGCACCGCGTCGATGGCCGGCAACGCGATGCGGGTCGCCGAGCCGGAATTCGCCTTCCGCCTCGGACGCGATCTGCCGCCCCGGCCGACACCCTATAATGTCGCGGAGGTGCTGGCCGCGGTCGACACGCTGCACCCCGCGATCGAAATTCCCGATTCGCGGTTCGCCGACTTCGTCAGTGCCGGCGAGGCGCAACTGATCGCCGACAATGCCTGCGCGCATCTGTTCGTGCTGGGCGAGGCCAGCACCGCCGACTGGCGCAGCCGCGACCTGATCGCGGAGCGGCCGCGGATCACGCTGCGTGGCGAGACCTTCATCGGCCACGGCCGCAACGTGCTCGGTGATCCCCTGATCGCGCTGGCCTGGCTGGTCAACGAGCTCAGCGCGCTCGGCGTGCCCGCGCGAGCAGGGCAGGTGATCACGACCGGCACCTGTCATCCGCCGCTGCCGATCGACAGCGACGACCACATGGAGGCCGATTTCGGCGATCTGGGGCAGGTATCGGTGCGGTTCGAGTAGGGACCTGCCGCGACCGCGCCCTCTTCAGCGATGCCCGAAGATCGCCGAGCCGACACGGACATGCGTGGCGCCAAACTGGATGGCGATGGCGAAATCGGCGCTCATGCCCATCGACAGATGCGCGAGGCCGTTGCGGGCGGCGATCTTGGCGGTCAGCGCGAAATGCGGCCCGGGTGCTTCGTCGACCGGCGGAATGCACATCAGCCCTGAAATCGTGAGCCCGTAATCCGTGCGGCAGGCGGCGATGAAGGCGTCGGCGTCGCCGGGCGCGATGCCCGCCTTCTGCGGCTCCTCGCCGGTGTTGATCTGGATGAACAGTTGCGGATGCCGGCCCTGGGCGGAAATCTCCTTGGCAAGCGCCACGCACAGGCTCGGCCGGTCCACCGAATGGATGGCGTCGAACAGCGCCACCGCCTCCTTGGCCTTGTTGGATTGCAGCGGCCCGATCAGGTGCAGCGCGAGTCCCGGATGCGCGGCCATCAGCGGCGGCCACTTGGCTTTGGCTTCCTGAACGCGATTTTCACCGAACACGCGCTGTCCGGCCGCGATCACCGGCTCGATCGCGTCGGCATCGAAGGTCTTCGACACAGCGATCAGCGTGACCGAGCCGCGATCACGTTTGGCGTCGCGGCAGGCCCGCAGAATCTCCTGCTCGACGGCGGCGAGCGCGGACGGCGAGGACGAGGTTGAGGCGTTCGATTCATCAGGCACGATGGCGTCCGTCGGTAGATTTAGGGGTTTGGCTGCAATTTTACGCAGTTCGAGAAAAGGTTCTTGAGCCCTTCTCCTTACCCTCCACGGCCGGGGGTAGGGGGAAGAAATGCCAAGCATCCGGTTCAATCGCAATAGAGTGAAGCTGAACCGGCTGATGGGGATCCGCGCCCGGCTGGCGTTGCTCGCCCTGATCCTGGTGGCGCCGCTGATGCTGGAACGTGCGCGCTCGCTGGAAGGCGCCAGGACAAGGCAGATCGCGCTCGCATCGGAGGAATTCTCCAGCCTCGCCCGGCAGAGCGCCGACATGCAGCGCGAGGTCATCATGTCGGTGGAGACGGTGCTGAAATCGACGGCCTATGTCCGGGCGTCGAGCACCGGCGTGAGCCGCAGCTGCGACATGATGCGCGCCAGCCTGCCGGCGACCCTGCCGTGGATCCGCACCCTGATGATCGCCGGCCGCGACGGCCGCATCCAGTGTTCGACCAACAACCAATATGTCGGGCTCGATTTCAGCGACCGGCCATATTTCCGTGGCGCCCAGGAATCACGTGATTTCGTGTTCAGCGACTACCTGCTGTCGAAACCGTCGCACGTGCCGATCGTCATGGCCGCCTATCCGGTCGGCGCCATCACCGGCGAGCCGGACGCGGTGATGCTGGCGAGCGTGAACCTGGAATGGATGTCCAAGATCATGAGCAATCTTGGCGGCCGTCCCGGCATCACGGCGGTGCTGATCGACAGCGAGGGAACCGTGCTGGCGGCGCCCGCCGACCGCACCGAGCTGATCGGCCGGCCGCTCGACAGCGTGCCGTTGTTGTCGGCCGTTGCCGAGACCGCGCTGAGCTCGGGCAAGCCGTCCGAGACGATGAGTTTCACGGCGGCGGATGGCTCCAAGCGCGCGATCACCTTCACCCGGATCGCCGACACCGGCTCGCGGCTGATCGTCAGCATCGATGAGACGCGCGTCACCGCCGCCATCGACCGCGAGATCCGCAATGCCTATCTGCAGGCTGGCCTCGTCTGCCTGATCGTGCTGCTCGGCGCGCTGATCGCCGCCGAGAAGCTGATCGTGAAGCCCGTCAGCATGCTCGCCGCGACCGCCAAGCGCTTCGGCCACGGCCACTGGTCGGCGCGCGTCACCACCAAGCATCTGCCGTCGGAGTTCGTTCCGCTGGCAAAGTCCTTCAATGCGATGGCCGCCAAACTCGGCCAGCGCGAGCGCGAGCTGGTCGCCGCCAATGACCGGCTGACGGTGATGGCGTCGATCGACATGCTCTCGGGCCTCGCCAACCGCCGCGGCTTCCAGAACCGCATCGACGTCGAATGGAGCCGCGCGCAGCAGGCCGGCACCGAGCTGTCGCTGCTGATGATCGACGTCGACCACTTCAAGCTCTACAACGACACCTATGGGCACCCTGAGGGCGACGCCTGCCTGTCACGTCTCGGCGAGACGCTGTCGCAGATCGCCGGTGCAATGACGGCTTTCGCCGGCCGCTATGGTGGTGAGGAGTTCTGCCTGTTGCTGCCGGGCATGGGTGCGAGAGAGGCGCTCGCGGTCGGCGAGCAGGTGCGCGCCACGGTGCTGGAGCTCGAGCTGCCGCACGCGACGTCGGCGCATCGATGCGTCACCGTGAGCGTCGGTGTCGCTTCGACCCGGCCGAACGAGTCGCTGATGCCCTCCGACCTGATCGAAGCCGCCGATGCCGCGCTCTATGCGGCCAAGCATCGCGGCCGCAACACGGTCATCGCGCATGGCTTCGCGGATGTCGCGGATGACAGGAGCGGCGTGGCACGCGCCGGATAGGGCTGCGCCGCGGCCAGCGATCAGCCGACCGCGAGCTTCCGGTCGAGCTCGAGCTCGGTGACCACGCGGTTTCGGCCGAGCTTCTTGGCGAGATACAGCGAGCGGTCGCAACGGTCGATCAGATCAGCCATCGATTCGCCGAACTGGAACTGGCCGACGCCGATCGACACCGTGATCTGCGGCAGCACCTCGCCGGTCGAGCGCCGCGTGAACTGACAGTCGGCGATGGTGCGCCGGATGCGCTCAGCGATGACGGTGCAACCTTCGAGGTCGGTCTGCGGCAGCACCGCGATCAGTTCCTCGCCGCCGTAGCGCGCCGGAAGATCCTTGTCGCGGACGCGCTCGCGCAATGCCTTGGCGACGAGGCGCAGCACCTGATCGCCGACGCCATGGCCGTAATTGTCGTTGAACTTCTTGAAGTGGTCGACGTCGATCAGGAGAATGCTGAGCGGTTCGTCGCGCTCCATCGCCTCGACCTGTGCATGGCGGAAGAACTCTTCGAGCGCGCGCCGGTTCGGCAATCCGGTCAGCGTGTCGGTGCGGGCGCGCTGCTCCGACTTGTTGAGCGAGTCCCGGATGGTGTCGAGCTCGCGTGACTTCTCGGCAAAGCTCGCTTCGAGTTTCGCCGCACGCGCGGTCGCCTGGGCGAGCTCACTGACCAGGTTCTCGATCAGGATCTTCGGATCGACACCCTGCTCGCTGCGTTCGGCGACGCCATCGATCGCCGCCATGTGCGTGCGGTTGTCGGCGATCGCGGCCGTCAGATACTGCTTGGCGGAGTCCATCACGCCATGCAACTGCTGCGAGACTTTGTGGACGACAGCCGCTTCCGTACCCTGCTGGCCGATATAGGTGTCGAACAGCGCCTGGTTGGTGGTCTTGTCGAACTTGCGCTTGTTGCTGACCAGGATGTCGACGGCGCGCTTGAGATCCGACGCCGAGCCCAGTGAGTACTTGAACCACAGATGGAAGTTGTTAGGCGTCGGTGGCACGCGCTGTTGAGCCATGGATTTCATGGCCTTTTCCGCGACCGTCGTCGCGTACTCGAAGTCAAGCTCGTCGAACGTAGCGCCGGACACGATGTGGAGTGATCCCAGATGCGGGCTGATGCCTGGATGTATGCACTCAGTCTCCCATTCAAGTCTTAACCGTGCCTCAATCGGACCTTCGACACAGCCGGCGGAGGCTGCAAAAAAACTCGCGATTACCGTCGCTTAGCGGATGCCCAAAATGGTATCATCATCTGTCGCCCCATTGACCGGGCTGCCGCTTTTGTGGCCTAGTCCGCCGTCTTCAAACGACGCGAATCCTCGAAAATTATAAGCGATTCCATGACATCCGAACGCTACAACGCCCGTGAAGCCGAGCCGCGCTGGCAGCGCCAGTGGGACGAGAAGGCGATCTTCGCCACCAGGAACGACGATCCGCGTCCGAAATACTACGTACTCGAGATGTTTCCCTATCCGTCGGGACGCATCCATATCGGCCATGTCCGTAATTATACGCTCGGCGACGTGCTGGCGCGCTTCATGCGCGCCAAGGGCTTCAACGTGCTGCATCCGATGGGCTGGGACGCGTTCGGCCTGCCGGCGGAGAACGCCGCGATCGAGCGCAAGGTCGCGCCGAAGGCATGGACCTACGACAACATCGCCGCGATGAAGAAGCAGCTGCGCTCGATCGGCCTGTCGCTCGACTGGGCGCGCGAATTCGCGACCTGCGATCCGTCCTACTACAAGCACCAGCAGAAGATGTTCCTCGATTTCATGCAAGCCGGGCTGGTGGAGCGCGAGCAGCGCAAGGTGAACTGGGATCCGGTCGACATGACCGTGCTCGCCAACGAGCAGGTCATCGACGGTCGCGGCTGGCGGTCCGGTGCGGTGGTCGAACAGCGTGAGATGAACCAGTGGGTGTTCAAGATCACGAAGTACTCGCAGGAGCTGCTGGACGCGCTCGATGGTCTCGACCGCTGGCCCGACAAGGTCCGGCTGATGCAGCGGAACTGGATCGGCCGCTCCGAAGGCCTGCTGATCCGCTTTGCGCTGGATCCCAAGACGACGCCGGCGGGCGAGACCGAATTGAAGATCTTCACGACGCGGCCCGACACGCTGTTCGGCGCCAAGTTCATGGCGATCTCGGCGGACCATCCGCTGGCGCAAGCCGCGGCCGCCAAGAACCCGGAGCTCGCCGCGTTCATCGCCGAGATCAAGCGGATCGGAACCGCGCAGGAAGCGATCGACACCGCGGAGAAGCAGGGCTTCGACACCGGCATCCGCGCCGTGCACCCTTTCGACCCCAGCTGGACCTTGCCGGTCTATGTCGCGAACTTCGTGCTGATGGAATACGGCACCGGCGCCATCTTCGGCTGTCCGGCGCACGACCAGCGCGACCTCGACTTCGTCAACAAATACGGCCTCGGCAATGTCCCGGTGGTCTGCCCCGAGGGCCAGGACCCGGCGAGCTTCGTCATCACCGACACCGCCTTCGACGGCGACGGCCGGCTGATCAATTCGCGCTTCCTCGACGGCATGACGATCGCGCAGGCCAAGGACGAGGTCGCCAAGCGGCTGGAGACCGAGCAGCGTGGCGGCGCTGCCGTCGGCGAGCGCCAGGTCAATTTCCGCCTGCGCGACTGGGGCATCTCCCGGCAGCGCTACTGGGGCTGTCCGATCCCGGTGATCCACTGCGCCAAGTGCGACGTCGTGCCGGTACCGGCGAAGGACCTGCCGGTGGTGCTGCCGGACGACGTCAGCTTCGACAAGCCGGGCAATGCGCTCGATCACCATCCGACCTGGAAGCACGTCACCTGCCCGACATGCGGGGGCAAGGCAACGCGCGAAACCGATACCATGGACACCTTCGTGGACTCGTCCTGGTACTTCGCGCGCTTCACCGATCCGTGGAACGAGACCTCGCCGACCACGCCGGCGGTGGCCAACCGGATGATGCCGGTCGACCAGTATATCGGCGGCGTCGAGCACGCGATCCTGCATCTGCTCTACAGCCGCTTCTTCACCCGCGCGATGAAGGCCACCGGGCACGTCGCCATGGACGAGCCGTTCGCCGGCATGTTCACCCAGGGCATGGTGGTGCACGAGACCTACCAGAAGGCCGACGGCACCTACGTCAATCCGGCCGAGGTCAAGATCGAGGTCGGCGGCAATGGCCGCCGCGCGGTGCTGAGCGCGACCGGCGAGGACATCACGATCGGCCCGATCGAGAAGATGTCGAAGTCGAAGAAGAACACGGTCGACCCCGACGACATCATCGAGAGCTACGGCGCCGACGTCGCGCGCTGGTTCATGCTGTCGGACTCGCCGCCGGACCGCGACGTGATCTGGAGCGACGAGCGGGTTCAGGGCGCGGCGCGCTTCGTCCAGCGTCTCTGGCGGCTGGTCAACGAATCGGTCGCGGCGTCCGCCGAAACCCCCTCCCCCCGTCCTGCCGCCTTCGGCGCCGACGCGCTGGCGCTACGCAAGGCGGCCCACGGCGCCCTCGACAAGGTGACCGGCGGCATCGAGCGGCTGCACTTCAACGTCTGCCTGGCGCATATCCGCGAATTCGCCAACGCGCTGGCCGACGTCCTGGCGCGGCCGGCCAAGCCGGCCCCCGACCTGGCCTGGGCGATTCGCGAGGCTGCGGGGATCCTGGTGCAGCTTTTCTCGCCGATGATGCCGCATCTGGCCGAGGAATGCTGGCAGTTGCTGGGCCACACTGGGCTGATCTCGGAGGCGTCCTGGCCGCAAATCGAACGAGATTTGCTGGTTGAGGACAGCATGAGCCTGGTCGTCCAGGTCAACGGCAAGAAGCGCGGAGAAGTCACAGTCGCCAGCAACGCGCAGAATCCGGAAATTGAGGCTGCCGTTTTGGCCCTCGATGCAGTAAAACTGGCGCTGGATGGCAAACCCGTCCGCAAGGTGATCATTGTTCCCAAGAGGATCGTGAATGTCGTCGGCTAGGTTTCGGATCGCTGCTCGGCTTGTTGCCGTGGCCGCTTTGGCCGCGCTGACGGCAGGCTGCTTCCAGCCGATG
Source organism: Bradyrhizobium sp. HKCCYLS3013 (assembly GCF_051167615.1). Lineage (NCBI taxonomy): Bacteria > Pseudomonadati > Pseudomonadota > Alphaproteobacteria > Hyphomicrobiales > Nitrobacteraceae > Bradyrhizobium > Bradyrhizobium sp. HKCCYLS3013. Next base: position 253,523 of record NZ_JBNPTK010000006.1, read on the forward strand.
TATGCGGAACATACCGACGGCACGCCCGGCCTGCGTGAAAAGCTTGCCGGCGTCGAGCTGCCGCCGGTCGACAAGCCGAACGCCTCGCCCGAGGCGCGCATCGGCGTCGGCATCCGCAACGCGCTCGCCTTCAAGCTGTACGGCACCGCGACCGGCACGGCGCCGACCCACAAGCTGGTGCTGCGATTGCAGACCAGCCGATCCTCGCTGATCGTCTCGCAGACCACAGGCCTGCCGACCACCGAGAATGTCGGCCTCGACGTGCAGTATAATCTGGTCGAGCTGGCGACCAACAAGTCGGTCATGACCGGAACGACCTTCGCGCGCACCTCCTACGACATCCCCGGCTCGTACCAGCGTTTCGCCCGGCAACGCGCCTTCCGTGACGCCGAGGATCGCGCCTCCGAGGAGGTCGCCGAGAAGATCAAGACCCGGCTCGCGGCCTATTTCACCGCGGGCACCTGACGCACGGCTGACATCGCCGTGGTCGCGCTGCGCGGACGAGACATCGATGCCTTCCTGGCCAAACCGGACGCCGCGCGTCCGCTGATCCTGTTGTACGGACCGGATACGGGCCTGGTTCGCGAACGCGCCGAGGCGCTTATCGCGTCGGCCGTCGACAACCCCGATGATCCGTTCTCCGTGGTCAGGCTCGATGGTGACGAACTCGCCGCGGAGCCGTCGCGCCTCGTCGACGAAGCCATGACCGTGCCGCTGTTCGGCGGCCGGCGAGCCATCCGAGTCCGCGCCGGGTCGCGCAATTTCGCCAGCGGCGTCGAGACGCTCAGCGAGATGAACGTGCGGGATTGCCGCATCGTGATCGAGGCCGGCGACATCCGCCCCGATTCGCCACTGCGCAAGATCTGCGAGAAGGCCAGAACGGCGGTCGCGATCGGCTGCTACCCGGACACCGAGCGCGATCTCGCCAAGCTGATCGACGACGAATTGCGCATCGCGGCCCTGCGCATCGCGCCCGACGCTCGCGCCTATCTGATGGCGCTGCTCGGGGGCGACCGCCAGGCCTCGCGCAACGAGCTGCGCAAGCTGACCCTGTTCGCCCATGGCGAAGGCGAGGTGACGCTCGACCATGTGATGGCCGTGGTCGCGGACGCCTCGGAGATGAAGCTCGACCCGATCGTTGACGGCGCCTTCGGCGGCAAGCCCGAAATTGTCGAGACCGAGTTCGGCAAGGCGATGATCGCCGGCACCTATCCCGGCGTCATCATCTCCGCTGCGCAGCGACATGCGGCATGGCTGCACAAATCGGCGCTCGCCGTCGCTTCCGGCACGCCGGTCTCGTCCATCCTCGAAGGCGGCTTCCCCCGGCTGCACTTCTCGCGCAAGCCGAGCGCGGAAGTCGCGCTGCGCAATTTCTCCCCTGCCCGGCTGCTGCCGATCATCGACCAGCTGGCGACGGCCGCGCTCGACATGCGCAAGCAGCCGGGGCTCGCAGCGGCGATCGCGCAGCGGACATTGTTGTCGATCGCGGTCGCGGCACGGCGGAAGGGGTGACGCGTCTACGTAACGTCGGCTGAGGCAGCGGCGGTGACGAAGCGCACACCCCAAATTGGCCAGCGACCGCGCTCCAATTTCCGGCGTCATTCCGGGGCGACGCGCGGCAGCGCGGCGAACCCGGAATCCATCGGGCTGCGTCATCTGCCGTAAAATGGATTCCGGGTTCGCGCTTCGCGCGCCCCGGAATGACGGAGGAGAGAGCCGAGATCAGCAGAGGCAGACGCGACGAGGACACATGCAGGCCACTCTCGTCGCTCATTAGTAGCTCGTCATGCCCGTGCTTGACCCGGCCATGACGAATGTGAGTTCGGGGCAACGATCTCATGAGAGACCGCGGCGCAGTAAGCGCCGCCAACTCACATCTAACCCTGCTCCAACCGACGCATCACCTCGTCGAGCTGCTCCAGGCTGCGATAGGTGATCTGCACCGTGCCGCCGGGATCGCGGTGGCTGATCGACACGGAAAGGCCGAGCGCATCGCCGACGCGCTTCTCCAGCGCGATGGTGTCGGCGTCCTTCTTCTCCGCCGGTGCGCTGCCGCTGCTGCGCGGCTTCTGCGGCTTGCGCTCCGGCACGCCTTCCTCATGCGCCAGGGCCTCGGTCTGCCGGACGTTCAATCCTTCCGCGATGATCTTCTTCGCCGCCGACATCGGGTCCGGCAGGTTGATCAGCGCGCGCGCATGGCCGGCCGAGATCTGCCCGGTCGCGATGAAGCCCTGCACCTCGGCCGGCAGCTTGGTCAGCCGCATCATGTTGGCGACGTGGCTGCGGCTCTTGCCGACGATCTTGGCGATGTCTTCCTGGTTGCGTTTGAACTCGTTGGCGAGCGCGTGATAGCCCTGCGCCTCCTCCATCGGATTGAGATCCTCGCGCTGCACGTTCTCGATGATCGCGAGCTCCAGCGCATCGCTGTCGCTGACATCGACCGGAACGATCGGCACCTCGTGCAGGCCGGCGGCCTGCGAGGCGCGCCAGCGCCGCTCGCCGGCGATGATCTCGTAGCGGTCGTGCTGGCCCTTCACCGGACGCACCACGATCGGCTGGATCACGCCGTGCTGCTTGATCGAGGCCGAGAGCTCGGCGAGCTCGCCGTCGGAAAACGTCTTGCGCGGGTTGCGCGGATTGGGCTTGAGAAACTCGATCGGCACCTTGCGCTGATTGCGCGGCCGCTCCGGCGGCGCGCCGGCCTCGCGGCCGACGTCACCGATCAGACTTGCAAGACCCCGGCCCAATCGCGATCGCGACTCGTCGGCCATCGCCTTCTCCTTTGGATTCACGTCACGCTCCGCTTGCGTCTGCTGCCGATCAGTCCCGCCGGCACAATGAACGAGGGAGCGGATCCTGACCGGATCCGCTGCCGTCCTCAAATGAGATCCGGGCGACGAGGTGCCCGGAGCAGAGGCAAGGTCAGTTCGTGCGCAGGTCACGCTCGCGCTGAATGACCTCGGTGGCGAGCTTCAGATAGGCCTCGCTGCCGACGCACTTCAAATCGTAGACCAGCACCGGCTTGCCGTAGGACGGTGCTTCCGAGATGCGCACGTTGCGCGGGATCATCGTGTTGTAGACCTTCGATCCCATGAACTGACGGACGTCGGCCACCACCTGGTTCGACAGGTTGTTGCGCGAGTCGAACATCGTCAGCACGATGCCGTGGATCGACAGGTTCGGGTTCAGGGTCGAGCGCACCTGCTCCACGGTCTGCAGCAATTGCGACAGACCTTCGAGCGCGAAGAACTCGCACTGCAGCGGCACCAGGATCGCATCCGACGCCGCCATCGCATTGACCGTCAGCAGGTTCAGCGACGGCGGGCAATCGACCAGCACGTAGGTGTAGTCGTTCTCCGGCGAGACGTTGTTGTTGAGACCGGCGATCGCGTCGCGCAGACGGAAGGCGCGGTTGGCGCTGGAGCCGAGCTCAAGCTCCAGACCCGACAGGTCCATCGTCGAGGAGGCGATGTGCAGCCGTGGCACGGCCGTCGCAACGACGGCGTCGCGCAGCGAGGCCTCGCCGATCAGCACGTCATAGGTCGAGCAGTTGCGGCTGCCACGGTCGATGCCGAGCCCGGTCGAGGCATTGCCCTGCGGATCGAGGTCGACGATCAGCACGCGCTCGCCGATCGCGGCCAGCGCCGTGCCGAGATTGATCGCGGTCGTGGTCTTGCCAACCCCGCCCTTCTGGTTGGCGAGCGCCAGGATGCGCGGATGCCCCTCCGGGTGAGGAGCCCTATCTTCTTGATAAATCTGATCAATTACGGCCATGCGCGATCGCCATTGGTTGTCGTCTTGACGGAATTCAGCTCTGTCGCTCGATGCAATCGATTGCGACGATCCAGCCCTGCCCGCCCGTCCGGCTGGAATGAAGTTTCGGCTCAATTTTCCAATACTTAGTAGATTCGGTCAATTCCGCTTCTACATCTTGACCCTTGAGAAACAGCGCTTTCGCGCCTTTTTTCACCAGGGGCTCCGCAAAGCCGATGAGTTGGTGTAGCGGAGCCAGCGCACGTGCGGTCACGCAATCGACTCGCCCGCTCCACTTCTCCACGATATCCCCGATCTCTGACAAATGCACGATCCCCGGAGCACCGGTGACGCGAATTGCTTCGCGCAGGAACGCCGCCTTCTTGGCGATGCGCTCAACCAGATGGACCTGGGCGCCGGGCCGCTCGGCCAGCGCGCAGGCGAGGACGACGCCCGGGAACCCGCCGCCGCTGCCGAGATCGACCCAGATCCGGGCGTCGGGCGCGAGATCGAGAAGCTGCAGCGAATCCGAAATGTGCCGGGTCCAGAGATGCGGCAAGGTCGAGGGCGCGACGAGATTCGTCTTGGCCTGCCACTCCAGCAGCAGGGAGACATAGCGATCGAGGCGCTGCTCCGTTTCACGCGAAACGGGCGTCAAGGCGAGCGCAGCCGCCTTGTCGGATTCGATCACCTTGGACGCCACTGCTTGTTTCACGTGAAACGCCCTTCAGCCCGCGGCCTTGCTGCGACGCGCTTCGCGGCGAAGATAGGCCGCGAGAATTCCGAGCGCCGCCGGCGTCATGCCGTCGATCCGGCCCGCCTGCCCGATCGTCCACGGCCTGGCAGCCGCCAGCTTCGCCCGCGCCTCATTGGAAAGACCCGGAACGAGCGCATAGTCGATGTCGCCGAGCACCAATCCCTCGTCGCGCCGGAAGGCATCGACGTCGTCGCTTTGGCGGCGGACATAGACATCATATTTGGCATCGATCTCGAGATGGGCGGCGATGGCGGCATCGATCGCGCCGAGCTCCGGCCAGATCACCCTCACCTCGGAGAAGCCGATCTCCGGATAGGCCATCAGCTCGAAGGCCGAGCGGCGCTGGCCATCCTTGTTGAGCGTGAGGCCATGCTTAGCCGCCTCGTTGGGCGTGATCGTCAGCGACCTCGCCAGCGAACGGGCAGCCTCCAACGCATCCATCTTGCTTCGATGGAAACACGCACGCTCATTGCCGACACAGCCGAGTGCGATGCCCTTGTCGGTCAGCCGCTGGTCCGCATTGTCCGCCCGCAACGTCAGCCGATACTCGGCGCGCGAGGTGAACATCCGATACGGCTCGGTGATCCCTCGCGTGACCAGGTCATCGATCATCACCCCGAGATAACCGTCAGCGCGATCAAACACGACCGGCCCGCCGCCGCCTGCGGCCAGCGCCGCATTGAGGCCGGCGACCAGACCTTGAGCCGCGGCCTCCTCATACCCGGTCGTGCCGTTGATCTGACCGGCCAGGAATAGACCCTTCATCCGCCTGGTCTGCAGTGTCGGCTCGAGCTCACGCGGATCGACGTGGTCATACTCGATCGCATAGCCGGGCCGGATCATCCGGACCCGCTCGAGACCCGGGATGGTCGGCAGTAGCGCGAGCTGAACCTCCTCCGGCAGCGAGGTCGAGATGCCGTTCGGGTAGACCGTCGTGTCGTCGAGTCCTTCCGGCTCCAGGAAGATCTGGTGGCCGTCGCGATCACCGAAGCGAACGATCTTGTCCTCGACCGAGGGACAATAGCGCGGCCCGGTCGACTTGATCTGCCCGGAGTACATCGGCGAGCGATGGACATTGGCGCGGATCACCTCATGTGTCGCGGTCGTCGTCCGGGTGATGCCGCATTGGATCTGTGGGGTGGTGATCTTACCGGTCAGGACGGAGAACGGCTCCGGCGGATCGTCGCCGGGCTGCATCTCGACTGCTGTCCAGTCGATCGTCGATCCATCCAGACGCGGCGGGGTCCCAGTCTTGAGCCGGCCGAGCTGAAATCCGATGGCTTCGAGGGACTGGGAGAGTCCCAGCGCCGGGGCTTCGCCGACCCGGCCCGCCGGCCAGGTCCGCTCACCGAGGTGAATCAGACCACGGAGGAACGTGCCGGTCGTGATGACCACAGCAGCACAGACAAAGGTCCGGCCGTCGGCCAACCGCACGCCCGTGACCCGGCCGTCCGTGACGATCAGTTCGTCCGCCTCGCCTTCGATCACAGAAAGGTTCGCGGTCTCCCGGATCGCCGACTGCATTGCTGCGGCATAAAGCTTGCGATCGGCCTGGGCGCGCGGACCTCGAACGGCGGGTCCCTTCCGGCGGTTCAGAACCCGAAACTGGATGCCGCCAGCATCGGCGATGCGGCCCATCAAGCCGTCGAGAGCATCGACTTCGCGAACCAGATGTCCTTTCCCTAAACCTCCGATGGCCGGATTGCAGGACATGGCCCCGATCGTCGCGAACTGATGGGTGATCAGCGCGGTCCGGGCGCCCATGCGCGCCGCACCCGCCGCAGCTTCGCAGCCGGCGTGGCCGCCACCGATGACGATGACGTCGTAGGATGTCAGATGCTGGAACATGGGGGCTTATCTAACGCTTGCAGACAACGCTCGGAAGACGTTTCACGTGAAACATTCGCCACGACAAGGCGAGGCGAGGCGAGGCGAGGACGTTTCACGTGAAACAGCACCCTGAGATCGGAACTTGTTTCACGTGAAACGTCGCAAGAGTTCCGTCCCTGTTTCACGTGAAACAGTTGATGGTCCGTTAACCAAGCAACGCTTCATTAAGTATATCTGTCGCGCCGAGACCGTTGCCGTCGCTACTTGCCGATACAGAACTCGCGAAAGATCACGTCCAGCACATCCTCGATGTCAACCCGCCCCAAGAGGCGCCCGAGCGCGAGGGCGGCGATCCGCAGCTCCTCCGCGGCGAGCTCCTCCCCGAGATCTACGGCCGCAATGCTCTGGCGAAGTGCGGCCGCTGTCTCCTCGAGCAGGGTTCGTTGCCGTTCTCGCGTGATCAGGCCACTCTCGGCCGATCCAAAGAAGTCACCAGCGAAGCCGATCAAGGCCTCCATCAGTTCGGACAAGCCTGCTCCGGTTCTCGCCGAGATCGCAAAAACTCGCTCCGCGCTTTGCACCGACGCCGCAGCTCTCTCCTGGGGGGTCGGCAGGTCGATCTTGTTGCGGACCAGCCAGACAGGCACCCCGGTTCGACGCTCTGCCTCCGCCTGATCATCCTCGGACAGCCACAGCACGAGATCGGCCTGCGCCGCCCGATCGCGGGCCCGCCGCACGCCCTCCTGCTCCACGGGATCGTCCGTCTCCCGGATCCCCGCAGTATCGATCACCGTGACGGGATAGCCCTGGAGATCGAGCTGAACCTCGATGACGTCGCGCGTCGTGCCGGCATGGGGCGAGACGATCGCCACTTCACGCCGGGCCAGTTGGTTCATCAATGTCGACTTGCCGGCGTTCGGAGGTCCGGCGATCACGACCGTCAGGCCGTCACGCAGCCGCTCCGCCCGGCCCTGCGCCGTCAGAACGGTCTCGATCTCCGCCAGGAGCCGTTCGATCCGGGACAGCGCCGGCGCCATCAGTTCGGCCGGCACATCGCCTTCATCGGCAAAGTCGATCCCGGCTTCGATCAGCGCCGCAGCTTCGATGATCTGCTCACGCCAGCTCCGCGCCTTGTCGCCCAGCAGGCCCTTCAACTGCTGCAACGCCTGGCGCCGCTGGCGATCGGTGTCGGCGTGAATGAGATCGTCGAGCCCCTCGGCTTCGGTCAGATCGATCTTGCCATTCTCGAACGCGCGCCGCGTGAACTCGCCCGGCTCCGCAGGGCGCATCTGCGGCATCGTCGAGAGGAGCGAGAACACCGCCGCGATGACGGCCCGGCTGCCATGGACGTGCAGCTCGGCGACATCCTCGCCGGTGGCGCTTGCGGGTCCGGGAAACCACAGCACCACGGCATCGTCGATCGCTTCGCCACCGCCATCGCGCAACAAGGCGCGGGTTGCAGTCCTCGGCACCGGCAATCTTCCCGCCAGCAGCCGAAGGGCAGATCCCGCATGTGAGCCAGAGAGTCTGACAATCGCAATCGCGCTCGGCAGCCGTCCCGAGGACATTGCAAAGATGGTCTGATCGTGAGGATGCATGATCCTCAGTTGGGCTTGCCGGCAGCGAAACACAATCGGTTTGCAGCGGCATGCTTTACGCCGGATGCCGCCGACGAGCGGTGGTGCCCGCGCCTGATCCAGTCTCGCAAACAAAAAGGGCGCTCCGAAGAGCGCCCTTTCCAGATCGAGACCGTGGTCCAATCAGGTGTTCATGGATTCGAAGAACTCGGCATTGCTCTTGGTGCTGCGGAGCTTGTCGAGCAGGAAGTCGATCGCGTCCATGGTACCCATCGGATTGAGAATGCGGCGGAGGACGTACATCTTCTTGAGGTTCTGCGGCTCGGTGATGAGCTCTTCCTTGCGGGTACCGGACCGGGCGATGTCGATCGCCGGGAAGGTCCGCTTGTCCGCGACCTTGCGGTCGAGGATGAGTTCGGAGTTGCCGGTGCCCTTGAACTCTTCGAAGATGACCTCGTCCATGCGGCTGCCGGTGTCGACCAGCGCGGTGGCGATGATCGTCAGCGAGCCGCCTTCCTCGATGTTGCGGGCGGCACCGAAGAAGCGCTTCGGCCGCTGCAGCGCGTTGGCGTCGACACCGCCGGTCAGCACCTTGCCGGATGACGGCACGACAGTGTTATAGGCGCGGCCGAGGCGGGTGATCGAGTCCAGGAGAATGACGACGTCACGGCCGTGCTCGACCAGGCGCTTGGCCTTCTCGATCACCATTTCCGCGACCTGGACGTGACGGGCCGCCGGCTCGTCGAAGGTCGAGGACACGACCTCGCCCTTCACCGAGCGCTGCATGTCCGTGACTTCCTCGGGGCGCTCGTCGATCAGCAGCACGATCAGGTAGCACTCGGGATGATTGGCCGTGATCGAGTGCGCGATGTTCTGCATCAGCACGGTCTTGCCGGTGCGCGGCGGCGCGACGATCAGCGCGCGTTGGCCCTTGCCGATCGGCGCGACGATGTCGATGACGCGCGGCGACAGATCCTTGCGGGTCGGATCCTCGAGCTCGAGCCGGAAGCGCTCGTCCGGAAACAGCGGCGTCAGGTTGTCGAAATTGACCTTGTGCTTGGACTTCTCGGGATCCTCGAAGTTCAGCGTGTTGACCTTGAGGAGCGCGAAATAGCGCTCGCCCTCCTTCGGGCTGCGGATGTGGCCCTCGATCGTATCACCGGTCCGCAGGCCGAAGCGGCGGATCTGCGACGGCGAGACATAGATGTCATCGGGGCCGGGCAGGTAGTTGGCGTCGGGCGAGCGGAGGAAGCCGAAGCCGTCGGACAGAACCTCGACGACGCCCTCGCCGATGATGTCGATCTCCTGGATGGCGAGCTGCTTGAGGATGGCGAACATCAGCTCCTGCTTGCGCATCGTGCTGGCGTTCTCGACCCCGTTTTCCTCCGCGAAGGAGACGAGCTCGGCCGGCGTCTTTGACTTAAGGTCCTGTAGTTTGATTTCCCGCATTGGGGTGGTCCTGTGGAAGCGACTTGGGAGGGATGCGAGGTGGCTGTGGGAAGGCGGACGAAAATGAGGTCCGCAGGTCTGAGCAAGGTTGGCGCCGATGAGGCACCAGACCTGATGCGGCGGCCGGTCAAGCCGGAACGCAACCACATCCGCCTGCGTGGGGTGGGATATCCATAATATAGAAAATCGCGCCGTCGTCTGCAAGGCATCTGCAGCGGAGCGGTATTCCCTGGGAAACGGTCAGAACGGCTTGACGATCACGAGAATCACGATGCCGATCATCAGCACCGTCGGTACCTCATTGACATAGCGGTAGAATTTCTGGCTCCGGGTGTTCTTGTCGGCGCCGAATTCCCTGACCCAGCGGGTGAACAGTCCGTGGACTCCCGACATGATCAGCACCAGGAGAAATTTTGCATGAAACCAACCGCTGGTATACCAGTGGCCGGCCCAGACCAGATAGAGTCCGGCAAGCCAAGTCACGGTGATCGCCGGATTGATGATCGCCTTCAGCAGGCGCCGCTCCATAACCTTGAACGTCTCGGACTGCTTCGAGCCGATCTCGGCCTCGCAATGATAGACGAACAGCCGCGGCAGATACAGCATGCCGGCCATCCACGCGATGACAGCGATGACGTGAAGGGCCTTGATCCACTCATACATCGGAAACGCGCGGTCCTCTCAGGCAGCGATAAGCTTGCGTGCTGAGACATATCCGCTCGCTCAGTCTCCTCCAAACCAAATAATTTTAGAATCTTAAGGTTTGAGTCTAGGTAGCGGTGGATTGGACTCATGCAATGTCATCCGCAGTCTGCCCGCAGCTTGTTCACATCCCTCAACATGCGCGCTGCGCCCACCGGATCGCCCCAGAGTTCAATGCGATTCAAACGCTTGCCGAAATCCTTCGACAGCTTATCCAGAGACAAACGAGCGTCGTCCCGATATCATCAGCCTGCGGCTTGGCGTTGTCCCGGGACGGCGACCATGTGCAGAAGAATCGGGGTTATCCAAAGGGCGCGGTCGGCGGCTGCTTTTTGGTCCCATCCTTCACAGGGATTCACAGATCGTTAAGGATTTGATGCCCACCACCGGCAACTACTTTCACCTGCATCTGGTTTCCGACTCGACGGGCGAAACCCTGATCACGGTCGCGCGAGCAGTCGCCGCGCAATACACCAACGTGACCCCGGTCGAGCACGTCTACCCGCTGGTGCGGAGCCAGAAGCAGCTCGACCGCGTGCTCGACGAGATCGAGGAAGCGCCGGGCATCGTGCTGTTCACCCTGCTCGAGAAGGACCTGGTCAGCCGGCTCGAAGGCAAGTGCCAGCAGATCAACATTCCGAGCCTGTCGATCATCGGTCCGGTGATGCAGCTGTTCGAGGCCTATCTCGGCGCGTCGACCGCCGGCCGCGTCGGTGCGCAGCACGTGCTCAATGCCGAATATTTCGCCCGCATCGATGCGCTGAACTACACGATGCTCCACGATGACGGGCAAATGGTCGACGGCCTCGAAGACGCCGAGGTGGTGCTGGTGGGCGTCAGCCGGACCTCGAAGACTCCGACCTCGATCTATCTCGCCAACCGCGGCGTGCGCACAGCCAACGTGCCGCTGGTCCCGGGCATTCCGATCCCGCACCAGCTCGAGACATTGAAGAAACCGCTGGTCGTCAGCCTGCATGCGACCCCGGAGCGGCTGATCCAGGTGCGGCAGAATCGCCTGCTCAGCATGGGTGCGGAATCCGGCAATGAGAACTATGTCGACAAGCAGTCGGTGACGGACGAGGTCGCCTATGCGCGCAAGCTCAGTGCGAAGTTCAACTGGGTCATGCTCGACGTGACGCGGCGCTCGATTGAGGAGACGGCCGCCGCGATCCTGAAACTCTATACCGACCGGCAGCGGCAGCGGCTTCCGGACTAGTGAGCGGATCAATGTCCATCTGGTGCAGTGACGAGCCTCTCATTCTGGCATCGCAGAGCCGCGCGCGGCGGATGCTGCTCGCGAACGCAGGACTCGCGTGCGAGGCGCTTCCGGCCGATATCGACGAGCGCGCGGTCCAGGCCGAAGCCGGCCTGGTCGCGCCCTACGAGATTGCGTTACACCTCGCCAATGCGAAGGCCGCTGCGGTCTCGGCAAGCAGGCCCAATTCCTATGTGGTCGGCGCGGATCAGACGCTCGCGTTGGGTGAGCGCATGTTCAACAAGCCGGCCGGCCGCCAGCATGCCATGCAGCAATTGTTGGCGCTGGGCGGGCGCACCCATGCGCTGCACTCGGCCATCGCGGTGGTCCGCAACGGCGAGGTGCTGTTCTCGCACGTCGCCGTCGCCTGGATGACGATGCGAGCCCTCTCTGAGGCCGAGATCGCGGCCTATCTCGATGCCGCCGGTGACGCCGTCACATCCAGCGTCGGCGCCTATCAATTGGAGGGGCTCGGGGTGCACCTGTTCGACCGGATCGACGGCGATCACTTCACCATCCTCGGCCTGCCGTTGCTGCCGCTGCTCGCCTATTTTCGCGAAGCGAAGCTGCTCAGGATCTGATGCCGACCGCAGCCACGCGTAAGGGGAGTGACCGCGGATGAGAGTGCTGGGTCTGACCGGCTCGATGGGCATGGGCAAGTCGACGACCGCGAAGCTGTTCGCCGAAGCCGGCGTCCCGGTCTACGACGCCGACGCGACCGTTCATAAGGTCTATGAAGCCGAAGCCGCGCCGGCGATCGAAGCCGAATTCCCTGGTACCACGGTGGACGGCAAGGTGGATCGATCCAAGCTGTCGGCGAAGGTCGTCGGCGATCCCGCTGCGATCCGCCGGCTCGAGGCGATCGTGCATCCGATGCTGCGCTCCTACCACCAGAAATTTCTCGACGACGCCGAGCGGTCCGGCGTGCCGGTTGCCGTCGTCGATATTCCCTTGCTGTTCGAGACCGGCGGCGACAAGCGCGTCGATGCCGTGGTGGTGGTGTCGACCTCGCCCGAGATCCAGCGTCAGCGCATCCTGGCGCGCGGCACGATGACGGACGAAGCGCTCGATGCGCTGCTCGCACGGCAGATGCCGGATGCCGAGAAGCGCAAGCGCGCCGATTTCGTCGTGGATACCTCGCACGGGCTCGATCCGGTGCGGGCACGCATCCGCGACATCCTGGCGGAGGTCGTTAGAATGCCGCAGCGCCGGGGCTGATTCGCAAATCCGGCCGCGCGGAATTTCGACGGATCAAGTCAGACGGATCAAATCAGATGCGTGAGATCGTTCTCGACACCGAAACCACCGGCCTCGACGCCCTGCGCGGCGACCGCCTCGTCGAGATCGGCTGTGTCGAAATCATCAACCGCATGCCCACCGGTCAAGTCTACCATCGCTACATCAATCCCGAACGCGACATGCCGGCGGAAGCGTTCGCGGTTCACGGCCTGTCGAGCGAGTTCCTGGCCGACAAGCCGCTGTTTCACGAGGTCGTCGAGGAGTTCCTGGAGTTCATCGGCGATGCCCCGCTGGTGATCCACAACGCCTCGTTCGATATCGGCTTCATCAATGCCGAGCTCGACCGGGTCAAGCGCGCGGCCATTCCCAGGGATCGTCTGGTCGATACGCTGCTGCTCGCACGTCGCAAGCATCCTGGCGTGTCGAACCGCCTCGACGACCTCTGCTCGCGCTATGCGATCGACAACTCACGCCGGACCAAGCACGGCGCGTTGCTCGACGCCGAGCTGCTGGCGGAGGTTTATGTCGATCTGGTCGGGGCGCGGCAGTCGCAGCTGATCCTGACCCAGGACAGCCAGGAGATCCGCATCGGGTCCGCCGGCGAGACGCCGCGCCGTCAGCGAGAGCAGCCGCTGTCGCCGCGGGTCACGGAGGCGGAGCGAGAGGCACATCGCGCCTTCATCGCTACCCTCGGCGACAAGCCGATCTGGATGGAGTTTCTCGCCGGCACGTGATCCGCCTGATCGGCAGCGGATCACGCCCTGCAAACATCAAACTTTTAAAGAGCGAAACGATCAGCTCGACAGCACCTGGCCGCCCTGGGCCGCGGCTTGGCGTTCCATGTTCTGGCGGTACAGGCCGACGAAATCGACCGGGTCCAGCATCAGGGGCGGGAAGCCGCCGTCGCGCACCGAGTTGGCGACGATCTCGCGGGCGAACGGGAACAGCAGGCGCGGGCATTCGATCAGCAGCATCGGCGACAGGTTCTCGCGCGGGATGTTGACCAGCCGGAACACGCCGCCATAGACCAGCTCGAAGCTGAACATCACCTGGCTGCCGCTCTCGGCCTTGCCCTCGATCGTCAGCGTCACCTCGTATTCGGTGTCATTCAGCGCATTGGCACCGACATTGATCTGGATGTTGATCTGCGGCGGCTGGCCCTGCGGCGCCAGGGACTGCGGAGCGTTCGGATTCTCGAACGAGAGATCCTTGATGTATTGCGCCAGCACGTTCAGTTGAGGAGGAGGAGCCGCGTCGGGAGTGGCGCCGTTACCGTTGGTCATCGCAGTGTTCTCCAGGCAAAAAGGGCGGGTCGTTGCGGCGCGTGGCTACCATAGGGCCGGCTTGTTCCACAAGGACGAGCCACTGACGCCGTCAAGGGCCGAGGCAACCGCTCGATCCGGCCGGCATGCCTCTATTTGTCGCATCGGCCGTCGGAGGGAACCAGAGACGGGCCTCCCCTGTTCCAATCCGGGGCCGATCGGGATTTCCCCTTGAGGGGGAAAAGGGTTAGGATCGGCGCGCCACAATGCGCCATTGGCCGGGCCCAATTCGATGACTACATCCGGGTCGACCAGGGATTCACGGGTCTTTACCTGGATCCTGTAGAACGGGTGCCCGGTGGCCGGGCTTCGCGTTCGGCTCGACAAGTCAGAAAGCGAACACGACGTGGACATTTATACCATCATCTTCCTGGCGCTGGCGGTCTTCATCTTCATCCGCCTGCGCGCCGTGCTCGGGCAGCGCACCGGGAGCGAGCGGACGCCGTTCGATCATGCCGCCCGAAACGCGGTCCAGGGCGCGCCGGACAACCACGTCATGCCGGTTCCCAACAAGCCCATCGACCCCTCGGCTGCGGTCCCCGGCGGCGAGATGCCGGCGCCGGGTGATCGCTGGCGTGGTCTGGCCGAGCCGGGCACGCCGCTCGCCCGTGGCCTCGATGCGATCGTCGCCGACGACTCCTCGTTCGATCCGCGCCATTTCCTGACCGGCGCGCGCAGCGCCTACGAGATGATCGTGCTGGCGTTTGCCAATGGCGATCGCCGCGCGTTGCGCGACCTGTTGTCGTCCGAGGTCTATGAGAGTTTCGACGCCGTCATCAAGGAGCGTGAGAAGCAGGAGCAGAAGACCGAAACCCGCTTCGTCTCCATCGATACCGCCGAACTGGTCGGCGCCGAGCTGCGCGACCGCACCGCGCAGGTCACGGTGCGCTTCGTCTCGCAGATGATCTCGGTGACACGCGACAAGGGCGGCAACATCGTCGACGGCAATCCGGACAAGGTCGCCGACATCACCGACATCTGGACTTTCGCCCGCGACACCGGCTCGCGCGATCCGAACTGGAAGCTGGTCGGAACCGGCAGCCATTGATGGAATAGGCTGCCGCCGCTAGCGTTACATTGGGAGATCGCCTGCTCCCGTTGTCGACCGGCTGCGTGAGGCGCGTGAAGAGGCGCATCCTCGATTTTTGACACGGATCTTTTCAGCATCCCGTTTTCTCTGAATTTCGCGTTGAGTGGTACTTTGATGGTGCAAGCATGGTTCGCGAAATTTGGAAGCGGGGTTTTACCGCCCGCCGCCTGACCTACTGGACGCCGGCGCTCGCCCTGAGCGTCGCTGCCGTGGCGCTCGCCCCCTATGCAGCCGAGGCGGTTCGCGCGCGCCATCGGGCGGCGACGCCGCCGATGCGCCACCTGCCCTACCCGCAGCTCGACTGGCCGCTCGAGATCAGTAACAGCCAGTACCTGCCGATGGATTGGACCGACGTGCCCGGCTGGAACGACGACGATCAGCTCGCGGCCTATCGGACGTTCCGCGCCAGCTGCAAGCCGATCGCCGCGAAGACGGATGCAGCGCCGGATGGCAGGGTGGATGGTAAGGCGCTGGGTGATTCCCTGCGCGACCCCTGTCGCGATGCTCGGGCCACCGATCTCGCCGACAATGCTGCGGCAAGGGCTTTTTTCGAACGGCACTTCGAGCCGCTGAGGATCTCCAAGCTCGGCGATGCCGACGGTTTCGTCACCGGCTACTACGAACCCGTCATCGAGGGCTCGCGGACCCAGAATGAGGTCTACAACGTTCCAGTCTATCGCCGGCCCTCCAATTTGTTTGTCCGTGGTTTCAAGCAGGATGCGACGAGTCTGCCCAACAAGGGCCCCGTCTATCGCAAGATCGGACGGCGCAAGCTGGTCCCCTACTACGACCGCGCCGAGATCGAGGACGGTGCCATCGAGGGGCGCGGCCTGGAGATCGCATGGCTCAGGAACCAGACCGACCTGCTGTTTGCCCAGATCCAGGGATCGGCGCGCATCAGTCTCGACGACGGCTCGACCATTCGCATCAACTACGATGCCTATAATGGCCTTCCCTACACACCGGTCGGCCGCATCCTGATCGAGCGCGGCATCATTCCACGCGAGCAGATGTCGATGCAGCGCATCCGCGACTGGATGGAGCAGAATCCGGAAGGTGCCAACGAGCTGCGGCGGATGAACCGCTCCTACATCTTCTTCCGCGAGGTGCAGCTGTCGGAGAAGGACGAGGCGGTCGGCGCGCAGGGCATTCCGCTGACCCCGGGCCGCTCGATCGCGGTCGACAAGTCGCTGCACGTCTATGGCACGCCGTTCTTCATCACCGGCGAGCTGCCGATCGAATCCGAGAAGTCGAAGACGGCGTTCCACCGGCTGATGATCGCGCAGGATACGGGCTCGGCGATCGTCGGACCTGCGCGGGCCGATCTCTATTTCGGCGCCGGCCAGGACGCCGGCAAGGTTTCCGGCCGTCTCAAGCACAGCATCCAGTTCGTGATGCTGGTGCCGAAGAGCCTCGATCCGGTTGCGCGTGGCCGCAAGATGCCGCTGCCGGATGCACGGCCGTCGGAGAAGATCGCAAAACTGTTTCCGCAGGTGCTGCCGAAGGAGGCAGCCAAGGATCAGGTCAAGGATCAGGGGCAGGCCAACCAGGCCAACAAAGCCGCCGCCTCTCCGGTCAACGATGCGAAAGCCTCTGCTCCCGCCGCGAGCGCAAGCCCGGCGACCACGGTGGCGCAGAACGTCGTGGCACCACAGCCCGTGCCCCTGCCCGAGGCCCGCCCCCGTATCGAAAGTGATCGCAATATCCGCCGATTGCGTTATGGCAGGCGCCACCGCAACCGCCGATGACAAGCCGTCTCCATGTCTGAAGATCCCGAGCCGCCCCGCGGCCGTCGCAAGCGTGGCCTCTCCGAGGACGAGCGTACGCTGTGGGAGACGGTCGCGCGCCAGGTCAAGCCGCTGCGCAAGACACCGCGTCCGGTGCGGCCGCATCCGCCGATGGTGACGGCCGAGCCGCAGCCGGACAAGCCGATGATGACGCCGCGGCCGGTCGCTCCGGTGGTCGTGCCGAAGCCGGCCCGGCCGGCCATCCCGCCTCTGGTCTCGCTCGGCCGCAAGGAGCGCTCGAAACTGTCGCGCGGCCGCAGCGAGATCGATGCGCGGCTCGATCTACACGGCATGACCCAGAGCCGGGCGCACCAGGCGCTGCATCATTTCCTGCATCGCGCCCAGCATGACGGGCTCACCTTCGTGCTCGTCATCACCGGCAAGGGTACGATCGGTGCGGATCCCGAACGCGGCGTGCTCCGGCGCCAGGTGCCGCATTGGCTGAGCCTGCCGGAATTCCGCTCGCTGATTGTCGGCTTCGAGGAGGCTCATGTGGGACATGGCGGTGCCGGCGCGCTCTATGTCCGGATCAGGCGCGCCCGGGGCTGAGCGTCAGAACGGCCGGATGATGCCGACGCGCGGGATGGCGGTGACGATCCAGCCCAGGATCGTGGTCGTGCGGTCGCCGGCGTCGATGAGGGCCACAGGCTTTGTGGTGGGCAGCGTCTTCACCGCGTGCAGCATCAGCACCATGCAGACCACCCAGCTCGAGATCCAGCGCGAATAGTCGAACACCATCGCGAACATCACGAGGTAAGCGAGAGTGATGACAACCAGCGCGGCGATGACGATCTGGCGATGGCGCTGCTCTTCCAGCGCGCCAATCAGGTCCCTGAAAGTGCGCCAGAGCGGCGCGTGAAGCCAGAGCAGCAGCGCATAGACGGGCAAGCCGAGCAGGTTCGACGGCAGTCTTGCCCAGGTGTCCTGCACCTCCTTCGTCAGTGGCTGGTACCACACGTAAGCGAACTGCAAGAGCTCGGTGCGTGTCGGATCGGCCATGCGGGTCCGCAGATATGCTGTGAAGTCCGCTTCCGGCAGCGGCATCGTGCCGAGGAACTGCGCCGTTAGGAACAGCGCGCCGAGTCCGATCAGTGCGGCTCCGCCGACGGCCATGTCGAGGCGCGTCGTCCTGCGCGGCAAGTAGTAGCGCAGCACGACGATGGCGGCGATGGTGGGCACGTACATCAGCAGATGGATGTGATGGATCAGCACCAGCACCGCCGAGGTCAGCGCAGCGAGCAGGACGTAGCCGAGCGAGCCCGCCGGCACCACCATCAGGATGATGGCACCAAGACAGCCATAGACGTCGAAGTGCCCGAGCGTGAACAGGAAGTTCTTGAACACGAACGGCGAGCCAGCGGTGAAGACGAACAGCGGGAGCTGTGCGCTGTTCAATCCGAATGTTCGGCGGAATAGCTGGACGAACAATCCGAACGTGATCAGCCAGACGAGGCCTGCCAACGCGAACACCAGCCACACCGGCACCTTCGTCGTGAACAACCCGACGATGGCCCCGATCAGCGCGCGCTTGATGAAGCCGTGGTGATAGTCGACAAGCAGGTGGATGTAGGGAATGTAGGGCGGCAGCGTGAGCTTGTGCAGGAACACGCCGAGCATGACCGCGGCGTTGGCGGCGAGCATCGTGCGCCAGTGCCGGCTGTAGGCGGCCGTCATGCGATGTCCGAGCGGTGAGAGATGGAGGCAAGCTCGCCGCCACACCCACCGCTGTCGTCCCGGCCTTGAGCCGGGACCCGTAACCACCGCTGTACGTGATGAGGCAGGGCTGGAGCCGCCATCTTGAGTGACAATCAGCTTCGGTGGTTATGGGTCCCCGCCTTCGCGGGGACGACAGCGGAGGGTGACGCTACGCCTGTGCGAAAGAGCGCAGAGGCTGAAGGGCGACGCCTCTTACAAAATGAACCGGCTGAGATCCGTGTTCTTGGCGAGGTCGCCGATGTGCTGCTGCACATAGGCGGCGTCGACACGCATCGTCTCGCCGCCGCGGTCGGAGGCGTTGAAGGAGATCTCGTCCAGCACGCGTTCCATCACCGTCTGCAGCCGGCGCGCGCCGATGTTCTCGACCGTGGAATTCACCGCAACCGCGATGTCGGCGAGCGCGTCGATCGCATCGTCGGTGATGTCGAGCGTCACGCCCTCGGTCTGCATCAGCGCGACATATTGCTTGATCAGCGATGCCTCCGGCTCGGTCAGGATGCGGCGCATGTCGTCGCGCGTCAGCGCCTGCAGCTCGACCCGGATCGGCAATCGTCCCTGCAGCTCCGGCAAGAGGTCCGAGGGCTTGGCGATGTGGAACGCGCCCGAGGCAATGAACAGGACGTGATCGGTCTTGACCGCGCCATGCTTGGTCGAGACCGTCGTGCCCTCGATCAGCGGCAGCAGGTCGCGCTGCACGCCCTCGCGAGAGACGTCGCCGCCGGCGCGGTTCTCGCGCACGCAGATCTTGTCGATTTCGTCGAGGAACACGATGCCGTTGTTCTCGACCACGCCGATCGCCTCCTGCACCAGCTGGTCGCTGTCGAGCAGCTTGTCGGATTCCTCCGCGATCAGGATGTCGTGCGAGGCCTCGACCGTCACGCGCCGCGTCTTGGTGCGGCCGCCGAGCTTGCCGAAGATGTCGCCGATCGAGATCGCACCCATCTGCGCGCCCGGCATGCCTGGGATTTCGAACATCGGCATGCCGCCGCCCGAGGACTGCGTCTCGATTTCGATTTCCTTGTCGTTCAGTTCGCCGGCGCGCAGCTTGCGGCGGAACGAGTCGCGCGTCGCAGCACTCGCATTGGCGCCAACCAGCGCATCCAGCACGCGCTCCTCGGCGGCGAGCTGGGCGCGGGCGGCGACGTCCTTGCGCTTGCGCTCGCGCACCTGGACGATCGCGACCTCGACGAGGTCGCGGATGATCTGCTCGACGTCGCGGCCGACATAGCCGACCTCGGTGAACTTGGTCGCCTCGACCTTGAGGAACGGCGCGCCCGCGAGCTTGGCCAGCCGCCGCGCGATCTCGGTCTTGCCGACGCCGGTCGGGCCGATCATCAGGATGTTCTTCGGCAGCACCTCCTCGCGCAGGCCGGCATCGAGCTGCAGCCGGCGCCAGCGGTTGCGCAGGGCGATGGAGACGGCGCGCTTGGCGTCGGCCTGGCCGACGATGTAGCGGTCGAGTTCGGAGACGATTTCGCGGGGGGAAAAGTCGGTCATGGGCTCTAGCTAGGGTCGGACGGGGATGAGGGCAAGCCGGATTTCCGCCGTCACAGGAGCGGCGGCCCGGCCTGCCACTGCCGGATCGCCTCGGTTGGATAGATCAGCATCAGGATGTTCAGGGTCAGGTTGTCACGGATGTGCAGGCCGACCCCGATCTCGAACGCGATTGCGATCACGACGGTCAGCCAGACCGGCAGCACCCGCGCCAGCAGGAAGCCGGTCATCATCGCCAAGGTGTCGCCGACGGAGTTCACGATGCTGTCGCCGAAATAGTCCAGCGAGATCGTGGCGGCGCGATAGCGCTCGATGATGAAGCTGGAGTTCTCGACCAGCTCCCAGGCGCCCTCGATCAGCATCGCGATGATCAGTCGCCCCTGCCACGGCAGAAACGGCAGAACCAGCGCGGTCAGCGCATAGAACAGGAAGCCGTGAATGACATGGGAGAACGTGTACCAGTCGGTGAGATGCTGGGAGTTCTCCGAGCTCTGCACCACGCCGTGCCACAGCTTGACGGTGCCGCAGGCGCAGATCGGCAGCCGGCCCATCGCGAACAACAGTGCGGCCTGCAGCGCCAGCAGACCGAGCGCCAGGATGAGCCAGGGTCCGGACCAAGGCCGGGACGGGGCGCCGATCTCGTCCGCGGTCATCGTCTACTCGGCCGACAGCGCTTCGATGGTGATGTTGCGGTTGGTGTAGACGCAGATGTCGGCGGCGATGTCGAGCGAGCGGCGCACGATGCTCTCGGCGTCCTTGTCGGTGTCGATCAGCGCCCGCGCGGCCGCCAGCGCATAGTTGCCGCCGGAGCCGATCGCCATCACGCCGGCCTCCGGTTCCAGGACGTCGCCCGTCCCGGTCAGCACCAGCGAGACCTCCTTGTCGGCCACGATCATCATGGCCTCCAGCCGGCGCAGATAGCGGTCGGTCCGCCAGTCCTTGGCGAGCTCGACGGCGGCCCGGGTCAGCTGCCCCGGATACTGCTCCAGCTTGCTCTCCAGCCGCTCGAACAGGGTGAACGCGTCGGCCGTGGCGCCGGCGAAGCCGCCGATGACGTCGCCCTTGCCGAGCTTGCGCACCTTGCGGGCGTTGGACTTGATCACGGTCTGGCCGATCGAGACCTGGCCGTCGCCGCCGATCACCACCCTGCCCCCCTTGCGGACGGTCAGGATCGTGGTGCCGTGCCAGACGGTGGGCTCGTTCGAAGATGCGTGCATGGGGGATCCCTGGTTGATGCCCTGATTTAGGGGCTGAGGCGTCGGGATACAATTACCGGGTCCCTGCCCTGCCCTGCCAGGCCTTGAAATCCGCTCACCATGGCCCGAGATCAGGCGTCCGGGGCGTCATCCCGCAGTAGCTAAGGTGTCATCCGCCTGATAAAAGGGCCGCGTTTTCAAGGGAAAGCTGACCCCATGCGTAGCGCGACCATCAAGCGCAAGACCAAAGAGACCGAGATCGAGGTGTCCGTGAACCTCGACGGCACCGGCGTGGTTGATATCGCGACCGGGATCGGCTTCTTCGATCACATGCTGGATCTGCTTGCCCGGCATTCCCGCATCGACATGACCGTCAAGGCGGTCGGCGACCTGCATATCGATTTCCACCACACCACTGAGGATGTCGGCATCGCCCTCGGCCAGGCCGTGCGTCAGTCGCTCGGCGACATGGCCGGCATCACCCGCTACGCCTCGATCCACATGCCGATGGACGAGACGCTGACGCGCGTCGTGATCGACGTGTCCGGCCGGCCGATGCTGGTGTTCCGCACGACCTTCGCGCGCGACAAGATCGGCGAGTTCGACACCGAGCTGGTGCGCGAATGGTTCAATGCCTTTGCCATGAACGCCGGCATCACCTTGCATGTCGAGACGCTGTACGGCGAGAACGCCCATCATATTGCCGAATCCTGCTTCAAGGGTCTGGCCCGGGCGCTGCGAACCGCGCTCGCGATCGACCCGCGCAACAAGGGCGAAGTGCCATCCACCAAGGGTCAGCTCGGCGGCTGACCTCCCTCCTCCCAAGGGAATTTCGACATGCCCGTTTATACGGTTCACGCTCCCCTCGCCGCCGGAGCCGATCTGCGCTCGACCGATCGCTTCGTCTTCATCCGTGACGGCTTCCATTTCTGGGCCGCCGTGCTCGGCGCCGTCTGGCTGGCCTGGCATCGCCTCTGGCTTGCGATGCTGGTCTGGGCCCTGCTGATGATCGCGCTCGACGTCGTCCTGGTACGCGTCGGCGTCAGCGGCGCCGCGATTGCCGGAATCGATCTGTTGCTTGCGATCCTGCTCGGGCTCGAAGCCTCGAGCCTGAAGCGCTGGAGCTATTCGCGCGGCAATTGGCGCCAGCTCGACGTCGTCGTGGCCGACGATCTCGATGCCGCCGAGCGCCGCTTCTTCGAGCGCTGGGCCGCCCGGCGCAGCGATCTCGGCTACAGCAACTACACCGTCGATCGCGGCGCACCGCCGCCCTCGCGTGACAATGGCAATGGGCAGCACCCGCCGCCGCTGCCGCATGCCAGCATCATTGGCTTGTTCCCAGAACCCGGAGGTGGACGATGAGTGTCGCGATCATCGATTACGGCTCCGGCAATCTGCATTCCGCCGCCAAGGCGTTCGAGCGCGCCGCGCGCGGCATGGCGGATCCGCAGAAGGTCGTGGTGACGCGCGATCCGGACACGGTGTATCGCGCTGACCGCATCGTGCTGCCCGGCGTCGGCGCCTTCGCCGACTGCCGCCGCGGACTCGACTCCGTCGATGGCATGCTGGAGGCGATGACCGAGGCCGTGCGCCACAAGGCGCGGCCGTTCTTCGGCATCTGCGTCGGCATGCAGCTGATGGCGACGCGCGGCAAGGAGCACGTCACCACCGACGGCTTCGACTGGGTCTCCGGCGACGTCGAGAAGATCACGCCGCGCGACGAGAGCCTGAAGATCCCGCACATGGGATGGAACACGCTCGATGTGCTGCAAGAGCATCCGGTGCTGGAGCGGCTGCCGCTCGGGCCGAAGGGCCTGCACGCCTACTTCGTGCACTCCTATCACTTGAATGCCGTCAACGAGAACGACGTGCTGGCGCGCGCCGACTACGGCGGTCCGGTCACCGCGATCGTCGGCAAGGACACCGCGATCGGCACGCAATTCCATCCCGAGAAGAGCCAGCGTTTCGGTCTCGCCCTCATTTCCAACTTCCTGAAGTGGAAGCCGTGAGCGCAGCGCGCCTGTCCGTCCAGGAGGCGGGCAGGGCGCTTGCCTGAAAGACAGCTCAGATGATTTTGTTTCCTGCCATCGATCTGAAGAACGGCCAATGCGTGCGCCTGGAGCAGGGCGACATGGCCCGCGCCACCGTGTTCAATCTCGATCCCGCTGCGCAAGCCAAGAGCTTCGCCGACCAGGGCTTCGACTATCTCCACGTCGTCGATCTCGACGGCGCCTTCGCCGGCAAGCCGATGAATGCGCATGCGGTCGAGGCGATGTTGAAAGTCGTCAACATGCCGGTGCAGCTCGGCGGCGGCATCCGCGATCTCGCGACGGTCGAGGCCTGGCTGACCAAGGGCATCACCCGTGTCATCATCGGCACCGCGGCGGTGCGCGATCCCGAGCTGGTGAAGACCGCGGCGAAAGCCTTCCCCGGCCGCGTCGCCGTCGGCCTCGATGCCCGCGACGGCAAGGTTGCGGTCGAAGGCTGGGCCGAGACCTCCGAGGTCACGGCGCTCGACATCGCCAGGCGTTTCGAGGACGCCGGCGTCGCCGCGATCATCTTCACCGACATCGCGCGCGACGGCCTGCTCAAGGGCCTCAACCTCGAGGCCACGATCGCGCTCGGTGATGCCATCTCGATCCCCGTGATCGCCTCCGGCGGCCTGGCCTCGATCGAGGACGTCAAGGCGATGCTGGCACCACGGGCGAAAAAGCTCGAAGGCGCCATCGCTGGCCGCGCGCTCTATGACGGCCGCCTCGATCCCGCGGAAGCACTGGCGCTGATCCGCGCGGCGCGTGCGTAGGAGAAAACAGGATGTTCAAGGTCCGCGTCATTCCCTGCCTCGACGTCAAGGACGGACGGGTCGTCAAGGGCGTCAACTTCGTCAATCTGCGCGACGCCGGCGACCCGGTGGAAGCGGCGATCGCCTATGACGCCGCCGGTGCCGACGAGCTCTGCTTCCTCGACATCACCGCCACCCATGAGAACCGCGGCATCATGCTGGATGTCGTCCGCCGCACGGCGGAGGCCTGCTTCATGCCGGTCACGGTCGGCGGCGGCGTGCGCACCATCGACGACATCAAGACCCTGCTGCGTTCCGGCGCCGACAAGGTCTCGATCAATTCGGCCGCGGTGAGCAGGCGCGAATTCGTCAAGGAGGCGGCCGAGAAGTTCGGCGAGCAGTGCATCGTGGTCGCGATCGACGCCAAGTCCGTGTCGCGGCCTGGCGGCGGAAGCCGCTGGGAGATCTTCACCCATGGCGGCCGCAAATCGACCGGCATCGATGCGCTGGAATATGCCCAGGAGGTGGTATCGCTGGGGGCAGGGGAGATCCTGCTGACCTCGATGGACCGCGACGGCACCCGCCAGGGCTTCGACCTGCCGCTGACCCGGGCGGTCGCCGACAGCGTCCCGGTGCCGGTGATCGCCTCCGGCGGTGTCGGCAACCTCGATCATCTGGTCGACGGCATCCGCGAGGGCCGCGCGACCGCGGTGCTGGCGGCGTCGATCTTCCATTTCGGGGAATTTACCATTCGGCAGGCCAAGGAGCACATGGTGCGCCAGGGCCTGCCGATGCGGCTCGATCCCTGACGACATTGCGTCGCAAAAATGTTAGATGAACGCTGGTCCGGCCGCCGTGGTCGGGCAGGCGTTCCGAGTACCGGCTGATGTCCCGCTTCACGCTTCACGATCTCGCTGCCATCATCGACGCGCGCGCCGCGGCGGGCGGCGAGGCGTCCTATACGCGCAAGCTGCTCGACAAGGGGCCGCCGCAATGCGCCAAGAAGATGGGCGAGGAGGCGGTCGAGACCGTCATCGCCGCTGTTGGCACCGACCGCGAGCATCTGATCTCCGAAAGCGCCGATCTGCTGTTTCATCTGTTGGTGTTGTTGAAGTCGCGCGACGTCCGGCTCGAGGAGGTCGAGGCGGCGCTCGGCAAGCGCACCGGTCAATCGGGGCTGGAAGAAAAGGCGTCGCGCAAGACGGAGTAGGGCGCGGCGGCGGGGAAACGAAGGGCAGCGTCATGGATATGCGCACCACCGAACAACAATATAATCCGTACCGCGTCTTCACCCGCGAACAATGGGCCGAGTTGCGCAACGACACGCCGATGACCTTGGAGCCCGGCGAGTTCTCCAAGCTGCGGTCGATGCACGATCGTCTCGACCTTCAGGAGGTCGAGGACATCTACCTCCCGCTGTCGCGACTGCTGTCGATGTATGTCGACGCGGCGCAGCGGCTGTACTACGCGCAGCGTCAGTTCCTCGGCATCCGCGACCGCAAGATGCCCTACATCATCGGCGTCGCCGGCTCGGTGGCGGTCGGCAAGTCGACCACTGCGCGCGTGCTGCAGGCGTTGCTGACCCGCTGGTCGCCGCGGCCCAAGGTCGATCTCATCACCACCGACGGCTTCCTGTATCCGAACGCGGTGCTGGAGCGGCAGGGCCTGATGCAGAAGAAGGGCTTTCCGGAAAGCTATGACCTGCCGCGGCTGCTCGGCTTTCTGTCCGACATCAAGGCCGGCCGCCATCCGGTGCGCGCGCCGGTGTATTCCCATCTGAGCTACGACATCGTCCCCAATCAGTGGACCGAGATCGACCAGCCGGACATCCTCATCGTCGAAGGCGTCAACGTGCTGCAGACCGGTCCGCTGCCGCGCGACGGCAAGGCCGTGCCGGTCGTCTCCGACTTCTTCGACTTCTCGGTCTATATCGATGCCGACGAGGCGATCCTGCGCAAATGGTACGTCAAGCGCTTCCTGTCGCTGCGCGACACGGCGTTCCATGATCCCAGGTCCTACTTCAACCGCTACGCGCTGCTGTCGGACGAGGAGGCCATCGCCACCGCGATCGCGATCTGGGAGCGCACCAACCTGGCCAATCTCGAGGACAATATCCTCCCGACACGGCCGCGCGCGACCCTGATCCTGAAGAAGGGCGCGGATCACGAGATCGAGACGGTGGCGCTGAGGCGGCTGTAAACGGGGCCGGCGGGCGCGGCGCCGGGCTGATCCGCCCCAACTAATTCCTTACGCTGGCACCTGTCGCGCCGCCGCCAGATTCGCCAGTGCCTCGTCGAGCTTGTCGCGATCGATCGGCTTGACCAGGAACCCATCCATGCCCGCCTCGAAGCAGGCGTAGCGGTCCTCGACCAGCGCGTTGGCCGTCAGCGCCAGGATCGGGGTGCGCCCGCCGGGCTCGCTGGCCTCGATGGCGCGGATGCGCCTGGCGGCAGCAATGCCGTCGAGCTTCGGCATCTGCACATCCATCAGGATCAGATCGTACGGTGCGCCGGCCGAGCGCGCCGCGAGCCAGGAGTCGAGCGCCGCTTCGCCATGCACGGCGATGTCGGCGTGATGGCCGAGCTTGGTCAGCAGCGAGCGCATCAGGAGCGCGTTGATGTCGTTGTCCTCGGCGACGAGGATCGACAGGCCCGCGCCGGCCTGAGCCGCGATCGGCGGCGCGATCGTCGGGACCGGATCGTCGGCGAGGACCGTGCCGTCGGTATCGAAGCTCACGCGCGCGGCGAGCGAGGCGGCCCGCAGCGGCTTGACCAGATAGCCGTGAAACGGCGCCGCCGGTGCCAGCTCGTGGCGGCTCGCCGGCGTCACCAGCACGATCAGCCGTGTCGTATGGTGGTGCGCGACCCGGCCCAGACGCAGCGATTCATCGCTGCCGATGGCGTCGTCGACCAGCACGGCATGCCAGGCGCGTTCGGGCAGCAGGGCCTCCGCCACCTCGGCCTCCGCGACCAGGCAGGTCTGCGCGCCCCAGTTCTGCAGGCGCCGTTCGATCAGCTCGGCCTGCAGCCCGGCCGGCGCGACCAGCATGATCGACTGTCCGGCGAGGTCGGGGCCGCGGAAGCTGTTCTGCTCGCCGCGCTCCAGCGCCGGCGGCAGCGGCACCGCCACCTCGAAGGTCGAGCCGGCGCCGAGCTGGCTTTGCAGCGAAATGCGCCCGCCCATGCGCTTGACGATCCGGTCGGAGATCGCGAGCCCGAGCCCGGTGCCGCCGAAGCTGCGCGCCACGCTGTCGTCGGCCTGCTCGAATTCGCGGAAGATGCGCTCCTGCGCGTCGGCTGCGATGCCGATGCCGGTGTCGCGCACCTGGAAGCTGATCTCGTTCGGCCAGATGCCGGGCTCGGCGATCAGGGCAACGCCGCCCGTCGCGGTGAACTTGATGGCGTTGCCGGCGAGGTTGAGCAGCACCTGCCGCAGCCGCGCCGCGTCGCCCGTCACCCAGGTCGGCAGCCGCTCGTCGAGATAGGCCGCGATCTCCAACTGCTTGGCCTGCGCGCGCGGCGCCAGCAATTCGGTGATCTCCTCGATCAGCGCCGCCAGCGAGAACGGCTGCGCCTCGAGCGCCAGCTTGCCGGCCTCGATCTTGGAATAGTCGAGCAGCTCGTTGATCAGCGACATCAAGGCCTCACCCGAGGTGCGGACCGCCTTGGCGTAGGTCGTCTGCTCCGGCGTGAGCTGCGTGTCGAGCAACAGGCCGCTCATGCCGAGGATGCCGTTCAGCGGCGTGCGGATCTCGTGGCTCGCCATCGCCAGGAAGCGTGACTTGGCGCGGTTCGCGGCGTTGGCCTGGTCGCGCGCCTCCGCCAGCGCGCGCTCGGTTTCGGTGCGGTCGGTGACGTCGCGGCCGACACATTGCAGCAGGGCGGGCTGGCCGGCGTCGGAACGCACGAGCGCCTCGCGCCACGCGATCCAGCGCGGTCCGATCGCGCTCTCGATGCGCTGGTCGTGGACGCGCGTGCCGTTCGGCTCCAGCGCGCTGTCGCCCTGCTCGATCAGCTGGAAGGTGAACGCGCTGCCGAGCAGCTTGTCGCGGTCGAGACCCGCCATCCGGCAATAGGCGTCGTTGACGAAGACGATGGTGCCGTCGCGGGCGCGCATGACGATGAGATCGCCCTGCTGCTCGAACAGATTGCGGGCGCGCTGCTCGGCTTCCTGGAGCTCCCAGTTCCGGTCGGCCAGCACCTCGTTGTGAAGTGCGATCTTGTGCAGCTTCCTGGCGACGAAGCGCAGCCGCATGCTGAGCGTGGCCAGGCCGACGCAGGCGAGCGCGAACAGGAAGCTGGCGCCGATCGCGAAGGCGTGCGGATTGTAGCCGGAGTTCGGGGAGACGCTGGCCTTGATGAAGCCGTAGGCGCCGCCGAAGCCGGCGGAGAAGATCATCAGCGAGCGCAGGATCGCGAAGATGGTGCGGTGACGGCGCATGAACCGGCGCAGGCGCAGCCTGACGTGAAAAATCGGTCCCATCTCGATCATCCCCAGCTTCCGATCCCAATGTCCTCGCCGACCCGCACCATGCGGCGTCGGTATTGCTGAGACTTTGAAAGGTCATGCCCACGCCAGCCGGCGGTGCAGAGATGGTGAACCGGGGGTTAGCCCGAGTCACAGAACCGGATTGGCCGGCGATGAGGAATGATTGCGGGCCGCGACGATCAGTGCGGCGGCGTCCCTGGCCGTCGTGTGGCTGGAGCGGACGTAGATGCGATAGTCGGCGCGGCCATCGGCATCATCGCGGGCGAGATAGATCCGCTGCGAACCCGCAAGGCGATCAGCCGCGATCGCGACGACCTGGGTGGCGGCCGTGATGCCGCAACCCCGATCCTCTTCCACGGGCGCATCGTCGACCACGACGACATCGGCCGCCTCCGGACTGTCCGCCAGGGCCACGCGCACCGTGGCGAGCGCGGGATCGTCGGTGAAGTCGACATGCAGATCGGCGTGGAACGGCGCCGATCCAAGCGAGGCGCTGTCGGCGCCGACGGCAATGCAGGGCTGCGGGGAGGGTGCCAATTCGACCTTGGCAATGACCACGGCCGCGATCAGCGGCACGGCCGAAACGATGACCTTGAAACGCAACATGATACGCACCGACGCGGCAGGCCTGAGGACGAAACGCGGGCCTTATGGTTGTCGGAGCGTAAAGAGAAGTCGTTACCAGAGTGTTGAAGGGGCGGGCAGTCACGCCGCGTGACGATTGTCCTCCGCCAGCGCGCGATACGACAGCGCTTCGGCCAGATGCAGCCGGCCGATCGCCTCGGCGTGATCGAGATCGGCGAGTGTCCGCGCCACGCGCAGCACGCGGTGATAGCCGCGCGCCGACAGCCGCATCGTCTCGGCGGCCTCGCGCAGCAGCTTCTGGCCGGGGGCGTCGAGCTTGGCGATCTCGTCGAGCACGGCGGCGGGCGCTTCGGCATTGGTCCTGACCTGCGGCAGGCCCGCTTTGGCATAGCGTTCGCGCTGCAGGTCGCGCGCGGCGGCGACGCGGGCAGCGACCTCGGCCGAGCCTTCCTTGGACGGCGGC
This sequence comes from Bradyrhizobium sp. HKCCYLS3013, assembly GCF_051167615.1. Lineage (NCBI taxonomy): Bacteria > Pseudomonadati > Pseudomonadota > Alphaproteobacteria > Hyphomicrobiales > Nitrobacteraceae > Bradyrhizobium > Bradyrhizobium sp. HKCCYLS3013. The sequence continues at coordinate 283,008 of NZ_JBNPTK010000006.1, forward strand.
AGGATCAGGTCGGCGGCGGTGACGGCGGGGACCTCGATGCGCAGATCGATGCGGTCCATCAGCGGGCCGGAGATGCGCGTCTGGTAGTCGGCCGTGCAGCGGTCGATGCGGCCGCGCTTGCAGGCATAGCCGGGCTCGAAGGCGTTGCCGCAGCGGCATGGATTCATCGCCGCGACCAGCATGAAGCGGGCAGGGTAGGTGACGCGGTGGTTAGCGCGCGAGATCGAGACCTCGCCGTTCTCCAGCGGCTGGCGCAGCGAATCCAGCACGCGCGGATCGAACTCCGGCAACTCGTCGAGGAACAGCACGCCCTGATGCGCCAGCGAGATCTCGCCGGGGCGGGCGCGCAGGCCGCCGCCGGTCAGCGCCGCCATGCTGGCGGAATGATGCGGGCTGCGGAACGGCCGCCGGTTGGTCAGCGCGCCGCCCTCGATCTCGCCGGCGACCGAGGCGATCATCGACACTTCCAAGAGCTCGGCCGGCGACAGCGGCGGCAGGATCGAGGGCAGCCGCGCCGCCAGCATCGACTTGCCGGCGCCGGGCGAGCCGATCATCAAGAGATGATGCCCGCCGGCGGCGGCGATCTCGAGCGCGCGCTTGCCGCTCTCCTGGCCCTTGATGTCGCGCAGGTCGAGCAGGCTGGCAGGCGCCTCCTGGATCTTAGGCTGCGGCCGCGACAGCACCTGCGTGCCCTTGAAATGGTTGGCGATCTGGATCAGCGATGTCGCCGCGATGATCTGCAGATCGGGGCTCGCCCACGCCGCCTCGGCGCCGCAGGCGGCCGGGCAGATCAGGCCTTCCTCGCGGCCATTGGCGCCGATGGCGGCGGGCAGCACGCCGGCGACCGGCGCGATCGAGCCGTCGAGGCCGAGCTCGCCGAGCACGGTGAATCCGCCGAGCGCATCCGGTGGAATGGCGCCGATCGCGGCCATCAGGCCGAGCGCGATCGGCAGATCGTAATGGCTGCCTTCCTTCGGCACGTCGGCCGGCGCCAGGTTCACGGTGATCCGCCGCGCCGGCAGCGCCAGCCCGGAGGCGATCAGCGCCGAGCGCACCCGCTCGCGCGCTTCCGACACCGCCTTGTCCGGCAGCCCGACAATCGTGAACGCCGGCAGTCCCGGCGCGACCTGGACCTGCACGTCGACCGCGCGGGCCTCGATGCCTTCGAAAGCGACGGTGGAAACGCGCTGGACCATGATGCCCCTCCCGTCTGGGCATTGTTCGCAAGAACAATACGGGAACATTGTCGTTGCCGCGCTCTGCTGCAATCCATTAACGACAGCCGCGTGAGGTTGCAGCTCCGGCCGCTGGGCTTAACGCCCCTTTAGTCCGGCCTTCGCATTCTTCCGCAATCGATGATCGACCCGCGCCTCCGTCACGGCCGAGAGGCGCCCAACGAGGGACGTGTGATGCCTCCAGCGCCTGCGGCAGCTCCGACCGCCAAGACGCCCGCCGGTGATGCGCGGACGGTGTCCGAGCTCGCCACCGACATGCTGCGCCGGACCACCAGCCTGTTCCTGGCCGGTCCACGGCCGGCGTCCGCCGAGCAGCTCGATCTCTACGATCAGATGTTTGCCCGGCTGATGCCGCAGGTCGCGACCGAGCTGCTGGCCGAGCTGAGCATGGCGCTCGCCGGCGTGGAGCGCGCGCCTTACGCGACGGCGCGGATGCTCGCCGTTCACCCCGAATTGCGCGTCGCCGGGCCGATGCTGGCCAAGGCGGCGGTGCTCACCGAGCGCGACCTCGCCGAGTTCATCCGCACCGGCAGCCCGGCGCATCTGGCCGCGATCGCCAGCCGCAGGGGCATCGGCGACGCCCTCACGACGCAGCTGATCGCGCGCGGCTTTCCGGCGGTGCGCATGGCGCTGGCGCAGAACCTCACGTCAAAGCTGTCCGAGGACGGCTATCGCAGCCTGTTCAAGATCGCCGAGCGCGACGAGGATCTCGCCGAGAAGCTCGCGCTGCGCACCGACCTGCCGGCCAAGCTGTCGCGCGCCTTCGTCGCCGCGGCCAGCGAGGGCGCCCGCGCCCGCTTCATCAAGGCCGCACCGCCGGCGACCCGCGCGACCCTTCAGGCGACGCCGACCCGCTCGCCCGGCGCGGCGATGCGCGCGATCTGGGACTATCAGCAGGTCAAGGCTGAGGTCGCCGCCCTCAGCCGCACCGGCAAGCTCGGCGACTCCGCCGTCAACCGCTTCTGTGCCACCGGCGATTTCCCTGCCGTGATCGCGGCGCTGGCGCTGCTCTGCGTCGTCACCATCGAGACGATCGAGACGCTGCTGGAGGAGGATCGCCTCACGGATCTGCTGCTGGCCTGCAAGGCGGCACGGCTGAGCTGGGCGACGACGTCGATGATCCTGCGCGACCGGCCCGGCTGCGACGCGCTTCCAGCCGATGACCTCGAAGAGGCGCGCAAGCGCTTCGAGAAGCTTGCGCTGTCCGAAGCGCAGTGGAAGGTGCGCGGGCTCGAATCGCGCTGAGCGAGCGCGGGAAGCGGCGTCAGCCCGGCGGGGTCGACGGGTAGGCCGTGAAGTCGATCTTGAACATCGCCGGGTCGAGCTTCTTGGTCGTATCGAGATTGTAGACGGCAATCGTGGTGTCGTAGCCCTGCGGATCGGTCACGGTCCACTGCTTGAGCTGACCGTCCTTGGCGCCGAGCATCAGCATCAGCCGGCTGGTGCCGATCAGGGCCTGCTTCTCCTCGATCGTGATCGTGACGTAGAGGTCGTCGGCGGCGACCGCGATCACATTGGTGTCCTTCAACAGGTCGATGCGGTCGGACAAGAGATAGCGCAGCGGCGTCTGCGACAGCGGATAGACGTCCTGGGTGGCGAGCTTGCGGTCGCGCACCACCAGCGAGGAGCCGTCGGCGATGATGTCGATCGGGGTCGGCGGGTCATATTCGAAGCGGACCTTGCCGGGCTTCTGGATGTAGAAATCACCCTTGGTCTTGCTGCCGTCCGGGCCGACCTGAACGAAATTCCCGACCAGCGTCTGCAGCGACGACAGATAGGCGCTGACCTTGGCCGCCTGCGCCTTCTGGTTGGCGTCGAACGAGGTGAAGATGCTGGCCGGCACGTTGCGCCGGGGATCGGGAATGACCGGATTGGGCGGGGCCGTCTGCGTGGTCGAGGGGCTCTGGCCGGCCCGCTGCTGGTCGGAGGCGCTGAGCTGGGAGCCGCTCTTCGGGCCTGATTTCGGAGCCGGCGTGCCTTGCGCGGCGGCGTGACCGGACGCTCCGGCGATGGAGCATGTCGTCACGGCGCAGGCGACCAGCCAGGCGCCGATCCGGCGCCCGCGCCAAGCTGCGTGATACGAAAACGTGCTGTTCAACAAGGAGCTTTTCAAAACGACGTCCTGAGGTTTTACGCGTTCTATCCCGGTTCGGCCGGGCAGCGTGATCGTAATCGCGTGAAGATCGGGCACCGAAGCGGCGTTTCTGCGGCCATCGGGCCGTCAGAACCCGCCTTCCTCCTCGGGCACCAGGATCTCGCGCTTGCCGGCGTGGTTGGCCTGGCCGACGATGCCTTCCTGTTCCATCCGCTCCATCAGCGAAGCGGCCTTGTTATAGCCGATCTGCAGCCGCCGTTGAATGTAGCTGGTGGAGGCCTTGCGGTCGCGCTTGACCACGGCGACCGCCTGCGAGAACAGGTCGTCGCCGCCGCCACCGCCGCCCATGCCGGTGGCGTCGAACACGGCGCCATCCTCCTCGCTCGGCTCCTCGGCGGTGACCGCCTCGAGATATTCCGGCGAGCCCTGGGCCTTGAGATGCTTGACCACCTTCTCGACCTCCTCGTCGGAGCAGAACGGGCCGTGCACGCGGCTGATGCGGCCGCCGCCGGCCATGTAGAGCATGTCGCCCTGGCCGAGCAGCTGCTCGGCGCCCATCTCGCCCAGGATGGTGCGGCTGTCGATCTTCGACGTCACCTGGAAGGAGATGCGGGTCGGGAAGTTGGCCTTGATGGTGCCGGTGATGACGTCGACCGACGGACGCTGCGTCGCCAGGATGACGTGCAGGCCGGCGGCGCGCGCCATCTGGGCGAGGCGCTGCACCGTGCCCTCGATGTCCTTGCCGGCGACCATCATCAGGTCGGCCATCTCGTCGACGATGATGACGATGTAGGGCAGGGGATCGAGGTCGAGCTTCTCTTCCTCGTAGATCGCCTTGCCGGTCTCCTTGTCGAAGCCGGTATGGACGGTGCGCGTCAGCTCCTCGCCCTTGGCGCGCGCTTCGCCGAGGCGGGCGTTGTAGCCGTCGATGTTGCGCACGCCGAGCTTGGCCATCTTCTTGTAGCGCTCCTCCATCTCGCGCACGGCCCATTTCAGCGCGACCACGGCCTTCTTCGGGTCGGTCACGACGGGCGTGAGGAGATGCGGGATGCCGTCATAGACGGAAAGCTCGAGCATCTTCGGGTCGACCATGATGAGGCGGCACTGATCGGGGCGCAGCCGATACACCAGGCTCAGGATCATGGTGTTGATCGCGACCGACTTGCCCGAGCCGGTGGTGCCGGCGATCAGCATGTGCGGGGTGCGGGCGAGATCGATGATGATGGATTCGCCGCCGATGTTCTTGCCGAGGCACAGCGGCAGCTTTGCGACGCTCTCGGTCGCCTCCTTGGCCACCAGCAGCTCGCGCAGGTACACCTTCTCGCGATGCACGTTGGGCAGCTCGATGCCGATGGCGTTGCGGCCGGGCACGACGGCGACGCGCGCCGACAGCGCGCTCATCGAGCGGGCGATGTCGTCGGCCAGGCCGATCACGCGCGACGACTTGATGCCGGGCGCGGGCTCCAGCTCGTACAGCGTGACGACCGGGCCGGGATGCGCCTTGACGATCTCGCCGCGCACCCCGAAATCCTGCAGCACGCCTTCCAGCGCGCGCGAATTGGCCTCCAGCTCGCTCTTCGACAGCGGCTGGCGGTCGGAGGATTTCGGCGCCGCCAGCATCGAGACCGAGGGCAGATCGTATTTGTCGTTGGACTTTTTCGCAGGAGTCTTCGGCGCCGGCTTCTTGCGCGACTTCGGAGCGGGCTCCTCCTCCTCTTCTTCGTCCTCGCCCTCCTCGGCTTCTTCCTCGTCGCCGCCGTCCTCGTCCATCTCGGGCGCGAGCGTCGGCTTGCCCTGGCCGCGGCCGAGGCTCGGCTCCTGCCGGCCTGCGGCGGCGGCGCGCGGCTGCGGTCCTGACGACACCAGCGCGCGGTAGGCCGTGCTGAGGAACCAGACGACCTGCGCCTTGGCGCTCATGATGGCGTGGAACACCCAGCCGAGCCGGATCGCCTTGCGGTCGTCGTCGTCCTCGGGGTCGGCCAGCGGCGTGTCGTCGTCCTCGTCCGCGAGCAGGCTCGGATCGGCTTCCTTCGCGCCCATGCCGCCGGCCACCAGCAGGCAGCCGATCATGGCAACCAGAAGAAGGGCGCCGAGCACCAGCCGATAGATCACGCCGGGCGGTCCGAACACCACGGCCGGTGCGCGCACCATGGCATCGCCGACGACACCGCCGAGACCGGTCGGCAGCGGCCAGGCATGCGAGCGCGGCCAGCAGCTGGCAAAGCCGGCGGCGATGACGGCGCCGAGCACCCAGGCGCCGAAGCGGAGCGCCTCGCGGTCGAACGGCCGGTGCGTCATCATCCGCCAGCCGCGGATCGAAAGCGGCAGGATCGCCATGATCGAGCCGAGACCGAGGATCTGCATCAGCAGATCGGCACTGATCGCGCCGGGATAGCCGACGATGTTGCGGATCGCGCGCGAGGTGGCGTGGCTCAGGCTGGGGTCCTGCACCGACCACGTCATCAGCGCCGCCGCGGCCACGCCGCACAGCGCGATCAGGCAGAGGCCCGCGAGCTCGCGCAGCCGCCGCACCAGCGCGTCGCGCAGCGACGTCGGCAGGTGGTTGACCAGGGGAATGACTCGTTCGATCGCCGGCATCTGCATCAGCCCCGCGATTATCCCAGGACCTCGACCAGCCGGTGCAACGCCTCACCGGTGGATTCGGCATCGGCCACCAGCGCCAGCCTGATGTAGCCGAGGCCCGGATTGAAGCCGTCGGCCTGCGGCCGCGCCAGGTAGCTGCCGGGCACCACGCGCACGCCGGCGTCGCGATACAGCCGCAACGTCACCTCCTCGTCGCCGCCGCGCTCAGTGACGTCGAGCCAGACGCAGAAGCCGCCATCGGGCCGCCTGTAGCCATAGCGGTTGCCGATGATCTGGTCGGCGAGGTCGAACTTGGCGCGGTACAGCCGCCGGTTCTCCTCGACATGGGCCTCGTCGGCATAGGCGGCGACCGCCACGTGCTGCAGCGGCACCGGCACCTGCGGCGCCGCGACGTTGCGCAGCTCGTGAAAGCCCGCGAGGAATCGGCGGTCGCCGGCGGCGAAGCCGATCCGCATGCCCGGCACGTTGGAGCGCTTCGACAGTGACTGGAACGCGACCACATTGGTGTAGTCGGGCCCGGCATGCTCCAGCATGCTGCCGGGCGCCGCCTTCGTGTAGATCTCCGAATAGCATTCGTCGCTGAAGATCAGGAAGCCGTAGGCGTTGGCGAGCCGGACCAGCTTGCGCATATAGTCCGCTGATGCCACCGAGCCCTGCGGGTTGGCCGGCGTCGCGAGGTAGAACGCGATCGTGCGCGACAGCGTCGCCTCGTCGATCGCATCGAGGTCCGGCAGAAAGCCGTTCTCGCGCGTCGTCGGCAGATAGATGGAGTCGCAGCCGGCGGTGCGCGCGCCGACGCCATACACCGGATAGAACGGGTTCGGCATCAGGATCGCGGGCTTGCCGCGGCGCGGGCCGACATGGCGGAGCGCGGCATGGGCGGCGAAGAACAGGCCCTCGCGGCTGCCGTTGAGGACCAGGATCTCGTGCTCGGGATCAACAGCGCGCGGCAGCGCGAATCGGCGCGACAGCCAGCCGGCGGCCGCCTTGCGGAACGGCTCGATGCCCTTGGCCGCGGGGTAGCGGCCGAACTCGGCGATGTGCTGGGCCAGCACCGGCCCGACGAAGCCCGGCACCGGATGCTGCGGCTCACCGACGGCGAGCGTGATCATCGGCTTGCCCGGCTTGTAGGGGGCGAGCAGCTCGTTCAGCCGCGCAAACGGCGAGCGTTCGCTCTCCGAATGGCTGGCGCCAGCGGGCGCGGGGGATGAAGCGGTCATTGCCATACGTAAAACGCGCGCCAAACCAGTGGAAGCCGCCGATCGCCCATGAACCGGTGCCTTTAGCGGTCACCATAGGTGGGGCGAGGTTAAGACGCGATTAACCATCGGCGCTGCCGCCCGTTTTGATCGGTTTTCCCGCCCCGATCCAGAGGCAATTTCGCAACAGCGGCGGACATTGTGGTGATTCGGGGGGCGGAGGGAACCGTCTCATTTGGCTAGGCCCAAGCCGCCGCCAGCGCGCTGCCCGATACAGCGCCCTCGCCCCTTGTGGGAGAGGGCATCGCTGGCCCATCCGCGAGCGCGGTTGGGTGAGGAGGGGTCTCTCCACGGGCTGAACTTGTGGAGAGATACCCCTCACTCAACCGCGCCTGCCGCACGCTCATACATGCCCTCTCCCACAAGGGGAGAGGGCGCATTCATAAGCACCGCCGCAGATGACAAAAACGGGCGGCCCGGTGCGCCGGAATATCAATGGGAATCTGCGCGCACCGGGCCTTGGCCGAACTACTTGGGGGCTTAGTTCGGGTGATGGTCAATTAGCACCCTGGTTTTTCCCTTGTATTGCCAACTTCCGAAGATTTGTAGAATTTGATTTCGGAAGCCACCGAGTGCGGCGTGGATGGACCAATTGCTTAACGGAGATGTCCGCCTCCGCCGTGGCTTTCCGGTCGCAGCGCGGCCGACGCACTTATTAGCGTGTCGCACGCTTTGTCGACCCGCCGGGCCGAGAATCTTGTCTGGCCGGACATAATCAGCCACATCCAGAATCATCAGACATTTCGCGAAACGAGATCGGCGCATCGCGACCATGATTGGCGGGCATCAGCGATTCCCGTGGCGTGCCGGCGAATGCGTGCGCGCCGAGGACTCTGACTTTCGAAAGAGCGTCGATGATGCGTCTGAGACTGCCGGGCGTGTTTGCCCTGATCATGCTGGCCCTGCCAATGACCGCGCCGCCCTGCATCGCCATGGCTGCGCCGGCCGCGGTTGCTACTTTGATTACCGTCGAGGGCAACCGGCGCGTCGAATCCGACACCATCCGCTCCTACTTCAAGCCCGGCCCGTCCGGGACGCTGGATGCCGGCCAGGTCGACGACGGTCTCAAGGCGCTGGTCGAGACCGGCCTGTTCGCCGACGTGAAGATCGACCGGCAGGGCGGCCGGCTGATCGTGCGCGTTGTCGAGAATCCCGTGATCGGCCGCGTCGCCTTCGAGGGCAACAAGAAGGTCAAGGACGAGCAGCTCACGGCGGAAGTGCAGTCGAAGCCGCGCGGCACGCTGTCCCGTCCGATGGTGCAGTCCGACGCGCAGCGCATCGCCGAGATCTATCGCCGCTCCGGCCGCTACGACGTCCGCGTCACGCCCGAGATCATCGAGCAGCCCAACAACCGCGTCGATCTCGTCTTCACCATCGAAGAGGGCGTCAAGACCGGCGTGAAGTCGATCAGCTTCGTCGGCAACAACGCCTATTCCGCCGCGCGCCTGCGCGACGTGATCAAGACCCACGAATCGAACTGGCTCAGCTTTCTCGGCAACAACGACGTCTACGACCCCGATCGCGTCGAGGCCGATCGAGACCTGATTCGCCGGTTCTATCTGAAGAACGGCTATGCCGACGTTCAGGTCGTCGCGGCGCTCAGCGAATATGATCCGGACCAGAAGGGCTTCCTGGTCACGTTCCAGATCGAGGAGGGCCAGCAATACCGCGTCAGCTCGGTGCAGTTCCAGTCGAGCGTCGCGGCGCTCGACGCCAACACGCTGCGCGGCTATTCGCGCGTCAATGTCGGCGCGCTCTACAACGTCGAGCAGCTCGAGAAGTCGGTCGAGGAGATGCAGATCGAGGCCTCGCGTCGCGGTTTTGCCTTTGCCGTCGTGCGTCCGCGCGGCGACCGCAATCTGGAAGCGCATACGGTCGCGATCGTGTTCCAGGTCGACGAGGGCCCACGCACCTATATCGAGCGCATCACCATCCGCGGCAACACCCGCACCCGCGACTATGTGATCCGGCGCGAGTTCGATCTGTCCGAGGGCGACGCCTACAACCGCGCGCTGGTCGACCGTGCCGAGCGCCGGCTGAAGAACCTGGATTTCTTCAAGGACGTGAAGATCACCGCAGAGCCGGGCTCGTCGAGCGATCGCGTCATCCTCGTGGTCAATCTGGAGGAAAAGTCGACCGGCGATTTCTCGATCTCGGGCGGCTATTCCACCACCGACGGCGCCCTGGCCGAGGTCTCGATCTCCGAGCGCAATTTCCTCGGCCGCGGCCTGTACGCCAAGGCGGCGGTCACCTACGGACAATATACCCGCGGCGTGTCGCTGTCCTTTGTCGAGCCCTATCTGCTGGACTACCGCGTGGCGCTCGGGCTGGACGTCTCCTATCGTCAGCAGCTCGCCAACAGCTATACGAGCTACGGCACGCGCACGATCGGCTTCAGCCCGCGGCTCGGCTTCCAGCTGCGCGAGGACCTGTCGCTGCAGCTGCGCTACTCGCTGTACCGGCAGGAGATCACGCTGCCGTCCTATCTGGCGAACTGCAACAACAACAACGCCAACGGCCTGCTCGCCTTCAATCCGACCCCGGCCTATATCCAGAGCGTGCTCGGCGGCGTCGATCCGACCAACGCGACCAGCTCCGGCGTCTATGGCTATGGCTGCTACGGCGACGGCGAATCCAGCCTGGCGGTGCGCAAGGAGCTGAATGACGGCGCCGCGCTGACCTCGGCGCTCGGCTACACTCTGACCTACAACACGCTCGACAACACCAAGAACCCGACCGACGGCCTGCTGATCGACTGGCGGCAGGATTTCGCCGGCGTCGGCGGCAATGTCAGCTATCTGAAGTCGGCGGTGGACGCGAAATATTACACCCCGCTGGTCGCCGATATCGTCAGCGTCATCCATCTGCAGGGCGGCATGCTGAACAAGATCGGCGACAAGGACCTGCGCATGCTCGACCACTACCAGATGGGCCCGACGCTGGTGCGCGGCTTCGCGTCCAACGGCATCGGGCCGCGCGACATCACCTATCGCAGCCTCGGCGCCACCGGCGATTCGCTGGGCGGCACCAAATATTGGGGCGCCTCCGCCGAGCTGCAGATGCCGTTCTGGTTCCTGCCCAAGGAAGTCGGCCTCAAGGGCGCCGTCTATGCCGACGCCGGCTCGCTGTGGGGCTATCAGGGCCCGACCTCCTGGGCCGCCACCGGCGAGGTCAACTCGGCCGCCTGCAAATGCGGCATGCTGTATGACGACAGCAAGGTCGTGCGCTCCTCCGTCGGCGTCGGCCTGATCTGGGCCTCCCCGTTCGGCCCGCTCCGCTTCGACTACGCGGTGCCGCTGTCCAAGGGCAAATACGACGTCACCCAGGAATTCCGGTTCGGCGGCGGCACGTCGTTCTGAGGGCGGGTGCAGATTGCCTGATCGATCCTTGAGCGTTTGAACCTCGCCCGCCAATTCCAACCGCGGTGCGCACCCCTCCCCCTTGCGGGGAGGGGTCGGGGGTGGGGGGGCCACGAATTCCGCTGTCGATGAGAGTCGATGCCCATGTCTTGATAGCGACGGGCCAGCCGTTTTGCTGATCGTACGACGCGCGCCACTGGATTCATCGCCCTGACCGACCGGGTTGATCCCTGACATTTTGGACCGGGCTGACTCCTGACAGTATTCGATCACTGCTGTTTTGTCTCCGCCGTTTCCTGCGCGACGCGGAGCCGCGCACGCGGCGGAGCAAAGCGCAGGAAACGGCGGTCGCGGTCGATGAAGCCGAGGTCTCGGCCGTAGAAGCGGACGATGTGGCTGTCGGTCTCATGCGAGATCGCCTGACGTCGCTCGCATCCCTCCCATGCGCAAACTGCCCGTCGTGTTAGTTTGTCGCGATATTCGGCCTTGCGCCGTCGGGCAAATCACCTGCACATTTCCGCGCGTCCCTGCTGCCGCATGAGGGGCGTGTCGCGACCGTCACGAGACGTTGGCAGTGGGATGCGATGGGCGTGTGTGGCTGCAGCGTGGATCCGTCTGCGCGGACGAACGGCGATGCACGCACGGTCAAGTCGCGCGGTCCTGATATCCCGACGCTGATATCAAGCGGGTGGCGATGCCCTGGCGTGTCGCGCTCGTGATGGTGGCCAGCAAGCCGGCGCACCAGGGAGAACGCGAAGCAGCCGTTAAAACCGTTGCGCAGGGAGGGCCGGGTGTGTTCGGCCAGACCTGTGGTACCTGCCGCCTGCATTTTCTTTCGCAGGCGGGCCACGGGCGCGGCCAGCGCCCGGCCTTCCCTGCGCCCTCTGTTTGTTTGAGGGCGATGAGTTTCAGCACAGCTCGGGCGCACCGTGTCGCGAGGATGAGACCGCACGATTTCAATCTGCTTTTCGGAGGCGGCGCTCGATGCGCCAACCTCCACTGTCGTCCCGGACAAGCGCGAAGCGCGCAGATCCGGGACCCATAACCACAGGGCTAAGTTGTCGTGCTCGATACTGGCCGCCTGCCTGTTTCAGACATCACGCGGTATGGGTCCCCGCGTTCGCGGGGACGACACCGGTGGGGTCGCGCGTGATAGGCCCGCCCGACAGTGGTTATCCCGTGAGACCAGGCCCGAGGTCCTCTGTCGTTGTAGGGAACGTTCGGCATGTTTGATATGCAAGCCCCCTCAATCCCTGTTGCCCGGCGTCTGGATGAACCCCCGATTCCAAGTCGGGCTGATGAGGATCTCGTTGATGCACACGCGCGGCGGCATGTTCGCGACGAAAGCAATGGTGCGGCCGAGATCCTCCGGCTGCAGCATCCGCGCCTGCTCCTCCGCGCTCGGCACCACAGGGCGCTGCTCCAGGATCGGCGTCGCGACTTCGCCCGGCATCAGGCAGCACGCGCGCAAGCCATTCACACATTCTTCCATGTTGAAGGAGTGCGTCAGCGCCAGCACCGCGTGCTTGGTCGAGGTGTAGGCCGGCCCCGGCATCTTCGAGACGTGGCGCCCGGCCCAGGACGAGACGTTGATGATGGTGCCGTCCGCTTGCGCGCGCATCGCCGGCAGCACTGCCTTCATGCAATACAGCACGCCGTTGAGATTGATCTCGACGAGCTGGTTCCAGCCGTCGAGCGTCATGTCGTCCCAGCGCCGCCTCGGTACGTTCACGCCGGCGGAGTTCACCAGGAGATCGATGCGGCCGTGCCGCATCAGGATGGCATCGGCGGCGGCCTGCACGTCCGCCGCCTTGGCGACGTCCAGCACTGCAGCTTCGGCCGTGCCGCCGCTCGCCGCGATCCGCGCCACCGCGGAGTCGAGCGCCGCCTTGCGACGGCCCGACACCACGACCGTCCAGCCATCGGACGCCAGCGCCAGCGCGCCGGCCTCGCCGATGCCCGTGCCGCCGCCCGTGATCCACGCGATCCGTTTCCCTTTGGTCATATCTTGGCGTCTCCCGTTGCCTTTGAAAGGGCGTTTTTGCTAAGGCAGCCTCGATCAGAGACGGCAACCCTGGCGACATCGCCGGTGCCATCCGCCGTCCCAGCCCTTTTCGTCTTCGTCGAGCATCATGTTCCGCAGGCTGGCACTGCCGGCGGGCCACCGCTCCAGGGGAATGTCGCATGAACCAAGCCGCCAACGCCAATCTGTTCTCCCGCCTGTTCGACGGTCTCGACGATCCCAGCCGTCTCGCGATCGAGACCCATGACGGCCGGCGCATCACCTACGGCGATCTGATCGCGCGCGCGGGCCAGATGGCGAACGTGCTGGTGGCCCGTGGCGTCAAGCCCGGCGATCGCGTCGCGGCACAGACCGAGAAGTCGGTGTCCGGCCTGGTGCTCTATCTCGCCACGGTCCGCGCCGGCGGCGTCTATCTGCCGCTCAACACCGCCTACACGCTCAACGAGCTCGACTATTTCATCGGCGACGCCGAGCCGACCGTGGTGGTGTGCGATCCGTCGAAAGCCGAGGGCATCGGTGCGCTTGCGGCCAAGGTCGGCGCCAAGGTGGAGACGCTGGATGCGTCGGGCAGGGGCTCGCTGACCGAAGCGGCCGACAAGGCCGACAAGGCGTTCACCACCGTGTCGCGCGGCGCCGATGACCTGGCGGCGATCCTCTATACGTCGGGCACGACCGGCCGCTCCAAGGGCGCGATGCTGTCTCACGACAATCTCGCCTCGAACTCGCTGACCCTGATCGACTACTGGCGCTTCACCAAGGACGACGTGCTGATCCACGCGCTGCCGATCTATCACACCCACGGCCTGTTCGTGGCCAGCAACGTGACGCTGTTCGCGCGGGCCTCGATGATCTTCCTGCCCAAGCTCGATCCCGACCTGATCATCAATCTGATGGCGCGCGCCACCGTGCTGATGGGCGTTCCGACCTTCTACACGCGGCTGTTGCAGAACCCGCGGCTGTCGAAGGAGACGACCAGTCACATGCGTCTCTTCGTCTCCGGTTCGGCGCCGCTGCTCGCCGACACGCACCGCGAATGGTTCGCGCGCACCGGCCATGCCGTGCTCGAGCGCTACGGCATGACCGAGACCAACATGAACACGTCGAACCCGTATGAGGGCGAGCGCGTGCCCGGCGCGGTCGGCTTCCCGCTGCCCGGAGTCTCGGTGCGCGTCACCGATCCGGAGACCGCGAAGGAGCTGGCGCGCGACGAGATCGGCATGATCGAGGTGAAGGGCCCGAACGTGTTCAAGGGCTATTGGCGCATGCCGGAGAAGACCAAGTCGGAATTCCGCGACGACGGTTTCTTCATCACCGGCGATCTCGGCAAGATCGACAAACAGGGCTACGTCCACATCGTCGGACGCGGCAAGGACCTCGTGATCTCCGGCGGATTCAACGTCTATCCGAAGGAGATCGAGAGCGAGATCGACGCCATGCCGGGCGTGGTCGAGTCCGCCGTCATCGGCGTGCCGCATCCCGATTTTGGCGAAGGTGTCACGGCGGTCGTGGTGCGCCATCCCGGCGCTGATGTCAGCGAGGCCGGCGTGCTCAAGGGTCTCGACGGCCGACTGGCGAAATTCAAGATGCCCAAGCGCGTGTTCGTGGTCGACGAGCTGCCGCGCAATGCGATGAGCAAGGTGCAGAAGAACGTGCTGCGTGATCAGTACAAGGACATCTATACGAAGTGACGGCGGCCTAGCGCCGTCGTCCGATCGCGAGGCCGGCGAGCGCGGCCAGCGGCGGCGCGGCGCAGATCAGCACGAATTCGAGCACGGCGAGCGAGGCAATCTCATGCTGGATGGCCAGCGCGAGACAGGCGGCGAACAGGCCGGCGGCGGCGAAGCCGAGCACGCAGGTCAGGGGCTCCTCGACGGGCTCGTGCGACGACACCTTGCGCGCCGGCAGTTCCGCCGGGCGTTCAGTGGCTGTCGGTCGCACCGTCGGCAGCGGCATCGAGGCTCCCTGCACCGCGTCTGTTGCACCTCGTTGAGACTAGGCTGCTTCGCCGGGTGGCGACATGCGGCAAAATCGACCGGCGGAGGGCCATGTGCGCGGCGAGGAACGCGGGAGATCGAGGCGCTTTTGCTGCCGCGCGGGCCGGCGCCGAGACAGGTTGTTGCTCCGCGTATCGCTCCGGGCAGGTTTGCAGAATCATCAGATGGCGCTGGCTGTTGTCGCGAAACCGCTCGCTCAGGACCATCGTTAAGCGGTGAATCAGTGCTCGGCGATCGGCGCTATTCAGCTGTTCCGCCACGTTGGCAACGGCCTGGGAGAGGAGGTAGCAATGAATAGTGGTTCGCTGCATCAAGTCGCGACCGGTTTCTGGTATACCACGGCGGCGATTGATCCTTTTCCTTCGGGCCGCCTAGTACTGAATCCGCGTTCTATTTTGAGCGATTTGTTCGTTGCAACGCCTGTTCCTTCTCCGTAAATAAAGGCCGCCTTGCCGATCCACACGGCCGCAAGCCCCCCGCGTTCACGGCCCACAAGAAATCATCAAAGCAACCAATGACAGCCAGGATCGAACGACCGCTTTCGCCGCATCTGCAAACCTACCGCTGGACGCTGACGATGATCCTCTCGATCGTCCATCGCGCCACCGGGGTTGCACTATATTTCGGGACGCTGCTGCTGGCCTGGTGGTTGATCGCCGCCGCGTCTGGTCCCAGCGCCTACTCCTACGTCCAGGGCTTCATGGGCAGCTTCCTCGGCCGCCTGATCGTGTTCGGCTACACCTGGGCGCTGCTGCACCACCTGCTGTCCGGCATCCGCCACTTCGTCTGGGACCTCGGCTACGGCTTCAAGCCCAATGAGCGCGAGGCGCTGACCTGGGGTGCCCTGATCGGCGGCATCACCTTGACCGTCCTGGTGTGGATCGTGGCTTACGCGGTGGGAGGCGGCCGATGAGCAACGCACGCGCGAAATCGATGCGGACCCCGCTCGGCCGCGTCCGCAACCTCGGCGCAGCGCATTCCGGCACCGGCGACTTCTGGCGCCAGCGCATCACCGCCGTCGCCATGACCCTGCTGATCGTGCCGGTCGTCGTGGTCGTGATCATGCTGCTCGGCCGCAACCAGGCCGGCGCGGTCCAGATCCTGGGCTCGATTCCGATCGCCGTGATCATGCTGCTGTTCGTGATCGCGAGCTGCTGGCACATGAAGATCGGCATGCAGGTCGTGATCGAGGACTACGTCCACAGCGAGCCGCTCAAGCTCGTTGCGATCATGGCCAATAACTTCTTTGCGGTGACCGTGGCGCTCGCCTCGATCTACGCCCTCATCAAACTGTCCACTGGAGTCTAGCCCATGGCCGGCGGAGCAAATGGCAGCGCGAACGGCGCGCCCGCGACGAACGGAAAAGCCTATCCGATCGAGGACCACACCTACGACGTCGTCGTGGTCGGTGCCGGTGGCGCGGGCCTGCGCGCCGTCGTCGGCTGCAGCGAGGCGGGCCTGCGCACCGCCTGCATCACCAAGGTGTTTCCGACCCGCTCGCACACCGTGGCGGCGCAGGGCGGCATCTCGGCCTCGCTCGGCAACATGCACCAGGACGACTGGCGCTGGCACATGTACGACACCGTCAAGGGGTCGGATTGGCTCGGCGACCAGGACGCGATCGAATACATGGTGCGCAACGCGCCCGAGGCCGTCTATGAGCTCGAGCATTGGGGCGTGCCGTTCTCGCGCACCGAGGACGGCAAGATCTACCAGCGGCCGTTCGGCGGCATGACCCTGGACTACGGCAAGGGCCAGGCGCAGCGCACCTGCGCCGCCGCCGACCGCACCGGCCACGCGATGCTCCACACGATGTACGGCCAGTCGCTGCGGCACGCCGCGGAGTTCTTCATCGAGTTCTTCGCCATCGACCTGATCATGGACGACCAGGGCGTCTGCCGTGGCGTCATCGCGCTGAAGCTCGACGACGGCACGCTGCACCGCTTCCGCGCACAGACCACGATCTTGGCGACGGGCGGCTATGGACGCGCCTTTGCCTCCTGCACCTCGGCGCACACCTGCACCGGTGACGGTGGCGGCATGGCGCTGCGCGCCGGCCTGCCGCTGCAGGACATGGAGTTCGTGCAGTTCCACCCGACCGGCATCTACGGCTCCGGCTGTCTGGTCACCGAAGGCGCGCGCGGCGAAGGCGGCTATCTCGTCAACGCCGAGGGCGAACGCTTCATGGAGCGCTACGCGCCATCTGCCAAGGACCTCGCCTCGCGCGACGTCGTCTCCCGCGCGATGACCATCGAGATCCGCGAAGGCCGCGGCGTCGGCCGGAAGAAGGACCACATCTTCCTGCATCTCGACCATCTCGATCCGAAGGTGCTGGCCGAGCGTCTGCCCGGCATCTCCGAATCGGCCAAGATCTTCGCCAATGTCGACGTCACCCGCGAGCCGATCCCGATCGTGCCGACGGTGCACTACAACATGGGCGGCATCCCGACCAACTATCACGCCGAGGTGCTGACCAAGAAGGACGGCGACGACAACGCGATCGTCCCCGGCCTGATGGCGGTGGGCGAGGCCGCCTGCGTCTCCGTGCACGGCGCCAACCGGCTCGGCTCGAACTCCCTGATCGACCTCGTGGTGTTCGGCCGCGCGGCGGCGCTGCGACTGGCGGAGAAGCTGACGCCGAACGGCAAGCAGCCGGACCTGCCGAAGGACTCCGCCGACAAGGCGCTCGGCCGGCTCGACCATTATCGCCATGCCTCCGGCGGCACGCCGACCGCGAAGCTGCGCGAGAGCATGCAGAACGTGATGCAGACCAACTGCGCCGTGTTCCGCACCGGCGAGGTGCTGCAGGAAGGCCATAACCTGATCCACAAGGTGTATGGCGGCATCGGCGACATCGCGGTGTCCGACCGCTCGCTGGTGTGGAATTCCGACCTGATCGAGACGCTCGAGTTCGACAATCTGATCGCGCAGGCGGTCGTGACGATGGACTCGGCCGTCAATCGCACCGAGAGCCGCGGCGCCCATGCGCGCGAGGATTTTCCGGATCGCGACGACACGAACTGGATGAAGCACACGCTGGCGTGGATCGACAGCAAGGACGGCAAGACGACGATCGATTACCGCCCGGTGCACAACTACACCATGACCAACGACGTGCAGTACATTCCGCCGAAGGCGCGCGTGTACTGATCGCGTGTGACCTGAGCCCGACCGTCAAACCCAAGAAGGCCTTCCGAAATGGCTGAGTTCGCACTTCCAAAGAATTCTCAGATCACCGGTGGCAAGACCTGGCCCAAGCCGGCCGGTGCCACCGAGGTTCGCGAGTTCAAGGTCTATCGCTGGAATCCGGACGACGGCAAGAATCCGAGCGTCGACACCTACTACGTCGACGTCAACGATTGCGGCCCGATGGTGCTCGACGGCCTCATCTGGATCAAGAACCACATCGATCCGTCGCTGACCTTCCGCCGCTCCTGCCGCGAGGGCGTGTGCGGCTCCTGCGCGATGAACATCGACGGCCAGAACACCCTGGCCTGCACCCGCTCGATGCACGACGTGAAGGACGGCGCGGTCAAGATCAATCCGCTGCCGCATCAGCCCGTCGTGAAGGACCTGGTGCCCGACCTCACCAATTTCTACGCGCAATACGCCTCGATCGAGCCCTGGCTGAAGACGACCTCGCCGACGCCGCAGAAGGAATGGCGGCAGAGCCACGAGGATCGCGAGAAGCTCGACGGCCTTTACGAGTGCATCCTGTGCGCCTGCTGCTCGACCTCGTGCCCGAGCTACTGGTGGAACAGCGAGCGTTATCTCGGACCCGCCGCGCTGCTGCAGGCGACGCGCTGGGTCAAGGACAGCCGCGACGAAGCCACCGGCGAGCGGCTCGACAATCTCGAGGACCCGTTCCGGCTGTATCGCTGCCACACCATCATGAACTGCGCCAAGGCCTGCCCGAAGGGGCTGAACCCCGCCGAGGCGATCGCGGAACTCAAGTTCAAGCTGGTCGAGCGGCAGATCTAGCCGGGCGGACAGCTTTACCGATCATGCGCCCGGAACCGGCACAAGTTCCGGGCGCAGCGAGTTTGTAGCCGCCGTCGATTGCGTTAAGCTTGTGGCCCTTTGAGGCCGGAGCGACCGTGCAGACCGCACAACGCAAATCGCTGACGATGCTGCGCTGGATGATGGTCGCGTCACTTGCGCTTCCTGTCGCTCTGTTCGTGATCGCGGCCTACGTCTCCCACGGCACGACATATGAGGAGGCCGATCGCGAGATCAGCCGCTCGCTCGAAATCGTCCACGAGCACGCGCTGAAGGTGTTCGAGACCATCGAGCGCAGCCTCTCGGAGATCGACGAGGTCGTCCGCGACCTGTCGGATGCCGACATCAAGGCGCGCGAGCAGGCGCTGCACGCCCGGTTGCGACAATTGTCGGACGCGCTGCCGCAGATGAAGTCCGCCTGGGTGTTCGACGCCAATGGCCGGCCGCTGGTCAACAGCATGATCTATCCGGCGCCGGACATGACGTTCCTCGACCGCGACTACTTCAGCGCCCACGTCAAGGACAGCATCGGCACCTTCATCGGCGCGCGGTTGACGCCGCGGCCGCCCTATCAGGGCGCGCCGTTCTTCAGCATCAGCCGCCGCCGCCAGAGCGACGACGGCAGCTTCACCGGTGTCATCCAGGCCTCGGTGCTGCCGGATTATTTCGAGCACTTCTACGCCCGGATCGGCCGGGCGCCCGGCAGCTACTTCGCGCTGCGCCGCTTCGATGGTCTCATCCTGGCGCGCTTCCCGGGCGGCGGGAGAGGTGCGGCTGCAGGGCCCAGCGACATTCCCGCCGGGGCCGCAGATGCGGAGCAGCTCGTCACCGAGATCTCGCCGGTCGATGGCGTCGAGCGTCTCGTCGGGTATCAGCGGCTCGGCGGCTATCCGGTCTACGTCTCGGCGGGGCTGGCGACGTCGACCATCCGCAACCGCTGGCTCGGCACGATCGGCCGGCACCTCATCTTCGGCATCCCGGCCACCGCGCTGCTCGTCGTCTTCCTGACCCTTGCCCAGCGGCGGACCGAGCGCCTGCATGTCGAGGCCGCCCGCCGCCTCGAGGCCGAGGATGCGCTCAAGCACGGCCAGCGCATGGAGGCGCTGGGACAACTGACCGGCGGCGTCGCGCACGACTTCAACAATCTGCTGACCGTGATCCGGGCCTCGGCCGACCTGTTGCGCCGGCCGGATCTGGCTGACGAACGGCGGCAGCGCTATATCGACGCGATCTCGGATACGGTGGCGCGCGCATCGAAGCTCACGTCGCAGCTCCTCGCGTTCGCCCGGCGCCAGACGCTGAAGCCCGAGGTGTTCGACATCGGCCGCAGCGTCGTCGCCCTGCGCGACATGACCAAGACCCTGGTCGGGTCACGCGTCGAGGTCGTGATCTCCGTTCCCGACGAGCCGTGCTACGTCAATTCCGACGCTGGCCAGTTCGAGACGGCGCTGATCAACCTGGCCGTCAATGCCCGCGACGCAATGGCCGGCCAGGGACGTCTCAGCATCACCGTCGCCCCCGCAGCGGCGCTGCCGACTCCGGCGGCGCCGCATGACCGTCCGCCGCTGGGCTATGTCGCCATCAACGTCCAGGACACCGGCGTCGGCATCCCGTCGGAGCATTTCGGACGCATCTTCGAGCCGTTCTTCACGACCAAGACCATCGGCCAGGGCACCGGCCTCGGCCTCTCGCAGGTGTTCGGCTTCGCCAAGCAGTCCGGCGGCGAAATCGGGGTCACGAGCGAGAAGGGCCGCGGCGCGACGTTCACGCTCTATCTGCCGCGCGTCGCTCCAGCCCAGGTGCAGCGCGGCGAGGACGGCAGCCCTGCCGAGCCGATCGGCGGTCGAGGCATGTCGGTGCTGGTGGTCGAGGACAACATCGACGTCGGCAGGTCGGCGACCGAAGCGCTGGCCGAGCTCGGCTATCGGACCACGCTGGTCGACAACGCCCGGGACGCGCTGGAGGAGCTGATCGGCGGCACCAGCCGGTTCGACGTCGTCTTCACCGATGTCGTGATGCCCGGCATGACCGGGCTGGAACTTGCCGAGGAAATCAGGCGGCTCGAGCTCAACGTGCCGGTCGTGCTCGCGAGCGGTTACAGCCATGTGCTGGTGCAGCAGGGCACGCATGGCTTCGAGCTGTTGCGCAAGCCCTATTCGATCGAGGAATTGTCGCGCGTGCTGCACAAGGTCGTTCCGGTGCCGCTGTATCGCGCCCCACCCATGGCGCCGAACACGCAGGTGCCGTGAGACCGGCACGCATTGCGCGGGAACCCGGACGGGAACCTTCTGGTTGCGTTGCTGTTATCGCGCCATGGGACAGATTCAGGACATCGCGCGGCCGGGGGCACAGGCGCCCGAGAAGGCGCCGATCATCGAGATCGCGGCCGAGAATGGCGCTGAGGTCGAGCCGCCGCCGCCCGAATTGGTGGAGCCTGATCCGGAGCTGTCGCCCGAAGAGGGCGAGCAACTGCGCAAGCGCTATCTGCTGACCCGGTTCTGGATCAGCGCCCGCGGTTACTGGGGCCGGAGCGGCGACCGTCTGGCGTGGGCGTTCACGATCGGGCTGCTGGTCCTGATCGTTGCGACTGTCGGATTTCAGTACGGCATCAACGTCTGGAATCGGTCGATCTTCGACGCGATCGAGAAACGCGATTCGGCGACCGTCTTTCATCTCACCGCGATCTTCTTCCCGCTCGCGATCGGCAGCGTCATCCTCGGCGTCGCCCAGGTCTATGCGCGGATGGCGATCCAGCGGCGTTGGCGCGCGTGGCTGACCAACAGCGTCATCACCCGCTGGCTGACCAGCGGGCGCTACTATCAGCTCAATCTCGTCAGCGGCGACCACAAGAATCCGGAATACCGGATCGCCGAGGACCTGCGCGTCGCAACCGATTCGCCGGTCGACTTCATCGCCGGCGTGACCTCTGCGCTGCTGTCGGCCGCGACGTTCATCGTCGTGCTCTGGACCATCGGCGGCGCGCTGACGTTGCATCTCGGCGCGACCGAGATCACTATTCCGGGCTTTCTGGTCATTGCCGCGATCGTATACGCCGCCATCGCCTCGGGCTCGATCATGACGATCGGCCGCCGCTTCGTGCAGGTGTCCGAGGACAAGAACCAGGCCGAGGCCGATTTCCGCTATACTCTGACCCGCGTCCGCGAAAACGGCGAGAGCATCGCCCTGCTCGGCGGCGAGACCGAAGAGCGCGCCGGCATCGACCGAACGTTCGGCAACGTGCTGCAGCAATGGGCGCGGCTCGCCGGCCAGCACATGCGCACCACGCTGGTGTCGCAGGGCTCGAGCCTCATCGCTCCGGTCGTGCCGCTGCTGTTGTGCGCGCCGAAATTTCTCGACGGCAGCATGACGCTCGGGCAGGTGATGCAGGCCGCGAGCGCGTTCACGATCGTTCAGACTGCGTTCGGCTGGCTGGTCGACAATTATCCGCGTCTCGCGGATTGGAACGCCTGTGCCCGCCGCATCGCCTCGCTGATGATGTCGCTCGACGCGCTGGAGCGTGCAGAGCGGGGCGACGGCATTGGCCGCATCAAGCGCGGCGAGACCGCCGGCGAAGCGATGCTCAGTCTGAATGATCTGCAGGTGACGCTCGACGACGGCACCGCCGTGGTCGGCGAAACCGAGGTCGTCGTCGATCCCGGCGAGCGCCTCCTGGTCGCCGGCGAATCCGGCACCGGCAAGAGCACGCTGGTGCGCGCCATTGCCGGCCTGTGGCCGTGGGGCGGCGGCAGCATCAACTTCCATCCCGACCGGCGGCTGTTCATGCTGCCGCAGCGCCCCTACGTGCCCTCGGGCAGCCTGCGCCGGGCCGTCGCCTATCCCGGCGCCGCCGAGGACTGGAGCGTGGCGCAGGTCGGCGAAGCCCTGCACAAGGTCGGGCTCGATCATCTCAAGGACAAGATCGAGGAGGAGGCGCCGTGGGACCAGACGCTCTCGGGCGGCGAGAAGCAGCGCCTCGCCTTCGCGCGCCTGCTGCTGCACAGTCCCGACATCGTCGTGCTCGATGAGGCGACGTCCGCGCTCGACGAGAAGAGCCAGGACAAGATGATGGAGATGGTGACGAGCGAGCTGCCGAAGGCGACCATCGTGAGCGTGGCGCACCGGGTGGAGCTGGAGGCCTTCCACAGCCGCAAGATCGTGCTCGAGCGGCGCAAGGGCGGCGCCAAGCTCGTCAGCGATATCGATCTCATCCCGCGCAAGGGGAAGCGTCGCCTCATAGGACGTTTCCTGCGCCAGCGCAGGGCGGCCTGAGCCGCTCGGCCCCTGCCGCAGCACTGTCCCGCTGACGACACAATGCGGCCGCGCGGCCTGCATTGGAGATCGCGGCGAAACCGGCTATCACACGTCGCCTTCAGCCCAGGACGCGACCTTGACGCCCGACAACGATCCTTCTCCGCCTCCCTTTGGTGCCTTCGCTCCCAACGCCGCCCAGGCGCTGGTGATTCGGCTGGCGCACGGCTCCGGGCTCAAGCGCGGCGCGTTCCGGCCGATGTTGACGCGCGTCGTCAATGTGCTCGGGGCGGGCCCCGTTGACGTCGGCTATCAGGGCGCCAGTTTCCGCTTCTACCATCAGCTCAGTGCGACCGAGCGCGGGGCGCTGTTCAATCCCGACTACAATCGCGAGGAGCTGGATTTCCTGCGCAGCCACGTTCCGCAGGGCGGCGTGGTGGTGGATATCGGCGCCAATGTCGGAACGTTCGCCTTGCCGCTGGCCCGTCACGTCGGGCCCGACGGCCTCGTGATCGCGGTGGAGCCGCATCCGGTCACGCATGCGCGGCTGAGCTTCAACCGTGCTGCGTCCGCGCTGTCCCAGGTCAGGCTGGTGGCAGCGGCCGCAGGCGACAGCGACGGCGAGGTGATGATCGAGACGGACGGTGACAATCTCGGCGCCAGCCATATCGTGATCGGCGAGGCCGGAGCGGAGGCATTCAAGGTCCCATCGTTGCGGCTGCAGACCATCCTCGAACAGGCCGGAGCGACCAAGGTCGACGCGCTGAAGATCGACGTGGAAGGTTTCGAGGACCGCGTGCTGACCTGCTTCTTCCGTGACGCGCCTGCCGCCTTGTGGCCGCGGGCGGTGGTCATCGAACATCTGTCGCGCGACGAATGGCAGAACGACTGCCTCGCCGACATGCTCGGCCGCGGTTACCGCGAGAGCGGCCGCACCCGCAGCAACACGCTGCTGCTGCGCGGCTGAACCGCGCATCCGTCCGCTTTCCCTGCTACGTCCGGAACGCGGCGCCCCACGCTGCGTTGTCGGCCCTGACATCAAGGGAGCCGGCCATGAGCAATGACGACGCGCGCGATCAGGATCGCGTTTGGGACCTGATGAAGAAGATCGGATTTGCGATGCTGGTCACCCGCGACGGTGACAGGCTGCGAGCACGGCCGATGAGCGCCTATCTCGCGCGCGACGAGAACATGATCTATTTCCTCACCGACGCGCGGCGTCACAAGGACGAGGAGATCGCGCGGTCGCCGCAGATCAATCTGTCGTTTGCGGACGCCGGAGCCCAGAAATACGTCTCGCTGACGGGCACGGCAGCCGTCTCCAACGATCGCGGCAAGATCCGGGAGCTCTTCTCGACGCCGGCTAAGGCCTGGTGGGACAGCGCCGAGGATCCGAACATCCGCCTGTTGAAGATCACGCCTGATGACGCCGAGTTCTGGGATTCGCCCGGCACGGTCGTGAGCTACGTCAAGATGGCGGCGGCCGCGGTGACCGGCACGCGTCCCGACCTCGGCGACAACCGCAAGGTCGCGATGTGATGCCGATCGAACCGCCAGAGATTCCGCCGGCGACGCCGGGCCATCCGGTTGAACCGCCGCAGGAAGACCCGGTCGGCAATCCACAGCCCGACATTCCGCCGCCGGTGTACGAGCCTGATGCGCCGGCGCCGCCGCGAGCAGCCAGGGCCGACGCCGGACGAAATCCCCGGCCGAGGGCCGCTCGGTCCCACCACACCGAATCCGGCCACGGATTGACCGCGATTGGACGGTCATGATGATCGCCTGCCAAGGGCTTGGCCGCGAGCCGGTCCGCATCTCTGCGGTTACGCCAAGCCCTTGAAAATCAAGGCTGAATGAAACCTGAATGGCGGCCCTGCGGTGGTGGCTTCGCGTCGAAATAAATCCGCCTGCGGATTTGAACTGCGCCACAATCCGGCCTAACCCATACTCGTTGATCTCTCCGTGCTTGAAAAAGATCGTTCCGGGAAAACAAGACACATGAGCAAACTTCGCGTCCTGCTGCTGGCGACGACTGCGCTGTCGGCGATGCAACTGATGAGCTCCGGCTCCCACGCGCAGAGCGCGCCGATGATCATGGCGCAAGGTCCAGGCGGCCCCGGCGGCGAGGTCGGCCCGGACGGTCGGCCCAAGCAGCCGCCGCATGGTCAACCGCCAGGCCCGCCTCAGCGGCCGGCTGGCCCGCCGCCGGCCGCTGCACCGCCCCATCAGGCACCGCCTGCGCCGCCGCCCGCGGCGGCTCCGCCGCGTCCTGCTCCCCCACCGCCTCCCCCGGCTGCGGCACCGCGTCCCGCGCCGCCGCCTCCCCCGCCGCCACCCCGTGCGGAGCCACCGCGCCCCGCGCCCCCGCCGCCGGCGGCTCCCCCGCGTCCGACAACGCCCCCGCCCCCGGTCGCAGCGCCTCCGGCGCATCCGCCGGCCCCGCCGCCCGTGGTGCGCGAGCCTCCGCGTCCAGCAACTCCGCCCGCTCCGCCGCCGCCCGCGGCGGCACCATCGCGGCCAACGCCGCCTGCGCCGCCCGTGGTTGCTCCGCCCCCGCCGCCGAGTGCTGCGCCGAATCAGCGGCCAGGAACCCCGCCGCCTCCGGCTGGCGCAACACCGCCCCATTCGCCGCCACCCGCCGCGGGCCCGTCGCCGCAACCCTCGGCCGCGCCTACTCCACCGTCCGGTCGTCCGGGCGCCGGCGGCCCGCCGCCCGGTTCCCCGCAAGGCGGACCCCCGCCGCGAGGGGCTCCGATCCCGCCCGCCGGCACCGTCGCGCCTGCTCCGGGAACTCCGCCGGCGCCACCCGCGCCTCCGGCCGCCCAGACGCCAACACAGCAAGGCACGCCGCCCGTCGCTGGCAGCCCGCCCGGCGGACGTCCGGGAACGGCCCCGGGTGCCCCGGGGGCGGCGCCCCCGGCGGCAGGTCCCGGTGCTGCTGGACCCGGACCGGGACCCGCCGGCGCGCCGCAGGCCGGGCCGGGCGCCGTGCCGCCTGCCGGTCCCCCGGCCATGTCCAATCGGCCGCCGCCGCAGGTCGCCGCGCCACTTCCGGCGCCGCCCCCGCCGACGCCCCAGCAGCTCACGCCGATCGCACCGGGCGCTCCGATGCCCGGGCCGCAGCGGCTGGAAGACTTCCGCGGCCAGCGCCGCGAGGTTCAGGAGGGTGGTCGCACGGTGATCTACGAGCCCGGCCGCGTCATTGTCCGCGACCCGAGCGGACAAGAGTTCGTGCGCCACGATGAGCTCGAGCGCTTCCGCTACGGCGCGCGGGACATCCGCGTCCAGCAGGAGCGTGGCGAGACCCGCACCGTCGTGATCCGTCCCGACGGCAGCCAGATCGTGACGGTCACCGCGCCCGACGGCCGGCTGTTGCGGCGCATCCGCCGCGACATCGGCGGCCGCGAGATCATCATCATCGACAACACCTATCGCGATCCGGCTGCGGTCGGCGGCTTCTATGTCGAGTTGCCGCCGCCGGAGATCCGCATCCCCTACAACCGCTACATCGTCGACGCCGAAGAGGCGCCGCCGGATGTCATCTACGACACGCTGATCGCGCCGCCTGTCGAGCGCGTCCAGCGCCGCTATTCGCTGGACGAGGTGCGCTACTCGCCATCGGTGCGCCAGCTGATGCCGTCGATCGATCTCAACACCATCACCTTCGAAACGGGATCATGGGAGATCAGTCCCGACCAGGTGGCGAAGCTGCAGGTCATCGCCGACGGTCTCAACCAGGCGATCCAGCGCAACCCGCGGGAGGTCTTCTTGATAGAAGGCCACACCGACGCGGTCGGTAACGATACCGACAATCTGTCTCTGTCGGATCGCCGCGCCGAATCGGCCGCCACCTTGCTCACGCAGCAGTTCGGCGTGCCCGCCGAGAACCTGACGTCGCAGGGTTACGGCGCGCAGTACCTGAAGGAGCAGACGCAGGGACCGAGCCGCATCAACCGGCGCGTCACGGTCCGCCGCATCACGCCGCTGCTCAACGGCGGTCAGGCCGCACTGCCTCCGCCGCCTCCGGGCGTGGCGCCGCCGCGATGAGCTGATCCCAACGACGAATGCAAATGGCCGGGAGCAATCCCGGCCATTTTTGTAGGTGGCAATCTCTCGCGTCCCACTCGGTGTGGTTCCCCGCGAACGCGGGGACCACATACTCCCAGGGTGTAGTTTTGCGACGGCTGGAGCGACACCCAGCCCTCACCACGCCAGCCAGTGGGTCCATGCGTTCGCAGGGACGGCACCGGTGATTGTCGCGCGAGCCCAGCAGGCCTCGCTCAGCCCTTGTCGTGGCCGAGCTGGAAGATCTCCGCGCCGTCCGAACCCGACAGCAGCCCGGTGTCCGAATAGAGCTTCAGCTTGGAGCGGGTGTCGGTGATGTCGAGATTGCGCATCGTCAGCTGGCCGATGCGGTCGGCCGGCGTGAAGGCGGCGTCCTCGACCTTCTCCATGCTCAGCCGCTCCGGCTGGTAGGTCAGGTTGGGGCTCTCGGTGTTGAGGATCGAGTAGTCGTTGCCGCGGCGCAGCTCCAGCGTCACCTCGCCGGTGACGGCGCGCGCCACCCAGCGCTGCGCCGTCTCGCGCAGCATCAAAGCCTGCGAATCGAACCACCGGCCCTGGTAGAGCAGGCGTCCCAGGCGCATGCCGCTGATGCGGTACTGTTCGATCGTATCCTCGTTGTGGATGCCGGTGACGAGCCGCTCATAGGCGATGTGCAGCAGCGCCATGCCCGGCGCCTCGTAGATGCCGCGGCTCTTGGCCTCGATGATGCGGTTCTCGATCTGGTCGCTCATCCCGAGACCATGGCGACCGCCGATCGCGTTCGCCTCCAGGAACAGCGCCACGGCGTCGCCGAAAGTCTGGCCGTTCAGCGCGACCGGCTGGCCCTCCTCAAAGCGGACGACGACGGTTTCCGGCTTGACCACACAGTCCTCGCGCCAGAACGGCACGCCCATGATCGGGTTGACGATGCGGATGCCGCTGCTCAGGCTCTCGAGATCCTTGGCCTCGTGGGTGGCGCCGAGCAGATTGCTGTCGGTCGAATACGCCTTCTCGGCGCTCATCTTGTAATTGAAGCCGTTGGCGGTCAGGAATGCGGACATCTCGGCGCGGCCGCCGAGCTCGTCGATGAACTGCTGGTCGAGCCACGGCTTGTAGATCTTGAGGTCCGGATTGGTCAGCAGGCCGTAGCGATAGAAGCGCTCGATGTCGTTGCCCTTGTAGGTCGAGCCGTCGCCCCAGATGTTGACGCCGTCCTCCTTCATCGCGGCGACCAGCATGGTGCCGGTCACGGCGCGGCCGAGCGGGGTGGTGTTGAAATAGGTGATGCCGCCGGTCGAGATGTGGAAGGCGCCGGACTGGATCGCGGCGATGCCCTCATGCACCAGCTGGGTGCGGCAATCCACCAAGCGCGCCTTTTCCCCGCCGAAACTCAGCGCCTTGCGCGGGATCTCGTCGTAGTCGGACTCGTCGGGCTGCCCGAGATTGGCGGTGTAGGCGAAGCAGCGCGCGCCCTTCTGCTTCATCCAGAGCAGCGCGGCGCTGGTGTCGAGGCCGCCGGAAAAGGCGATGCCGACTTTCTCGCCCTTGGGCAGGCTTTTCAGGATCGTGGTCATGGGAGAGTCCAACCGGTGTTGATTGCCGTATCGTTCAGAAATTCGGGCGCGGATAGCAGATTTCGCCCCGATCGGCACGCGATTAATCGGCTTCTCGCTGCGCTCAGGCCGCGGGGCTGGCGTCTGGCTGGCGGCGGCTGAATATCCGTCGCATCAGGCGGTAGCCCGGCCAGGCAAACCGGGTCAGGGCGGCGTCGATGCCGGCGTCGGTCAGGCGGGTGGACGGCCAGCGGTAGATGTAGCCGTGCAGCAGCCAGATCACGATGAAGGTGACCAGGCCGGCGGCGGCGATGTCGGTGAAGAAATGTCCGCCGAACGCCATCCGCAACACCGAGGTGGCGATGCCGAACAGGACGGCGGCGCCGTAGGCGACGGGCCGGATGGCGGGCGGCGTCAGCGCGGCCGGCGCCAGGGTCCAGAACGCGGTGGCGCCCTCGCCGGAGAAGAACGAACAGTTGCGGCCGCAGCCGCCGCGCGGATCCCACCACGGCACGAACTGCATGTCGCCGCCGAACTCGGTCACGACAACCGGGCGCGGACGGCCCCAATAGGACTTGAAGGTGAAATTGGTGAGCACGCCGGCCGAAAGCGACAAGGTCAGCAGCAGGAACGCCATGGTTCGGCCCTTCACCAGCAGCGGCCGGTCGGGACGGATGAGCTTCACCACCAGCGCAACGATGGACGGCAGTGCGATGCCCCAGGCGACCCACATCGCTGCATCGCGCGCGAACGCGGCATAGCCGTCGAGCTTCACGGGGAAGCTGTGCGTGCGCGGATCGTAGAACAGCGCGGCCAGCTTGAGGTCGAGCTCGGGATAGACGCCGAACAGCACGCCGATGACGAGCGCGAGCGACAATGCGATGAAGAGGCCGGTCCGGTTCATGGCGCGCGGTTTAGCGAAAGCGGATGGCGATGGAAAGGCCGGCGGCTCACCGTGGCGATCCCGACGGCAATGGCGGCGGTGGCGGCAGGCGCGGCGACGGCTCGCGCCAGCGGCCGGCGTTGCGGCCGGCGATCAGCCAATAGACCAGTCCGCCGACGATGCCTGCGCCGGTCAGGATCTCGAGATGGCGACGCACGATGCCCTCGAACCGGAAGGTCTCGGGATCGAACGGCACCAGGCCGAGATAGCAGGCGGCACCCACAACGCCGCCGCCGATCGCGTAGGCGAGCACGCTGCGGATCGAGAACGCCTCGGTGATCAGCGCGATCAGCAGCGCGGGGATCAGCGCGAACCCCGACACGAAGATGAAGCCGAAGCCGATGATGACTTCGAACGCGCCCTGATCGATCGGGCCGTTGCCGAGATCGGAGAACTCCGGGAACAGGATCGCGGTCACGACGATCAGCCCGGCCAGGAAGCACGCGGCGAAAAAGGCGAACGCGATCACGATGAGACGGCCGATCAGCGCCATGGCTCTAGACCCGCGTTAGACAAGCAAGGCTCCGTTTTCTTCGCTCGTCATGGCCGGGCTTGACCCGGCCATCCATCACTCGATCAAGATCGCGTCATGCTGGCGGATGGATGCCCGGGTCAAGCCCGGGCATGACGAGTTGCTTGAAGTCGCCGAGGATTAGAAGAATCAATCCGTCATTGCCATCGCACGCAGCGCCTGGCGCTCCCGTGCGGACAGCTTCTCCGTCTCCGACTTCAACTGGCCGCAGGCGGCGAGGATGTCGCGGCCGCGCGGCGTGCGCACCGGGGACGAATAGCCGGCGTTGAAGACGTATTCGGAGAACTTCTCGATCTGCTCCCAGTCCGAGCACTCATACGCCGAACCGGGCCAGGGATTGAACGGAATCAGGTTGATCTTCGCCGGGATTCCCTTGAGCAGCTTGACCAGCAGCCGGGCGTCATCGAGCGAATCGTTGACGCCCTTGAGCATCACATATTCGAAGGTGATGCGGCGCGCGTTGGAGGCGCCGGGATAGTCGCGGCAGGCCTGCAGCAGCTCGGCAATCGGATATTTGCGATTGAGCGGCACCAGCTCGTTGCGCAGCTCGTCGCGCACGGCGTGCAGCGAGATCGCCAGCATCACGCCGATCTCCTCGCCGGCGCGCTTGATGTTCGGCACCACGCCCGAGGTCGACAGCGTGATGCGGCGGCGGGAGATGCCGATGCCCTCGTTGTCCGAGACGATCAGCAGCGCGTCGCGCACCGCGTCGAAATTGTACAGCGGCTCGCCCATCCCCATCATGACGATGTTGGTGATGAGCCGGTTGCCGAGCGGGGTCTCGCGGTCGGCCCAGTCGTTCAACCGGTCGCGCGCCACCATGACCTGGCCCACGATCTCGCCCGCGGTGAGGTTGCGCACCAGCCGCTGCGTGCCGGTGTGGCAGAACGAACAGTTCAGCGTGCAGCCGACCTGCGACGAGACGCACAAGGTGCCGCGATCGGTCTCGGGGATGTAGACGCACTCGACCTCGTGGGCCTTCTGCAGATTGTCGCCGCTCGGCAGCCGCAGCAGCCATTTGCGGGTGCCGTCGTTGGAGATCTGCTCGGCCACGACCTCGGGACGGTCGACGGTGAAACGCTCGGCCAGCGCGGTGCGTGTGTCCTTCGACACCGACGTCATCTCGTCGAACGAGCTGGCGCCGCGGAAATAGATCCAGTGCCACAACTGCTGCACCCGCATCTTCTGCTGGCGCGCGGGTACTCCGACCTCGCCCAGTCTCGCGGCCAGCTCCGCACGCGACAGGCCGATCAGCGAGGGCTTCGCCGGCGGGACGTAGGTTTCGAGCGGAGTCTTTTCGAGGGGCGCAGATGAGTCGCGCAGCCCGGCAGTCGTTGCCATGTCGAGGGGCCCAAAGTGCTGCCCGGCCGCGGCGGCCGAAGGCGTTCAGCGGGTTTATATAACGATCCGGCCGGCAAATGCGACCCGCCTGACGAGCGGTACCGGCGGCCGCCGTCTACCGGCGGCAATCCTGCGCGATGCGGTCGAGCGCCTGGGCGAGCCCCTTCAGCGAGAACACGTCGGTGGTCTCCGTGCCCTTGGCCGAAACGCCCTTGACCACCGCCTCGGGCGCCTTGCGCATGGCCTCGACCATCCGCTCTTCCTCGGCGGCGTTCTTGATCCAGAGCCCGTCACCCTGGGTATACATGGCATAGGAGGCACCGCCGACCTCCACCGCGGCGTCGGATCCGGGCTTCAGCGCATAGCCGATCATGATCGAAACCTCGTTGAAGACCTTCTCGGAGGGCCGGGTCGACACGAAGGCATAGGCGGGATCGCGCGGACGGTTGGGCGGATTGGTCTTGGAGGTTGTCGGCTTGGCCAGCGCGAAGCAGACCTTCTTGCCGCCGGGCATCGCGGTGTAGGCGCCCCAGCCGCCGAACTGTCCGATCAGCGTCGGTTCCGCGCCGCCGATGCTGGGAACGGCCGGCTTCGATTCCGATTTCGGTGCGGCCTTCGGATGCGGAGCTGCGGCCTTTGGCGCGGCGCTCTGTGCCACGACGAGGCTCGGAGCTCCGAACAGCAGCACGCCGCCGACCAGCGTTGTCAACAATCGCCCGAACAACATGATACGTTGAGTTCCCCCGCGACTTCGTTCCACCAATATTGTGACTGGAAAATGGCCCGGAATCGCTGACCGTGGTCGCGATGGATAGCGGCTAAATGCACCGCTTGCAAAGGCCGCAGAGCCGGATTGTCCGGCGCTTCGCGTCCTCGGGCCGGCGCCGCGCCCATGCCGCGGCCCGATGATGATTGTGGCGCGGCGGCAAATCCGGCATGACGTTCCCAAAGCCGGACCTCGATCCGGCGGCAACGACCAAGGAGCGCCCATGAAAGCCATTCTCTGCTCGCAATTCTGTCAGCCCGACGATCTCGTCCTCACCGAGGTGCCAGATCCGGTGGCCGGTCCCGGCGAGGCCGTGATTGCGATCAAGGCGGCGGCGCTGAACTTCTTCGACATCCTGATGATCCAGGGTAAGTACCAGATCAAGCCGCCGTTCCCGTTCTCGCCGGGCGCAGAGGTCGCAGGTGTCATCGAGAGCGTTGGCGATGGCGTCACCGACCTGAAGGTCGGCGACCGTGTCGTCGCCTCCTGCGGCCACAACGGCACGCGCGAAAAGATCGCGCTGCCGGCCGCGTCGATCGTCAAGATTCCGGACAATCTCGATTTCGATCGCGCCGCCGGCATCATCATCATCTACGGCACCGCGCTGCATGCGCTGGAGGATCGTGCCAGTCCGAAGCCGGGCGAGACGCTGGCCGTGCTTGGTGCCGCCGGCGGCACCGGCCTTGCCGCTTGCGAGCTGGGCAAGCTGATGGGGCTGAAGGTCATCGCCTGTGCCTCTTCGGACGAGAAGCTCGAATTCGCCAGGCAGCACGGCGCGACGCTGACGTTGAACTACGCCAAGGAGGATCTCAAGGAGGGGCTGCGGCGGCTCACCGACGGCAAGGGCGCCGACATCATCTTCGATCCCGTCGGTGGCACCTACGCCGAGGCTGCGCTGCGCTCCATCGCTTGGGAGGGCCGGTTCCTGGTGATCGGCTTCGCCGCCGGCGACATCCCGAAGATGCCGCTGAACCTCGCGCTGCTGAAGGGCTGTGATATCCGCGGCGTGTTCTGGGGCGCCTGGACCCGACTCAACCCCGCCAAGAACCGCGCGAACCTCGAAAAGCTCGTGCAGTGGACCGCGGAGGGCAAGCTGTCGTCGCATGTCGACCGCACCTTCCCGCTGGCGCAGACCGCCGATGCCTTGAAGGTGCTGGCCGGCCGCCAGGCGATGGGCAAGGTGATCCTGCACCCCTGAGGACGTCGCGCAATGAAGGCCCCCGGGGTTGCTGTATTCCCCCGGGGTAGCCTCGCCCTGATCCGCGCAACCAAACCGGGCAGAGCCCTGTCTGTTCTGCGGGCGCAAGGCTCGAGCCGAGCCGGCCCGAGGTCGCTGTGACATCCGCGCGATGCGCGGCGGTCGCAAATTTGTTCGGCGGGCTGCCGCGCCGGCGTCACGGATTCGCAACCGGAAGCAGAAAATCCGAAAACGAGCGTTTCTTGGTTAACGCAACCGCGCCACATTATGGCATGGTTAATTGTAAGGCTTTGCCGTTGTTATCTCGACGTTTCTGGATTTGGTGCCGTGCGATGTCGCACGTGCGTCGCCACAATCAGATCAAAATATTTCCAGAATCATGCCGGCTCTCGTCCACTTTTAGTCGGATTCAATTAGTCAATTAGTTGTCGGCAGTGGGGTGCCTCTGGCAATCGTGACGTGTCTCGAGCTTCTGACGGGCTTGGGACCAAAAGTATGTTGCGTGAAGTTGAGATGGGGATGAAGGCCATGGCTGAGCGGACGACGCGCGGACGTTTCAACAACAGAACTCCTTCGGAGCCTGACTTCAGGCCTTTCCCCGACGAACTCCCTCAGGAGCGCCCACCGAACTATCGTTTCGGCCGGTCGACCCAGGACAACTATCCAAACGACGAATCGATGCCGATGTTCCTCTCTGAGTATGAGAGCGGCAATCAGATCGACAGCACGCATTTCGAGGACCAGTGGCCGGCGCGGACCCGCCGCGTCTCGATCTCGTCCCGGATCCTTCTCGCCGTGGTGGCTGCGGCCGGCGTCGCGGTGCTCTTCGCGCTTGTCACCTCGGATGCGACGCGCGACCTGATCGCCAGTGCCAAGGCTTCCATCATCGGCGCCACGCCGGATCCGACGGCCCCGCCGCAGGCCACCAACACGCAGCTCACCGCGCGCGACATGCAGCTGAACGAGCCGGCGCGACTGCCGCCCGAGCCGCCGGCTGCCGCTGCGGCGCCGGTGCAGACGGCAGCCGTCGCCCCGACGCGT
The DNA here is from genome assembly GCF_051167615.1 of Bradyrhizobium sp. HKCCYLS3013. NCBI lineage: Bacteria > Pseudomonadati > Pseudomonadota > Alphaproteobacteria > Hyphomicrobiales > Nitrobacteraceae > Bradyrhizobium > Bradyrhizobium sp. HKCCYLS3013. Next base: position 317,242 of record NZ_JBNPTK010000006.1, read on the forward strand.
GACGACATCGCCAACGCCTACCAGACAGCGCTGCAGAATCGCAGCGTGACGCAGCCTGCGCCGGTTGCAGCACCGCCGAGCTTCGCCACGGCACCGGCCGCGCCGGCCCCGAGCGCGATGGAGCCGTCCTCGATCAATTCGCCTGGCGCGGGATCGGCAATCGTCGCACCCGGCCTCGGCGCCGTGACCGCCGCTCCGCCGCCCGCGCAGGTCCGCCGGCTCGATCCCGACGAACTCGCGGGCATCATGAAACGCGCCAAGAGTCTGCTGGCCGCGGGTGACATCCCGCCGGCGCGACTGCTGCTGGAGCGCGCCGCCGAGGCGCAAGAACCGGCCGCGGCGCTGATGCTGGCGCAGACCTACGATCCCCACGTGCTGGGAACGAAGGACATCCGCAATATCAATGCCGATCCGGCTGCGGCTCGCAACTGGTACCGCCGCGCCGCCCAACTCGGCTCGTCAGAGGCGCAGCGCAGGCTCGATCAGCTGCAGAACTGAACGCTCGTGACGGCAGCGATGCCGCCCCGTTTCATTTTTTTGTTTCACGCATGATTTTCGGGTCCGTTCAGGGGCGACGCCAGCCGAGACTTGGCGTTGCCCGCGTTCGGCTCGCAACCATGTGCCAGCCTTACATCAAGGGGGACAGATGCGACGTCTTGTTGGAGCGGCCCTAGCCGCAATGATGATAGCGTGCGGTTTTGCTGCCCACGCCGAGGAAGGCGAGTTCGACCCGGCCAAGGTGAGCGACAGCCTCAAGGCGATCTTCCAGTTCGGCTCGGTGCAGACCAAGCAGGCGCTGAACGCCAACACGGTGACGCTCATCACCGGCACGATCGGCGGCACCTACGTGCAGTTCGGCGCCGACCTGGCCTCGCTGCTCGACGACGGCAACAATCTGCGCGTCCTGCCGATCGTCGGCCGCGGCTCGGTGCAGAGCGTGGCCGACATCCTGTTCCTGCAGGGCGTCGATCTCGGCATCGTCCGCGCCGATACGCTCGACTATCTCGAGCGCAAGGGTTTCGCCAAGGACATCAAGCGGCAGTTCACCTACGTCACCAAGCTCTACAATGAAGAGATGCAGGTGATCGCGCCGCGCGCGGTGCGCAACCTGCGTGACCTCGAGGGCCGCCGCGTCAGCGTCGACCTGCCGAATGGCGGCACCTTCGTCACGGCGCTGACGGTGTTCGAGCGGCTTGGCCTGCGCGCCAACTTCGCCTACATCGAGCAGCGCATCGCGATGGAGAAGCTGAAGCGCGGCGAGCTCGATGCCGTCATCGTGGTCGGCGGCAAGCCCTACAAGTCGGTCTCGACCTTCGTGAACGACGGCCGCTTCCATCTCGTCAACGTCGATTACGATCGACCGCTGCAGACCGACTATCTGCCCGCGACCCTGACGGCGAAGGACTACCCGAACCTGATCGCCGAGGGCGAGAAGGTCGACACGATCGCGGTGCCGGCCGTGCTCGCCGCCTACAATTGGGCGCCGAACACCGACCGCTATCGCAAGCTCGCAACCTTCGTCGACGCCTTCTTCACCAAATTCCCGGCATTCCAGAATCCGCCGTTCCATCCGAAGTGGAAGGAGGTTTCGCTGTCGGCCCCGCTCGCCGGCTGGCAGCGGCTGCCGTCCGCCAGCAAATGGCTGGAGAGCCATGCCATGGAAGGCGCGCAACGCGACCGCTTCGACGACTTCCTGAAGCAGAGCAGCGCCGGCAGGGCGATGCCCAGCCAGGCCGACCGCGAGGCGCTGTTCAAGCAGTACCAGGCCTGGGAGGCCGAGAAGACCGGCAGCGCCCGCGCCCAGGCGCGCGGCCAGCGCTGAGCTCGGAGCGTTCGACGACGTCCCATCAAGAGAAAAGCCCCGCGGATGCGGGGCTTTTTGCTTTTGCGCCCTTCCGAGGCGCTGACTGCGGGCGCCCGGCTTGCCCGGCCGGAGCCGTCGTCAGCCGATCGTCTCGCCGTCCTTCGCGACGTCAGCGTTCTTGTCTGCCGCCAGCCGCGCGAGTACGGCGCGGGCGGCGGCATGATGGTCGGGCGTGATGTTCGAGGCGACCATGCGGATGGCGGTGGCGAGCACCGCCGCGTCGTCGGTGAAGCCGAGGATGGGCAGCACGTCAGGCATGAAGTCGAACGGCACGACGAAGTAGGCGATGGCGCCGAGCAGGGCGACCTGTACGTGCCGGGGTGTCTCCTTGTCGAAGGCGCAGTAATACGCCGCAAGCAGCTCCTCGGCGAATGGCAACCGCGCGACAACCTTCTTGAACTTGATCCAGAAACGACGGCGAAGGGTCTCGCGATCCCGGGCCAGCCGCTCCGCGGGCTCGAAGCCAACGCTGTAGTCGGTCGCATCCGACATGATGTCCGATCTCCGGTTCCAGACGGCGCCGGGGGCGCGGTCCTCGCCCTCGGATGTGGTGATGGCGACGCCGGCCGCAAGGCGCGTGCCGTCGTCGCCAAGGCCTCAGCCGCGCATCGTCGCGGCGATCGCGTTCATCGCCTTGGCGAGCTCGATGTCGCGCAGGGTCACGCCGCCGGCGTCATGGGTCGTGAGGACCACCTCGACGGTGCGGTAGACGTTGCGCCACTCGGGATGATGGTCAGCCTTTTCGGCGACCAGGGCGATGCGGGTCATGAAGCCGAAGGCTTCGTTGAAGTCTGTGAATGTGAACGTGCGGGCGATGGCCTCACGGCCCACCGCCTCGGACCAGCCGGGAAGCTCCCGCAAGGCAGTGGCGCGTGCCTCCGCCGACAATCGTTGCGGCATCTCGATCTCCTCTCGTGGTGCAATCGACCGGACACGTGGCAACATCCGGGCGATTGCGGGGTCTACCTCCAGCCGGATCGCGCCGGGGTCCGCCCGATCAGAGCCTTGTCACAGGCCGTTGCCGGAGGGGCTCGGACCTGTCCCGATCCCCCGGTGGCTGGTGCGATGGTAACCATGACGCAGATGTCACCCCGGGCGGACAAGAAATTTGCTACAGTTCAGCTCTATCGAAGGACGACGTGGCCAGACGAAGCCGCCTGTGGCATCGCCCGGGCCCAGGACCACCGGAGGACAGAATCTGGTAGATGCTCAGACCACGCCAGCGCAGCGCTCACGGATGCGCCCTGCCGTGTTCATCGTCATCGCCGGGATCCTTGCGGTCGTCGGCGCTTTGACGGGTGCCTACTATTTTGCGATGCGTCCCGTGGTGCTCAAGATCGCGGTCGGTCCGCCCAACAGCGACGACCTGAAGGTCGTCCAGGCCCTGACCCAGGCCTTTTCCCAGTCGCACGCCTCCGTCAGGCTGCGGCCGGTTCCGACCGAGGGCGCCGCCGAGAGCGCGCAGGCGCTGGCCGCCGCCAAGGTGGATCTTGCGATCGTGCGGGGTGACCTCGAGGTCCCAAAGAACGCACAGGCGGTGGCGACGCTGCGCAAGAACGTCGTCATCCTCTGGGTGCCCTCGTCCGGCAAGGGCAAGAGCCGCAAAGGTGGCGCCAAGATCACGAAGATCTCGCAGCTCGCGGGCCACAAAGTCGGCATCATCGGCCGGACGCCGGCGAACGCGAACCTGCTGAAGGTCATCCTGCGCCAATATGGCGTCGACCCCAGCAAGGTCGAGATCGTCCAATTCCCGATCACCGAGGCCGCCGAAGCGGTCCGAAGCCAGAGGGCCGATGTCTATCTGGCGGCCGGTCCCATCAACAGCAAGATCACGGCGGATGCGATCGCCGCCGCCACCAAGGAAAGCGGGCCTCCGACGTTCCTGGCCATCGATTCCGCCGCAGCCATCGCACAGAACCATCCCGAATACGAGGCCACCGAGATTCCGGCCGGCGCGTTCGGCGGGGCGCCCGATCGCCCCGAAGATGAAGTGAAGACGATCAGCTTCAATCACCACATCGTGGCACGCAAGGGCCTCACCGACTCGACGGTCTCGACGTTCACGCATCAGCTGTTCTCGGTGCGCCAGCAATTGCTGTCGGAATTTCCGCTTGCCGCCAAGATCGAGACGCCGGACACTGACAAGGACGCGGCGATCCCCGCTCATCCCGGCGCGGCGGCGTTCGTCGACGGCGAGGAGAAGACCTTCCTCGACCGCTACAGCGACTACATCTGGTGGAGCCTGATGGCGCTTTCGGCGATGGGTTCGGCCGGTGCGTGGTTCGCCGGCTATCTCAAGCGCGACGAACGCACCATCAACACCTCGCTGCGCGATCGTCTGCTGGAGATGATCACCATCGCGCGCAGGAGCGATTCGACCGAGGAGCTCGACCAATTGCAGAGCGAGGCCGACGAGATCCTGCGCAACACGCTGACCTTCTTCGAGGACGGTGCGATCGAGCACGCTGCGTTGACCGCGTTCAACATCGCGCTCGAGCAGTTCCACAACGCGGTGGCCGATCGCAAGCTCATCCTGATGAGCATGCCCGCCAATCTGCAGCGAACCGGCGCGCAGTTGCGTGCCGCCGGCACCTGAGGTCGGACCACGCTTGCGCTGCGGCCGTGTCACGCGGCGGCCGGGGCGCGATTGTAATTCCAGCGTCATCAATCTTTCCTAGGTCTGCCGGGCCGTGACTCGCGCCTGCTCCCGCGCGCGATCCGACCAGGAGATCCGCATGACGCTTCGCATTCCTCGACCGCACACAGCCCTGTCCCGCCGCCGCTTCCTGTCGACGGCCGCCGCAGCCGGCGTCACGACGCTGGCGATGCCCTATCTGAGCCGCGCCGCCGACCGGCCGCAGATCACGCATGGCGTGCAGTCCGGCGACGTCGGCATGGATGGCGGCGTGGTCTGGGCGCGTGCCGATCGGCCGTCGCAGATGCTGGTCGAGGTGGCGACCACCGAATCGTTCAAGGACGCGCGGGCGCTGCCACCGATCGCCGCGCTTCCGGAGAGCGACTTCACGGCCAAGATGCTGATCGAAGGCCTGCCGAGCGGCCAGGACATCTTCTACCGCGTCAAGTTCCGCGACCTGTCGCATACCGCGGTCGAAAGCGAGGCCGTGGCCGGCCGCTTCCGCACCGCGCCCGGCAACAAGCGCGACGTCTCGTTCGTCTGGGGCGGGGATGTGGCGGGGCAGGGCTGGGGCATCAATCCCGATGATGGCGGCATGTTCACCTTTGCGACGATGAAGAAGCACCGCCCGGATTTCTTCCTGCATTCCGGCGACACCATCTATGCCGACGGCCCGATCAAGTCCGAGGTAAAGCTGCCGGACAACAAGGTGTGGAAGAACCTCACCGTGGAAGAGAAGGCCAAGGTCGCCGAGACGCTCGACGAATTCCGAGCCGCCCACAAATACAATTTCCTCGACGAGAACGTTCGCGCCTTCAATGCCGAGGTGCCGATCTTCGTGCAGTGGGACGATCATGAGGTCACCAACAACTGGTCGGCTTCCAAGGAGCTGCCGGCGAGCTACAAGGAGCGCAACATCCAGCTGCTCGCGGCCCGCGCGGCGCGCGCCTTCCACGAGATGTATCCGATGCGCGAGAGCATCATCGAGCCGGGCCGCGTCTATCGCACCATCAACTACGGTCCGCATCTCGACGTGTTCGTGCTCGACGAGCGCAGCTACCGCGGCGCCAACGGTCCCAATCTCGAGGACAAATATGGCCCGGCGTCCTACTTCATCGGGCCGGAGCAGATGCGCTGGCTGAAGCAGGCGCTGCTCAATTCGCGCGCGACCTGGAAGGTGATCGCCTCCGACATGCCGCTCAGCATCATCGTCTATGACGACGCGGCCAACAAGAAGGGCTCGGAAGCCATCGCCCAGGGTGACGGCCCGGCGCGCGGCCGCGAGCTCGAGATTGCCGAGATCCTGCGCTTCATCAAGACGGCGCCGATCCAGAACACGGTGTGGCTGACGGCGGACGTGCACTACGCGGCCGCGCATTATTACGATCCGAACAAGGCGCAGTTCCAGGACTTCGAGCCGTTCTGGGAGTTCGTCTCCGGTCCGTTGCATGCCGGCACGTTCGGTCCGAACGAGCTCGACAACACCTTCGGCCCCGAGGTGCGCTTCATCAAGGCGCCCGGCCTCGACAAGCAGAACCTGCCGCCATCGGCCGGGATGCAGTTCTTCGGCCACGTCAAGATCGAAGGCGCAACGGGCCAGATGACCGTGACCCTGCGGGATCGCGCCGACGTCGCGCTGTGGTCGACCACGCTCGATCCGAAGCTCGGCTGAGGTCTTGTTGCTCGGCGGCAACACGATCGCGTGCTGCGACGGCAACTAATCGCGTCGCCGCAGCACGGCCTCCAGCGCCTCGGTCGGGCACGGCTTCGGCAGCCGCGGCCGGTCGGCGAATGCGGCCGGCACGCGGTCGGCGCCATAACCGGTCGAGAATGCGAAGGGAATGCCGAGCGCCGCCAGCCGCTCGGCAATCGCAAAGCTCTTCTCGCGGACCAGGCCGACATCGAGGAGTGCGAATTGCGGGACACGCTCGGCGATCATGGCGAGCGCGGTGGCGACGTCGGCTGCGATCCTGATGTCGGGAACGCCGAGGTCGGTGATCGTGTCTTCCAATCCGAGCGCAATGATGGGGTCGTCTTCGACGACCAGCACATGCTGATAGAACTCGGGCACGCCTGATTGCGAGCTGGTCATGGGATCTGCGGGTTCCAGGAGGAGGGACGGACCCCGCGGCCGGCGCCTCCTCTCGAGCGCGCTGGCGGGTTCCTGGAACCAAGGCAGCATATCAGAGTTCCTCTGTCGGTGCACTTGTGAACACAAGGAGCACGGATCACGCACATGCGTTGCGCACGGGGGATGACGATGCTGAGCCAGGGTGTGACCACGCTGAGCCGGGAACGGCCCTACAACAACCTGCTGCGGCGGCTCAGTCCGGCCGACTACGCGCTGATCTCGCCGAATCTGGTCGAGGACACGGCAACGCCGAACGAGCTGCTCTACAGTCCGGGCGACGACGTGCAGATCGTGCATTTTCCCTGCGGGCCGGCGCTGACGTCCTATCTCGTTCCCAATGAGGACGGTCGCGACGTCGAGACCATCCTGGTCGGCCGCGAGGGCGCCGTCGGCGGCATCGTCAGCGAGGGCTTCCTGCCCGCCTATACGCGGATCGTCGTCAAGTTCGGCGGCCCGTTCGCCCGGCTGCCGTTGTCCCGCCTGGCCGCCGCCAAGCTGCAATCCAAGACGCTGCGCAACGTGTTCGCGCGCTACGCCGATTGCATGCTGGCGCAGATGTTCCAGTCGACCGCCTGCAACGCGATCCATTCGATCGAGCAGCGCACGGCGAAGTGGATCGTGGCCGCGATGGACCGCACCGATGGCGAGCCGATCGTGCCGCTGACGCATGAGCAGCTGGCCACCCTGCTGGGCGTCGGCCGCAGCTACGTCAGCCGGGTTGTCCAGACCTTCAGGGCCGAGGGCATTCTCGAAACCCGCCGCGGCGCCTTCATGGTGCGGGACTTCGACGCGCTGAAGCGCCGTTCCTGCCTGTGCAACGAGGCCGTGAAGACCCATTTCGAGGAGGTCCTGCGCGGTGTCTATCCGACCGAGCAGGCCGAGGCGGGCTGAGCCCGCAGGCGCTCTCGATTCCCTGCGCATAGGCGCAGCCGACGGCTTCGGCCATGAGCTGGCCGGTGCTGGTCCTCGTGGGGATCGCCGGTCGGGGCGGTTGGACTCGTCTCGTCTACTGCGCCGCCCGGCAGCGTGCAGGCGCGAAACGGGCAGCTTGCCGCCCGGAAACTGCTCCTCGCTCCTGAAAGCAGTCATTGTTTTTTGGCATTTTCTGCCTATATTGCGCCGCAACGCGCGAGGTCTGCCCGGTCGATTGGCCGGGCTTCCTATTTGGGGCTGCCGGCCCCTGCCGCCGAACGAGTTTCGCGAGCGCGCGTCGCAAAGCTAACAGCTTGATTCGACTATCATAAAGCGCGCGCCCCGCCGGGGACAGAGCACGGGCTCTTGAGAAAGCTTAGAAGACACCGACCATGAACCTCCGTAACATCGCTATCATCGCCCACGTTGACCACGGCAAGACGACCCTGGTCGACAAGCTGCTGCAGCAATCCGGTACCTATCGCGAAAACCAGCGTCAGGTTGAGCGCGCGATGGATTCGAACGATCTGGAGCGCGAGCGCGGCATCACCATTCTGGCCAAGTGCACCTCGGTGCAGTGGAAGGATACCCAGATCAACATCGTCGACACCCCCGGCCACGCCGATTTCGGCGGCGAGGTCGAGCGCATCCTGTCGATGGTCGACGGCGTGATCGTGCTGGTCGATGCCGCCGAAGGCCCGATGCCGCAGACCAAGTTCGTGGTCGGCAAGGCGCTCAAGCTCGGCCTGAAGCCGATCGTCGCCATCAACAAGGTCGACCGGCCCGACGCGCGCATCACCGAAGTCGTCAACGAGGTGTTCGACCTGTTCGCCGCCCTCGATGCCACCGATGAGCAGCTCGATTTTCCGATCCTCTACGGGTCGGGCAAGAACGGCTGGATGGGCACCTCGCCCGATGCCTCGCACGAGGACGGCATGCAGCCGCTGTTCGATCTCGTCATCAAGCATGTGGCGCCGCCGGTGGTCGAAGAGGGCCCGTTCCGGCTGCTCGGCACCATTCTCGAGGCCAACCCCTATCTCGGCCGCATCATCACCGGCCGCATCGCGTCCGGCACGGTGAAGCCGAACCAGGCGGTCAAGGTGCTGTCGCGTGAAGGCAAGCTGATCGAGACCGGCCGCATCACCAAGATCCTGGCGTTCAGGGGTCTCGAGCGCCAGCCGGTGGACTTCGCCGAAGCCGGCGACATCGTCGCCATCGCGGGCCTCACCAAGGGCACCGTGGCCGATACGTTCTGCGATCCGGTCGTCGAGAGCCCGCTGCAGGCGCAGCCGATCGATCCGCCGACCGTGTCGATGTCGTTCATCGTCAACAATTCGCCGCTCGCCGGCACCGAAGGCGACAAGGTCACCAGCCGCCTGATCCGCGACCGCCTGCTGCGCGAGGCCGAGGGCAATGTCGCGCTGCGTGTGGTGGAATCGCAGGACAAGGACGCGATGGAAGTGTCCGGCCGCGGCGAATTGCAACTCGCGATCCTGATCGAGACCATGCGCCGCGAAGGCTTCGAGCTCTCCGTGTCCCGTCCGCGCGTCGTGTTCGAGAAGGACCCGGCCACCGGCCAGACCCTGGAGCCCATCGAGGAAGTCGTGATCGACGTCGACGAGGAGCATTCCGGCGTCGTCGTGCAGAAGATGAGCGAGCGCAAGGCCGAGCTGATCGAGATGCGGCCGTCCGGCGGCAACCGTCTGCGGCTGGTGTTCTACGCGCCGACCCGCGGCCTGATCGGCTATCAGGGCGAGCTGATGACCGACACCAAGGGCACGGCGATCATGAACCGCCTGTTCCACAACTACCTGCCGTACAAGGGCGCGATCCAGGGCCGCCGCAACGGCGTCCTGATCTCGAACGACCAGGGCGAGGCCGTGGCCTACGCGATGTTCAAGCTGGAGGACCGCGGCCCGATGATGATCGAGCCGGGCTGGAAGGTCTACAAGGGCATGATCGTCGGCGAGCACACCCGTGACAACGATCTCGAGATCAACGTCCTCAAGGGCAAGCAGCTCACCAACATCCGCACCACCTCGAAGGATGAGGCCGTCCGTCTGACTCCGCCGATCCGGATGACGCTGGAAAAGGCGCTGGCCTATATCGAGGACGACGAGTTGGTGGAGATCACGCCGAAGTCGATCCGCCTGCGCAAGAAGCACCTCGACCCGAACGAGCGCAAGCGCGCGGAGAAGCAGAAGGAAGCGGTGGCGTAAGGCCAGCCTTTGCTCTTTCCTTCGTCATGGCCGGGCTTGACCCGGCCATCCACGGTCTGGCGCCGTGGAAGCGACGGCGTGGATGCCCGGGCCTTCGCCGCGCCGAAGCGGCTTCGGCCGCGCAGGCGGGTCAAGCCCGGGCATGACGACGGAGTTGGATGAGCCAATGTCCTTTCCACTCTCCACCGACATCGCCATCATCGGGGCCGGCGCGGCCGGCCTCGGCGCCGCGCACGCACTGAAGAACGCGGGCGTCTCCTTCATCGTGCTGGAGGCGCGCGACCGCATCGGCGGGCGAGCCCACACCATCATGGCCTCGCCCGAGGTGACCTTCGATCTCGGCTGCGGCTGGCTGCATTCGGCCGATCGCAATTCGTTCGTCGCCATCGCCGAGCAGCTCGCTTTCGCCATCGACAACTCACGTCCGCCGTGGCGCGACCAGGCCTATGACGCGGCATTCCCGCAGCCTGAGCGCGAGGATTTCCTTGGCGCGCTGGAGTCGTTCTTCACCCGCACGGCAGATGCTGCGAAGAGCGGCCGCGATGCGCCTGCGAGCATCTGCCTCGAGCCCGGCAATCGCTGGAACGGCATGATCGATGCGATCTGCACCTATCTCAACGGCTGCGAGCTCGAGCAGATGTCGCTGCTCGACTTCGAGGCCTATGAGGACACCGAGCTGAACTGGCGGATCCGCCGCGGCTATGGCGCGCTGGTTGCCGCCTACGGTGCCGGCCTGCCAATCGCGCTGAACTGCGACGTCACGCGGATCGATCACAGCGACAAGCCTATCCGTCTGACGACATCACAGGGCACGCTGACCGCCGACAAGGTGATCGTCACCGTGCCGACCAATCTCATCGCGGACGAGGCGATCCGCTTTACGCCCGGATTGCCGGCCAAGGTCGAAGCCGCCGCCGGTCTGCCGCTCGGCCTCGACAACAAGGTGACGCTGGCGCTCGACGGCTGGGAGCACCTGCCAAAAGATTCCGGGATGCGCGGCCGCAGCAGCACCGCGCGGGTCGGCAGCTTCCAGCTGCGCCCGTTCGGCCAGCCTTGCATCGAAGGCTTCTACGGCGGCAGCTTTGCCCGCGACATCGAAGCGGCCGGCGAGGGCGCGCTCGCGGCCCAGGCGATCGATGACGTCGTCGCGCTGCTCGGCGGCGACATCCGCAAAAGTCTCAAGCCGCTCGCCGAGTCGCGCTGGGCCGCCGACCCGTTCGCGCGCGGCGCCTATTCGCATGCGCTGCCGGGCCATGCCGACAAGCGCGCGGTACTCGCCGCGCCGGTCGATGACCGCCTGTTCTTCGCCGGGGAAGCGACGCCACCGGACTTCTTCTCCACCGCCCATGGCGCACGCGACAGCGGCGAGCGCGCGGCGCGAGAAGCGCTGGCATCGTTGGATAAGCACTAGCCTCTCCTTCGTCATTGCGAGCGCAGCGAAGCAATCCAGGGTCACGCAGGTGGCCGGAGTTCTGGATCGCTTCGCTGCGCTCGCAATGACGGAATTCGTTGATCCAGATTCGATTCTCTCTGTGATTTTCGCGGTTCAGCCGTCACCGATGAGTGTCGACAGCCGCGGTCTCCCCTGCGATTCGCAGGAACTCCCGCGCAGCCTGGGTCTGATGGTGCTCCTTGTGGCGCAGGCTGTAGAAGCGGCGCTTGGGCAGTTTGATATTGGCGACAGCAAGCAGGCCCGCCTTGACCGCGCGCATCACGACGAGGCGCGACAGCACCGTGACGCCGGCGCCGGCCTCGACGGCGCCGCGCACGGCTTCGTTGGACGGCAGATCGAACGCCACGTCGAGCCCGGCTGGCGCGATCCCGAACCCGCCGAGCGCTGATTCGAGCACGGCGCGCGTGCCGGAGCCCTGCTCGCGCAGCACCCAGCGTGCCGTCTTCAGGTCTCTGGTTGTGACAGACGCGCCGCGGCACAGGGGATGATCGATCGGCCCGACCAGCACCATTTCGTCCTCGGCGACCGGCTGGGCCGCGAGCGCGGGATCGTCGACGTCGCCCTCGACGAAGCCGAGATCGGCGGAGCCTTCGCGCACCCGGTCCGCCACCTGCTCCGTATTGCCGATCGACAGTTGCAGCTTGATGGCGGGATGCGCCGTCTTGAAACGGTGAATGAAGGCCGGCAGCCAATAGCCGGCGATGGTCTGGCTCGCGGCCAGCGCCAGCTGCCCCCGCTTCAGGCCGGCGAGATCGTTCAGCACGGTCTCGGCTGCGGCCGCGCGCGCCAGCACCGCCTTTGCTTCGACGAGAAACGCCTTCCCGGTCGCCGTGAGCACGATGCGGCGTCCGACACGATCGAACAGCTTGGTCTCGTAGCGGGCTTCGAGCGCGGCCACGGCCGCCGATGTCGCCGACTGGGTCAGATTGAGGTCGCGGGCCGCCTGGGTGACGTGCTCGCGGGTCGCGACCGCAACGAAAATCCTGAGCTGTTCGAGCGTCACATGCGTCCTATGTGGTCAGCTTCACCAGAGCCAGGCTGAAGCCTGCAATGAACAGGAAGGCGAGCAGGCCCAGCGCCAGCGGCCGCAGGCCCTTTGCCTTGAGCTTGGCGAAATCGGTTTCCAGTCCCATCGCGGCCAGCGCCATCGACAGCAGGAATGTGGTCGCCGTCACGATCACCGTCTTCATCTCGGCGGGAATGCTGATCACGCTGTTGAGGCCGACCAGCGCGATGAAGCCGAACACGAACCAGGGCAGTGGCGGCTGCGCATTGCCCCGGGTCTCGCCGCCATGGCGCACACGCCGCGTTGCCAGCAGGCCGAGCGTGAGCACGACCGGCGCCAGCAGCATCACGCGGGCCAGCTTGGCGATGGTGCCGAACTCGCCGGCCTGCTGGCCCTGCTGAAACGCGGCCGCGACCACCTGGGCGATCTCGTGAATGGAGGCGCCACTCCACAGGCCGAAGGCGTGCGCGTCGAGATGCAGCAGCGCCGGAAGCAGCGGATAGATGAACATCGCGATCGAGCCGAACACCGTGACGCAGGCCACCGCATAGGCGACGTCCTCGTCATGGGCGCGCGTGACCGTGTTGGTCGCGATCACGGCGGACGCGCCGCAGATCGAGGTCCCCGCGGCGATCAGCTCCGCCAGCTTGCGGTTGACGCCGAGCAGCCGTCCCATCCACACCGTGAACAGGAAGGTGCCGGTGAGGCTCAGGGCGATCACGGCGAGACCACGCGCGCCGACCTCGACGATCTGGGCCGCCGTCAGCTGCAGGCCGAGCAGGATGATCGCCAGCCGCAGGACGCGGCGCATCGAGAAGGCGACGCCGGGCTTTGCCCGCGCCGGGGTGCCGACCACGTTGTGCAGCGCCATCCCTGCCACGATCGCCAGGATCATCGGGCTGAACAGGCCGAGGCCCGGCAGCAGCCGCAGCCCGAAGGCGCCGGCCGCGAGCGCGGCTGACAGCGCGAGCCCGGGCAGCAGCGCCGATGCCGCCGGCGCGTGCGCAGGTCGATGATGAACGGCAATGGGCGCATCGGCGATCAGATCATGCGAAGGGGCAGTCATGGAAATCTCTCCCAAACCAAGTCTGGGGAGAAGAATTTCATGCTGTTATCAATCGATCCAACAGATTATATTGTATGTATCATTCGTTTCAATCGATTAATTGGCTCGCTGCCGCATCTCTCCGCCGACCCGATCACGACTCCAGCACTCGATTGCGCAGCTCGGCATCCGGCACGAAGCAGGATTCGTATTTACCGAAGATGTGGTAGCGGTTGCGCGCGACCACGCTGTAGACCGCATCGCGCAGCGGCTTCGGAATGGCGAGTAGCGCGCGCGTCCAGCCCCAGCCCGGCAGGTTCGACAAGACGGTCAGCGCAGCATCGGATTTCAGATGCGCCGTGCCGCCATGCACGACGGCGTTGGTGTCGGGATCCCGGGGATCGATGCCGAAGGCCTGCGCCAGCCGGGTGCCGTAAGGCGACTGGATCGGCGTGAAGCGGAAGCGCTTGGCGGTGTCGCGCGCGATCACGAACTGCACCCAGCGGGAGCAGAACACACAGACGCCGTCGTAGAGAATCACGTCGTCGTCGGGCCAGTTGGTCATCAGCGATTGTCCATCATGAGCAGCGCGACCAGCATCAGCACGATCGCCGGTCCCGTCTTCACCAATGCGCCGAGCGGTTCGAGCCAGAGATCAGGCGTCAGCACCGCGCAGCCCGCCATGTAGCCGAGCGAGACGAAGATGCCGGTAGCGAGGCCGAAAGTCGCCGTTTTGCGGAACGCGATCAACACGCCGACCGAGATGTCCATCATGCTGGTGATCGCCGCGAACGGAACGGCGAACCAGTCGGGCCAGCCGCGCGTGGTTAGGATCGCCGTGGTCGCGGGAAACGAGATGAACAGCGCAATCGACCCCGATGCGACCCAGAACAGCACGAGGCTCGCGATGATCAGCGCCTTGATCAGGAAGAGCCGCGCGAACCATTTGTCCTGAATGGTGGCGCCATGCGCGCCGACGGCGCGGTCCAGCGTCGCGGGTGTGATGCCGGTTGCCGCGATCCACGGTGCGGGATCGCCTTGCACCCCGCGGCGAAGCTCGGCGATCGCGGTGGTGCGCATCGGCGGCATCCAGCCGAGCCTGCTGCAGAGGTCACCGGCGAAGGCGCCGAGATTGATCAGGGTCGTGGGCACGGCAACGCGCGGCCAATCCATTGTGCCCAAACTACGCCGAAACGCGCCGACGACGTCGCCGAGCGTCACCGCCTCGGGCTGCATCAGGTCCCAGCTCACCGCGCGCGTCGCCTCGTCATCGGTCGGCTGCGTCGCGAGCCAGGCGATGGTCGTGGCGATGTCCGCGACCGCCACCGGCTGGAACGGCGTCGCCGCATCCTTCGCCGGCAGGTCGACCGGCAGCGCTGCCAGCGCGCGCACCATCGCGCTGCCGCCATAGGCCGACGGTGCGATCACGAAGCCCGGGCGCAGGATGGCGTGGGCAATGCCTGAGGATGCAATCAGCCGCTCCGCCTCGCGCTTGGTGGTGGCGAAGGCGGTGTGATCCTGGTCGGCCATGCCGGGGATCGAGATGTGGATGAAGCGCACGCGACGGCCGCACGCCGTGATCGCCGCGAGCAGGCGCGCGACGAAGTCGCGATGCACGGCAGCGGTATCGCTCCCCGGACCATCCTGCAGCACGCCGAGGCAATTGACGACGACGTCGCTCTCGTGAGCGCGGATCAGGCTCGCCAAGGCCGGCGCATCGAGCGCCATGATCGGCAGCTCGATGTCGAACGGCGACGCGCGTTGCGAGGGCGAGAACGCGCGCGCGACACCGACCGTCGTACAGCCACGCTGGCGCAGATCGTCGGTGATGAAGCGTCCGATCAGGCCGGAGGCGCCGAGCACGAGGATGCGGGAGTTGACCGAACGGATCATGCGCCTGTCCTCAGAACGGCTTTGCGATCATCAGCCACAGGATGGCCATGACCGCGCCGAAACCGGGGATGCCACACAGGAACCAGCGGCGGAAGACGATGAAATAGCGCGGCGGCAGCTTCTCGGCGCCGATGTCCGCGAGGCGCGCCAGGTCGCGCAGCTCGATCTGCATGAAGATCACCGGCACCCAGAACAGGCCGGCAACGGCGTAGAGCGCGAGCGAGGTGAGCAGCCAGCCGTCGGTGACGGCCGTCGACGACAGCCACATAAGCGTGCCGCCGGTGATCGGCTGCAGCAGCACGGCCGACAGCGTGAACAGCATGTCGGCGATCACCACGACGCCGGCGGTGCGCGCGATGAACGCGGCCTCGCCGCTGAGATGCGCCATCAGCATGAAGAATGCGATCCCCGTGCCGGTGCCGAGAATGACGATGGCGCCGAGCACGTGGAGATATTTGACCAGGAAATACAGCGTCATCGTGTCCTGCTAGTTCGGCGGCATCGGATGCGTCGACCGACGAGTCGTTGTCAGCGCCTTCAACAACAAATTCGCCGCCAGTGCCACGCCGTCGTCGTGCTCGATCATCCAATGCCCCTCCGCGCCGGAAGCTGGCAACAGCTTGAAGCCCGCCCGGCCTCCGGCCGAATTGAAGGCCTCCGCGAGCCGACGCGAAAGCGCTGGTGGAAAGTAGCTGTCATTGGTCGCGACCAGCCACGTGACCGGAGCACGCGCGCCGAGTCCGAACACGCGGGCCGTATCGAGCAGGCGCGCCTCTGCACAGACGCGCCCTGGCACGTCGTCGGCATGGCCGCCACGGCCGGGTGCGAACACGATGATTGCCGAGACGATCTGCGGCGGCTGATCGGCGAGTGCCAGTGCGCCCCAGCCGCCGGCCGAATGGCCGATGACGACGGCGCCGCCCTTCGCCGCGAACGGCTGCTCGCGCATGTAGGCGAGCGCGCGCGAAATCTGCGCCGCCGTCGCGCGTCCTGCCTTCTCGTAGTCCGCGTCGGCGCAGCCGCCCTGGTCTTCGACATAGGGACCGCCGGTGCGGCCGTGCCCGAGCCGCTCCGGGACCAGCACGGCATAGCCCCGGCCGACCAGGAGACGCGCCAGCGCCGTGTAGGTGGGCTGCGGCAGCTGTGCCCGCCACAGCGGATTCTGCGTCGAGGCATGCGCGATCACCGCCAGCGGAAACGGTCCATCGCCAGCAGGCCGATAGAGGATCGCATGCGCGGGAATTTCTGGCTCGATCGACGGAATCAGCCATTGCTGCCGGCGCGCCGGCTCGGTTTCGGGCGACGCGGGACCGAACGGCTGTGCCGTTGCGCCGGCTGCTACTGACAGGACGACCAGCGCGAGCAACCATGAGACGCAGCGAAGCAGCACCATTCAGCCGAACGGGAAGATGTTGAGCCCGCGCCACACTAGCCGAGGCCGCGGCCCGTCGGATGCGATTTCTCGTTCGACGTATGAACGCGCGGTGACAGGGCACCGCCGACCCTCAACAATGTTGCGAAATTGTCCCTTTTCGGCACAGCTTTCCGCCACGGTGATGCCGAAAGTCCACAGGTTAACCGATCTTTAACGTGGCACCTTGAAGGCGGACCGCCGACTTGCTTTGATCCACTCATGAGCACAACCCTGATCGAAGTCCGTCCGGCCAAGGCTGCAGATGCGGCTGCGGTGGCGTCAGCCCATGATGAAGCCTGGCGTTCCGCCTACCAGGGGATCATCCCTGGCGCAGAGCTGGAGAAGCTGATCAACCGGCGCGGCCCCCAATGGTGGGACAGCGCGATCCGCAAAGGCAGCCGCGTCAGCGTGCTGGTGTTCAACGACAAGGTCGCAGGCTACGCGAATTACGGCCGCAATCGCGCCCGCAGCCTGCATTTTGACGGCGAAGTCTACGAGCTTTATCTGCGACCGGAATTTCAGGGGCTGGGGTTCGGTCGCCGGCTCTTTCAGTCCGCCAAGCGCGACCTCGCGCAGAGCGGCCTGAAGAGCATGGTGGTGTGGGCGTTGTCCGACAACGATCCCGCCACCGAGTTCTACCGCGCCTTGGGCGGCCGGATGGTCGCGCGGTCGTCGGAGCGCTTCGGGCCGAAGTCGCTCGACAAGGTTGCCTTTGCCTGGACCAACTGAGCCTGGACCGGCTGTGCTCTGGGCGCGTTAAGCGTTAACGCGCCGGTGAATTGAACTGAAAGTGTTGGCTTGAGGTAGCTGTTGCGCAGCCGCGATTTTTTTGCGACTGCGAATGCCAGCGCTCATTCCTCGGGCGTCCGACCCTGAAACGTTCAAGTTCTACGGAGCATCCATGCGCATCGACGCCATCCCGATCGGGAAAGATCCGCCGCGCGAGGTCAACGTCGTCATCGAAGTGCCGGTCGGCGGCGAGCCGATCAAGTACGAGCTCGACAAGGAAGCCGGCACGCTGTTCGTCGACCGCTTCCTCTATACGGCGATGCGCTATCCCGGCAATTACGGCTTTATCCCGCACACGCTGTCCAATGACGGCGATCCCTGCGACGTGCTGGTCGCCAACACCCGCGCGATCGTGCCGGGCGCGGTGATGAGCGTGCGTCCGGTCGGCGTGCTGCTGATGGAGGACGAGGCCGGCGGCGACGAGAAGATCATCGCTGTGCCGTCCTCGAAGCTGACCCAGCGTTACGACAAGGTCCGCACCTACAGCGACCTGCCGGACATCACGCTGCAGCAGATCCAGCACTTCTACGAGCACTACAAGGATCTCGAGCCCGGCAAATGGGTGAAGGTGCTGCGCTGGGGCAATGCCGACGACGCCCACCAGCTGATCGCCGAGGGCATCGCGCGCGCCAAGGCGGCGAAGAAGTAAAACGATTGACGTCATCCCGGGGCAGCCGCGCAGCGGCTGAACCCGGAATCTCGAGATTCTCAGGTGCGCAACTGCGCACCTCAGCTCGATGCTGCGCATCGCCCCGGAATGACGGTGAGCTCAGACCGCCGGCTTCGGCAGCCCGGCAATGGCGCAGGCGGCGCGCAGCGTGTTCACCAGCAGGCAGGCCACGGTCATCTGGCCGACGCCGCCCGGCACCGGCGTGATCGCGCCGGCGACCTCCGACACCTCTGCATAGGCGACATCGCCGACCAGCCGCGTCTTGCCCTCGGCCGTCGGGATGCGGTTGATGCCGACGTCGATCACGGTCGCGCCCGGCTTGATCCAGTCGCGCTTCACCATCTCCGGGCGGCCGACGGCGGCGTAGACCAGATCGGCGCGCGCGGTCAGCGCCGGCAGGTCGCGCGAACGGGAATGCGCGATGGTCACCGTGGCGTTCTCGTTGAGCAGCAACTGCACCAGCGGACGGCCGACCAGGTTGGAGCGGCCGATCACGATCGCGTTCAGGCCCTCCAGCGAGGCGTGAATGGTCTTGCTGAGGATGATGCAGCCGAGCGGCGTGCATGGCGCCAGCGCCGGCTGCCCGCCGGCGAGGCGGCCGGCATTGTGCGGATGCAGCCCGTCGACGTCCTTCGCCGGATCGATCGCATTGATCACGACCTCGGTCTCCAGCCCCTTCGGCAGCGGCAGCTGCACCAGGATGCCGTGCACGGCGGGATCGCGGTTGAGCTTGCCGATCAAGGCCAGCAGCGCGTCCTGCGACACGTCGGCCGGCAGTCTGTGCTCGAACGAGGCCATGCCGGCCGCCTGGGTCTGGGTGTGCTTGCTGCGGACATAGACCTCGGACGCCGGGTCGTTGCCGACCAGCACCACGGCCAGCCCTGGCGTCAGGCCATGTTCGCGCTTGACCCGCTCGACCTCACGGGCGACTTGCGCGCGCAGATCCGCCGCAATCACTTTTCCATCGATGATGCGCGCCGTCATGTCTGCTCTCTGCCTCGTCGTTCGCCGCTGGTCGCACGAGCGCGGCCCGCTCTAGGATTTCCCGGTCGGCTTATGGGCTGCAATGAGGTCGCGCAAGGCCTGATCGAGCTTGGCGGGATCGCCATCGATGGCAACCTGCTTCAGCCGCGAGGTGGTGCCCGAGGTGATTCGCACCGAGGCCTTGGTGACGCCGATCGCCTTGGCGAGCAGCTCGGTCACCGCGCGATTCGCCTCGCCGCCGTCGGCGATGGCCCGGACGCGGACCTTGAGCACGCTGCGGCCGTCGGACAGCGTTTCGACGCCGTCAATCGCGTCGCGGCCGCCGCGCGGCGTGACGCGCAGCGCGACGGTGAGACCGTCAGCGGCGGCGCGCCAGGGCTCCATGGCGGGCGGCCAGGCCGATCAGAACACGAATGGATAGATGTAGTAGGTGATCACGCGCTGGATCAGCATGATGATGAGGATCAGGATGATCGGCGAGATGTCGAGGCCGCCGAGATTGGGCAGCATGCGGCGGATCGGCGCCAGCACCGGCTCGGTGATTCGGTACAGGAACTCGGCCACGGCGGAGACGAACTGATTGCGCGTGTTGACGACGTTGAACGCGATCAGCCACGACAGAATCGCCGAGGCGATCAGCAGCCAGACATAGAGGTCGAGAACGATCAGAACGATGTCGAGAACGGCACGCATGCGGGTCCACTCGGGGGCGAGGTCGCGAATTCGACCTGTGACGACCGCTAGATATCGGTTCCCCCCGGCGCAAACAAGGGAAGGTGCCCGTCAAGGCTAACGGCCGATGTGACCGTTCTTGACTTGACCTCGGCACCCACTGTAAATGGCGCCCGATCTGCCGGCCGCCTTTTCCCAACATCGAAGCGGTCGTGTTACGGGGCCATAGCTCAGCTGGGAGAGCGCGTCGTTCGCAATGACGAGGTCGGCGGTTCGATCCCGCCTGGCTCCACCAACCTTCGCTCGCTTCGCGAGCTTCGGCTCGGCAAGCCGATTTCAACAATTCGATAGCGAAGGTTGCCACGCCATAGCCCGAAGGGCGGCGGCGGGCCGTCGTCCGCAGCCGCGCAAGTAGCCTGAAGGGCGAAGCCGGGCTGTTTCAGCATCGCCCAAGCCAATCCGCTCAAATCACCGGTCCTACTCCGCAGCCTCCGCCATCGCTGCCACCGGCTCGCGTGCCAGCCAGCCATCCAGAAAATGCGCCAGCCAGGCCCGCTCGGCGGCGTCATGCACGGCGCGGCCCTCGAAATGATGGTGGCGCAGGCGGGCGCCGGGCGTGTCCAGCCGGGCATGGCCGCGGGTGGTCCAGCGGCACATCATCGCGTAGGTCACGTCGGGGTGGAACTGCAGCCCGGTGGCGTTCTGGTATTGATAGGCCTGGACCGGAAAATCGCCGCCCTCGGCGAGCAGCTCGGCGCCGTCGGGCAGGTCGAAGCCTTCGCGGTGCCAATGATAGACATGGTCGGGCCAATGCGGGCACAGCTTGCGTCCGGCCCGGGTCGGGCGAATCGGATAATAGCCGATCTCGGCGCGCCCCTGCGGATGCGGCGCCACCTCGGCGCCGAGCTGGATCGCCAGCATCTGCGCGCCCAGGCAGATCCCGAGAAACGGACGCTGCTCCCGCAGCGGCACCTCGATCCAGTCGATCTCGCGGCGGACGAAATCATCCGGATCGTTCGCGCTCATCGGACCGCCGAAAATAACGGCACCCGAATGCCCATCGAGCGTCTCCGGCAGCGGATCGCCGAACCGCGGCCGGCGGATGTCGAGCGGATAGCCGCGGGCGCGCAGCGCATTGCCGACCCGGCCGGGGCTCGAGGTTTCCTGGTGCAGGATGATGAGGACCGGCCGATGCGGCGTAGCCGCCATGGCCGGCTTCGGATGGAGCTGCCGAACGTCCGCCTGGGGCCCGTTCGGATGGAACGAAGGGTCTTGCCTGAGCATCACCTGGCGATCATAGCTAAGCAAAGGTTAACGGCGCGTGAGCGAGCGCACATTGCAAAGCAAGGGCCGGGCCAGCGCGATCAGCTCCGCTTCAATTGCAGCCGCCCGACCGCATCGAGGATGAAGCCCCGCGGGAACCAGCGCAGCAGGAACGGTACGATCTTGATGCCGAGCCCGGGCAGCACCACGCGCTTGTCGGCCATCAGGCCGCGGTAGCCGGCCTCTGCCACCGCCTTGGGCGAGACGTTGAGGATCACCGAATCCACGCCCGGTTTGAACCCGGCGCGATCCTGGAATTCCGACGGCACCGGACCGGGGCACAGCACGGTGACCCGGACGCCATGCGGCGCCATCTCCTTGCGCAGCGCCTCGGTGAACGAGATCACATAGGCCTTGGAGGCGTAATAGACCGCCATGCCGGGCCCCGGCAGGAACCCGGCCACCGAGCCCAGATTGAGAATGCCGCCCTTGTTGCGGATCAACTGCTCGGAAAAGCGCAGCGACAGCTCGGTCAGGGCGCGGACATTCACCGAGATCATGTCCAGCTGCTCGGCGCGGTCGAGCTGCACCGCCTTGCCGAACAGGCCGAAGCCGGCATTGTTGACCAGATATTCCAGCTCCACGCCGGCGGCGGCCAGCGCGGCCTCGATGGTCGCCCCGGCGTCGGCGGAGGTGAGATCACAGGGGATCACCAGCGGCGCCGGGCCGCCTTTGGCCGCGATCTCCTGCGCCAGCGCGGCGAGCCGGTCTTCGCGCCGGGCCGTCAATGCGAGCCGGTGCCCGTTCGCGGCAAACACGCGCGCCAATTCGCTGCCGATCCCGGCCGACGCACCCGTTACCAGCGTGACACGTTCACCCACAATCCTGCTCTTCGATCACAATCCACACATCATCCAATAGCGGCGGACGAGAGCATAGGCGGACGGGAACATGCAAGACGCCGCGATCGGCAGTCCTGCACCAGATTGCAGTAATAGTTTCGGATTCACATAGGTTTAAATGCAGGGGCGAGGTCCGGAACAAAATTAAAGTTTGTTCATCTCCGGATCACGCCGGTTCCGGCCGAGACAGAGCGGTTCACGCGGGAGCGCCGGACTTGCGCGCCGCGACCCGGTGCTTGATGTCGATGCGGTCATGCGTGGAGATGCCGAGCAGCTCCGAGGCGCGCCAGACCACATTGTCCTCGAACTCGGTCACCTTGCCGTCGGCGAACACCAGCTCCCACATCATCTCGACGATGCGCAGGCGGCCGGCTTCATCGACCTCGCGCATGATCACGCTGGTGAAGCGATAGAGATCGACCGCTTCGCCCTCGGCCAGCATGGCCTGGGCGATCAGCCGGTCGGCGGAGCCGTGGTCGAGCCCGAAGCGCAGCTCGATCAGGCCGTGCAGCTTGCGCCGCTCGATCTCGCTCGGCTCGCCGTCCAGCGAGATCACGTGGATCAGCAGCGCGGTTGCCGCCAGCTGATAGCTGTTGTCGTCGAAGGCCGGGGTTTCGTGCGGCGAAACCACGTCGGCGATGAATTGGCGCAGTCCTTCGAGCATGACGTCCTTCGCTGTTGGATCCCTTGGCGGCCGCAAGCCGGTCGGCAACTGCTCATTATATGCAAATGCCACGCGCCGCCGGCAATCCGCCGCGGCCTGCGCAGCGCATGACATTTCGGTAAGGCCTCAGGGGATTTCGTACACCATCATCCGGTCGGCGATGCCGCGCAGCGCCGCGTGCTTCTGGATCGGCGCGATCTTTGCGCTGCGCAGGATGTCGGCGACGCCCGGGCTCTCGATCACCGGCGCGGTGAGGTGGATCTCCTGCGCGGTCGACAGGCTCTGCACGCGGGCGGCGATGTTGACGGTCTGGCCGAAATAGTCCTGGCGGTCGTTCAGCATCACCGCGAGGCACGGCCCCTCATGGATGCCGATCTTGACCACGAGGTCCTCGGTGCCCCGCTCGGCGTTCAGCCGCTGCATCGCCGCGCGCATGCGCAGTCCCGCGGCGAGCGCATGCTCGGGCTTGATGAAGGTCGCCATCACGGCGTCGCCGATCGTCTTCACCACCGCGCCCTTCTCGGCGTTGATGATCTCCAGCAGCGCGCGGAAATGGGCGCGCACCAGGTCGAACGCCGCGAGGTCGCCGACGCGCTCATACAGCGCGGTCGAGCTCTTGAGGTCGGTGAACAGGAAGGTCAGCGAGGTGATCTTCAGCCGCTGGTCGATGTTGAGATTGTCGGCCTTGAACACGTCGCGGAAGGTCTGGTTGGACAGGATGCGCTTGGCGGTCAGGAACGGCCGGCGCTTGCCGAGGAGATGGTGGAGCGCATCGCCGGCGATGAACACCGTCGGCAGCGTCCGGACGCCGGCCTGATTGTCGAGCGCCAGCCGCAGCGGGCCTGGACGCAAGGTGACCGAACCGGTCGGAGGATGCGTCTTGTTGAACAGCAGCCCGAGTTGCTGGCGCTCCCTGGTCGGCTCGCCCTGAACGTCGATGAAATGCGCAGAATGCGTCACCGGCTCGAAGATGATGATGAAATCCGACGGGAGCTGCAGCGATAGCACCGCCTTCTCGCCGGCCGGCAGCTCGAGGGCATCGAGGGTCACTTGCTCGCTCAGCGAAGCAAAGGACTCCCGATCGAGGTCGATGCCGGAGCTCCAGAAGATCTGCTTGTAATACTCCCAGAGCGTCAGCGTGTTGGGATCGTGGGCTGCGATGCGCCTGACCTTGGAGGTCACGGTGAAGGCAACCTCGACCTGCTCGTCGACGGAGGGCTCGTAGCCGCACGCGCATAATCCGCAATGGTAATCGTCATGGCGGAGGGATTTCAGCGTGGCGTGCGCATCGAGCACGCCGCTGCAGCCGGGACACAGGACGTTCCAGGTGAGATCGAACAAGCCGATCCGTGCCGCATGGAGGAAGCCGGAGATGACCTGCTCCTCGTCGAGACCTGCGCGCGCGGAGAACTCGAGGGCGTTGATACGGTTGAGCTCGTGATCTTCGCCCGACTCGATCAGCCGTATGATCGCGTCGGCGACGGCCGGATGGGCGGTCTGCTTCAGAACCGAAAGCTGGGCCTGGATGTCGCTCATGCCCGGCTAAGATGGGACTTGGCAAACCCGCAAGCAAGTGCCGAGCGTGGCTGCCGCGTGGCGGTCAGACCTCCATCCTGGGCGTGATCTTGAACAGCGGCGACCGGTCCGGCTGCGTCGTCACCACGCCCACCGGCAGCACCGGCGCGCGGTCGACGAGCTCGATCCTGAAGGCGCCGACCAGCCGCGCCAGCGCCAGCACGGCTTCGACGAGCGCGAAATGCGCCCCGATGCAGACCCGCGCGCCGGCCCCGAACGGCAGATAGGCGAAGCGCTCCGGCGGCGGCGCGCCCGGCACGAATCGCTCGGGCTTGAAGGCGTTGGGGGCATCCCACAGCTTCTCGTGCCGGTGCAGCAGCCACGGCGAGATCAGCACGACGTCGCCGCGCTTCACGGGGAACGCGGCGATCCGGTCCGGGCCGCCGGCCGCGCGCGCGATCAGGAACGCGGGCGGATAGAGCCGCAATGTCTCGTCCAGCACGGCGCGCGTGAACGGCAGTTGATCGGGGTCGCTGAGATCGGTCGCGGCGCGCGCCTCCTGCGCCAGCCTGTCCTGATTGGCTGGATCGAGCGCGATCAGATACAGCGCCCAGAACAGTGCCGTTGCCGTGGTCTCATGGCCGGCGAGGATCATGGTCGCGACCTCGTCGGCGAGTTGTGCGTCGGTGAACGCCGCGCCGGTCTCGGGATCGCGTGCCGCGCCCATCAGGTCGAACAGGTCGCGCGGCGGTGCGTCCTCCAGCTTGCCGGCGGCGCGGCGCTCCGCCATCAGCATGGCGACGAAGGCGGTCCAGCGCTTGCGGAACCGCCGGCGCGCGACATCGCGCGGTGTCGGCCAGGACAGCGGCAGCACGATGTCGAGCAGATGCGGGCTGGCCAGCCGCGCGCCATATTCGTAGACGAAATCGCGCAGGGTGGCGCCGTGGCGGCCCATCTCGAACGAGAACATCGTGCGGCCGGCGATGTCGAGCGTCATGCGCTGCATGATCTCGCGCAGGTCGAGCGGCTGCCCGCACTGCTGCCTCAGCCTGGTGACGGTCTCGTCGCTCACCGCGACCATGTGCGGGATGAGGCCGGAAACGGCGCGTGGCGTGAAAGCCGGCGCGAGCGTCCGGCGCTGGTGCTTCCACGCCTTGCCTTCGGCGATCAGCAGCCCCTCGCCGAGCACCGGACGCAGCACGCGGATGGCGCCGACGGTGCGGCCGTAGTTCTCCCAATTGTCGACCAGCACATGCTTGATCGTATCGGGCGTATTGAGAATGTAGCTGGAGCTGCCGAAGAAGCGGCCGCGAATGATGTCGTCCTCATAGGCGCGCTGGCTCCAGGTCGCGATCGCGTTGTCGCCCATCATCAGCACGCGGCGCAGCGCGCCCATGCTGTCCGGCGCCCGCGGCGGTGTTGGCGGTATCAGCGGCAATCGTGCCTGCGGCAGATAATGGACGTCGGCGGTACTCATTCACGGCCTCTTGACGCTGTCACGAGCCTGGAACCATCGATCGGCTGCATTGCGACCAACCGAGCCCCCGGCTGCAGGCCGCGCCGGGCCGCCGCGCAGGGACGGTCTTCTGCCAGAGGTAACGCTGTCATCTCGCTCGCAATGCGAGAGGGAGAGCGCGATTCCGCGCTCTTCGAGGCTGTGATGTACCATCATACTCCGGCAACTAATTAGTCAGCTCGATCATCGCAATCCTGCTCTCCGATGCTGGCCAAAGACGGGCGGCGATGCGTTCCTCGTTGAACAGTCCAGTGACGCTGCGTCCGACGTCGCCCGCCGGCAGCCGCAATGTCGTTGCGGCATCGGTCGGTATTCCCTTCTGTATGTCGGCAGGTTCCTTGCCGTCGAGCAGCACGATGTCGCGGGGCAGGCCGAAATAGCCGCGCGGCCTGATCATGATGAGGATCGCTCCAGCGCCGGCATCGGCCTTGCCGAGCGGCCGCGCCGCGCGCAGATGCACGACGTCGGACGAACGCGGGAATGGCGAGCGGTAGAAATGCGTGATCGGCGCGCCCGGCGAAGTCAGCACGATCTCGAGATAGGACGTCGGATCGACCTCCGCGGGACCCCAGCGTCCGTCGGCGCCGGTCTGGCCGCGATACACCGGCTCGCCATTGCGTGCGCCGGTCTCGCTCGAGACGCGATAGACCTCCACGCTTGCGCCCGCCACCGGGCGATTGGTCGGCGCGCCGCCCGGCGTTGCCGTCACGAGGCCGCTGATCCGCACCTGCGGCTCCGGCTGGATCGCGATCTGCGTCGGCTCTCGGCCGGCGATGAACTTATAGATCTCCCGGAACGCGCGCGGATGGAACGCCACCTCGCGATGGTCGAGCGCGCCGATCACCAGATTGGTCGCGCCTTTCAGCGCCGGCCCCTCGGCGGTGATGCCGGTGGGGACACCGGGCTTGCCGACGAGGCGGCCGTCAGCCTGGGCATATTTGTCGAGGCCATCGCTGCGCAGCGTCAGGAAGGCGGTGCCCTCCGTCACCTCGCTGTCGCCGGCATTCAATCCGCGCAGGAACGGGCCGCGGCCGTTGAACTCGCTGC
Organism: Bradyrhizobium sp. HKCCYLS3013; assembly: GCF_051167615.1. Lineage (NCBI taxonomy): Bacteria > Pseudomonadati > Pseudomonadota > Alphaproteobacteria > Hyphomicrobiales > Nitrobacteraceae > Bradyrhizobium > Bradyrhizobium sp. HKCCYLS3013. The sequence goes on from NZ_JBNPTK010000006.1 coordinate 343,836, forward strand.
CGGGGCTATCCTCCCAGTCGAACACGCCATGATTGGGCGTGCCGCACAGCACGGCATGACTGACATCGGCGCCGCCGCCGTTCTTCACCACGTTGCGGATCGCGTTGCCGCCGCGCGAGCTGCCGACCAATGCGATGCGCGCCGCGCCCGTGCGCTCCTTGAGCGCCTTGATCGCTTCGGTCAGCTCGCGGCGCTGATCCTCGGTCGACGAGCGGCTCGGCTGCGCCACGGAATCGTCGTTGCGCGCCAGCGGGTCGGTGAAGTCCAGCGCAGCGAGGCGCGTGCGCGGCACGCCGTCGGATTCCATCCGCCACAGCGTGGTCATCCATAGCGCCGCGTGATCGCCATTGCCGTGGACGAACAGCACAGGCGGCATCTCGCCGGCCGCGGCTGCCGCCGTTTGCGCGCGCGCTGGTAAGGTCAGGCCGCTCGTGAGCAGGGGCAAGGTTCCCATGCTCTTCAAAATGGTGCGGCGCGTCAGATTCATCGGCGGTCTCCCTTTGGTCTTGTTCATGTCGTGTTCGTTGGCCGCGGTCCCTGATGCGAGCGCTCTGGGCACTGGACAGCGGCAGACATTCGCAGGCATCACATAGGTCCGGCCGGAATCAAGCGATAGTTCGATGCGATCTTATCGGAGGCGACCTGGCGACGTGGACGGACCCGCATGAATGCGCCGCAGAAACGTGAGCTGTTCGCGGCCGAGAGCATCGCCGCGCCGCTCCGGCACGCGGTGTTCCGCCGCATCTGGCTGGCGAGCCTGCTGTCGAACCTGGGCCTGCTGATCCAGGCGGTGGGCGCCGCCTGGGCGATGACGCAGATGACGTCGTCGGCCGACAAGGTGGCGCTGGTGCAGACCGCCTTGATGCTGCCGGTGATGTTCATCTCGATGCCCGCCGGCGCGATCGCCGACATGTATGACCGGCGCATCGTCGCGCTGGTCGCGCTCGCGGTGGCGCTCGGCGGCGCCACCACCCTGACGGTGCTGGCATGGTACGGGCTGGTGACGCCCGAGCGCCTGCTGGCGCTGTGCTTCGTCATCGGCAGCGGCATGGCGCTGATGGGGCCGGCCTGGCAATCCTCGGTCAGCGAACAGGTGCCGCCGGAGACGCTGCCGGCCGCGGTCGCGCTGAACGGCATCAGCTACAACATCGCGCGCAGCTTCGGACCTGCGATCGGCGGCGTCGTGGTCGCGGCTGCCGGCGCGGTCGCGGCGTTCGCGGCCAATGCGCTGCTGTATCTGCCGCTGCTCGCGGCGCTGTTCCTGTGGCGGCGCGTGGTCGAGCCGAGCCGGCTGCCGCGCGAGCCGCTCAACCGCGCCATTGTCTCCGGCGTCCGCTACATCGTCCATTCGCCGTCGATCCGGATCGTGCTGATCCGCACGCTGGTCACCGGCATCATCGGCGGCTCGATCTCGGCGCTGATGCCGCTGGTCGCGCGCGACCTGCTGCATGGCGGCGCGCAGACCTACGGCATCATGCTCGGCGCCTTCGGCATGGGCGCGGTGGTCGGCGCGCTCAACATCGGCGAGATCAGGAAGCGGCTGTCGGGCGAGGCCGCGATCCGCACCTGCGCGCTCACCTTGGGCGCGGCCACCGCGGCCGTCGCGCTCAGCACCGCGCCGGTGCTGACGGCGGCGGCGCTCGTCATCGCCGGCGCGGTGTGGATGCTCGCGGTGGCGCTGTTCAACATCGGCGTGCAGTTGTCGGCGCCACGCTGGGTCGCGGGCCGCGCGCTCGCGGCATTCCAGGCGGCGATCTCCGGCGGCATCGCGATCGGCAGTTGGGGCTGGGGACGTCTCACCGACGCCGCCGGCGTCGAGGTCGCGCTGCTGGCGTCGGGAGCGCTGATGATGGTGTCGCCGCTGCTCGGCCTGTGGCTGCGGATGCCGCCGATCGGCGCCCGCAACGAGGACGGCGAGACCCTGGCCGATCCGGAGGTGCAGCTCGAGCTGACGCCGCGCTCCGGTCCGCTGGTGGTCGAGATCGAGTACCGCGTTGCCGAGGACAATGCCCGCGCCTTCCACGACCTGATGCAGGACGTGCAGCTCAGCCGCCAGCGCAACGGCGCCTATGGCTGGTCGATCGCGCGCGACATCGCCGATCCCGAACTATGGACCGAGCGTTATCACTGCCCGACCTGGATCGACTATCTGCGCCAGCGCAACCGCTCGACCCGCGCCGAGCGCGAGCTGCACAAGCGCGCGATCGATTTCCACATCGGCACCGACCCGGTGCGCATCCGCCGCATGCTGGAGCGCCCATTCGGCTCGGTCCGCGCCAGGGAGGATATCGATCGCACCGCCGAGCAGGCGCCAGCCGTGGCGACCGGGGCTCGCAGCGGGCCTTAGTTGGGCGCTTACTGCCCGTGCTCGGTCAGCACCTTGTCGCAGGCCTTGGACAGCTTGGCGCGGTGTTCCTTGAGACAGGCCAGCACCGCCTGGTCGCCGTTGTTCATCACGGCGCGGCAATGCCGTGACACGTCGCGCGCGCACGCGTCCTGACCGGGCTGCTGCTGGGCCGAGGCGGTCGACGCGATCAGCACCAGGGGGATGATCAGTGTGAGTTTGTTCATGACTGGCGCCTCGCTCCCGGCATTGAAGGTTTGGCGGCGCTTTTAGTGCTCACAACCGGGCCTCGCAAGCGCCCCGGTCGCAGCCGGGGCGCGCAGGCGGGAGCCGGAAGCGTTCTCAATTGGCGTCGCCCGCCTCGGCGACCTTGCCGTTGCGCCTGGACAGCTCGCGGTCGAGCACGACGCGGCAGCCGGAGCTCAGCGACGAGCGGTTCTTGATCATGCAGGCGGTGATCGCCGGGATGTTGGGGATCTCGCTGCTGCACAGCCGGAAGGCGTCGCCGGTGCACATCTGCTGCGCCTCGGCGCTGAAGGCGAAGCTCGCGGTCGAGGACAAGGTCGAGACGGCGGCAAGGCTGACGACCGTCAGAACGGCCTTGCGCAGCAGATTGGTCGAATTCGTCATGGCTGGCTCCCATTGGCGCCGCATTTCGCGGGCCGCGTTTTCAATGCGCCCATCATGGTCCGATCCCGCCCGAGCAACCGTGATGCCGGTCACGCCAGATCCGGCGGCTCAACCCTGCCCGGCAGGTTCGGCAGGCCGATGGCCGCGGCGACATGTCGCTCCGGTCAACTGCCGGTCTCGCGCCGGCATCATCCTGGAAATCTTGGCTGATCCCGCCCGTGTTGGCACCGCGTTAAGGATTCGTTGGCACTAATGGAAGCTAATCGAAGCAGGCGGACAGCGTTGCGTCCGCCATCGAGTGTCTCGCGTTTTCGGGAAGAGTAACCATGCGTCATGCGTTAGGCTTGCTGCTGGCCACCGTCGTCGCGGCGTTGGCGATCACCGGTGTCTGGTACTACGTATCGAAGCCCAGCGCCGCCAAGGCCGCCGCGCAGAGCGCAGCGGCGAAGCCGTCCGAGCCGGCGCCGCCTCCGGCGCGCGTTGCCGCCAAGGCCAGCGCGAAGGATGATGTCGAGACCACCGGCACCATTCCCACGCGTACGGCCGCGAGCGTGCCGGCGCCGGTGCAGCCCAGATCGACCTGCGCCAATCCGGACGCGCTCGGCATCTCCCGCACCGTCATGGTCGACACGTCAGGTGGCCCCGGCTTCGGCCTCGACCATTTCAAGCAGTTCGACTTCCTCGCCGACCGCGAGGTGGTGCTGACCTTCGATGACGGCCCGTGGCCGGTCAACACGCCGGCGGTGCTGAAGGCGCTGGCCGACGAATGCACCACCGGCATCTTCTTCTCGATCGGCAAGCACGCGACCTATCATCCGGAGATCCTGCGCCAGGTGCTGGCCGCTGGTCACGTGGTCGGCGTGCACACCTGGTCGCACGCCAATCTCAACGGCAAGAAGATGACCGACGAGATGGCGAAGGAGGAGCTCGAGAAGGGCTTCAGCGCGGTGAAATTTGCGCTGGGCACCAACCCCGCGCCGTTCTTCCGCTTCCCGCAGTTGCAGCACCGGCCGTCGGCGGTGGCCTATCTCGGCAGCCGCAACATCGCGATGTTCTCCTGCGACGTCGACAGCTTCGACTTCCGCTCCAAGGACGCCGACCAGGTCGTCAACACCGTGATGACCGGGCTCGACAAGAAGGGCAAGGGCATCATCCTGATGCACGACTTCCAGAAGAACACCGCGCTGGCGCTGCCGACGCTGCTGCGGCGACTCAAGGCTGGCGGCTACAAGGTGGTCGCGATGAAGCCGAAGGGCACGCTCGACACGCTGCCGGAATATGACGCGATGATCGGCCAGGATCCGAAGCTGCCGACCACGATGACCAATGCGCGGCCGATCTCGAGCGTGATCCAGACCATCTCGCAGTGATGGCTGCATGACCTCTGCGCGCGAAAGGCCGGGCGTTCGCCCGGCCTTTTTCGTTTGTCCTCTGTTGCCGGCCGCTCACCAATAGATGCCGTGGCGATGCAGCTCGCGGACGATGCGGGCTTCGGTCCAGCTCTTGCGGCGCGTCCGGTCCGAGCGCGCCGATTTCGACCGCCGCGATGATCGCTGCACCGAGCCCGGCTGCGGCGCCGGCGCCGCAGCGGCGGCGGGCTGCGGCGGCGAGGGTGCGGCGGCCGGGGCCGCTGGCGCAACCGGTGGGACGGCGGGCGGGACGATGGGCTGGATTTGGGCCGCAACGGCCGGCACTGGCGCCGGGGTGACGGTGACCTCGCCGGCTTGCTGGACGTAGGTCGGACGCGGCGCCCGCGCGGCGGCGTCGTTCGACGACAGCGACAGGCTGCGTGTCCCCTCGGCCCGCGCGACCGCGGCGGAGGCGAGCACCATGGCTCCGATCAGGATCATCTTGCGCATCGAGTAAGCTCCCCTTTGTTGGCTGCGGGAAGTTTAGGCGCCGGCGTGGCCGCCCGATGTGACCGAGGTCACGCTCCGCGTTGCAAGCGCGAATGGAGCGCATGCCGGCACAGTGCGGATCGGCGCCGCATCTTTCTCGAAACCTTTCCGGCGTCGCGGCGACGTCCGTTCAGGACGAGGGGAGCTCGGGACGAGCCCATCCGGAAATCCACCGGCCGCAGCCCTTGGGCGGTGGGCACCGCGGCGATCCGGCACACCCGGCTGTGGCTACCAAATTACCGTCATGACGAGGTGCTCCCATGATGCCGGTGAGATGCTGGACTTGAGGTATGATTGTATGCCCATGTACTGTTCGTTGGTGCTGTTCAGAAGATTCGCCGAATCCGATAGGGAGAGCGATCGATTCGCGGGAAGGATGCGCGCATGCGCCGGGTGATCGTTGCAGTATTCTTGGCGGCCGTGACCCTGCTGGCCGCCAGCGGGCAGGGCCGGGCGCAGTCCGGCGACGACGTCGAGGAGATCTACATCGCGCGGAGCGTGCGCCAGGGCCGTGTCGTGCCGTCGGATTTCTGCGCGCCGACCAAGACCGGCTTCGCGCCGGCGCTGGAGGATCAGCTTTCGATCCGCTCCGTCGGGGTCCGGCCGGCTGACGGCCGCATGACCGAGACCGGCGACAAGAGCATCGGCGAGATGCGGGTCTGCATCGGTCAGGCGATGGATCCGACCCTGCTCGGCACCTACACCGAAGGCCAGCTCAACGGCATCGCATTCACCGGCATCGGCGACTGCCGGCTGGTGCGCGGCAATCTGCCGGAGGACGGCCTGCTCACCCACCGCTGCTTCCTGGCGCTGTCGGGCTTGCCGGAGCCGTATGTCGGCGGCTTCCTGGTCTCCAGCTCGCTGTATTCGAAGACGCCGTTCGGCACGGAAAGCTCGCCCCCGGGCTACGCCCAGGCCGGCATCCTGATCATCCGCCTGTGGAAGAAGCGGCTGCCCTGAGGCAGCCGCCTTCGATCGCCGTCCCGACCAGCGCTCAGGCCGGCGAGAAGGTCTGCACGAAGGCGCGGACGGTCGCGGACACCTTGTCCTCCGAGACGTGCCAGGCGGCGCCGTCGTCGGCGGCGAAGAAGCTCGACGCGTTCGAGCCGGCCCAGCGGAACACCTCGAACGACGGCCAGTACCAGATGTCCGCGAGGTTGGAATTGTTGACGACCTCGTGCGCGACCAGCCGCATCGTGCTCTTCGACAGGCAGTCGGCCTGCACCACCGATTCATATTCGAACGAGGTCAACAGCGGCACCGGCGAAACGGTGACGATCACCTTGATGTCCGGCCGGATGCTGCGGATGAACTCGATCAGGTAGAGGACGTTGTCGACGTTCTCCTGCACGCTGGCGGTGCGGAACTTGTACTTCTCCGCCAGCGCCCGCGAGTTCAGCGCGGTCGGCCGCGGCAGCACGAAGGCGCCGGTCTCGCGGTCGAAGAAGGCCGCGGCGACGCCGAGCGTCAGGATGAACACGTCGGCCTGCTTGATGACCCCCAGCGTATTCTCCGGGCTCGATCCCGGCGGCAGCAGCTCGACGATGCGCTCGCGGATCTCCGGATCGATCTTGGCGCCGCGCAGCCAGTCGACGAACACGCGGTTGGCGAAGGTCGTGTTGATGTACTCCGAGATCTCCATGTGGTGGCTGTTGTAGCCGCTGTCGTTGAGGCTCTTGGAGAGGTTGCGCGCGAAGCACGAGCCCATGGTGAAGAAGCGCGTGCTCTTGTCGAGAAACTTTGGCGCGGCGGCGAGGTTCACGGCGATGTGGCCGGTGATCAGCGTCTGCAGGTCGCCGAGGAAGTCCTTGGTCTCCGGATAGCGGCCGACCTTGGCGCGGCCTGCCTTGGCGTCCTTGACCTTGCCCTTCTTGGCGTTGGTGCGCGAAAGCTCCAGCGTCTCGCGGTTGAGCGGATTGTCGTAGGCCGGGTTCAGCTTGATCGCCTTTTCAAGCGCCGCCACCGCCTCCTCGAACTCGTTGTTCTGAGTCAGGATCTCGCTGAGCGAGAAATAGTCGGCGGCCTCGTTGGAGGCTGCCGCGAGCTTGCGGAACAGCTCCATCGAGCGCGTGAACGGGCCGACATGGCTGCAGCGCACGGCCGCGCTGCGGATCAGGTGCAGATTGCCTTCGGTGGCCTGCTCGAAGATCTCGGGGTTCTCGTCGAGGATCGCCAGCATCATGTCGCGCGCCTCGGCGCGCTTCTTGTGCGAGCCGTCATCGATCAGCTGCGCATAGATGAAGCGCGCGTTGATGTCCTTGGGGTCGAGCTCGAGCAGCTTCTGGAACGCGAGCTGCGCGCTGACGAAGTCCTTGTCCTCGATGTATTTGTAGGCGAGCGTCCGGATCTGGCCGACGATCGATTGAAACTGCGTGTGGCTGTCGAGGGCAGTGGTGCTCATGTCGCGGGTTCGCCTTTGTCTCGCGTTGCGTCGTCGGCCGTTGGTCCGGCGCCGTAGCCGGCAGCCGGTGCATCGCCAGTGCCGGTCGAATCGTCACGCGCACAGGCGCCGTGCCCTCGCGAGAGACGTCCCACCATGACCGCTGGATACTGATCGCCACCGGCCCTGCCGCTGGCGTACGCCCGAGCGCAACCGGCACCTGCGGGATTCGAACGCGACGGACGCGCTCGTCCGGATCGCCGCCAGCCGCCAGTGCGGGCATTCATCCCGCCGCTCGCGCCGGACGATGGCGCGATTTGGGTTAAGCAATTCTTAACCGGTCACGGACCGGACGGAACACCGAGGGAAATACGGGAATGACGGTGACAGTGCACTGACCGATTTGAGGTCGCAAAAGGCTACACGGTGGATAACACCCGACTAATCTGCGATTCTTGTGACAGGCAATTCAGGAGGAAAGGGGATTTTCGATAGCGGGCTTAGGCGCGCGCTTAGGCGGTGGTCTATCGTTGCCGGCGGTTCAAGCGCGAAGCGCCAGCGACTCTCCGACGCGCTGCACTTCGGCCGGTCTTGGAGCCGCGCGAAGCCTTTCGTTTCAACGCTTTCTTTGTTTTAGTTTTCGGTGTCTTAGCCCCCGTGCGCCGCTTCGCCCCGGTTCGAGCTGCAGCCGTCGGCCGTTTCGGGGCCGCGGCTGGTTCACCCTTCCAGGCGTTTAGCCCGACACAGGCGACGACTATTGGGCCGACGGCATTCTGCTTGATTGATACGGCTATGCTGGACAGCCATGCAATTAGTTCCGCAAACGTGATCTTCTTGCTTTGATTGGGTCGCTGCCAGTGGCGGCTATAATGGTGGGTGATGACGAGAACGCCATGACGCCGATAGTCGGGCTTGAGGTAATCTTCTGCAAGCTGCACGCGTAAGGCGTTTTCGAGCTCGGCGCCGGTCCAGCCTTTGCCGCCGTGCTTAACCTCTACCGCGACCTGATAAGGGGCTGACGTCGAGGAGACCGTAATGTCGGGCTTGTCGCCAAGGGCGATCTCGCTCTCGCGCGTGATTTGGAAGCGGCCTTTTGCGCGGAAATGCAATTGCTCGGCGAGCCATTGTTGGACCTCCTCCTCGTCCTTTGCGCGTTCTAGCAGGGCGCGCGATGAGAAATCGTCCGTGCTCAGGCTCCATTGAATGTCCGCCAGAACGCCGAGCACGATACGGAGCAGGTCGGCTCCCGTCTTGGCTGGCGCGAGGAACGTAGTTTCGAAACTGCGGACTTCCTCGGCAGTCCAGGCTGGAAGCTCGGCGTCTCGTGTGGCTTTACCGCGCGCGAGTTCACGAAAGCGATGTGCACGCAGCGCTAATGCGGAATTTTCGGCAAGCCTTTGCATGGCATAGTAGGCGTCGGGCCCGGGACGCGCGAGAAGTATGCCGAGAGTGGCGTCGCGTGCATTTTGCGCGTGGTCGCGCGTGTCAGGAGTGTAAGTGCCTTCGCGCATGACGTCGTCTTTCGGGCGAATGCTGGTGTAAGCAACGCGGAGCAGGCGTTCGAGCGTTTCGGTCGATGCTGCTGCGAATGATCCGGCAACAAGCACATCGTACCGGTCGAACAGGGTGCCAAAGGTCTGCTCGGCCCTCGCCTTGCGATCCGCGGCAGGTGTTGCATTGAGCCAAGTTTCCAAGATGGAAACGCCTTGATCGGGATCCACGATCAAAAGAAGGCCAAGATAGCAAAGCGTCCAGTCATTCTTGCCCGCCTTCGCATATCCGTCGAACCGCTTGCGCGCGATGGAGAAAAGCCTAGCTTTTTGCTTCGCATCTAGTTCCAGTCGCTGGACTATGCCCTGTGCGATGTTGATCGTATGCGCGGCACTGGCTTCCGCTGCGACTATGACATCGAAAATCAATCGCTGGACCGGCTTCTGAATGGATGTCGCCGCACCGCCATAGCGATGCAAGAAGGTGGTCGAAAGATTGCCGGGTGCCGACCATTCGAATTCGATTTGCTCCCTTATCACGGGTAGGACCGCTTTGGGACTCGCGATCGTTAGAAGGTCGATCCAGTCCGGATAACTCTGCTCGGCACGGCAACCGTGGCGAGCCGCCAGGGCCATTTCTTTTTCGCTGAGATTTGCGGGCCAATCGGCATCGTTCGCTGCCTCCAGGCCGACGGCTGCAAACGCGAGAAGGGAAGGCCACTTGATGTTTATGGTACCGCCAGGCTTCTTGATGGGGCGTACCGGTCTGACGAGCCGCCAAAGGATCTTCATGCCATCGCGGAAAGCCTCCGCCACCTCGCGGCTAAAGCCTTCTTCAAGAAGCCGCCACTGAAGAGCGACATTGCCTTCGTCCGATCCAGTACGGTACTGAAGCCAACGTTGAAGGGTTCGGAGCCTGAAGATTCCCTTCCTCCAGGATGATAAAAGTTTCGGGTCTCGCAGCAGCTTGGGATTGGCGAGAACCTCCTGACGAAAGGCAATCCAGCTTTCCTTGTCCTTCACCCGCTGGTACCGGCCCTGAAGATCGTAGAAGGCCATCTGAAGGGCGTGGGTTCGGTTGAGCGCCGGGGCGGGCTGGGGTGCGAGCGCGTCCGCGAGCTCGGCGAGCAGTACGGTCTCGGCCCCGGTGGCGGCGCGTAGCTGAGGCGCTTGCGCGATGAGCTGTCCTGATTGACCGAGAACCTCAAAAAGGCAACTCAGAGCAACCTGCCGGTCCTCAAGGTCGGGCTTCGTTCTGAGATCATCGAACAGCCATGGCAGATCGCGCTCGGCCAATCCCCAAAGCCGCGAATTTGCCCCGACAAGAACTTGCCAATGGCGAGTAACCGCGCCGTACCTGCTGCTGTTGGCCCTTTGCTCGGCGACATCAGCCCACATGAGGCCGCGGTTTAGGCTTGCATTTGCTCGAATCCGTTCGGCGAGGCGCTGCTTAGGTTCGTCTCGTGATCCGTCGCGGCCGGATCGTTCGACAACCATCAGCATTCGGATAACATAGTCGGGATGGACCGCACCTTGGATCCGCTGAAGCTCAAGATCGGCGAGTCCCACCATGTGCCGAGTAAGATCGACGTACCGAGCGCTTGTGCGACGGAATTGATCGATGAAGGGTTTTGACAAGCACAGGTCACTCAACCCGCGAAGGAGCGCCGCGCGCGCGGCGTTGTTCGGCGCTTTGGCATAGAAATCTTTGAGGTAGTAACCGAACCCATCGCTCGAATATGGTCCAGCGGATTTGGCGCTCCTGATGATCTTAAGTAGATCATGCGTGCCGAGATGCTTTGGATAAAATGTTGCACTCAAGGAAGAGGCGAGGCGCGCGCTGGCAGCTGCTGGGCTCTTAAGAAAGCGCCTAGCGATTTTGGCCATTGTAGCTTCATCGCCGCAAGCTTCGAGCGCGTCCACGGCAACGATACGATGATGGTCGTTCGCCTTCTGATCAAGCGCAATAGAGCGCGCGAGGCTGACCGCGCCTTTGATTGCGCCTTCACGAATGAGACGAAGTAAGTCAAAACGAAAGTCGTCCCGCTTGTTGATGGACGCCGCTTTTAGAATCGCAGGCGCAAGCTGTTCGGTGGCGAACATCCATAGGTCGCGATTTTCAAGGCGGTCATCGGCCGTTTCACCCGAGGCTTGCTTAGAGGCGTAGGCTAACAGGATTTGCTCGCGGGCTTCTGAGGGCAGAGAACCCGGATCACCGTAGCCAAGAAGAATGAGGGGCTCGCGGTTGGTCAGCTCTTGCCGGATTTCCGTGTGCCAAAGTGCCAGCCAAGCGGCGACAACCCTCAGGGAGGGGACGACGGTATCGACCCCATACCGTTCCGCAAAAATAAGGTTGAATATCTCGGCATGAGAGCAACCGGCCCGTACGAGTCTGTGCAGCCATTTGGCTGTGAGATATTCTTGGCTGGATCGGTGGTGGAAACGTATGCGGCCATAGGTAGCGGGAGCGAAGAGCCCCCGTCGGAGAAGCGCGTTTCTTTTTGCGGGGGTCCATTCTGGCAATATCTGGGCCGGATCCAGCGCGCCAGCTGCGAGCGACGGATCGGCTTCGTTGCCGGGCGCGCGGAGAGTGAACGACTTGCCCAGCGTGAGCGCGGCTGCGAGCCGTTCGGCTCCCCAAAATGCGTCTTCCTGCGAAAGGGCTTCGTTGTCCGGTCGAAACGGATTCGGCTCAGCAAGCTTACGCCGCACACTATGTTCAACCATTTTGGCGAAGGGACCAAAATTGCCGTTCGCATTCCAATAGTCCGCCAAGTCGAGTAGATCGCCGGGTCTCTCGGTGAGGGTAGACAAGCCTTGCCTATTGATCGTTGCAGTGAAGGCGGCGATATCCTTGACTGCGGCAGCCTTGGCGAGTTCGGCGCACTGCTCCTCCGAGAGTGGAACAAGCTGAACAACCGCCAAGCTTTCCAGGTTCTCTTCATTTTGATTGGGAGCGCGTCTTTGCGCACTTTCTTCTTGATCGAAAATTGGGCCCAGGAGTCCACTCAGGTTGCCCGCGGGCGTCGAATGATCAGACTCTGGGCTCTTCCATGCGGGCAAGTAGCGTAGAAACAATGCGCGGTCGTCGGCTCCTCGCCAGTCTGTGACGCGGCATGATACGTATATGTGAGCGCGCTCGCTCGCGTCTCCGATATCTTTGGCAAAACGCCGTAAGGCCGTCTCGAAATTCTTGCGGTTAAGACGCGCTTCATCAACAGAATCCAGGAAAAACCAAGCCTCACCCGGCGCCGTCAACCAAGCGCGGAAGCGCTCAGTGCTCTCCCGGTCCAGCGCTTGTTCTGTACCTTGGTCGAGGTCCTCGATCCTCAAAAAGAAGGCGGGCTTACCATCGGCGTTCAGAGTTTCACATTGGTGGCGAAACTCTTCGGTCTTGCCGCTATAGGCTTCCGCAAGCAAGATCACCCGTCGGCGGCGCCGTAAGTCGCCCCAGGACAGCCACCCGCTTACGTGTGGTCCCCAGAGACGGCCTATGTCGAGATCTGCCTCCTGATCTTCTCTAAGGAGAACGAAATATCTCTTGAGATCGACAAAATCCATAACGGTTGACGAGCCTATCAAAGGTCCTCGTCGGCAGCTATAGGTTGTTCGTCGGCTTGGTCACGAGCCCCCCCCCCCCTGTTTTCCCTACTTTCTGTCTGCTGTTCGCTCGTTCAACAGTGAGATTTCTCGACCCTTTGGGGCAGGTCGCATAGGCCATGAATTCTTGGACAACCTACTGAAGGCGATGCATCTACGGTTCGTATCGCAATCGTGCCCTCCAAAATTCCGAATACCAGAAAAATGTGTTTGACGCCGGCCCCAAATCAGTGGTCTTATCCCGTCATCCTGCTTCGCCGAGAGGGGCGTATCGCGATCGTCACGGCACGTGAGGCGGGGATGCGGTGGCCGCGGCTTTGTCAGGCGCTTTTGCGCGACGACTGACGAGGTGCGGACGGCGAAGTCGCGTGGTCCTGGCGCCCCGATGCTGGCGTCAAGGTCGCAGCGTTCATGACGAGCGCAGCGGGCGACGGGGGCAAGACAGCCGGTCCCCGGGGAGATCGCGTATAAGCCGTAAAGCCATCGCGCGGGGAAGGCCGGATGTTCGGCCGTACCTGTGGTTCTGCCGCGTGCTTTTTTGCTGCACGCGGACCGCGGGTGCGACCAGCACCCGGCCTTCCCCGCGCCCTCTCATTCAAGAGGACGCCAGATTGCAGCAGAACTCGGGCCGAACCGGCCGCGAGGCTGCGGTGGCATGGGCGCGAGCAAGGCTGCGACGAGCGGCAGGCTGTTTGACAGAGTGGATTGGGATCAGAAAGCGGGCTTAGCGGCAGCACCGGGGGGCTCAAACGCCCGGCTTCGCCAAGGGGCTACGCCGGGCACGCTTCGCCCTACGGGCTACGGCCTGGCTGCGCCACGCGTAGCCCGAAGGGCGAAGCGTGGTGCCGCAAGAGGGACTCGAACCCCCGACCCCGTCATTACGAATGACGTGCTCTACCAGCTGAGCTATTGCGGCGAACCATAGCGGCGAGCGCCCGGCACGGGCCGGACGACGCGGACGCGCTCCTGATATCGGGCGGACGGCCCGTTGGCAAGGACAACGCGCGCCGCCGCGGCCCGGAATCGAACCGGTGTGGCCGGGAACAGCCGGACGGCCTGACGGCCCTCAGCCGCCGAACCGCGACCAGAACCCGCGCCAGCCGCCGGCCTGCGCCTTGGGGGCGATCTGCTCGGCGAACTCGTCGCGGGGCTGATCGTCGTCGTCGACGCCGGGATCGTCCGGCGGCCGCATGATCGGGACGATCGCCTGGATCGGCGTCTCCGCCGGCCGGGCGAGATCGTTGCGGGTGCGGAACAGCGGCGTCGGCGCGGTCGCCGCGGTCTCGGCCGGCTTGGCGGCCACCGCGTCCGGCTCGGCCTCCGTTTCCGGCTCGGCTTCGGTCTCGGCGGGTCCCGCGGCCTGCAACGGCGGCGCCGGCTCAACCGCGACGGCGGTGGCTTCGATCAGCTTGCCGTCCTCAGCCGTGTCCACAGGGATATCCACCGCCTTGTCGACAGGCTTGTCCACGGCCTCCTCGACCGGTTGTTCGGCCTGCTCGGGCTCGGTGGCGACCACCGGCCGCGGCGGCTCGTTGTCCTGCACGGCCGGCGTGATCACCACCGGCTCGCTCGCGGGTTCGCGCGGCGGCTCGATCACGGCTTCGGCGGCGGCCGGACGGGCCGGCGGGGCCAGCACGGCCTCGGCGAAGGCCGAGCTTTCGATCACGCTGCTGCGCTCCGAGGGCAGGCTCGCCACCGGCGTCTGCCACTGGAAGGCGTCGAGCCGGCCGGTGACCGGCGAGATCGGCTGCCAGCGATCGCTGACATAGCCGTCCGCGGTCCAGGCCGGGTCGTGGCGGGCGCGCACCGCGCGCAGCGCCCATTCGCGCGCCTTGCCGGCATCGCCATGCTCGGCGCGCTCAAGCTCGGCCATCAGCATCGCCACGCGCTGGGTCGGATCGTCGGTGAACGGCGCCAGCGCCGCGCGGGCGCGGCCGTACTCGGCGGCGTCGATCGCCGCGCGCGCCACCGCGAGCGCGCCCTCGACATGGTCGGGCGTGCGCGCGGCCAGGTTCTCCACCCGCGCCAGCCGCTGGGTTGCGGAATCGCCGAGCCGCACATGGGCGTAGGCGTCGGCGAGATCCGGATGCGGGCCGGCCGCCCAGGCCGCCTCGATGATCTTCATCGCGCGCCGCACCTGATGCGCCTCGCTCTCGAACTTCGCCGCCAGCACCGCGGCCGGCACCAGTGTCGGCGCCAGCTTCACCGCCTCCATCGCGCTCGTGCGCGACAGGTCGCGATCCGCGGTCTCCAGCGCCAGCGCGCGCGCCGTCAGCAGCACGCCGCGCTGGCGGCGGTAGGTCGGCTTGTCGATCATCCCCGCGGTGTAGTTGCTGTCGAGGATCGCCAGCGCACCGTCCCAGTCGGCCTCGGCGCAACGGAAGCCGAGCACGGCATGCGAGGCCCAGGTGGCGTTGGGCGCCAGCTTGAGCGCCTCGTCGGCGATCATGACGGCGGCATAGGCGTCGTCGGCGCGCTGCGCCTCGATGAACAGGCCGCGCAGGCCGAGCAGGCGGGTATCGTGACGCTCGGCCATGGCGCGGAAGGCGCGCCGGGCGCCGTCGCGGTCGCCTTCGAGCTGCGCCGCCTGGGCGTGCAGGAGAAGCGTCAGCGGATCGTCGCCGGCCAGCCGCCTGGCGGTGTCGGCGTGCTGGCGCGCCGCGGTCGAATCGCCATGGCCGATCGCCAGCAGGCCGTGGGTGATGGCGTGCCGGCCGCGCTGATGCCGGCGGGCGCGATGCGCCTTGCGGATGCGGCCGGGCGCCCGCAGCAGCGCGCTGAACAGGTTCCAGACCAGCACGCAGGCGGCGATGGTCAGGCCGAGCGCAAGCACGAACACCGGCAAGGTCATGGCGATCCGCCACGGACCCCAATTCAAGACGACGTCGCCGGTCTGCTCGGCGACCCAGGCCGAGCCCGCCGCGGCGAGCCCGACCAGGATGAGGAAGATGACGATCCGGAACATGTGCGTCCTTGGGCGTCCTATTGCGCGGGTTTGGCGAGCGCGGTCATCGCGTCGTCGGCGAATTTGCGGGCGGTCGACAGCGCGGCGTCGCGGGCGTCGGCACGTGCGAGCCAGTCATTGGCGGGAGCGCGATCCTCCGGCGAGAGACCCTTCAGCTCGCGGCGCGCCTCGGCGAAATCGTTGCGCAGCGCCGCCGCGGTGATCCGTGCCACCACCGCGCCGCGATCGGTGCCGGCGCCGTCGGTGCGCTCGACCTTGACCAGGCTCGAGGCGCCGGCCGAGAGCTTGCTGAGGATCGAGGTTCCCGTGGTGCTCTCCGGTGCCGGCGGCGAGAGCTTCGGCACGATGGTGAGCAGCTCGCGGCTCAGCGCCGCGGGGCTGGGCACGCCGGTGGTGGCAAACGCCTCCAGCGGCCTCAGCGCGGCCGCGTCGGGCGCCAGCGATCTGGCGGTGGTCAGCGCCGCTCCATAGGGATCGCCGTGACGCACGGCGACGTCGAGCAGGGTCGCGGCGACCACACGGCGCAGCGGCGCGTCGTCGGTGGGCTTGGCAGCCGCGGCCTCGGTGATCTTGCGGCTCTCCTGCGCCAGCGCCGCGCTCTGGCTCTTGCTCGCCTGCTCCAGCGCATCGATGCGGGCGGTCAGGCCGGAGAGATCGACCGGCTCGGGTGCGGGGGCCGGCGCGGAGCCGTCGCGCGGCTGCGCCCTGACGTCGTTGAGCGCGGCCACCGTCTTGTCGGACTGCGCGCGCAGGCCGGCGATATCGTTGCGCAGCGCTGCAATCGCCTTGTCGGCGGCATCGAGCCGCCCGGTCACGGCGCCATCCGGCTTGCCGATGCGCTGCTCCAGCCCGGCGACGCGGGTGGCGAGCGCGTCGACGGCGGACGCCTGCGGTGAGACGGCCGACGGCGATACGACCTGCGGCCAGCCCAGCATCCAGCCGACGCCGATCACCAGCGCGGCCGCGGCCGCGCCGGAGAATGGCGCGATGATCCAGGGCGAGACCGGGCGGGGGGGCGGGGGCGGAGGAAGGTCGGCGCGCGGCGGCTCGGCCGCGGCGACGGTCTCCTCGGGCGTCTCGCTGGCAGCAGATTCCGGTTCGGTGTCACCGGCGGCATGCGGATGCGACTGGCTCGCCGCGCCCGACGACCCCTCGGCCAAGGCTTCGGCCGGCGCGGACCATGGCGAGGCAGTCGGCCGCTCGGCCGCGCTCTCGCTGGCCGACGGGCGCTCCTCGCGCGAGGTCGGCTCCAGGTCGATGGTCGGCGGTGGCCGTTTCGGCCGCCCGGTGTCGGAGGCCGGTGCAGCGGTGTCGGGTTCATCGACCATGGTGGAAGTTCCCTGGCTGAGGCAAGATTGAGCAGGCCCTCTTACGCCATTCACGACCGTAGCGCACGGGTCAGGCCCTCCAGCATGTCGTTTTCATCCGGATGCGCCGCGATTGTGACCTGGGTCGCGCCAGCCTCTCGAAGAACCTCGGCGACATTGGCCGACAGGCAGGCATGCGGCACCGCCAGCGCCGAGATTTCGACGCCGTCGGCCCGGATGGCCGCCACGAACGCCGCCGCGCTCCGCCGCGAATAATGCAGCACCGCGCGAATCGCGTTTGCCGCGAACGCGTCGCAGACCTCGCGTGGCAGGCTGGTCACCTGTGCCATCCGGTAGACGGTCTGCGTGACCACGTCGTAGCCGCGCGCGGCGAGCTCGGAGGCGAGATCGCGCGAGATGTCGGCGCCCGCAAGATAGAGCAGGGTGGCCCCGGCGTCGACGACGCCGCCATTGGCGATCAGGTCGCGCAACGCCGTCGCATCGCCCGCGGCCGAGATCACCTGCGTGAAGCCGGCGTCGCGTGCGGCCGCCGCGGTCTGGTCGCCGACCGCGAACAGCGGCAGGCGCAGCAAGGCGGACGCTCCGAGCTGCGGCGCGGCCGCGCGCAGCGCGTTCGATGACGTCACGATCAGTCCGGCGGCGTCGCGGCCGGCGTCAGGCGGCAGCGCGACCGGCTCGAAGCGCAGCATCGGCGCCAGCAGCACGTCGAAGCCGCGCGCGCGCAAAGCCGCGGCGGTGCGTTCATTGTCGGGGGCGGGACGGGTCACCAGCACGGCCATGTGCTATGCTCCCGTCGAATACGGATCGGCCGGGCTGCAACGGACGGGTGATTGCACCTGGCGACCTCGTGGTGTTAGGCGGTTCTGCGCACTCATAATGACCAAAAGGGTTGAGATTGGGTAACGAATCGCAAACGCTCGTGCTGGGCATCGAAACCACCTGCGACGAGACCGCCGCCGCCGTGGTGGCGCGTGATTCGGACGGCAAGGGGCAGATCCTGTCCAACGTCGTGCGCTCGCAGACCGACGAGCACGCCATCTATGGCGGCGTGGTTCCCGAGATCGCGGCGCGCGCCCATGTCGACATGCTCGACCATCTCATCGACGCAGCGATGCGCGAAGCCGGCATCGACTATGCCGCGCTCGGTGGCGTCGCCGCGGCGGCCGGCCCAGGACTGATCGGCGGCGTCATCGTCGGCCTCACCACCGCCAAGGCGATTGCTCTCGTCCACAATACCCCGCTGATCGCGGTCAACCATCTCGAGGCGCATGCGCTGACGCCGCGCCTCACCGATGCAATCGACTTCCCCTATTGCCTGTTCCTGGCCTCCGGCGGCCACACCCAGATCGTCGCGGTCGCCGGCGTCGGCGACTACATCAGGCTCGGCACCACCGTCGACGACGCCATGGGCGAGGCGTTCGACAAGGTCGCCAAGATGCTGGGCCTGCCCTATCCCGGCGGACCTGAAGTCGAGCAGGCCGCGCGCACCGGCGACGCCAAGCGCTTCGCGTTTCCGCGTCCGATGCTAGGCCGCAGCGATGCGAATTTCTCGCTGTCGGGATTGAAGACCGCGGTGCGCAACGAGATCGGCCGCCTGGAGAGCATCGCCGACCAGGATGTCGCCGACCTCTGCGCCAGCTTCCAGGCGGCGGTGCTGGAGTCGACCGCCGACCGTCTGCGCGTCGGCCTCGATCTGTTCAAGCAGCGCTTCGGTGCGCCAACCGCGCTGGTCGCCGCCGGCGGCGTCGCCGCCAACCAGGCGATCCGTGGCGCGCTCGACGATGTCGCGCAAGCCGGCGGCACCCGCCTGATCATGCCGCCGCCGGCGCTGTGTACCGACAACGGTGCGATGATTGCCTGGGCCGGACTGGAGCGGCTCGCGCTCGGCATGGTCGACGGCATGGACGCCGCCCCGCGCGCCCGCTGGCTGCTGGATGCCAATGCCAGCGTGCCGGGCAAGTTCGCGAATACGCGCGCGGGGTTTTGACCGTGGCAGAGTTGCTGGCTGCGCCGAGCACGCGCCATCCATTGGCTCGTTCTCTTGTACGCCATAGCGCAAGCTGGCGCGGCAAACTCGGTGCGCCCCCCTCCCCCCGCGCGAAGCGGAGCTTCGCTAGGCGGGGAGGGGTCGGGGGTGGGCGTAGCCCCACGAACGCTCTCGCCCGTGGCACCCCCCTCCCCAGCCCTCCCCCACAAGGGGAGAGGGAGCGCAGCGACGGTTGCCGCGCATGATCAGTTTCCAAACCATCAGCATCATCGGCGCCGGGGCGTGGGGCACCGCGCTCGCCGCCGTCGCGGCACGCGCCGGCCGTGACGTCACGCTGTACGCCCGCGATGCCGACCACGCCGCGCGCATCGCCAGCGCGCGCGAGAATCCGCGCCTGCCCGGCATTCCGCTCGCCGACAGCATCGCCGTCACCGCCGATCTCGCCCGGGCCGCCCGCGCCGACGCCGTTCTCATCGTCGTTCCCGCGCAGCACCTGCGCGGCGCGGTCATGCACCTCGCGCCGCTGCTTCGGCCTGGCACACCGCTCATCGCCTGCGCCAAGGGCATCGAGTACGGCACCCACAAATTCATGACCGAGGTCATCGCCGAGGCGGCGCCGAACGCGATCCCCGCCATCCTGTCCGGCCCGAGCTTCGCCGACGATGTCGCGCGCGGCCTGCCCACGGCGGTGACGCTCGCCGCCCGCGACGAGCCGCTTGCGGCGGCGCTGGTGCAGGCGCTGGGCTCGCCGACCTTCCGGCCCTATCACGCGACCGACGTGCGCGGCGTCGAGATCGGCGGCGCCGCCAAGAACGTGCTGGCGATCGCCGCCGGCATCGTCGCCGGACGGCAGCTCGGCGCCTCGGCCCTGGCGGCGCTGACCACGCGCGGTTTCGCCGAGCTGGTCCGGCTCGGCCGCGCCTATGGCGCGCGCAGCGAGACCTTGACCGGCCTGTCCGGCCTCGGCGACCTCATCCTCACCTGCGCCGGCCCGCAGTCGCGCAACTTCGCCGCCGGCCTCGCGCTCGGCCGCGGCGAGCCGCTGCCGGCGGGCAAGCTCGCCGAGGGACAATACACCGCGCCCGTGCTGGTCGAGCTCGCCACCTCGCGCGGCGTCGAGATGCCGGTCGCGCTGGCCGTGGCCGCCATTCTCGCCGGCAGCGTCACGATCGACGCTGCGATCGAGGCGCTGATGCTGCGCCCGTTCAAGGCGGAGGAGTGAGCGGTGTAGGCGCGGCGCTACCGGTCGCGCAGCCACCTCCGCCGTCATGCCCGCGCTTGTCGCGGGCATCCACGTCTAAGATAATAGAGCTGGCGGTGAGACGTGGATGGCCGGGGCCTTTGACAGACGTGCTTCGCACTTTTGCCCGGCCACGATGAATGGAAAGAGAACTGCATCATGAACTACTGGCTGGTGAAATCCGAACCCTCGGTATGGTCGTGGGACCAGCAGGTGGAGAAGGGCGCGAAGGGGGAGGCCTGGACCGGCGTGCGCAACTACACGGCGCGGCAGAACCTGGTGGCGATGAAGAAGGGCGACCTCGCCTTCTACTATCATTCCAACGAGGGGAAGGAGATCGTCGGCATCGCCGAGATCATCAAGGAAGCCTATCCCGACCCGACCGACAAGACCGGCAAATTCGTCTGCGTCGACATCAAGGCGCACAAGGCGTTCAAGACCCCGGTGACGCTCGCCGCGATCAAGACCGACAAGACGCTCAGTGAGATGGCCCTGGTCAAGCAGTCGCGCCTGTCGGTGCAGCCGGTGACGCCGGAGGAATGGAAGCACATCTGCAAGTTGGGCGGAGTATAACCGATCGAACGGCGTAAGATGCCGGCTCAGCAGCGCCCGGCTCTGGCGCAGCTCAGAGATCCAGACCTTTCTTGCGCGGCTCGTCGACCATCTGGTTGCGATCTCTTCGCCGAGCGCCTGCCCATGGCCCTCAGGTCGTCAGTCGAGAAGTTCCCGGCGTAGAGGGCCGCGATCGCATCTGAGAATAGGAAATCCTGCCCTGAAAGGCTGGGTGAACATCGGGATCAATACTCTGCCGAGCGCTTCCCGTGTTGATGTCGTGATGCTACGCTCGGTTGTGGCAGGAAGCTCCTGCTTCCTGCTTCATACCGAACAGGAGAACGACATGTCTGACAGCGTCTACAAAGTCATCGAGCTGATCGGTACCAGCGGTGAATCCTGGGAAAAGGCGGCCGCGAATGCGGTCGAACAGGCGGCGAAAACACTCCGAGACCTCCGCGTCGCGGAAGTCGTCAAGCTGGACATGCAGCTCGACGCGAAGGGGGAAGTGGAAGCCTATCGGGCCAAGCTCAACGTGTCGTTCAAGTTCGAAGGTGCATGAGCCGTCCATCGGCTTGCATTGCTCGCAGCGCCCATCGGCCAGAGCAACGGCGGACGTGCTATTCGGCGTCACGCCCGTCATCAGGGCGCGGTGATCGCGAACTAACTACTCCGTCATGCCCGGGCTTGTCCCGGGCATCCACGTCTTCCTTTTAAGCAAACAAGGACGGGGATGGCCGGGCTCACCGTAAAGCCGAGCGGGATGGACGTGACCGCAAGCCTGCCATGGGCAAACTGCCCGTCGTTTTAGTTTGCCGCAGCATTTCCCCTTGCAACGTCGGGCAAATAACATTTCCGCGCGTCCCTGCTGCCGCATGAGGGTCGTTTCGCGACCGTTACGGATCGTTGGCAGTGGGATGCGACGGGCGTGTGTCAACGCAGCGTGACTTAGTTGCGCGGACGAACGATCGATGCACGCACGGTCAAGTCGCGCGGTCCTGATAGCCCGACGCTGATATCAAGCGGGTGGCGATGCCCTGGCGTGTCGCGCTCGTGATGGTGGCCAGACAGCCCGGCGCACCAGGGAGAACGCGAAGCAGACGTTAAAATCGTTGCGCAGGGAGGGCCGGGTGTGTTCGGCCAGACCTGTGGTACCTGCCGCCTGCCCCTTACAAAGATCACGCGGTATGGGTCCGCGTTCGCGGGGACGACACCGGCGGTGTGGCACGCGATCGGCCTCTACGACCTGTCCGCAGCGCTGCAGCTGCCCATCTCGGACAAAAGACAAGCCCAGTCGAAAGGCCAAAAAAGAAAGGGGCCCCAGCTTGCGCTGGAGCCCCTCAACGGTCAGGGCATTGCCGGGTATTTGCCCGAACCGAAGTTGCGGACCTGGTCGCTTACGACCAAGTCCCGGGAGAACTCAGTAGTTGTAGGCGCGCTCGCCGTGGTCGGTGATGTCCAGACCCTCGCGCTCCTGCTCGACGGTCGGGCGCAGGCCGATGATCACGTCGACGACCTTGTAGAGGATCGCCGAGCCGACACCCGACCACACCAGCGTGGCGACGACAGCCTTGATCTGCGCCAGCATCTGCGTGGCGAAGTCGTAGGTGCCGGCGTTGTTGCCGGTGATGTTGGTGTAGTCGGTGATGCCGACGCCGCCCAGCGCCGGGTTGACCAGGATGCCGGTGGCGAGAGCGCCGACGATGCCGCCGATGCAGTGCACGCCGAACACGTCGAGGGCGTCGTCATAACCCAGCGCGTTCTTCACGGTGGAGACGAAGAACAGGCAGATCGGGGAGACGATCAGGCCGAGCACCAGCGCGCCGATCGGGCCGGCGAAGCCGGAGGCCGGCGTGACGGCGACGAGGCCGGCGACCGCACCCGAGCAGATGCCGAGCAGCGAGGGCTTGCCCTTGACGGCCCATTCGCACAGCAGCCAGGACAGCGCCGCACCAGCGGTGGCAACCATGGTGTTGACGAAGGCCAGCGCGGTGACGCCGTTCGACTCCAGGTTGGAGCCGGCATTGAAGCCGAACCAGCCGACCCACAGCAGCGCGGCGCCGATCATGGTCATGGTCAGCGAGTGCGGAGCCATCAGCTCCTTGCCGTAGCCGGTGCGCTTGCCGATCAGAACCGCGCCCACCAGACCGGCGATGCCGGCATTGATGTGAACGACGGTGCCGCCCGCGAAGTCGAGAGCGCCAGCGCCGGCGAGCCAGCCGACCGCGCCGGTGACTTCGTCGAGCTTGGCCTGGGCGGCGGTCTTGGCAGCGGCGTCGCCGGCGGCGGCGAGAGCCTTGGCAGCGGCGGCCACGTCATCGGGAGCCGCGATGTACCAGACCCAGTGCGCGATCGGGAAGTAGATGAAGGTCACCCAGAGCAGGATGAACAGCATCACCGCCGAGAACTTGATGCGTTCGGCGAAGGCGCCGACGATCAGGGCCGGGGTGATCATCGCGAAGGTCATCTGGAACACGAAGTAGGCCAGCTCCGGGATCACCACGCCGTTCGAGAAGGTCGGAACGGTCGAGTTGGCGTCGACGCCGTGCAGGAAGGCCTTGGAGAAGCCGCCGACCCACGAGGTCATGCTGCCGCCGTCGGTGAAGGCCATCGAGTAGCCGTAGAGCGTCCAGATCACGCCGACCATGGCGACGATCGCGAACACCTGGGTGAGGACCGAGGCCATGTTCTTGGTGCGGACGAGACCGCCATAGAACAGCGCGAGGCCGGGGATGGACATCATCAGCACGAGGGCGCTGGACACGAGCATCCAGGCGACGTCGCCCTTGTTGGGAACGGGGGCGGCTGCGGCAGCGGCGGCCGGCGCGTCCTCGGCGAACGCCACGTCGGCGAGGCCTGCGACGCAGAGCCCGGCGATGGCGAGCGTGATCCATCCCGCGCTGGTTGGACGTTTGAACGTCATTTTATTCTACTCCGTAAGTGTTCTGGTTTGAGCGCGAAATCAAAGGGCCGCAGCGTCCGCTTCGCCGGTGCGGATGCGCACGGCGTGGTCGAGGCTGATGACGAAGATCTTGCCGTCGCCGATCTGGCCGGTCTTGGCGGCCGAGGAGATGGCATCGATGGTCTTGTCGACCTGGTCGGAGGGGATCGCGACCTCGATCTTGATCTTGGGCAGGAAGCTCACCGCATATTCAGCGCCGCGGTAGATTTCCGTATGACCTTTCTGACGGCCGTACCCCTTCACTTCCGTCACCGTGAGACCATGAACGCCGATGGCGGTCAGGGCGTCCCGGACTTCTTCGAGCTTGAATGGCTTAATGATCGCCATAACAATTTTCATGGGTCCAATCCCCGCTTGGGCCCGGTACGGACATTACCGAGCGCTTCCTGTCGACTGAGGTTCACCACGCGGAGAAAATCTTCACGACGCGGGCACAGCCGGGGGCGATAGAATCAAATGCCGTGCCAGACGGCTGGTCAGGGCTAACGAGCGGTGAATCCTGACCTTTTCAGCCCTCAGGGGGGGCATCAGGGGCTGCGCCATTCCGCCGCGCTCAAGGAATGGGCAGGCATGCGCAAAAGTTGCGCATGTCAGGCTCAAGACACAATGCTGCCCACGGCGCGGGCAGAATCCCGCGACGCCGAACAGGTCAATTGGCGCCGTTTGCTGCAGCTATTGCAGCGCCTCGCCATGCTGGGAGATGTCGAGCCCTTCCAGCTCGTGCTCGCGCGACACCCGCAGCGGCACGAAGGCGCTGACCAGCTTCAGGAGACCCCAGGTCACGCCGCCCGACCACACCAGTGTGACGGCGACGCCGTAGAGCTGGGCCGCAAGCTGCTTTGGGTTGCCCTCGATCAGCCCGGTGGTGCCGCCGATCGCGGCCGTCGCGAACACGCCGGCCAGCAGGGTCCCGGTCAGGCCGCCGATGCCGTGGACGCCGAACACGTCGAGCGAATCGTCATAGTTGAAGCGGTGCTTCAGCGAGGTGCAGGCCCAGTAGCAGATGATACCGGCGAGCGCGCCGATCACCAGGCCGTGCCACGGCGCGACGAAGCCGGACGCTGGCGTGATGGTGCCGAGGCCGGCGACCGCGCCGGAGATCATGCCGAGTACCGAGGGCTTGCGCCGGGTCGACCATTCCAGCGCGCCCCAGGTGACGGCGCCGGCGCAGGCGGCGAGATGCGTGGTCAGGATCGCCATCACCGCATGTGCATTGGCCCCAAGCGCCGAGCCGCCATTGAAGCCGAACCAGCCGACCCAGAGCAGGCCGGTGCCGACCACCGCGAGCGACAGGTCGAACGGCGAGAGGTTCTCGCTGCCATAGCCCTGGCGCCGTCCCATCACCAGCGCGGCGACCAGCCCGGCAGTGCCGGCGGAGAGATGCACGACGAGGCCGCCGGCGAAATCGACCACGCCGGCCTGCGCAAGGAAGCCGCCGCCCCAGATCCAATGCGCCAGCGGGACATAGACGAAGATGAACCAGGCGATGCTGAACAGCAGATAGGCCGAGAATCGCATGCGGTCGGCGACCGAGCCCGCCACCAGCGCCACCGTGATGATCGCAAACGTCATCTGGTACAGCATGAACAGCGACTCGGGGATGGTCTTGGCGCCAGGATGGACGCTGTCCATGCCCATGCCGGCGAGGAACGCGCGGTCGAGCGAGCCGATCCAGGTGCCGTCGCCGACGAACGCCAGCGAATAGCCGAACGCGACCCACAGGATCGAGATCAGCATCACCGCCGCGAGGCTCTGCGCCATGGTCGCCAGCACGTTCTTCTTGCGCACCATGCCCGAGTAGAACAGCGCCAGACCGGGAATGGTCATCATCAGCACCAGCGCGGTGGCGACGATCATCCAGGCGGTGTCGGCCGGATCGATCGTGGACGGCGCTGCCGCCCGTGCGGGTGTAACGAAGATGATCGCGGCCGCCGCAGCCAAAGCAGCAGGCGCGCGCAGGCAACGAGACGCGCAGGTCCCCATGACAGTCCCCCCGGCATGTCGGATCAGGTTGAGAATGTTCGCTCCGCCGCGCCGTTGCGGCGGGCGTGCAGCCGTCGCGGCTGCTTGAACGGTTTACAGAGCGTCGGTGTCGGTCTCGCCGGTGCGGATGCGGCGGGCATGATCGATCGGCGTCACGAAGATCTTGCCGTCGCCGATCTGGCCGGTGCGCGCATGCGTGGTGATCACCTCGACTGCCTTGTCGGCCATCTCGGAGTTGACCGCGATCTCGATGCGCAGCTTGGGCAGGAAGTTCACGATGTATTCGGCGCCCCGGTAGATCTCCGTGTGGCCCTTCTGGCGGCCGTAGCCCTTGACCTCGGTCACGGTCATGCCGTGGACGCCGATCGCGGTGAGGGCCTGGCGCACCTCGTCGAGCTTGAAGGGTTTGATGATCGCGACGACGAGCTTCATGGGCGGGCCTTGGTTTCCTCGGAGCGAAGCAGCCTGTTTCGGAGGCAGGCTTGGGACGGCCGTTTTGGCCTGTTCCTAGGCAAATGGCACAAAATCAGCGCAGCGTTAAGCGAAAACGTCAAGGAGTGACGGATATCACTGAACGGAACGCGACATCGCCCGACAGACTGAAGACGTGTTCCTGCCATCCTCTATTCAAGGACATCCCATGTCGAATCGTTCCTGGTATTACGCGGCGCAAGGCCAGCAACAGGGTCCCACTTCGGAAGACGAACTGCGCGACCTGATCGCCCGGGGCGTCGTGACCGCCGAGACGCTGCTGTGGAGCGACGGCATGGCCGGCTGGGAGAAGGCCGGGCGCATTCCCGGCCTGATGTCGGGCGTGCCGAGCATGTCGCCGGCCACGCCGCCCGCGTTCGACGCCGGCACCGCCGCGTCGGGCGGCGCGCTCTCGGTCAAGCTCGACATCTGGTCCTATCTCGGCTGGACGCTGCTGTATGTCGTCGGCCAGTTCCTGATCGTCATCACGCCCTGGACCGCTGTCTATCTCTACCGCTACGTGATCGAGCGGATGAGGGTGCCTGGCCGGCCGAACCTCACCTTCACCGGCCAGCCGCTCGACATCTGGTACGTCTTCATCGCGATGGGCGTGCTGGCCTATGTCAGCCTCAGCGACCGGCCGATCCTCAACCTCATCTCGCTGGTTGCCCCGGCGTTCCTGGGCTGGATGGTGCTGCGCTGGCTGCTGAGCAACCTCGCCTCGAATGGCGAGCGGTTGCCGATCCATTTCGAAGGCAGCCCCGTCGTCTATGCCGGCTGGTACCTGCTGATGATCGTGTCGGGCATCACCGTCATCGGCTGGGCCTGGGTGCTGACCGCCTGGATGCGCTGGGTGTGCCGCAACATCCAGGGGACGCGGCGCGAGGTCGTGTTCACCGGCTCGGGCCTGCAGGTGCTGTGGCGCACCTTCGCGTTCGTGCTCGGCAGCTCGGTGATCATTCCGATCCCGTGGCTGCTGCGCTGGTACAGCGCCTGGTACGTGTCGCAATTCGCGGTCGTGCCGCGCACCGCGCAGCCGATGTGATGCGGCTAGGCCCGGCGCTCGCGGATCGATCCCTCCTGCGCGACGGAGGCGACCAGCGTGCCGTCGGGCTTGAAGATCGAGCCGCGGGTGAGCCCGCGGCCGCCCTGCGCGCTCGGCGAATCCTGCGCATAGAGCAACCATTCGTCGGCGCGGAACGGGCGGTGAAACCACATCGCGTGATCCAGCGAGGCCGGCATCATGCGCTTGTCGAACAAGGTGCGGCCATAGCGCGCCATCACGGCGTCAAGCAGCGAGAAGTCCGACGCATAGGCCAGCGCGCACATGTGCAGCGCCGGATCATCGGGCAGCTTCGCGGCCGTCCTGATCCAGACATGGATGCGCCCGTCGTCGATCTTCTGGCCGAAATAGCGGCTGAGCTCGACCGGGCGCAATTCGATCGGACGATCGGATTCATAATAGCGGCGGATGAAGTCCGGCATCCGCTGGAAGACCTCCTGGAACATCGGCTGCTTGGAGATCTCCTCGGCCGTCAGCTTCTCCGGCGGCGGCACGTCCGGCATCCTGTCCTGATGGTTGAACGCGCTCTCCTCGTCGCTGTGGAACGAGACCATGATGGAGAAGATCGCGTTGCCGTGCTGGATCGCGGTGACGCGGCGCGTCGCGTAGCTCTTGCCGTCGCGGAGGCGCTCCACCTGGTAGATGATCGGCACCTGCGGGTCGCCCGGCAGGATGAAATAGCAGTGCAGCGAATGCGGCAGCCGGCCCTCGACGGTGCGGCACGCCGCCATCATCGCCTGGCCGATCACCTGGCCGCCGAACACGCGCTGCCAGCTGGTCTTCGGGCTGTTGCCGCGGAACAGGTTCACCTCGATCGGCTCGAGATCGAGGATCGAGATCAGGTCGATCAGTCCCTTGGACATGGCGTGTTGCTTTCGCTGGCTCGGCCGTCCGCTCCGGCCCCGTTCGGGCGGGATCAGGCATCCGGAAATGACGGCCTGGGGTGGCAGCCCTTGGTTCACGCCCCTGTTTCGCCCAGCTATAATCGCCCCGCAAGAGTAACCGTGAGCAGGGTGCCATGACGACACAGCGAAGCATTGTCATTTGTGGCGGCGCCTTTGCCGGCCTGGCGCTTGCGCTGGCGCTCCGGCAGGGGCTCGGCCCCGAGGTGCCCGTCATCGTGGCCGATCCGGCGCTCGCCAACCGGCCAAGCCGCGATCCACGCGCCAGCGCCATCGTCGCGGCCTGCCGCAAGCTGTTCGACGCGATCGGCGTCTGGGCGGACGTGGCGCCGCAGGCGCAGCCGATCCTCGACATGGTCATCACCGATTCCAAGCTCGAGGATGCGACGCGGCCGTCGTTCCTGACCTTTGCGGGCCAGGTCGAGGCCGGCGAGCCGTTCGCGCACATGGTCGAGAACCGGCACCTGATCGACGCGCTGGTCAAGCATGCGGAGGCGGCGGGCGTCGAGCTCAAGGCGATGCCTGTGACCGGTTTTGAGACGCGCGGCGACAGCGTTGCAGTGACCCTGGGCGATGGCAGCCGCTGCGAAGCCAGCCTGCTGGTTGCCGCCGACGGCGCGCGTTCGAAGCTGCGCGAGCGCGCGGGCATCCAGACCCATGGCTGGGACTATGATCAGTCCGGCATCGTCGTCACCATCGGTCATGAGCGCGACCATGGCGGCCGCGCCGAAGAGCATTTCCTGCCGCCCGGCCCATTCGCGATCCTGCCGCTGACCGGCAAGCGCTCCTCGCTGGTGTGGACCGAGCGGCGCAAGGAAGCGAAGCGCCTCGTGGAGCTGAGCGCGGACGAATTCCACGCCGAGCTGGAGAAGCGCGCCGGCCTGCATCTCGGCGAGATCAAGGTGCTCGACCAGCCCCGGGCGTTTCCGCTGTCCTATTTCGTTGCCCGCTCCTTCATCGCGTCGCGGCTGGCGCTGGTCGGCGACGCCGCCCATGTGATCCATCCGATCGCGGGGCAGGGCCTCAACATGGGGCTGAAGGACGTCGCCGCGCTGGCCGAGGTCGTGGTCGATGCTGCGCGCATGGGGATCGATCCGGGGCAGGTCGATGTCCTCGAGCGCTACCAGCGCTGGCGCCGCTTCGACACGATGGCGATGGGCGTCGCCACCAACTCGCTGAACTTCCTGTTCTCGAACAAGTCGACCTTGCTGCGCGCCGTGCGCGACATCGGCCTTGGGATCGTCGATCGCGCGCCGCCGCTGAAGGAGCTGTTCATCAAGCAGGCCGCGGGCCTCACCGGGGAGATGCCGCGGCTGTTGAAGGGGGAAGCGTTATAAAGCATGATCCGGAAAAGTGGGGACCGGTTTTCCGAAAAGATCATGCTCAAACAAAGAGCTAGCGCGGGCCTGCGGCCGTGATGAAACCGGCGACGGCTTCGACCATGTCGGGGTCGAGCGGACGGTCCGGGTCGTTGTAGGAGGCGAGGTTCTCGTCCTCGTTGGCGACGTCGACTAGGACGTGGTTCATGTCCGGCAGCCACAGCGACTTGGCGGCCGGTGCGGCGGCGGCGAGCGCCACCATGTCGAGGCGTGCGATCTGGTGATCGCGGGCGCCGCCGACGATCAGGATCGGGATCGTGAGCTGCTTCAGCGGATCGATCGGGTCCTCGGCGAAGGCGGAGCCGATGCTTGGCTGCATGCTCGGCGCGATCGGCAGCTCGGGCGGCGGCGGGTCCACGATCTGCCCGGCCATGATGGCATCGATCGCCTTGGCGACCGGCTCCATCTTCGCCGCCGGCAGCTTCTTCTCGAGCTGCGCCTTGAGCAGATCGCCCTGCCGCCGCGCCGAGGTGGTGAGCAGCACGAGGCGGTCGACCGGGGTGCGGCGGGCGGTGAGGATGGCGACCAGGCCGCCCTCGCTATGGCCGACGAGAACGATGCGGGCGAACTTGCCGCGCAGGAAGTCGACCAGCGAAGCGGCGTCGTCGACATAGTCCTTGAAGCGGAAGTCCTCCGGCTTGCCGAATTCCGCCTTCCAGCCGCGCGCGCCGCGCTTGTCGTAGCGCAGGCTGGCAATGCCCTGGAGGGCGAGCTGCTCGGCGAGCTTCTTCAAGGTCGCCGGCTTGAGCTGCGGCCCGTTGCCGTCCCGGTCCGTCGACCCCGAGCCGGCGATCAACAGCGCCACCGGCGGGCGCGCGACACCCGCTGGCGTCGTCAAGACGGCGTCGAGTGGGCCAATGCGGACGGCGCTTTCCTCGGCCGAGACCGCCGAAGCGAGGGCCATCAGCGCCAAAGCGAGCGCGCAGCGGATCACGACGGACCGCATCGGTCAGTCGATCTTCCGCGCTTCCTCGGGCAGCATGATCGGGATGCCGTCGCGGATCGGGTAGGCGAGCTTCGCCGACCGGGAGACCAGCTCCTGCTTCGCTGCGTCGTATTCCAGCGGGCCCTTGGTCATCGGACAGACCAGGATCTCGAGCAGCTTGGGATCGACGGAATTGGCGGGGCGTTCGAGCGGGGCGTTCATGGCAAGGGTCTCCGGCGGGCGCCTCTGTAGCATATCGCGCGCCTGCTTGTCGTCCATCAAGGCCTGTGCAGGGCGATCCGGATCAGTTCGTCGATGACCGTGTCCAGTTGCTGGGCCGGCAACGGCCGATCCGACAGCGCATGGCCGAGAAAAGCCCAGTACAGCACCTGGGCGCGTGCGTGTGCGATCGTCGGCGTCAGTCCCTCGGCTGCAAGCAGGCTCTCGACATAGCCCAGCCGGCGCCTATCGATGGCCTGCACCGCCTGGCGCGCGGCGGGGTCGGATCCGGCCCAGTTGCGCACGGCGCGCTCCAGGACGAGCTTGACCGTGAACGTGCGCCGGAGGAGCACGGCAATCGCCGGCTGGTCGCCGGCGCTCGCCTCCACCCCGGTGATGATCTGCTCGGCCGCAATCTCCCGCCACGTCTTGAGGAGGGCGGCGTGAAACGCAGCCACGTCGGCGAAATGCCAGTAGAAGCTGCCGCGTGACACGCCCAGGGCTTTCGCCAGCGGTTCCGCCTTCAGCGCGGTGAAGCCTTGGCTGGCCAGCACCTTCAATCCCTGGTCCAGCCAATCGTCGGCCGAGAGCTGATCGGTCATGTCGTCTCCATGAGACGACCATACACAACTGTATTGACGGCCGCCAGGACGTCGTGCATCCTCCATACAGAACTGTATGGAGGATGCGCCATGCGTGATGTGCTGCTGGTATGCGCGGGGCTGCTGGCGATCACCGTCGCCGTGATCCATGGCGTGCTCGGCGAGACGATGATCTTCGCGCGTGCCGCCATCTCGCCGGAGCGGCTGCGAACCCTGCTGCGGCTGGTCTGGCAGACTGGCACGGTGGCGTGGATCGGCTGTGGCGTGCTGCTCGCCGTCGCCCCGCAAATGGCGTCGGAGCCGGCGCGGCATTGGACGGTGGCCACGGTCATCGTCGTGTTCGTTTTCGCTGCAGGCGCCAATGCAGTGGCGACGCGCGGGCGGCATTTCGGCTGGGTCATGCTCGCCGGCGTGGTCGGTCTCGCCATCGCCGGCTACTGATGCGGGGAATTCCGGTCGAACGCAGCGCCGCCACGTACCCGGCCAGAGGAAGGCACCGTGACGCTCCGTCACCGCCGCGTTGCCTCAACTGCCGTTCGGCCGCACTCCGTTCACCGCGAGGCCACTGCCGCGACACATTCGCCAAGAATGGTTCCAACTTAGAAGGAGTCTCTTTGCAGACACGGCGACGAGCCGCTTAGTTGTTCGTCGTCGCGAACGGGTGCCCGGTGTCGACATCGATCCGGGGCGCGCAACCGTTCTCCGATTTGCTTGTCTGGATAGGAGAGGGGACGGATCGATGTTGGTCGACGTGGTGCGGAAGTTGGTCGTCGTAGGTGGAAGCGTCGGCATGCTCGTGATGGCAGCGCAGGCGCACGCCGGCGGATCGAACGAGATCTGCCTCACCTATGCCAATGGTCAATTCGAGCCCAAGGAGCCGACCGTTCCTGCGGACGCGCCGCTGACCATCCGCGTCAGGAACATGGAGGGCAAGGCCATCGAGTTCGAGAGCGAGACCCTGAAGGTCGAGAAGGTGATCGCGGCCAACAGCGAGGCGGTTCTCAACGTCCGCGCGATGAAGTCCGGGCGCTACGAGTTCTATAACGACTTCAACGAAAAGGCCCGCGGCTTCGTCAACGTCCAATAGGTCCAGATCCCATGCTCGCCGCCCTGATCATCGTCTTCCGCGAAGTGTTCGAAGCCGGCCTGATCGTCGGCATCGTGCTTGCCGTCACCAGCGCGGTCCCGCATCGCCTGCGCTGGATCGGCGCGGGGCTGTTTGCCGGCCTGGTCGGCGCATGCATCGTCGCGGCGTTCGCGGGAACGCTGACTCAGCTCTTTGAAGGCATGGGACAGGAATTGTTCAATGCGGGGATCCTGTCGGCTGCCGTGATCATGCTGACCTGGCACAATGTCTGGATGGCCCGGCACGGCCGCGAGATGAGCAACGAGCTGCGGACGATGGGCCAGGCGGTGGCCGAAGGCGCCAAGCCGCTGGTCGCGCTGGCGACCGTGATCGCCATCGCCGTGTTGCGCGAGGGCAGTGAGGTCGCGCTGTTTCTGTATGGCGTGGCGGCCTCCGGCGACGGCGGCGGGCGGGCGCTGCTCGGTGGCGGCGTTCTTGGCCTGCTGCTCGGCGTCGCCGTCTGTCTCGCGACCTATCTCGGTCTGATGCGCATCCCGCCGAGCGCGCTGTTCAAGACCACCACCGTGCTGATCACCCTGTTGTCGGCGGGAATGGCCGCGCAGGCGGTGTTCTTTCTCGCCCGCGCCAACTGGCTGACGTCATTCGACCAAGTGGTGTGGGATTCGAGCGCGGTTCTGCCCGAGCGTGGCGTCGCCGGGCGGACGCTCAAGGCTCTGATCGGCTATACTGATCAGCCTACCGCGATGCAGCTTGCAGTCTACATCGGGGTGATCGTCGCCACCATCGCGCTGATGCGTCTGACGGCGGCTCCGCCAGCGCCGCGTGCGGCTCCCGCCGAATGATCATTGCAGCGGCGGATCGCCCGAGGTCCGCTTCTTGGCGAGATCCATCTCGGTCACGGCGATGAGGATTTCGGCGCGGGTCTTCAGGTCCGGCGCCTCGAGCATCGCCTGCTTCTCCGCCGGTCCGTAGGGCGACATCATCGCCAGCGCGTTCACGAGCGCCTCGTTCGGCGCCGCTTCGATGCCGGCCCAATCGACCTTCAGATTATTGGCCTTGAGGAAGTCGGTGAGCACCGCGAGCAGCGCCTCGCGGTCGACCGCGTCCTCACCCTTGCGCGCCGTGAAATCATCGACGAACGGGAAATAATCGACCTTGCACTGCCGATAGGGCGTCAGCACCGTCATTTCCTCGACCACCTTGAAGCGGGACACGCCGGTGAGCTCAAGGATGTAGCGGCCATCGCCGGACTCGGCGAGCTGCGTGATCCGGCCGACGCAGCCGACCTTGAACAGCACCGGGCGCTCCTCGCTGGAGGAATGGGTGACGTCGGGCTGGATCATGCCGATGAGCCGATGGCCGTCGCGAAGCGCATCGTCGACCATCGCGAGATAACGCGGCTCGAAGATGTTGAGCGGCATTTGGCCGCGCGGCAGCAGCAAGGCTCCCGCCAACGGAAACACCGGAACGATCTCCGGCAGCTCGGCGGGACCGCGATATTCGGCATTGATCGGCATGCGATACCTCGTGTCCGCTGGAACGAGCGCGCGTCCCGCCCAGCCGGGTTACGAAAACAGGATCGTCGACAGCCGCTTGCGGCCCTCGATGGTGGCCTCGTCGGCGCCGCCCCAGGCTTCGAAGAACTGCACGAGCTGCTTGCGCGCGCCGTCCTCGTTCCATTTGCGGTCACGCTTCACGATCTCGAGCAACTGGTCGGTGGCTTCCTTCCGCTTGCCCGCGGCGTTCAGCGCGGTCGCCAGGTCGAAACGCGCCTGGTGGTCGAGCGGATTGGCGGCGACCTTCTGTTCGAGCTCGCCGACCGGCCCGAGCGACTGGGCCTGCTCGGCCAGATCGATCGCGGCCTGCACGGCGGAGACCGCCGAATCGCTGCGCTTGGAGTCCGGGACCATCGCCAGCGTCTGCTTGGCCTCGTCGATCGCGCCGAGCTCGACCTGGCACTTTGCAAGCCCGGCGATCGCCGGGATGTTGGCGGCGTCGACCGCGAGCACCTCGGCATAGATCTCGGCCGCGCCGGCCGCATCGCCCTCGGCCAGCACGGCTTCGGCTTCCTTGAGGATCTCGGCGATGTCGGGCTCGCCGGCGCCGGGAACGCCCTTGGTGATCTTTTCGATGAAGGTGGCGACCTGGCTCTCGGGCACGGCACCCATGAAGCCATCGGCGGGCCGTCCGCCGACGAACGCGATCACGGCCGGAATCGACTGGATGCCCATCTGGCCCGGGATGGCCGGATGCTCGTCGATGTTCATCTTGACCAGCTTGACCTTGCCCTTGGCGGCCTTGACGGCCTTTTCCAGGATGGGCGTCAGCTGCTTGCACGGTCCGCACCACGGCGCCCAGAAGTCGATGAGGACCGGCTGCCGCTTCGATTCCTCGATGACGTCCTTCACGAAGCTCTGCGTCGTGGTGTCCTTGATCAGATCCGGCACCTGCGGCGCCGCTCCGCCGCCCTGTTCAACAATGGTCACGGGGTCCCTCGTCCGAAAAAATTCCGATGGACGGCGACCGGTAACCGACCGCCGCCGCGCCTCAATACACGTTTTCTTTCACTTTAAGTGGCGGTCCAGCCGGAAATTTCAATCAGCGCCCTTCGGGGTCCGGTGATGGGCAGGTTTTGGCCCGGTTCGGCCGGTCCCGACCGCTAAAATTTGAACGTCGCCGGCGTACGAAACCTGTCGCAGACCTGTTGCATTCGTCCGCGGCATTTGGCATAGGTCTGCCCGTCGCTGGCGGCCACGCCGCCAAGGCGTCACGGATGCGGGTGTAGCTCAGTGGTAGAGCACGACCTTGCCAAGGTCGGGGTCGAGGGTTCGAACCCCTTCGCCCGCTCCAAAAATTCCGCTCCGTTGCTCTCTCGCTTTATGCCTCATCGTTTCGTCGCCGGGGATTTGTCCCAGGCCGCGAGTGCGTCGGCAAATATCCGATCCCCACTTGGACCTTTGCCGATTGCGAGGATGCCCCGGCGCTGGTTCGCATAGACGACCGGGATGTCGAACCATTCGCGCCGCGCGAGAAGCTCCTCATTGCGTGCGCGATCGGCCTCGACGTTGGACAAGCCGACCAGGAACGAGCCTTCGGTGATCTTGACGGAGAGCCCGGCGAGCGGCGTCCCGCGCGACTTCTCATCCGTCTTCATCAGCATTCCCGGCACGTTGCTGACGCCGCCACCGACGAAATCGGCGGCGGGCCTGAAGGTGAGCTCGGCGACATGGCTGGCCGGCAGGCTGGGATCGTCGTTGCGGCGCAGCTGCAGGCTGACCTTCAGCTTGCGCTCGGGAATGTCGATCTCGCCACGGATCACCGGCGTGGGCCGCCCTGATTGTGCATTCTTGACCGTCTCGGTCCGCCAGGTCACCGAGCCGGAATACCGCTTGCCGTTGGGGTTGGAGAGATCCTCGTCATACAGCACCGCGAGTCCGGGCGTCCGCGCGTCCGGCGCGTCGGAGGATGCGGTCGGGCTGGGCAGGGGAGCGCTGCTACGTCCGGCGCCCAGGCCAGCGGGCTGCGCCGGCTTCGCCGCAGCGGCGCTCAGTTGGGCGCTGCCGTCGATCGACGTGAACATCACGAGCGGGCGCTGCGCTCCGCCGGTGGCGCGCTCCACCGCCGCGTTGGTCTGGTTGAAGGTCTCGATCAGGCGTTGGCCAGGCTGCTGGAGCACTTCTGCAAGGGCGGCGGCGAACACGCCGTGACCGTCCGGACCGCGCTGTCCCGCCGTCCCGGCCTGTGCGGCAAAGGAGATCACGGTCTGTGCGGAAACGTCGACCGGGACGAGGCCGGCGGCAAGACCGGCGATGCCGCGCCCGGAGAACGGATTGGAGCGGAAGGCGTCGAGAATGATCACGTTTTGCCGGGAGCTCGATCCGCTCAGCTCGCGCAGAATGCCAGTCAGGTCGCGCAGCTCGGTGGTCAGGTCCGCGGGCGTCGCCGGCGCCGCGTCGACCGGGACGAGATAATCGGCGCCGCCCAGGTTGAGTCCGTAGCCGGCGTAATAGACCAGCGCGACGTCGGCGTCGGCGATCCGGCCCTTGAACTCGGCCAGCGCGCGATCGAAGCCGCGTCGGTCGAGGTCGATCTGCGCAGCACCACCGCTCAGGGTGAAGCCCAGCCGCGACAGGCTGTCGGCGATCAGCCGGGCGTCCGCCGCCGGCTCGTCCAGCAGCGGCGCGCGCTCGTGGATGGAGTTGCCGATCACCAACGCCACCCGCTTGTCAGCGGCAGCGGGCCCCGTGGTGATCAGGATCGCGCCGACCCAAAGGATGATTGCAGACAGCAGCTGCCCAACTCGGCCGATCACCCGACGCATGCCAACGATCTCCTGCCATCCGATCCGAACGCTCGCGGTGGTAATACCGCAAGTCGAACAAAACCGGAACAAGAATCGTGGCAGAAAAGAGAAAATTGCCGCCGGGTGTTGGCCGCCTAGACGACCACCGGCGTGCGCACCCGCCCGGCG
This sequence comes from Bradyrhizobium sp. HKCCYLS3013, assembly GCF_051167615.1. NCBI lineage: Bacteria > Pseudomonadati > Pseudomonadota > Alphaproteobacteria > Hyphomicrobiales > Nitrobacteraceae > Bradyrhizobium > Bradyrhizobium sp. HKCCYLS3013. The sequence continues at coordinate 380,314 of NZ_JBNPTK010000006.1, forward strand.
TCGCCGAACACCCGCAGGTAACGCGCGATCTCGGTGGGGTCGCCGGTCGCCTTCTCCGGGTTGTCGGACAGCTTCACGGCGGGATGGCCGTCCGCCGACGTCACCTTGCAGACCAGCGAGATCGGATCGAGGTCGACCGAGCCGTCCGGCGAGCAGCCGACGAAATCGTTGGTCAGGTTGGTGCCCCAGCCGAACGACAGCCGCACCTGGTCGGAGAAGCGATGATGGATCTGCTCGATGGATTCGACGTCCATCGCGTCGGAGAACACCAGGAGCTTCTGCTTGGGATCGCGTCCCTTCGATTTCCACCAGGCGATGATCTCCTCGCCGGCCTGGATCGGCGGCGCGCTGTCGGGCCGGAAGCCGGTCCAGTCGGCGACCCAATCGGGTGCGTCGCGCAGGAAGGCCTTGGTGCCGAATGCGTCGGGCAGCGCGATCAGGAGGTTGCCGGCATAGGTCTGCCGCCACTGGTCGAGAATGCGATAGGGCGCGAAGCGAAGCTCGTCATCGTCCTTGGCAAGCGCCGCCGCGACCATCGGCAGCTCATGCGCGTTGGTGCCGATGGCTTCGAGATCATTGTCCATCGCCAGCAGCACGTTGGAAGTGCCGGTGAACGACGAGCCGAGACCTTCCTTCACGGCCTCGACGCACCAGCGCTGCCACAGGAAGCCGTGACGGCGGCGGGTGCCGAAATCCGACAGCCGCAGGCCGTCCAGCTTGCGCAGCCGCTCCACCTTGGCCCACAGCTTGGCCTTGGCGCGAGCGAACAGTACGTCGAGCGCGAACCGGCCCTGGCCCTTCATCGCCTGGCGCGAGCGCAGCTCGTTGACGATGGCGAGCGCCGGGATCTCCCACATCGTGGTGTGCGTCCATGGCCCATGGAAATGCAGCTCGTACTGGCCCTCGGACTTGCGCAGCTCGTATTCGGGCAGGCGGAAATTGGCGAGCCAGGCGATGAACTCCGGCGAGAACATGTGGGTCTTGCCGTAGAACGTGTTGCCGGCCAGCCAGATCAGCTCCTTCTTGGAGAAGCGGATGGTGCGGGCGTGATCGAGCTGGGCGCGCAACTCGCCTTCGTCGATGACGTCTGCCAGGCGTACACGCTTCGTCCGGTTGATGACCGAGAACGTCACCTGCTGATTCGGGTAGAATTCCCGAATCATCTGCAGCATCAACAGCTTGTAAAAATCGGTATCGAGCAGGCTGCGCACGATCGGATCGAGGCGCCAACCGTGATTATAGGTTCTGCTCGCGATGTCTGTGACTGTCATGTGATCGTTCTACAGCGCCGGCCGCAAACCCGCCACTGGGCTTGTCGCAGGTGAACCTTGTGGCGCGGCGGCATCCTCGCTCGCACTTTTTGAGGGCTATTCGCGCGCCAGCAGCGGTACGCCGGGATCGAACGCCAGCACAGCTTCGGCCCATTTCGCGACGCGGAGCACGTGGAGGTCGTTGCGATAGGGGCCGGTGATCTGCACGCCGAGTGGAAGGCCGTCATGGCCGAACCCCGCCGGCAGGGAGATTGCAGGCGCTCCGACGAAGGTCCAGGGCGCGCAATATTCGGCATCGCCGGTCCAATCCAGGCCGCGCGGCGCTTCGCCGAAGGCCGGCAAGGTGAGCACCGCATCGAACCCGTCGAGCTCGGTTGCGAGCGCCCTCTGCCGGTGGGCCTGGGCCGCCTTGGCGGCGAGATATTCCATGGCGGTCTTGCTGCGGCCGCTCTCGACATGGTCCTTCATGACCGCGCTGACGCGATCCGGATAGCGCGCGATCAGATCGGAGAAGATCGTGGTCGCCTCGCTGAGCATGATGGTGGTGACCGCCTTCCCGTTCACCGTATCGAGCTCTCTCAGTTCGATCTCGGTGATCGCTGCGCCGGCGCTGCGCAACGTGTCGACGACCGACTCGAACACCGCCTTCTGGTCCGCCTCCGCGCGCTCCCATTTGGCGAAGCGTACCACCGCGAGCCGCGGCCTGGAGAGCGGCGCGACGCCCTGCGCAACATCCACCGTGAAGCCCGGCAGCGGCCGGCCGTGGCGATCGTCGGCGCTGCTGCCGGCCAGCAGCGAGAGGGCGAAGGCGACGTCGTCGACGCGGCGGGCGAAAAAGCCGACATGGTCGAGCGACGGGCTGAGCGGATGCACGCCGACGCGGGGAATCGCGCCGAAGCTCGGCTTGAAGCCGACGACGCCGTTGAACGCCGCCGGCCGGATCACCGAGCCGAGCGTCTGCGTGCCCAGCGCCAGCGGCACCAGGCCTGCCGCAACCGCCGCGGCTGATCCGGACGATGAGCCGCCCGGCGTGTGCTCGGGGTTCCATGGGTTGACGGTCGGGCCTGGATGACGCCAGGCGAATTCGGTCGAGACCGTCTTGCCGAAGATCGTCGCGCCGAGATTGCGCAGCCGCTCGACCACCCAGGCGTCCGCCTCCGGCACGTGATCGCGATAGATCTGCGAGCCGTTGGTGGTCGGCATGTCCGAGGTGGCGATGATGTCCTTGATGGCGACGGGAATTCCGCGCAGCGGTCCGGCCTTCGCCGTGACGTCGCGCGGCAGATATTCGAACGCCTTCAACTGCGGCTCGATCGCCCGTGTCCTCGTCAGACATTCTTCACCATAGCCCGCCGCCGCGGCCGGGTCGGCGGCGAACCGGCGCAGCAGCTCGAGAACACCTGCACCGGCCTTCGGCGTCTGAAGTTCGGACTGTCGCGACATCGGGCATCCTGTTTGGCACGAGTTTTGTTCGGCACGAGTCTTGGAGGTTCTCGCACGGCCCGCGCCCGCTCGTGCTGCCGCAGAGTAGCGACTGGCGATGCGCCCGCCAGTCGCGCCTGCGATCAGTGCGTATGAATACAGCGCATGGCCGTTCTTGCCGTCAGCGCAAAAGCGATCGACGGGTTGCAAGAGCGCGCACATCAAGCGCGCATTTGGCATGCTTTGAGTGCAGAGGCGGCTCGTGAGTGCCACGCAAACTTCGCCGCAATCCGCTTCTCACCCGCTCAGGATGTGCTACCATTTTCGCGCAGGACCACTCGACGTGGCCGGCCAAAGGACGTCCTCAGATACGTTCCGAAAAGTAGACGCAGCCAGACGAGCTGCCTCATGGGAGTGAAGCGATGACATCGGCTTTCCACCGAAGCATTCTTGCGCTTGCAACAATCGGTCTTCTCGCCGGCACCAGCATTGCCGGCGCGCAGCAGAAATCCGACGCGGGTAAGCCGCTCAAGAAGTACGAATCGGGCACCAAGGAATTCTGGACGCATCCGCCGGACGACTGGTTCCTCGGCGACGAGACCGAGGCGCAGAAGGGGTTGGCGCCGCCATCGGGCCCGCCGACCGGCGCCTCCGATGCCGAGCTCGCCAAGATCGTCAAGCAGGTGAAGCTGCCCGACGGCTTCAAGATGGAAGTCTGGGCCTCGGGCGTGCTTGCCGCGCGGCAGATGGCCTGGGGCGACAAGGGCACGCTGTTCGTCGGCTCGTTCGGGCTCGGCAACGTCTATGCGATCAGCGACAAGGGCGGCAAGCGCGAGGTCAAGACGGTCCTCAAGGGCCTGAACATGCCGACCGGCCTCGCCTTCCAGGACGGCAATCTGTACGTCATCGCCGTCGACAAGCTGATCAAATATGAGAATGCCGAGGCCAATCTCGACAATCTCGGCCAGGGCAAGGTCGTCTATGACGACATGCCGTCCTATGCGGCGCATGGCTGGAAATACATCGCGGTCGACAAGGACGGCTGGTTCTATATTCCCTTCGGACCGCCCTTCAACATCGGCATTCCGCCGACATCGGTGTCGCAGATCCGCCGCGTCGATCCGCGCACCGGCAATGCCGAGATCTATGCGCTCGGCGTGCGCAACAGCGTCGGCGGCGACGTCGATCCGCGCACCGGCAAATACTGGTTCACGGAGAATGCGCGCGACTGGGTCAGCGACGATCTGCCGAGCGACAAACTCAACATGATCTCGAAGCTCGGCGAGCATTTCGGCTATCCCTATTGCCACCAGGGCGACCTGCCGGATCCGAAGTTCGCGATGGGCCACAAATGCTCGGAGTTCACGCCTCCGGTGCTGAACCTCGGGGCTCACGTCGCGCCCCTGGGCATGAAGTTCTATACCGGCGACCAGTTCCCGGCGGAGTACAAGAACAACATCCTGATCGCCGAGCACGGCTCCTGGAACCGGCACAAGTACCAGGGCGCCCGGATCATGCGCGTCATCGTCGGTCCCGACGGCAAGGACGCCAAGCAAGAGGTGTTCGCTTCCGGCTTCATCGAGGGCGACCAGGGCTACCTCGGCCGTCCCGACGACATCATCCTCGCCAAGGACGGTTCGATCCTGGTGGCGGACGACTGGGCCGGCGCGATCTATCGCATCAGCTACGAGAAGAAGTGATCTCGTCGTGAAAGCGGGGCTGCGCGCTGCCTTATGGCGGCCGCAGCCCCAACTATTTTCGGGGCTGCGCGTTGATCTGAGCGTGGCGATCCCGGCCGCGCAGGCGAAGCCGGGCATTCGGAGGATTTGACATGCGTCATGGAGTTGCCGCTGCGGCATGCGTGCTGGCGCTGGTGTTGATGAGCCCCTCCGCGCAGGCGGCTGATGTCGAAGCCGGCAAGGCAAAGGCCGAGCTCTGCGTCGGCTGCCATGGCGAGAACGGCATCTCGCAGACCGAGAACATTCCTTCGCTGGCCGGCCAGCAGGACCAGTTCATCCAGTGGCAGCTGGTGTTCTTCCGGGCCGGCACCCGCAAGAACGAGGCGATGAAGCCGATCATCGATCAGCTGAACAACGAGGACATCCGCAACCTCGGCGCCTATTTCGCTTCGCTGCAGCCGGCGAAGTCACCGCCCGACGATAATCCGGAGCTGTCGAAGAAGGGCGCCGAAGCCGCCGCCGGTCGCCGCTGTGCCTCATGCCATCTCGACAGCTATGCCGGCACCAAGGGCGTGGCGCGGCTCGTCGGCCAGCGCCAGGAATATCTCGTCAAGGCGCTGCACGACTACAAGAGCGGACAGCGCGTCGGCGGCAGCCAGGCCGCCATGACGGATGTGGCCTATCCGCTGAGCGCGGAGGAGATCACGGCGCTCGCGCATTATCTCGCGCATGTGCAGTGACGGGTGATCGACTGGAGGCCTCGCGCCACCCACAGCCGTCGTCCCGGACAAGCCCGCCGACGCGAAGCGTCGGTGGGTGCCGATCCGGGACCCATACCGCGGAGTCTATCGAGGAAGTTCGCTGGCAGTCGCCTGCCTCACCACGGCCGCGGCGTATGGGTCCCGGCTCAAGGCCGGGACGACGGCGGAGTGTGTGGTGGCGCCGGAGCTGACTTACGCGTCCGCCCTTGAGGCCACGCAACGTCAGGGACTACTTGCCCCGCTGCGCCTCGTACACCTTCAGCTGAGTATATGAAATCCGCAGCCGCGGCACCGGGACCTTGGCGGCATCGGCGCGGGCGACGAGATCGCCGATGACGTGATCGGCCTCGACCGGCAGGCCGGCGCGCAGATCGCGGAACATCGAGGCGGTCATGGGGGAACCCTCCGCCGTGAGCATGCCGGAAACGCGCTGGAAGAAGGCGCCGGCCGGAGGGTAGCCTGCAGCCGCAGCGGTGGCGCTGCATTCATCGAGCATGCCGAGCAGGAAATCCTTGCCGCCCGGCGCGGTCAGGATCACGCCGACCGGCCCGCGCATCAAGGTGGTCGACGCCGCGAGCGAGGACAGGAAAACCCACTTCTCCCACATGTCCTGCATGATGTTCTCGCTGGCCGACGCATTGAAATTGCCGCGCTGGAAAATCTCGAAGATCGCGCGGACGCGCTCCGACGATCCGCCGTCGCGTTCGCCGAAGCTCAGCGACTGCATCGGCTGCAGCTGCACCACCTCGCGGCTCTCGTTCAAGGTCGCGGCGATGGCGCAGAGCCCGCCGAGCACGCGCGCGCGACCGAACCTGGCGTCGAGCACGTCGAGGTGCCTCATGCCGTTCAGCATCGGAATGATCGCGGTGTCAGGTCCCACCGCGGGTGCAAACGAGTCGATCGCGTCGTCGAGATCAAACGCCTTGCAGCTCAGCAGTACGACGTCGAAGTGCTGCTTCAAACCGTCCGCCTGCACCGTCTTCGGATTGGGCAAGGTGACGTCACCGGTCGGACTGCGGATCACGAGGCCGGCACTGGCGAGCTCAGCCGCGCGGCGCGGGCGGACCAGGAAGGTGACATCGGCACCGGACTGCAGCAGCCGGCCGCCGAAATAGCCGCCGATGGCACCGGCGCCGACGACGAGAATACGCATGGGTGGATCCCTCTGTGAGCGGGCCGCATCATGCAGAAGCGAGTGACGAATGGCGAGCAGCGAATGGGAATAGGCTCCATTCCCTATTCGCTACTCCCTATTCGCCATTCGCCTCTACCATTTCTCGCCGAACGGCCGGATCTCCATTTCGAAGGTCCAGGCGCTCTTCGGCTGCTGGTAGAGCTGCCAATAGGCACCGGCGACCGACGCCGGCGGCATCAGCAGGTCCGGATTGTCCAGCGCCTCCTGACCCCAGAGCTGGGCGCGGCGCTCGCGGACCCAGGCGGTATCGACGCCGGAATCGATGATGAGATGGGCGACATGGATGTTCTGCGGCATCAGTTCGCGCGCCATCGCCTGCGCCACGGCGCGCAGTCCGAACTTGGCCGAAGCGAAGGCCGCGAAGCCGGAGCCGCCGCGCAGCGACGCCGTCGCGCCGGTGAAGAAGATCTTGCCGCCGCCGCGGGGCAGCATCAGCCGGGCGGCCTCGCGCCCGCTGACGAAGCCGGCCCAGCACGCCATCTCCCAGACCTTGCGGAACACCCGGTCCGTCGTCTCGAGGATCGGGAAGTTCACGTTGGCGCCGACGTTGAAGATCACGACCTCGAGCGGCGCATGCCTGTCGGCGTCATTGAGGAAGGCGGTGGTCTCGTCCTCCTTGCGGGCATCGAGCGAGCGCGCCACGATCCGCCCGCCGGCGGCCTCGACCTCCGCGACCAGCGGCGCGAGCTTGTCGCCATTGCGGCGGCCGGCGAACACCGTGAAGCCTTCGGACGCGAACTTCTTGACGATCTCGGCGCCGATGTAGTCGCCGGCCCCGACGACCGCGACGGTGGCGTTGCGCTGTTGCATGCTTGCTCTCCGTTCTCCCGAGGCCTCATTGCGAGGAGCGAAGCGATCCAGTCCTAGATCGCTTCGCTTCGCTCGCGATGATGGCGATCACTTGCCCAGGATATATTCCTCGACGTCGCGCAACTGCTCCTTGCCGAAGAACATCTCGTTGCCGACGAAGAAGGTGGGCGAACCGAATGCGCCGCGCTCGACGGCGGCTCGCGTGTTCTCCACGAGCTTCGCCTTGACCTCGGGCTCCTGGGCGCGCGCGAACAGCTTGGCTCCGTCAAGCCCGGAGGATGTGATCGCAGCAATCGCGATCTCGGGATCGTCCATCTTCTTCGGCTCGCGCCACATGTGGTGGAACGCCGCGTCGACATAGGCCTCGAACACGCCTTCGAGCTGGGCGGCGATGGCCGCGCGCATCAGGTTCAGCGTATTCACCGGGAAGTATGGATTCCAGACCCAGGGCTGCACGTGGTAGCGCTTGAGGAAACGCTGCGTCTCGACCTCGTGGAACTCACGCTTGTTCCTGACGCCGGCGAGCGACTCGGCGGGCGACTTGTTGTTGGTCGCCTTGAAGATGCCGCCGAGCAGCACCGGGACATAGTAGAACTGGACGCCGATCCGCTGCACGATCGCCGGGATCGCCTCGTGGCTCAGATAGGCGTTGGGACTGCCGAAGTCGAACATGAATTCTGGCGCTGGACGGCTCATGGGCGGTCTCCTCGGTTTTTCACATTGTGGTCCAGCGCAGCAGCTCCGTCCAGGGTTTTATGACGGTCATCATATTCCAGCGGCCGGGAGGCATCGGGAGTGCATCAGATCATCCTGTGCACCGTCCGCTTGCGCCAGACCACGAGATAATAGCTCATCTGCAGCAGCATCATCGCGGCGAATGTAATGGGATAGGCGAGCCAGACGCCGTCGAGTCCGATGCTGCGGCTGAGCCAGGTGGCAGCCGGCACCTCGATCGCGGCGATCGCAAACGCCGAGATCGCCAGCGGCATCCACACCGTTCCGGACGCGCGCATCGCCGACGAGAACGTGATGGATATGCCGAACAGCACCGAGCTCCACAGCACGATGTGCAGCGAATGCTGCGCCACCTCGATGACGGCTGGGTCGGTGATGAAGAAGCCCATCAGCACCCGTGAGAACAGATAGCCGATCGCGACGAGGCCGCCGGTCAGCACGACATTCATCTCGATGCCGGTCCGCACGATGTCGCCGATCTGCTTGGCCTGGCCGCGGCCGATCGCCTGAGCGCCGAAGATCGAGACCGAGATCGCGATGGACAGCGCCGGAAACTGCACATAGCCGAGCACCTGGTTGACCGCGCCATAGGCCGCCGTCGCGTCCGAGCCGAAGCCGTTGACGAGTCCGATCAACACCATCTCCGCCAGCGACATCACGATCATGCCGATCGCGGCGGGAATGCCGAGCCGCAGCACCGCCCGCAGCAGCTTCGCATCCGGCAGCATGCCGCGCAGGAAAGCCGCGTCGATCGCCAGCGGGTGCTTGCGCCGGCGCAGATGGACATGGAGCCAGGCCAGCGTCGTCAGGGTCGAGATCGCCGAGGCCCAGGCCGCGCTGGCGACGCCGAGCACGGGCGCGCCGAGCCATCCGCGGATGAACACCGGCGTCAGCACCAGGCCGAGCGTGGTCGATGCGGCGAGCGAGGCCAGCGGCGTCACGGTGTCGCCGACGCCGCGCATCTGCGAGGACAGCAGGATGTAGGCGAAGGTCAGCGGCATCGTGATCATCATGATGCGGGCATAGCCCGCGGCGGCATCGAGGATGTTGGCGGGCGTGGCGAGCGCGGTCAGCAATTCGCGGCTGAACACGCCGCCCAGCACCGCGATCAGGCCGCCGAGCAGCAGCGCGATGCTCAGGGTCGTGCCGGCGATCTGCTTCACCTTGGCCGGCTCGCCGGCGCCCCAGGCCTGTCCGATCAGGACGCCGGCGCCCGAGCCGAGGCCCATGACGAAGGAGACGAAGAAGAACATCGCCGGGAAGAACACCGAGACCGCGGCGAGCGCATCGACGCCGATCATCTGGCCGAGATAGACATTGTTGATGGTGCCGAACAGCGATTGCAGGATATTGCTCAGCATCATCGGAACGACGAACATCAGGAACGGCTTGCGCAGCGAGGCGGTTGGCGGCGACACGGCATGGTTCTCCGTCGACCGCCCTTCGTTCGAGGCACGGCCGTGTTGCGAGGAATGGAAGCGAGAGCCGTCGCGAGCGGCCGCTCTCGTTGACTGTCGAAATCAGCCGATCTCACTCGGCCCTGTGGCGATGTGCGAGCGCCACTGCATGGTCGCGGATGTCGGCCGGCCAGTCCGCAATCAGCGCGGCGAAGCGGCCGAGATCGCCAGCGAACAGCGCCCGGGACGCCTCCTCGAACTGCGGCAGGTTGCTGCCGATCCCCGACATGAAATGATAGGCCGCGTCGCGCGCCTCGCGGGCGCGGTCGCTGTCGCCGTTGGCGCGGCGGGCTTCGTGGACCAGCTTGCGCAGGGCGACCGAGGCGCCGCCCGGCTGCGCATTGAGCCATTCCCAGTGCTGCGGCAGCAACGTGACCTCGCGGGCCACGACCCCGAGCTTTGGCCGGCCGCGGCCGCGCGGCCCGCTCGGCGGCTGGTCTGCGACCACGCCGGCGTCGACCGGCAGGCGGGCCAGGATATCCCGGTCGCTGCCGCGCAGATCGATGTCGATCGGTTGCCCGGTGCGGTCGTTGAAGATCACGATCGGCTCGGAGTTCGGCGCGGCGTGTTTCAGCACCAGCGCCACCTTGGGCAGGGGCCCGGCGGCGATCCGGGTCTGGCCGGCAAATGCGGTGAAAGTGTCCATGGCTTGGTCCCTTTGATGCGTTTAATAAGACCCGGGCGAAATTAAAGTCAATATTACCCGGATAATTATTGTGGCTCTCCTCCAGTGCCGAGGACGCCTCGCCGAACCCGTGCCGTCCTGCTACGGAACGGCGCCCGCCACCCGATCCGTCCCTGGGAACCCCATGCTCACCGTTCACCACCTCAACAATTCCCGCTCGCAACGCGTGCTCTGGCTGCTCGAGGAGCTTGGCGTCCCCTACGAGATCATCCGCTACGAGCGCCAGCCCGACATGCGCGCGCCCAAGGAGCTGCGCGCCATTCATCCGCTCGGCAAGTCGCCCGTGATCACCGACAACGGCAACACGGTCGCGGAGTCCGGCGCGATCGTCGAATATCTGATCGAGACCTATGGCAATGGCCGCCTGATCCCGCCGCCGAAAACGCCGGAGCGGCTGCGCTATTCGTACTGGCTGCACTATGCAGAGGGCTCGGCGATGCCGCTGCTGCTGCTGAAGCTGCTGTTCAACATCATGCCGAAGCGCGCGCCGGCGCTGCTGCGTCCGATCGTGCGCAAGGTGTCGAACCAGGCGCTGACCACGCTGGTCAATCCGCAGCTCAAGCAGCACATGGCGTTCTGGGAAAGCGAGCTGCAGAAGAGCGAGTGGTTTGCCGGCGAGGCCTTCACCGCCGCCGACATCCAGATGAGCTTCCCGCTGCAGGCGGCGGCATCGCGCGGCGGTCTGGAGCAGGGCCATCCGCGGGCGATGGATTTCCTCGCCCGCATCGAGGCACGGCCGGCCTACAAGATCGCGCTGGAGAAGGGCGGGCCCTACGAGGTCGGCCGCTGAAGCCGGCGTCTATTTCGATTGCGCGGCGGTGGCTTCCGTCGCCGCGATCACCTCGCGCACCAGCCGCGCGACGCCCTTGATGTCGCCGTCGGGGTCGATGGAATCACCGAGCCTGGCCACCACCATGCGCTGGCTCGGCATGATCACGAGCCGCTGGCCGAGCAGGCCAAAGGCGAAGAATGCATCCGCCGGAATGCCGGCGCGCGCCCGTCCCTGCGCGTGAACGTGCTGGCTGCGGTTGGTCCACAATCCCGCGCCATAGTCGGTGTCCGGCGTCGCGGTCGCCGACATCGCCACCCAGCCCTCGGGCAGGATGCGCTTGTCCCCGGCGACGCCGTCGCCGAGATAGAGCAGCCCCAGCTTCGCCCAGTCCCGCGCGCTCGCCAGCATGTTGCCGTAACCTTGCAGCGTGCCGGTGCCGTCGAACTGCAGCGTCGCGCTGCGCATGCCGAGCGGATGGAACAGCTCGCGCCACGCGAATTCGATCGCCTGCTCGGGACCGCCGGCGGCGTCGCGGATGATGCGCGCCAGGATCTGGGTGCTCGCGCTCGAATAGGCCCAGCGCTGTCCCGGCGGCGCAATCAGCGGCGCATGCACCGCGAACGCCGCCATGTCGCGGTGGATGTCCATCTGGCTCGACGGATCGAAGCCGGAATTGGTTTCGTCCAGCGCCAGGCCTGACGTCATGCGCATCAACTGCTCGATGGTGATGTCGTGGCGCGGATCCCTCGGCTCGCGCCATTCCGCGACCGGCGCCGGGATCGACGGGCTCAGTCTGCCCTGCCGGGTGAGGATGCCCAGCAGCGCATTGGTGACCGTCTTGGTCATCGAGAAGCCGACGAGCGGCGTATCGACGCCGATGTTCGGCGCATAGCGCTCCGCGATCAGGCGACCGTCCTTGACGACGACGATCGCCTTGGTGCGGCGGAATGGCGGGGTGGCCGGCTCCTCGAAGGCGTGATCGAGCGCCGCTCTCAGCGCGGGATCGTGGGGCTCCACCGCAGCGTCTTCGGCGAAGTCGGGCAAGGCGGGCGCAGACGCGGCGGCACGCAGCGCAGCGACGTCGGTGTGGGGCACGTAAGGCGGCTTCTGGCCCTGAAGCGTCACGCAACCGAGCCCGTCGTGATACGAGGCCCGGGTGGCGTGCAGGCCGAGCAGCGACACCTCCACCATGCGCATGTCCGGCTCCACCCGGTAGCGCATCACGGCCCGCAACCGGCGCAGACCGGGCCGTTCCATGGTCTCCGCAAACACCGTCTGCGGATCGAGGCCGGAGACGTAGGTCTTGGCGCAGATCATCTCGGCGACCGCGGTGGTCGCGACGCGCAGCGCCCGGTCAGGCCGATAGGTGAGCCACCCCGCCACCAGCAGGGCCGCAAACACCAGCAGACCGACCACGAATCTTCGCAAATGCACCAGAACGTCCGACGCCGTCTCGCGGGCGAGCCTCGCTGCGCCCTGGTATGCTTCTAACGCGCCTCGGTCACCACGCCAACGGAGGGAAGCTGGTGCAGGGCCCCGCCGGGCGGCGGCAAATCGTCATCCGGGCCACGATACTTCCTATCGGCCGGGAACCGGGCGCCTCAGCGCCCGGCTGCGGTGGCGCCCTTGCTGCGCGGATCCGGCGCGCCGACAAATCCATCCGATGTCACGAGGATGGAGTTGGCGGAGGTCCGTCCCATCGGCTCCTCGAGCTTGTGGCCTCGGGCGCGCAGACCGGCGAGCACGTCATCGGCAAAACCCTTCTCGATCCGAACCTCGTCGGGCATCCATTGGTGATGCAGGCGAGGCGCGGCGACGGCTTGGCGGACGTCCATCCGATAGTCCAGCACGTTGACGATCACCTGCAGCACGGTCGAGATAATGCGGCTGCCGCCCGGCGAGCCCGTGACCAGCACGGGCTTGCCGTCCTTCAGCACGATGGTCGGCGACATCGAGGACAGCGGCCGCTTGCCGGGGCCGGGCAGATTGGCCTCGAAGCCGACCAGTCCGAAGGCGTTGGAGGCGCCGGGCGCGGCGGTGAAATCGTCGAGCTCGTTGTTGAGCAGCACGCCGGTGCCGTCGGCGACGAGGCCGACGCCATAGGGGAAGTTCAGCGTGTAGGTGTTGCTGACGGCATTTCCGTCATTGTCGACCACCGAAAAATGCGTGGTGTTGTTGCCCTCGCGCAGCGGCTTGGTGTTGAGAACGTCGCCTGCGCTGGTGGCGTGCGCGGGATCGATGCCGGCGCGCTGGCGCGCGGCATAGTCCTTCGACAGCATCGCGCGCACCGGCGCGTCGACGAAGGCGGGGTCGCCGAGATAGCGCGCGCGGTCGGCATAGGCGCGCTTCATCGCCTCGATCAGCAGATGCAGCGACTCGGGCGAGCCCTGCTTCAGCTCAGCGAGCGGAAAGCCCTCGAGGATGTTCAGCATCTCGACCAGCACGGTGCCGCCCGACGACGGCAGCGGCATCGACACGATGTCATAGCCGCGATAGGTGCCGCGCACCGGCGTGCGCAGCACCGGCTGGTAGGATTTGAGATCGTCCGCCGTCATGATGCCGCCGGCATCCTGGATCGCCTTGGCGAGCTGGTTGGCGACCGGCCCTTCATAAAATCCGCGCGGTCCCTGCTCGGCGATGGCGGTGAGCGTCGCCGCCAGATCGCGCTGGATCAGCCGGTCTCCATCCTTCAGCACGGTGCCATCGGGCCGCATGAAGATCGCGGCCGATGATTTCCATTTCGCCAGCCGCGGCGCCATCATCGGCAGCGTCACGGCGACGTCGTCGGCGACGGGGATGCCGTCGCGTGCCAGCACGATCGCCGGCTGCAGCAGCTGCGCCAGCGTGAATTTGCCCGAGCCGTATTTCTCCAGCGCCAGCGCGAGACCCGCCACCGATCCGGGGACGCCGATCGACAGCGCCGAATCGCGCGACTTGGCGTTGTCGGGCTTGCCGTCGGCGCCGAGGAAGATGTCGCGCGTGATCGCGGCGGGACCGGTCTCGCGATAGTCGATCGCGATATCCTCGTTGGACTTGGCGATGTGGATGACCATGAAGCCGCCGCCGCCGATGTTGCCGGCAACCGGATAGGTGACGGCCATCGCAAAGCCGGTGGCAACGGCGGCATCGACCGCGTTGCCGCCGAGCGCGAGAATGCGCTGGCCGACTTCGGCTGCGATCCTCTCCTGTGCCACCACCATGCCATGGGCGGGCGGCTGCGCCGGCGCGGTGATACCGGGTGGCTGCGGGATATCGAAGGTTTGCGAATCCAGCGCCCGCGCGGGCAGGCAGCCGGCCAGCAACAGCATGAAACCCGCAAGGAGTCGTCGTCGATCAATCGTGAACGTGGTCATCGCAATTCTGCCGTTGCTGACATCCGCCTGGGATCGTCAGATGTTATAGGGCCGCGTTGCCGGCGTAAAACGCAACGCCGTGATCGTCGCAAGATGCGACGCTGGGATCGTCGCGAGACGCGACGCTGGGATTGCAGAGGATTTTCGAATGGCCGTCATCACGATCGAGACCTCTGGCACTGCCGACGGTCGAATCTATCCCGGGCGCGCGGCCATCGTCAGCTGGATCTTGTTCGATTGGGCGGCGCAGCCCTATTTCACGCTGATCACGACCTTCGTCTTCGCGCCCTATTTCGCGGCGCATGTCGCGCCGGACGCGGCGAGCGGCCAGGCGCTGTGGGGCTTTGCGACCGCCGCGGCCGGCATCGTCATCGCGCTGCTGTCACCGGTGTTCGGCGCCATCGCCGATGCCACCGGGCGCCGCAAGCCGTGGATCGCGGCGTTCGGCGCGCTGCTCGTGATCGGCGCCTCGCTGATGTGGATCGGGCGTCCCGGCGCGCCCGAGCTGATCCCGCCGCTGCTCGCGGCCTATGTGATCGCCACCATCGGCGTCGAGTTCGCCACCGTGTTCAACAACGCGATGATGCCGACCCTGGTGCCGCCGGAACGCATCGGCCGGCTATCCGGCACCGGATGGGCCACCGGTTATGTCGGCGGCATCCTCTCGCTCATCATCGTGCTCGGCTTTCTCGCCGCCAATCCCGACAGCGGCCGCACGCTGTTTGGATTCAAGCCGCTGTTCGGGCTCGATCCCGTGAGCCATGAAGGCGACCGCATCTCCGGTCCGCTCACGGGGCTCTGGTTCATCGTGTTCGTGCTGCCGATGTTCCTGTTCACACCGGACTTTCCGGCACGGCACCGGCTGGGCGCGGCCGTGCGCGAGGGGCTCGGTCAACTGAAGCAGACGCTGCGCAGCCTGCCGCAACAGCGCGACATCGCGCTCTTTCTGATTGCCAACATGATCTACACCGATGGCCTGGTGTCGCTGTTCGCGTTCGGCGGCATTTATGCCGCCGGAACGTTCGGCTGGAACACGATCCAGATCGGCACCTTCGGCATCATCCTCGCCGCCGCCGGCACGTTCGGCGGTTGGCTCGGCGGCAAGCTGGACGACTTTCTCGGGCCGAAGCGCGTGATCGCCGGCAGCATGACCTTGCTGCTGCTCGCGATCATCGCGATTCTCATGGTGAGCCGTGATTCGGTTCTGTTCATTCCGGTCGTGCCGGCCGCGCCCGGCGGCCCGCTGTTCGCCTCGCTGCCGGAGCGCGCCTACCTCCTGCTCGGCTGCGTCATCGGCGCCTGCGGCGCGCCGCTGCAGGCGGCCTCGCGCTCGCTGCTGATCCGCATGGTGCCGAAGGAGCGCGTCGCGCAGTATTTCGGCCTGTTCGCGCTCACCGGCAAGGTGACGTCGTTCATCGGGCCATTGCTGATCGGCACCATCACCGCGGTCACTGCGAGTCAGAAGGCCGGCATGGCGGTGCTGGTGCTGTTCTTCGCGACCGGATTGCTGTTGCTGGCGCGCGTGAGTTCAGATCGTCCTGCGGAGCGGGCTGCCTGAACTCTCTCCGGGGGCATTCCGGGGCGTCGCGCAGCAACGAACCCGGAATCTCGCGCCTCGGCTCCGGATTCCGGGGTCGCGCTGCGCGCGCCCCGGAACGACGGTGAAGGCGCTCAGTGCCGGAAGTGCCGGACGCCGGTGAGCACCATGGCGATGCCGTGCTCGTCGGCGGCCTTGATGACCTCGTCGTCGCGCACCGATCCGCCCGGCTGGATCACGGCGGTGGCACCGGCCTCGATGCAGGCGAGCATGCCGTCGGCGAACGGGAAGAACGCGTCGGAGGCGACCACCGAGCCCTTGGTCAGCGGCTCGGCGAGCTTGAGCGCGCTGGCCGCATCCAGCGCCTTGCGTGCGGCGATGCGCGCCGAATCCACCCGGCTCATCTGTCCGGCGCCGATGCCGACGGTCGCCGAATCCTTGGCGTAGACGATCGTGTTCGACTTGACATGCTTGGCGACGCGGAAGGCGAAGCGCAGGTCGCGCAGCTCGGCGTCGGTGGGGGCGCGCTTGGTCACCACCTTCAGCTCCATGTCATCGACGACGGCATTGTCGCGGCTCTGCACCAGCAGGCCGCCGGCCACGGTCTTGGCGGTGAGGCCGGCTTCGCGCGGATCGGGCAGGGCGCCGGCGAGCAGCAGCCGCAGGTTCTTGCGCGCTGCGATGATCGAGATCGCCTCGTCGGTGGCGTCGGGCGCGATGATCACCTCGGTGAAGATGCCGGTGATGGCGCGCGCGGTGGCGGCGTCGAGCTTGCGGTTCATCGCGATGATGCCGCCGAACGCCGAGGTCGAGTCGCAGGCCAGCGCCTTCTGATAGGCGGTGACGAGATCGGGGCCTTCGGCGACGCCGCAGGGATTGGCGTGCTTGACGATGACGCAGGCCGCGGTGCGCGCCGGGTCGAACTCGGCGATGCACTCATAGGCCGCATCGGTGTCGTTGATGTTGTTGTAGGACAGCTCCTTACCCTGCAGTTGGCGCGCGGTGGCGACGCCGGGACGGCGGCCGGGCAGCGCGTAGAACGCCGCATGCTGGTGCGGGTTCTCGCCATAGCGCAGCGACTGGATCAGCTTGCCGCCGAAGGCGCGGTAGTCGGGCGCGTCGTTCTGGATGGTGGCGGCGAACCAGTTGGAGATCGCAGCATCATAGGCGGCGGTGCGCGCATAGGCCTTGGCGGCAAGACGGCGGCGCAGCAGCAGGGTGGTCGAGCCCTCGTGCCGGGCGAGGTCCTCGAGCACGGCCTCGTAGTCGTTGACGTCGACGACGACCGCGACATCCTCGTGGTTCTTCGAGGCCGCGCGGATCATCGCCGGGCCGCCGATATCGATGTTCTCGATGCAGTCGCTGAACGACGCGCCGCGCTCGGCGGTGGCCTCGAACGGATAGAGATTGACGACGAGGAGATCGATCGGCGCGATGTTGTGCGCCTTCATCGCCTCGGTGTGCTCGTCATTGCCGCGGATGGCGAGCAGGCCGCCATGCACCTTGGGATGCAGCGTCTTGACGCGACCGTCCATCATCTCGGGAAAGCCGGTGAGGTCGGAGACGTCCTTCACCTTCAGGCCGGCCTCGGCAATGGCCTTGGCGGTGCCGCCGGTGGAGATCAGTTCGACGCCGCGCGCGGCGAGCGCCAGCGCGAAATCGGCGAGGCGGGTCTTGTCGGAAACGGAGAGCAGAGCACGGCGAACGCGACGAAGCTGGTTTGTCATGGCAAAGAGTCCTGTTGAAGGAGTTCAATTTGCCCAGGCGCACGGCGGTCGATCCCGCGCTCCCCGATGGTGCTCCATCCAAAGTCGCCAGTCGCGCGAGAGCCGGCCTCATATCAGCTTTTGCCGATGGCGACAACGGGGAGGTGTGTGTGCTCGGGATCGATTGAGCGCTCATGTTGGCTCGAACGCGCGTCGCAGGCGGTGCCCTTACCTCGCCCCGCTTGCGGGGAGAGGTCGGATTGCATCGCCAGATGCAATCCGGGTGAGGGGGTACAGGTCTCGCCACGTGCACTTCCCGTGCGTCTGCCCCTCACCCGACCCTCTCCCCGTAAGAACGGGGAGAGGGAGCCTACTGTCCGTGCAGATATGGCGTGCATCTCGCAGCACGATTCGTCGGCTCATTCCTTGGCGCCGTACCGATCACAGCGGCAGTTCCGGCTCTTTCCGCGCGTTGCGGCGCCCGTTGGTCTCGGTCGGCGACGCCGACGAGCGGACGAAGCTCCAGCGGATCGACGGGGCCTGCTGCGCGTCCTGCCGGATCACCAGTTGGGTGGTGCGGCGCGGACCGTCATTGCCGGCGAGAAACACGCTGTCCTCGAGATCGACGCGGTCGTCGAACGTCTCGAACGTCCAGACCTCGCGATTGGGCAGCACCAGCATGGCGCCGCGGCCGTCGCTGAGCCGGCTGGCCTTGACGGCCGGGTGCAGGTGGAAGCGCAGCGCGTAGTCCGAGCCGCCGCCGCGAAGCCGCGCGCCCTGCGCCGGCGTCACGGTGTCCTCGCCGTCGAGCCGCGAGCCATCCTCGGCCGCCACCAGCACGCGGCGATGGATCAGGCCGAATTTCGCCGCGTAGCCATTGTGCGAGGTCGACAGCACGGTGCCGTCGGGCACGATCTCGCGGAAGTTCTCGACCCGCGTCGGACCCGACACGATCGGCGCGCCGTGCAGCAGGCGCTTCATCGCCGACATCTCGACGAAGGTGCAGGACGAGGTGTTGTGATAGGTCAGCGTCGAATGCGCCACCGTGCTGCGCGCGAAGGCACGCCAATTGTCGCGGCCAGTCGACGGCATGCCGCAATTGATCACGATGCGGCACGGTCCGGAGGACATCTCGAAGGCGAGGCAGCCGGCATGGGCCTCATGGCTCAGATGCGGTGGCGGCGGCGGACCGGTGTCGACGATGACCGTCATCGGTCCGGCGTCGAGCCGCTGGAAGCCGGAATGCGGCATGCTCGCCATCGGCGTGCCGTGGGTGTCGTCATAGGCGAGCAGTGTCGCCAGCAGGTCGGACGGGGTGCCGCCCATGCCGTTGAACAGCGCCATGTTGCCGTCGCCGTGCCGGAAGAAGCGCAGCATCGGCATCATGCGGTCGATGGCATTGAGCAGCGCCGGCGGCGGCGCGATGTTGCGGGCCGCAAACGTCTGCCGCAGCGGCAGCAGGTCGATCAAGAGCTCGATCAGCGCGCCCGGATTGCGCGAGACGTGGCCGCCATCGGGCAGGATCTGGCGCTGCAATTCGTCCGAGAGTTTCCGGGTCGCGCTGCGGATGTGTTTGGCCTGGTTGGCGAGGCACAGCGCCGCGTAGCACAGCGCAATCAGCACCTGCAGCCGCGGCGCGCCATCAGGAATGTCGATGGTCGAATAGCGCAGATAGCGGATCTCGCGGGTCAGCCCGCGCAGGTAGCGGCGGTAGAACTTGCCGTCGGAATCGGCCAGCACCAGTGGCGCCTGCGACAACAGCGAAATCACCCGTCGCGCCAGCACGTCGGCGCGCCGGCTCAGCGGATGGCGGCCGATCTGGTTGGTGATCCAGTCGTCGACCAAAGCGCGGGCGTTGGCGCGGGTCAGCGCGGTATCGGCTGCGCGCAGATGTCGCAGCCAGCCGAAGCCGAGCAGGGCCACCTCCCAGTCCTCGGACGGCGGCTCCAGGTCGAAGATCGAACGGCCGTGGCAGGTCACGATCTTGCCGGCGAAGACGAAGCGTCCGGCATAGATCTCGGCCGCCCGCGTCGCGTCCGACGTGCGCAGGTCATGCGGCGCAATGATGAGCCGGTCCGCGCGTCCTGGCCACAGCCCGGACACCGATACCGATACACCGCTGACGTTGGACATCAGGCTGCGCGCAAAGCGGCCCATCACCAGCGTCGATATGCGTCTGCGTTGAGCGGCGGACACGCCAAGCCTTGGATTCAGAGGGGGATTCGGTTGCGCATCCTTCATAGATCGCAACTGCCGCCGATACACCATTTTTGGCCCCGGTGCAGCACCATCGCGGGACCAGAATCTGGTGCAAAATCAGGATATAAACGGACTAACGCAACGCCGACGCCCTCAAAGCGCGGCCGACGCAGGGCCGGCGCAGAGCGCACACGATGACACGCTCACGGCCGCCGCTCCAGTCTCGCCGCATAAAAACCGTCGAGACCGCCAAGCCGGGGGTCCTGGTGCGGCAAATGACAGGGCAGGGTGCGCAGGTCGCCGGCCGGCGTGACCAGCTCGGCCAGTCCCGCCACCTCGCCGGGGCTGACGGGGATGCGGCGCAGCTCGGTGGTTTCGGCGAGCACGCGCTCGACCACCTGCTCGCCCTCCTCGGGCTCCAGCGAACAGGTGCAGTAGACCAGGGTTCCGCCCGGCTTGAGCAGGCTGGCCGCCCTGGTCAGCAGCCGCGTCTGCAGGCCCGACAATGCGGTGATGTCGGCCTCGCTGCGCAACCAGCCGACGTCGGGATGGCGCCGGATCGTGCCGGTCGAGGTGCAGGGCGCATCGAGCAGCAGGCCGTCGAAGCCGCCGCCGTCGGCGGGCTGCCATTCGGCGGCATCGGCCACGACCGTCTCGGCCGCGAGCTGCAGCCGGGTCATGTTGTCCTTCAGCCGGTTCATCCGGGCCGGCGACCGGTCGACCGCGGTGACGCGGGCGCCGGCATGGGCGAGCTGGGCGGTCTTGCCGCCCGGCGCCGCGCAGAGGTCGGCGACGGCCTTGCCGCTGACATCGCCGAGCAGGCGCGCCGGCAGGGCGGCAGCGGCGTCCTGGACCCACCATTGTCCCTCGGCAAAGCCCGGCAGCACCGTCACCGAGCCATGCAGCACGGTGCGCACGGTGCCGGTCGGCAGCACCTCGCCGTGCAGCCGCGACGCCCATTGCGCCGGGTCCGACTTCACCGTGAGGTCGAGCGACGGCTCCTGGCCGAGCGCCGCGGCGATGTCCCTGGCGGTCGCTTCGCCGTAATGATCGATCCAGCGCTTGAGCAGCCAGGGCGCGATATCAAGCGGCTGACCGGTGGCATCGTCGAGCAGGCTGGCGCCCTCGCGGGCGCAGCGCCGCAGCACCGCGTTGACGAGTCCGGCATATTTCGCCGCGCGGCGGTCGGCCTGCACGAGGCGGACGGAAAGGTCGACGGCGGCGTGGTCGGGAACGTCCATCCAGAGGATCTGGGCGGCGCCGATCAGCAGCGCGCTCTGCGCCCGCGGCGCGTCGGTCGGCACGCCACGATCCAGCAGCCGCGACAGCACGTGGCCGAGCGTTCCGAGCCGCCGCAAGGTCGTGGCGACCAGCCGGCGCATCAGCGCGCGGTCGCGGTCGGCGAGATGCTTCAGTCCGGGATGCGCGCCGGTTCCGTCGAGCTGATCGTCGAGGGTGCGATGCTTGTGCAGCACGCCGTCGACCACGTCGGCGGCGATGCGTCGTGCCGCTAGGCCTGGGACTTCGGAAGGGGTCGCAAAACGCGGCGGAGGCATGCCTGGGAATTACTCGCGAAAGAAGAAAGGCAGTTCCGCGACCATCGGGTGCATGCCATCAGCTTGCGGGTCCTCTGTCACCGGAATATGCCAAATGTAAGAATCGGCTCCGCTTTTTTTAGACCTGTTTTCCCCGGCGTGCTCACACGATCTGATGATGTCGGGAAGGATCCGGTGCAACGGTGGAATGGTACGATGAGCAACGAACCCAACAACGAGCGCAAGCCCGCATTGTCGGTGGTCGCCAGCAACGACAATCCGCGCAAGCCGCTCACTCCGGCCGCGCAGCGTGCGCTGGCCGAGGCGGAGGAGCGGCGTCGTCTCGCGGCCGAGCAGGCGACGCCAATGCCGAGGGAGCTGCAGGGTCCGAAGGGACCGGAGCCGACCCGCTACGGCGACTGGGAGAAAAAGGGAATCATCTCGGACTTCTGATACATCCGCCGGGCGCGCGCCGTCAGGCATGGTGATGGCGCGGGGGACGGAGAATCAGTTCGGCCGCTTCGGCTTCAGCGGGTCACGACCACCGTGGTGCCGATCGACACGCGCTCGTAGAGGTCGGTGATATCGCTGTTCAGCATGCGGATGCAGCCGTAGGAGACGTAGCCGCCGACCGAGTTCGGCACATTGGTGCCGTGGATGGCATATTCGCCGCCCGCGAGCGTCATGGCGGCGACGCCCATCGGATTCTGCGGCGAGCCACCGGGGATCACGTCGGGGATGTTGGGCTTGTCGCGCTTGACGTCGGCCGGCGGCGCCCAGGCCGGATTCCTGTACTTGCCGTCGATCTTGGTGGTGCCGGCCCATTGCCGGCCGGCCTTGCCGACGCCGACCGTGTAGCGCATGGCGTGGCTGCCATCGAGCACGAGGTAGAGCTTGCGCTCGCCGGTCTTCACCACGATCGTGCCGGGCGAATAGTCGCCGGCGATGCTGACCAGCTCGGGACGGGCGGACGCAGAGTCGGCCGTCGTGACCATGGCTCCGACCACCGACGCGGCCATCATCGCCGCCTTCACGGCCGGCCCGATCGCTCCATTCGGCCTCGCCATTCCTCTTCGCCCCATCGCTGCGACCTCCGCTCTTGCGGGAGCACTCGGATGGCTGGAGGAAATGAAAACTTCCTCTGCAAGTAAATGACCTGAAAACAACACTCGGCCGGAATCCGGCCCGCAACACGGATTCGCCGGCGGGGCCAGCGGAGCGAACCCGGCCGGGCACGTGCAATCTATTTGAGGCGGGTGATCGCCGACAGCGCCCGGACGGCGAATGTGCGCGGATGATCGTGGATGTAGTCGGACGTCGCCTGGCGGACGTAGTCGTGCTGGCGCACGTTCGATCCGATGGCCCACAGGGCTGCGGCCGCAACCACCATCCGGCCGCGCTGGGCCGCGTCGTAGCGCTGCTCCAGCGTGTCGTAGATGTCCTTCGGACCGCCGACCATGGCCACCGTGAGACGGGCGGTGTCGAGCGCGATGAGCTCGGACTGATTGGTGATGGAGGCGAAGAAGTCGAGGATCATGCGCACATAGCGGCCGTCGCCTTCAGCGAACGAGGCGCCCCACAGCAGGTCCAGGTCGGTCGGGGTCCTGATCGTGATGTCCTCGAGCCGGGCGGGAGCGCTGCCGAACTGATCCTCCAGCGTGGCGTCGAGGGCGCTGGCGCCGAAACGGCCGCGAAACCTGCCAGCCTCAGCGGCATGTCCCGAGAGCCGGACCGCGGCCAGGAACGCCGAAGCCGCCTTGCCGTCTCCCTCGGGCGGCGCCAGCCGATCGATCCAGTCGGGATGCAGCGCGAAGGACCGCGCCAACAGCCCGGTCACCGGCGGGTAGGCGGTCCAATCCCGCCCTTCCGACTTCAGGGTCGCGAACACGTGGGCCAGGCCCTCGATGCGCGGATCCCGGTAGAAGAACGCGACCGAACTCTTCAGCTCCGGCGACTGCGGCATGAGCTGCGCCGTCGAAGGACCGATCCCGCCCGCCAAAGCGAGGAGAACGCAGCCCAGCCGGGCCGCGTTCTCCAACCGTCTCCTGAGAGGTCCAGCGGACATGCGCTAGGCCTGCTTCTCCTTGCGGTTCTGCCGGTGCTGGACGAGATCATCGACCACGCCGGGATCGGCAAGGGTCGAGGTGTCGCCGAGCGCGCCCGGCTCGTCCTCGGCGATCTTGCGCAGGATGCGGCGCATGATCTTGCCGGAGCGGGTCTTGGGCAGGCCGGGGGCGAACTGGATCTGGTCGGGCGAGGCGATCGGGCCGATCTCCTTGCGCACCCAGGCGACGAGCTCCTTGCGCAGCTCCTCGCTCGGCTGCTCGCCGGCCATCAGGGTGACATAGGCGTAGATGCCCTGGCCCTTGATGTCGTGCGGATAGCCGACCACGGCCGCTTCCGAGACCTTGGCGTGCGCGACCAGCGCGCTCTCCACCTCGGCGGTGCCCATGCGGTGGCCGGAGACGTTGATGACGTCATCGACGCGGCCGGTGATCCAGTAGTAGCCATCGGCATCGCGGCGGCAGCCGTCGCCGGTGAAGTACTTGCCCTTGTAGGTCGAGAAGTAGGTCATCTCGAACCGGGCGTGATCGCCATACACCGTGCGCATCTGGCCCGGCCAGGAGCGGGTGAGGCAGAGATTGCCCTCGGTCGCGCCTTCCAGCGTCTTGCCATCGGCATCGACGATCTCCGGCACGACGCCGAAGAACGGCCGCGTCGCCGAGCCCGGCTTGAGCTTGGTCGCGCCCGGCAGCGGCGTGATCAGGATGCCGCCGGTCTCGGTCTGCCACCAGGTGTCGACGATCGGGCAGCGGTCGTCGCCGACGACGCGGTGATACCACTCCCAGGCTTCCGGATTGATCGGCTCGCCGACCGAGCCGAGCAGGCGCAGAGACGCGCGCGAGGTCTTCTTCACCGGCGCGTCGCCGCCCTGCATCAGCGCGCGGATCGCGGTCGGCGCGGTGTAGAAGATGTTGACCTTGTGCTTGTCGATGACGTTCCAGAACCGCGAATTGTCCGGATAGTTCGGCACGCCTTCGAACATCAGCGAGATGGCGCCGTTGGCCAGCGGTCCATAGAGGATGTAGCTGTGGCCGGTGACCCAGCCGACGTCGGCGGTGCACCAGTAGACGTCGCCCTCGTGATAGTCGAACACGTATTGGTGCGTCATCGCGGCGTAGACGAGATAGCCGCCGGTGGTGTGCAGCACGCCCTTGGGCTGGCCGGTCGAGCCCGAGGTGTAGAGGATGAACAGCGGATCCTCCGCATGCATCGGCTCGCACGGGCATTCGGTGGTCACCATCTCCGCGGCCTCGTGATACCAGAGGTCGCGGCTCGGGTTCATCTCGATCTTGCCGCCGGTGCGCTTGACCACGACGACCCAGTCGACATTGTCGACCTTGTTCAGCGCCGCGTCGACATTGGCCTTGAGCGGCACCTTGCGGCCGCCGCGCAGGCCCTCGTCGGCGGTGATGATGATCTTGGAATCGCAGTCCTTGATGCGCTGGGCCAGCGAGTCCGGCGAGAACCCGGCGAACACCACCGAATGGATGGCGCCGATGCGGGCGCAGGCCAGCATCGCGTAAGCCGCCTCCGGGATCATCGGCAGATAGATCGTGACGCGGTCGCCCTTCTTGACGTTGCGGTTGCGCAGGATGTTGGCCATCCGGCACACCTCGTCGTGCAGCTCGCGATAGGTGATGTGCTTGGACTGCGAGGGGTCGTCGCCCTCCCAGATGATCGCGGTCTGGTCGCCGCGGGTGGCGAGATGGCGGTCGACGCAGTTGTAGGCGGCGTTGAGGACGCCGTCCTCGAACCATTTGATCGAGATGTTGCCGGGTGCGTAGGAGACGTTCTCGATCTTCGTCGGTGCCTTGACCCAGTCGACGCGCCTGGCCTGCTCGGCCCAGAAGCCGTTGGGGTCCTTGATCGAGCGCGCGTACATCTCCTGGTACTTCGCGTCGTCGACAAAGGCGCGTTTCGCCCATTCGGCCGGAACGTCGTAGATCTTCTCGGACATTTCACACCCTCCACATGCGGCCCGCCGTGGTCCGGCGCAGGCCATCGTTGTTCCCACTATGCGTCCGCGTAACCGGCGGCGACAAGGCAAGACAAGTAGGACCTTCGGCGGGGAGGCGGTCTGCGCAGGATCAAAGAATTGTGCGCGGAGGTTGCGCGCGCCGGTCACACTTCGGAGGTCGCTACAGTCTGCAGCATCAAGGTTACCCGGAATCCGGGCGCTCACCGGTATTTTGCAACCGTTCTGCCCAAAATTAGGGACTCGCTATCCGGCCCGTCTCGCCCTAAATCGCCTTGAAGCTGTGGATAACCCGGCCGGAACCAAACCGGACTCCGGGGCATTGAGCGGATGAAAACGACGGCAGGGCGTCTAAAGCAATGATGGACCAGCAGAATTTCGAGAGCCCGCGGGTCGGCCCGGCCGATGCCGATGTCGCGCTCGCGAAGGCGCTGGGCCAGTGGCCGCCCAAGCCGCCGCGCCGCAAGCTGACCTTGAAGGATCTCGCCCACGCCAAGACCGCCGACGCGCAAGGCAACGCCAAGACCTCGGTCGAGGAACTCGCCAAGCGCATCGGGCTGAAGCTCGGCGACCAGACCGCGCTGACCATCCGCCGCATCAGGCGGGGCAAGAGCTATACCTTCATCCGCGCCAACGGCACTCCGATCCGCCACGCCGGCACCATTCGCCGCCTGCATGCGATGGCGGTGCCGCCGGCCTATCGCGAGGTGCGCTACGCCCCCGATCCGAACCTGCATCTGCAGGCGGTGGGTGTCGACGCCGCCGGCCGGCTGCAATATCGCTATCACGCCGATTGGGAGAAGGTGCGCGAGCATCGCAAGGCGCATCGTCTCGCCAAGCTGGTCGGCGCGCTGCCGCGCATCCGCCGCGCGGTGTCGAAACATCTCGCCGGCGACGAGCCGACGCGCGAGTTCGCGCTGGCGGCCGTGATCGAGCTGATCGCGCGCACCGCGATCCGTCCCGGCAACGAATCCTATGCGCGGCTAAACGGCACGCGCGGCGCCACCACATTGTTGAAGTCGAACGTCACGCTCGAGGATGACTCCCTGGTGCTGACCTTCAAGGCCAAGGGCGGCAAGGCGGTGCGCAAGGAATGCGACGCCGCCAAGCTGGTGCGGGCCGTCGGCATCCTGCGCGGCGTCCCCGGCCGCCGCATGTTCCAATACCGCGACGCCCAGGGCGTGGTGCGCGCGGTCTCGACCACGCAGGTCAACGCGTTCCTGCGCGAGATCGCCGGCATCAAGATCTCGCTGAAGGATTTCCGCACGCTGATGGCCTCGGCCGTCGCCCTGGAGACCTTGTCGCGAATCACGCCCGCGGCGAGCGCGCGCGGCCGCAAGAAGCAGATCCTGGAAGCGATCCGCGCCGCCGCCGACGAGCTCACCAACACGCCGGCGATCTGCCGCAAGAGCTACGTGCACGACACCATCGTCACGGCGTTCGAGGACGGCATCCTCGAACGCTTCGCCGCCACCATGAAGGGCCAGCGCTCGCAGACGCGGCGCGAGCAGTTGCTGGCGCAAGTGGTGACGGCGGTCTCCGCCTGACGCCTCAAACGATCAAGCCTGGCACCGCGGCCCGATCTTCGCCGAGGCGAGGAAGCGCGCGATCGGGTCGAGTTGCTTGCACGACGCCGCCGACGTCTTCACGGGCTGCGGATTGCGCTTGACCGGCCGCAGCACAGCGGCTTTGCCGGACGCCTTCGCCCGGCGCGCCGGCGACCCGCTACGCCCTTCCGCCCGCACGGCCCGCGAGACCAGTGGCAGATAGACGTCCTCGTTGTACTCGATCGGCTGTGTCGCGAAGCTGCGATCCGTCTCGCTCAGCGTATCAACGCCCGGAATGGGCTCGCGGATCAGCGACGAGGTCGTGTCGCTCATGTCGCCGGGCGTCGCCGCGGCGAGCACCATCTTCGTTGCAAGCAAGCAGCAGATTATCACGAGGCAGAACCCCGCAATCCAGATCGTTCTGTTCACTGTAGGAAACCCCCGCCGATCGCGCCGGACAGTGCGGGACATCCCCTTCCCGCAGCCGGCGCCGTGCCGACCAATCAACCTTAAGAAAGTCTTACTCGCAATATTTTCGGCAGGTTCGGCCGGGCTCGGCTCGCATTGTAGTTAATGGCGGCGATGATCGGTCATCGGCCTCGGCCAATGACCGACAGAGAGCTGATCAGTTCGCAGCAGGCTGCGACATTGCGGCGCAGATCTCGTTCAATGAGTCGGCGAGACGATCTCGATCGCCGCAGGTTTCACGGATCACGTTAAATTATGCGCCGAAACTCGCTTCCGGACGCGGCGTAGCTCGGCCCGACACGACGCGAGAGCAACAGCGCTCTCCAACGCATCGATGTCGCAGTCGAACTCATCGTGCGGCGCTGCCGCCGTCTTCATTAGGGAGCTACCCATGTCCAAGCGCATTGCCTTCCTCGCTGCCGCCGCCTTCAGCGCGCTGTCGCTGACCTCGATCGTCGTCGCGCCCGCGCACGCCGAGGAGAAGACCGTGATGGTCGGAGGCGCGGCGATGTACCCGTCGAAGAACATCGTGCAGAACGCGGTCAACTCGAAGGATCATACGACGCTGGTCGCCGCGGTGAAGGCCGCGGGCCTCGTGCAGACGCTGGAAGGCAAGGGACCGTTCACGGTGTTCGCGCCGACCAACACCGCGTTCGGCAAGCTGCCGGCCGGCACCGTCGACAGCCTCGTCAAGCCGGAGAACAAGGCGACGCTGACCAAGATCCTCACCTATCACGTCGTGCCCGGCAAGCTCGAGGCGTCCGACCTGAAGGACGGCCAGATGCTGAAGACGGTCGAGGGCGAGCAGCTCACCGTCAAGCGCGAGGGCAAGAACGTCATGATCGTCGACGCCAAGGGCGGCACCTCGATGGTCACGATCCCCAACGTCAACCAGTCGAACGGCGTCATCCACGTGGTCGACACCGTGCTGATGCCGGCGTCCTGAGGCCCGGCGCGACACCGGACACATCCGTTTCTTCCTCCTCCTCGCGGATGTGACCAGGAGCGAGCCGGGCCCACCCCGGCTCGCTTTTTTGTGAACGCCATAGTTTTCACGTATCGATTTGATCGGTGCCGGAGCGTAACGGGGCCCGCCGAGCCGGCGTATAATGACCGTGACGAATGCAAGCGACGGAGCCGACCGCCATGACGAGCGCCACCACCAGCGCCCCCTCGACCCTCGCGGCGACCGGGGGACCTGCAACTGGAGTCGCGACCAAGGTCATTCAGCCGGCCTGGGTGCGCGTCATGCATTGGATCAACGCCGTCGCGATGATCATGATGATCATGTCGGGCTGGCAGATCTACAACGCCTCGCCGCTGTTCGACTTCCGTTTCGACCGCAGCTTCACGCTCGGCGGCTGGCTCGGCGGCGCGCTGCTGTGGCACTTCGCGGCGATGTGGCTGCTGATGCTGAACGGGCTCGCTTATCTCGCCACCGGTCTCGCCACCGGCCGGTTCCGCCGCAAGCTGCTGCCGGTCTCGCCGGCGTCCGTCA
Organism: Bradyrhizobium sp. HKCCYLS3013; assembly: GCF_051167615.1. Taxonomy (NCBI): domain Bacteria; kingdom Pseudomonadati; phylum Pseudomonadota; class Alphaproteobacteria; order Hyphomicrobiales; family Nitrobacteraceae; genus Bradyrhizobium; species Bradyrhizobium sp. HKCCYLS3013. Next base: position 408,983 of record NZ_JBNPTK010000006.1, read on the forward strand.
TCGCCGACCTCAAGGCCGCGCTGACCTTCAAGCTCGCCCATGACGACCTCACCGCCTACAACGCGGTGCAGAAGCTGCTCTATCTCGGCATCATCGGGATCGGCATCGTCGTCGTGCTCACCGGCCTGTCGATGTGGAAGCCGGTCCAGCTGCACTGGCTGGTCAGCCTGTTCGGCGACTATCCGGCCGCGCGCTACGTCCATTTCGTCTGCATGGCGCTGATCTGCGCCTTCCTGGTGATCCACATCCTGCTCGCGCTGCTGGTGCCGAAGAGCCTGCGCGCGATGATCATCGGTCGCTGAGAGGAGAGAGTATCATGGCCAAGCGTCCGTTCCTCATTCCCGGCGTCGACAAGCGGCTCCTGATCAAGGACTCGCTCAAGGTGATGCCCGACCTCACCCGGCGCCGCTTCCTCACCGGCGGCGCCAGCCTGGGCGCGCTGACCCTGCTCACCGGCTGCGACGTCGTCGACGGCGACACGGCGGAGGAGCTGCTCAAGAAGGTGTCGAAGTTCAACGACGCCGTGCAGGCCTGGATGTTCAATCCGGACGCGCTGGCGCCGACCTTTCCGGAGAGCGCGATCACCAAGCCGTTCCCGTTCAATGCCTACTACACGCTCGACGAGGCGCCGGAGATCGATGCCGCTGACTGGAAGCTCGAGGTGCGCGGCCTCGTCGACAACAAGAAGTCGTGGACGCTGGACGAGCTGCATGCGCTGCCGCAGGTGACGCAGATCACGCGTCATATCTGCGTCGAGGGCTGGAGCGCGATCGGCTCCTGGACCGGCACGCCCTTGCGCGACTTCCTCAAGCTGATCGGCGCGGATATCAGCGCGAAATATGTCTGGTTCAACTGCGCCGACAAGGACGGCTACAATTCGCCCTTGGACATGCGCACCGCGCTGCATCCGCAGACCCAGATGACCTTCAAGTTCGCCGACCAGATCCTGCCGCGCGCCTACGGCTACCCGATGAAGATCCGCGTCCCCACTAAGCTCGGCTTCAAGAACCCGAAATACGTCGTCGCGATGGAAATCACCAACGACTACAAGGGCGGCTATTGGGAGGATCAGGGGTACAATTCGTTCAGCGGGAGCTGATCGTCGGTCCGCTTGAGGCCGAGCTGCGCGCGACACACTCCGCTGTCGTCCCGGCGAACGCCGGGACCCATAACCACAGGGGGGTATGAGGCAGGCAACTGGCAGCCGCATCCCTCGATAGCTTCCGCGGTATGGGTCCCGGCGTTCGCCGGGACGACACCGTGAGCTAGGTGCGGTCGGAGCGCTTCAGCTTGCCTTGCATCGCCGCCATCACCGCGCCCAGCAGCAACAAGGCCGCCGATACGTTCAGCGCATAGGTCAAACTCCCCATCGCATCGGTGATCGCGCCGACGGCGAAGGGTCCGAGCGTCTGGCCGACGCCGAACGAGATGGTCAGCGCGGCGATCGCGCCCGGCCAGGCGCTCTGCGGCAGGTTGAAGCGCACGAAGGCGGTGGTGGCCGTGGTCACGGTCGAAAAGGCGATGCCGAACACAGCGGCCGACAGCGTCAGCATGACAGGCGAATGGCTGAGCGAGGGCAGGGCGGCGCCGATCGCGTTGATGGTGAGGATGAGGGCGGTGGGCCAGCCGCCGCGGTCGAGCGCCAGCACGCGCCGCCACACCCAGGGCGTGGTGAAGCCGGCGAGGCCAATGAGACACCAGAAGCCTGATTGCGCCGCGGCGCCGCCGCCGAGATCGCGCACATACGCGATCATGAAGGTGAGATAGGCGATATAGCCGGCGCCGTAGAGGAAGTAGCCGAACAGATAGATCGCCATCGGCCGCAGCGAGACGCGGTCGGTGCGGGTCTCCGCCGTGGCGGCGTTCGCCGGGAGCCGCATCGCGAGCAGCGGCCCGATCAGCACCGCGCCGACCGCGGCGAGCACGGCCCATACGATCCACCATGAGCCGGGCCCGAAGGCCTGCAGCACGAAAGGCGCGATCAGGCCGGAGATGACGATGCCGAGCGGCGGTCCGGCATAGAACAGGCTCAGCACGAAGCTCGCCTGCGCCGGCCGCGCCAGGGCGACCCGCGCCGCCAGCGCGCCGCCGGCCACCAGCGCGACGCCGGCGCCGATGCCGGTCACGAGCCGCGCCAGGCTGAGCGCGATGAAGTCACCGGTCATGGCGCACACCACGAGCGAGGCCAGCGCCGCCAGCGTTCCGCCGCGCACTGCGGCCAGGCCGCCGTAGCGCCGGGCCAGCTGCGCGGCGATCAGCGCGCCGATGAGATAGCCAGCGGCGTTGACCGTGTTCATGAAGCCGGCCGCCGAGTATGACCAATGCAGGCTGTCCCGCATGTCCGGCAGCACCAGCGCGTAGGCGAAGCGGCCGATGCCGAGACCGATGATCGGACCCAGCGACAGCGTGAGGTTGGTCAACGCCGGGTGGGCCGGTGTCGGGTCGGATGGGGAGGCTGGCAAGACATGCTCCGGCGCGGCGATCGGCCGGCAATTCATGCTATTCGGCCGCGATTTTCGCGCACATTACCGCCCACCTCGCCGCGACAGAAGTGGTGCGCCGGCAATGGTGGCTTGCCAACGGCGCAGGAGGGCTTTAGCACTCCGCCGTTTTGAGAGATCCCGTCATTGCCGGGCGCCTGCTTTCGATCCGCTCGAGGCAGACCGGCAATCCAGCCATCCCAAGGATGGATGCCCGCGCAATGCCCCGGCATGACAAGCCCCGTGAGGACAACGACCATGGCGACCCAGAAGCTCCTTTTGCTGCCCGGCGACGGCATCGGCCCCGAAGTGATGGCCGAGGTGAAGCGCCTGATCGGCTGGCTCAACGCCAAGGGACTGGCCTCGTTCGAGACCGAGGACGGCCTGGTCGGCGGCGCCGCCTATGACGCGCACGGCGCCTCGATCTCGGAAGCCGACATGGACAAGGCCAAGGCGGCCGACGCCATCATCTTCGGCGCCGTCGGCGGTCCGAAATGGGATGGCGTTCCCTACGAGGTGCGTCCCGAGGCGGGCCTGCTCCGCCTGCGCAAGGATCTCGGCCTGTTCGCCAATCTGCGTCCCGCCGTGTGCTATCCGGCGCTCGCCGATGCCTCCAGCCTGAAGCGCGAGATCGTCGAGGGCCTCGACATCATGATCGTGCGGGAGCTCACCGGCGGCGTGTATTTCGGCGAGCCAAAGACCATCACCGATCTCGGCAACGGCCAGAAGCGCGCGATCGATACCCAGGTCTACGACACCTATGAGATCGAGCGCATCGCCCGCGTCGCCTTCGACCTCGCGCGCAAGCGCAAGAACAAGGTGACGTCGATGGAGAAGCGCAACGTCATGAAGTCGGGCGTGCTCTGGAACGAGGTCGTCACCGCGGTCCACAATCGCGAGTACAAGGACGTCACGCTCGAGCACCAGCTCGCCGATTCCGGCGGCATGAACCTAGTGAAATACCCGAAGATGTTCGACGTCATCGTCACCGACAATCTGTTCGGCGACATGCTGTCGGACATCGCGGCGATGCTGACCGGATCGCTCGGCATGCTGCCGTCCGCCTCGCTCGGCGAGGTCGACGCCAAGACCCACAAGCGCCGCGCGCTGTACGAGCCGGTGCACGGCTCGGCGCCGGATATCGCCGGCAAGGGTCTCGCCAACCCGATCGCGATGCTGACCTCGTTCGGCATGGCGCTGCGCTACTCCTTCGACATGGGCGCGCTCGCCGACAAGCTCGACGCCGCCATCGCCGCCGTGCTGGCGAGCGGCCTGCGCACGGCGGACATCAAGGCCGAGGGATCGACTCCGGCTTCGACCACGCAGATGGGCGAAGCGATCATCAAGGAGCTGGAGAAGCTGACGGCGTAGTCGGGGGCGGATGCTCCTTCGAGCCGAGCTCTCACCCCGCTGACAGTCTGCTCCCCTCCCCCTTGCGGGGAGGGGTCGGGGGTGGGGGTCCCCACCCAGTGAGCCCGCTCGGGGCATCGTCATTCTTCCAACTCGCAACCGTTCGTCGTCACCTCGATGCGCTTCTCCCGAAGCGCATGCCGTGCGCCTTCACGCGGACTCATCAGGCAGCGTCGCCCGGAGACCCCCACCCCCGACCCCTCCCCGCAAGGGGGAGGGGAGGGCACTGTCGCCGGGGTGGAGCTCGATCAACTCATTAGTTCGGTCTCGAATCGACTGCTCGCGAGGCGCATGCCGGCCCGCCCGTCGGGCAAATCAGTTCGTCATTTTGCGCGATCCATCTCGATCGGCAGCCGCGAACGAGCATCGTTCATCCCGGAATCCCTCGCGCCGAAAAACTCATTTCCCCCGCGCGATCAACCTGATGCGTTGATCCAGCCTGCTGACGGCAAAAATTTCGCTTTCGTCTTTCCAGAATCCGTGTTCCTCTCCCCTCATCCCGTCTCGCCAGCGAGGGGCGTTTCGCGATCGTCACGAGGCGTGAGGCGGGGATGCGGTGGCCGCGAGGGCTCGCAGCATGTCCTTGGGGCATGCGGACGAACGAGGTTCTTGCGGACGTGAAGCTGCGTGGTCCTGGCGCCCCGATGCTGGCGCCAAGTCGGAAGGGCGATGATCCCGACGACGACGGTGGCTAACAGGCCGGACACCGGGGAGCAACTGTCTTTTTTGTAGACCGGTGATCGGCCGGCCTCAAGGCTGGCGCGAAGGCGCGCCACCGCC
>NZ_JBNPTK010000007.1:0-342661 GCF_051167615.1 Bradyrhizobium sp. HKCCYLS3013
ACCCTGATGGGCAAATTCCGCGACGGCATGCCGGTCACCGGCGAGGCCGTGACGCTGATCCTCACCACCATCGACCGCATCAAGGACATCCTGGGACAGCTCGAGGCCAACGAGGCCGAGCCCGAGGGCGAGGACCGCGACCTCATCAGCGAGCTCGAAGCCATGGTCGAGCGCGGCATGGCGGCCATGGCCGCCGGCGAGGCCGCGCCACCGCTCGCGCCCGCGGCGCCCGAACCGCCGCCCAAGCCCGCGGTGACGCAGGGCTCCTTGATCGACCAGACGCTGGAGCGTCCGCTGCGTCCGGGCGAAGTGTCGCTCGACGAGCTGGAGCGCGCCTTCCGCGAGACCGCGATCGAGATGCCGCCCGCGCATGAGAAGGCGCCTGAGCCCAAACCCGCTGCCCCGGCGCCGGTCGCCAAGGCCGGGCCTGCCAAGGCGGAAGCAGAGGCCAAGGCCGAGCCGAAGAAGGCGGCGCGGCCGAAGGCCAATGCCGACGGCGAGGTGCACGAGAACGACAAGGTCGCCAACCAGTCGATCCGCGTCAACGTCGACACGCTCGAACATCTAATGACGATGGTCTCCGAGCTGGTGCTGACGCGCAACCAGCTGCTCGAGATCGCCCGCCGCAACGAGGACACCGAGTTCAAGGTGCCGCTGCAGCGGCTGTCCAACGTCACCGCCGAGCTGCAGGAGGGCGTCATGAAGACGCGCATGCAGCCGATCGGCAATGCCTGGCAGAAGCTGCCGCGCATCGTCCGCGACCTCGCGACCGAACTCGGCAAGCAGATCGAGCTCGAGATGCACGGCGCCGACACCGAGCTCGACCGCCAGGTGCTCGACCTGATCAAGGACCCGCTCACCCACATGGTGCGCAACTCCGCCGATCACGGCCTGGAGACGATGGCCGAGCGCGCCGCGGCCGGCAAGGCCGAGCAGGGCACGATCCGGCTCTCCGCCTATCATGAAGGCGGCCATATCATCATCTGCATCGCCGACAACGGCCGCGGCCTCAACACCGAGCGCATCAAGGCCAAGGCCCTGGCGAACGGCCTCGTCACCGAGGCCGAGCTCGAGAAGATGACCGAAGCGCAGATCCACAAGTTTATCTTCGAGCCGGGCTTCTCGACCGCGGCCGCCGTCACCTCGGTCTCGGGCCGCGGCGTCGGCATGGACGTGGTGCGCACCAACATCGACCAGATCGGCGGCACCATCGACATCAAGTCGGTGGTCGGCGAGGGCACCTCGGTCACCATCAAGATCCCGCTGACGCTCGCGATCGTCTCGGCGCTGATCGTCGAAGCCGGCGGCGACCGCTTCGCGATCCCGCAGCTGTCGGTCGTCGAGCTGGTGCGCGCGCGTGCCAACTCCGAGCACCGCATCGAGCGCATCAAGGACACCGCGGTCTTGCGCTTGCGCAACAAGCTCTTGCCGCTGATGCATCTGAAGAAGCTCCTGAAGATCGACGACGGCTCGTCGACCGATCCGGAGAACGGCTTCATCGTGGTGACGCAGGTCGGCAACCAGACCTTCGGCATCGTGGTGGACTGCGTGTTCCACACCGAGGAAATCGTGGTCAAGCCGATGTCGACCAAGCTGCGTCACATCGACATGTTCTCGGGCAACACCATCCTGGGCGACGGCGCCGTGATCATGATCATCGATCCGAACGGCATTGCGAAGGCGCTCGGCGCCGCCGGCTCGGCCTCGCAGGCGGTGTCGGACGAGCACGCCGCGCATCACGCCATCGGCGGCGAGCAGCTCACCTCGCTCCTGGTGTTCCGCGCCGGCACGGCGCAGCCCAAGGCGGTGCCGCTGGCGCTGGTCACGCGGCTCGAGGAGATCGCAGCCGACAAGATCGAGATCTCCAACGGCCGCTACATGGTGCAGTATCGCGACCAGCTGATGCCCCTGGTGCAGATGGAAGGCGTGTCGGTGCAGACGTCGGGCTCGCAGCCGATCCTGGTGTTCGCCGACGAGACCCGCGCGATGGGCCTCGTGGTCGACGAGATCATCGACATCGTCGAGGAGCGGCTCAACATCCAGGTCTCCGGCGCCAAGGACGGCATCCTCGGCTCGGCGGTGATCAAGGGCCAGGCGACCGAGGTGATCGACGTCGGCCACTTCCTGCCGATGGCGTTCGCCGACTGGTTCATCCGCAAGGAGATGGCCACCGAGTCGCAGACGCAGTCGGTGCTGCTGGTCGACGACTCGCCGTTCTTCCGCAACATGCTGGCGCCGGTGTTGAAGTCGGCCGGCTACAAGGTGCGCACCGCGGCCTCGGCGCTCGAGGGCCTGGCCACGCTGCGCTCCGGGCACAGCTTCGACATCGTCGTCACCGACATCGAGATGCCGGAGATGAACGGCTTCGAGTTCACCGAGGCGATCCGCGCCGACCAGAACCTGAACCAGATGCCGGTCATCGCGGTGTCGTCGCTGGTGTCGCCGGCGGCGATCGAGCGCGGCCGCCAGGCGGGTCTCTACGACTACATCGCCAAGTTCGACCGGCCCGGCCTGATCGCGGCGCTGAAGGAACAGATCGAGGAACGGGCCCGCGCCGAAGCCAACCGGCGGGCCGCGTGACAGCAAGCGGACAGGAGTAGCGTGCGATGAGCAGCAAGATCGAAACCACCGAGGGCGCCGCCGTCGAATACGTCACCGCGATGATCGGCGGCCAGCTGTTCGGCCTGCCGATCTCCCGGGTCCAGGACGTGTTCATGCCGGAGCGGGTGACGCGGGTGCCGCTGTCATCGGCGGAGATCGCAGGCGTCCTGAACCTGCGCGGCCGCATCGTGACCGTCGTCGACATGCGGGCGCGGCTCGGCCTTGCCCGCGCCGAGGACGGCAAGCCGCCGATGGCGGTCGGCGTCGATCTGCGCGGCGAGTCCTATGGTCTCCTGATCGACCAGATCGGCGAGGTGCTGCGGCTGCCCGAGGAGGGCCGGGAGGAGAACCCCGTCAACCTCGACCCGCGCATGGCGAAATTCGCCGGCGGCGTGCACCGCCTCGACGGCCAGCTGATGGTCATTCTCGACGTCGATCGCGTGCTCGAACTCCTGCCGAAGGCAGCAATCGCCGCCTAGCCCGTCAACCGTCCCATAGGGGAGACAACAATGAAGAGCTGTCTGGTCGTGGATGACTCCAGCGTCGTGCGCAAGATCGCACGCCGTATCCTGGAGGAGCTGGGCTTTTCCGTCGTCGAGGCGGAGGATGGCGAGCGGGCGCTCGAGATCTGCACCAAGAGCCTGCCGGACGCCATTCTGCTCGACTGGAACATGCCCGTCATGGACGGTTATGATTTCCTCGGGCGCCTGCGCCGGCTGCCGGGCGGCGAAGGCCCGAAGGTGGTGTTCTGCACCACCGAGAATGACATCGATCACATCTCGCGCGCGCTCAACGCCGGCGCCAACGAATACATCATGAAGCCGTTCGACAAGGAAATCGTCGCCGCCAAATTCCAGGAAGTCGGTCTCATCCAGGCGCTGTCAGCCGAATCCGCCTGATCCCTTCGTCTGCCCAGAAGAGGCCGCCCGTGAACCAGCCCGATTATGAGTTCCTGCGCAAACTGCTTCGAGACAAATCGGGTCTCGATCTGTCTGCCGACAAGCAATATCTGATCGAGAGCCGCCTGCTTCCGCTCGCGCGCAAGGCCGGCCTGGCCAGCATCAGCGATCTCGTCCAGAAGCTGAAGGACGGGTCGAGCGCCTTGATCAGCCAGGTCGTCGAAGCGATGACGACCAACGAGACGTTCTTCTTCCGCGACAAGGTCCCGTTCGATCATTTTCGCGACGTGATCATGCCGGAGCTCCTCAAGGCGCGCGCCAACCGCAAGTCGATCCGGATCTGGTGCGCCGCTTGCTCGACCGGCCAGGAGCCGTATTCGCTGGCGATGTCGCTCAAGGAGATGGGATCTGCGCTCAGTGGATGGCGCATCGAGATCATCGCCACCGATCTCTCCCAGGAGGTGCTCGAGAAGTCCAAGGCGGGTCTCTACAGCCAGTTCGAGGTGCAGCGCGGGCTGCCGATCCAGCTTCTGGTCAAATATTTCAAGCAGGCGGGCGAACTCTGGCAGATCAATTCCGACGTGCGCGGCATGGTCCAGCATCGCCAGCTCAATCTGCTGCACGACTTCTCCCAGCTCGGCACGTTCGACGTCGTGTTCTGCCGCAACGTGCTGATCTATTTCGACCAGGACACCAAGATCAACATTTTCGGCCGGCTCGCCAAGTTGATGGAGCCGGACGGCTTCCTCGTTCTCGGCGCCGCGGAGACCGTCGTCGGCCTCACCGACGTGTTCAAGCCCCTTACGGACCGGCGTGGCCTGTATCGCCCGAGCGGGATCGTTTCCGCGGCGAAGGCGCCGGCTCCGGGAATGCCCAGGATCGCGGCCGCGGGCAACTAGATGTTTCGGCAGCCCAATAGAGCAGGACGCGAAGATGTCTGACGACAACAAAGGTACGGAGCGCGTCACCTTCAGCCGCGGCTACGATGTCTGCATCATGGGCATCGACGGGACCTGGCGCAGGGACTGCCAGCTCAACGCCATCTCGGACAACGACGCGGTGCTGACGGTCGAAGGATCGATCCAGGGATTGAACCTGAAGGAGTTCTTTCTGCTGCTGTCCTCGACGGGGCTCGCCTACCGCCGCTGCGAGCTGGTCCGGGTCAACGGCTCCGAGATGGACATCCAGTTCATCAAGGGAAAGAACAAGAAGAAACGTGGCAACGCCTCCGCCGGCCAGGAAGCGACCGTCAACTAGTTCGCCTTCCGGCGGCACGGCGCATTGCTCGCCCGCGGCTTGGGAAGCTTCCGCGCGCGGAGCGACGAAGAGACGCGCCAGCCCGGGTCCTGCGCAAGTCCTAAGACGGGTGGCGGTTTTTCGGAGAGCCGCTTTACGTCGCCGCAGGCTCGGACGTGTAAGACAATGACGTCGGTCAAATTTCCAGGGACGGCCAATGCCGGTCATGAGTTCGGAACTTGCATCCAGCCGGTCGGAGCGCGCCGATGATGGCGAGCGGCGCGCGCTGCAGCTCTTGGTCGTCGACGACGACGCCGCGCAGCGGACGCTGATCGCGCTGGCGGCCAAGCAGGCCGGCCACGCCGTGACGGTCGCGGCCACGTGCAGCGATGCGATCCGCGAGGTGCGCAACAAGCGCTTTGACTGCGTGACGCTCGATCTCATGCTCGAGGATGGCGACGGGACCGAGGTCCTCAAGGTCATCGCAGATACCCGCTTCGCCGGTTCCGTGATCGTGATCAGCGGCATGGACGCGGCCAAGCGAATTGAGGCCCGGCTGTTCGCGCGCTCGCTCGGAATCGACCTGCAGAGCCTGCCGAAGCCAGTCGATCTGGCGGCGCTGCGCATCTGCCTGGCCAATCTCGGCAAGACTGCGCTCGGCCTGCCCGTGGTTCACACCTGGGGCGGCGTCGCAGCCGAAAGTGTTGCCGCGAAGCATCGGTCCTGAGAGAGCCGCATCGGCGCAAGCCGCCGTCCGGAGTGCACAATCCTGTGCAACGTCCAAATCCCGCCGATCTCTGATCAAAACGAGGGCAAGGCCGGCTGACGCCTGTACGTCTTGTGTCAAATGCCGTGCAGATTTTCGTGGACAGAGAGCCGTGCACGCGTCTGGCGCCGAGCATGTCTGTTCGGCGTGGTGCACGTCGGCAACGCTGATGCGATCAGAGTTTGATGTCGATCATGATGCTATCGGCGTTGATGTGTTTTGCAGGGCAGCATGCTGCTCGAGACGACTGCCTTGAGATCGTGTCCAGATCGTGGTCTCGTGAAGGCGATCACCGATCTGCAGCTACTACTTGTGGGTTAGGATCATAAACCGTACAAATACGGGTGCCCAAAGCACCCGACGAGTATGGTATCATAAGACGCGCTTTCATTGTTTCTTCTCCTTTGCAAGAGCAATCGCCCATGGCCGAACAAACAACTTCCCGCGGTGAGATTTTTGTCGTCGATGACGACCCAGCCGTGCGCGACACCCTCTCGATGGTCTTGTCGGCAGGTGGGTATGAAGTGATCTGTTTTGCGGACGGCGCCGCGCTCCTGGCGGTGGCGCGGAGCAGGACACCGGCCTGCATCCTGCTCGATGTGCACATCCCCGGAAAGTCCGGTCTCGACATTCTCAGGGAATTGCACGGCGAGGACTATCCGGCTCCGATCTTCATGATCTCAGGCCAGGGCGACATCCCGATGGCCGTGAATGCGATCAAGAACGGGGCGCTCGACTTCATCGAGAAGCCGTTCCGCGGCAGTGAGATCGTGGCCCGTCTGAACGAGGCGATTGGCGCGTTCGCGCGGCGGCAGAAGGAGAATGCCTCGCCGAAGATCGGCTCGCTGCATTTCCCCGGCCGCGAGCCGCTGACGCGGCGCGAGCGCGAGGTCCTGGAACAGTTCACGGCGGGGGCCTCGAACAAGGAGGCGGGGCGCACGCTGGGCATCAGCCCGCGCACGATCGAGGATCACCGCGCCAACATCATGAAGAAGCTCGGCGCGCGCAACGCGGCCGATCTGATCCGCATCGTGATGACGGCGTCGCGCGCCAATTGAGCCGATGGCCGGGCCGCCCGCACGTGGCCGCGCTCTGGAGCAGCGGCAATCGCAGGCGCAGGCCGCGTCGGTCAGGCCGCATTGGTCAAGCCTCGCTTTTCAAGCCTCGGTCGCGGCGAGCGCCTTGCGGATCATCCTGGCCAGCTCGGATTTGCGGTACGGTTTCGGCAACAGAAGAATTCCTTCGTCGAGCCGGCCGTGATGCACCACGGCATTCTCGGTATAGCCGGAGGTGAACAGGACCCGCTGCGTGGGACGAAGCCGCTGGATCTCGGATGCGAGCTGGCGGCCGTTCATCGTCCCCGGCATGATGATGTCGGTGAAGAGTAGATCGAACCGCTCTCCGGCATTGGTGATCGCCAGCGCTTCGGCGGCATTGGCCGCCTCCAGCGTCGCGTAGCCCAGCGCATGGAGCTGGGCGAGAACGTAGCCGCGCACCAGCCGGTCGTCCTCCACCACCAGGATCGTCTCCTGGCCGCCCTGGATCGCCGGCGCGGCGCCCGATGGCTGCGTGATCGCTTCTTCGCTGCCCGGCGGCAGGTACATCCGGATCGTGGTGCCGTGGCCCTCTTCGCTGTAGATCCTGATGTGGCCGGCCGATTGCTTCACGAAGCCGTACACCATCGACAATCCGAGCCCCGTCCCCTTGCCCGGCCCCTTCGAGGTGAAGAACGGATTGAACACCTTGTCGATGATGGCGGCGGGAATGCCGCTGCCACTGTCGCTCACCGCGATCATCGCGTAGCGACCGGGCCGCACGTCGTCGTAGAGACTTGCGTAGTTCTCGTCGAGGTCGGCCCAGCCGGTCTCCAGGATGAGCTTGCCGCCATTCAGCATCGCGTCGCGGGCATTGAGCGCGAGGTTGATGACCGCCGTGGCGAGCTGGTTCGGATCGACATGCGCCACGCAGGTCTCGTCCTGGAAGACGGACTCGATCTCGATCTGCTCTCCGAGCGTCGGCCGCAGCAGCTTGGCCGTGTCGATCATCAGCGTGTTGACGTCGACCTCGCGCGGCTGCAGCGGCTGACGGCGCGCAAAGGCGAGCAGATGCTGGGTGAGATCGGCCCCGCGGGCGGCGGCCTCGTCGATCATCCTGGTGATCGCGGCGAGCTGCGGCTCCTTGGCCACGGCCGCGGCGAGAATCTCGATCGTGCCGGTGATCACGGTGAGGATGTTGTTGAAGTCGTGTGCGATGCCGCCGGTGAGCTGGCCGATCGCCTCCATCTTCTCGGACTGGCGGATCCGCTCCTCGGTCGCGATCTTGTCGGTGAGGTCGCGGAAGAAGCCGTTCAGCACGACACCGTTGCGGGTCTTCAGCGCGGTCACGCTGAGCTCGGCCTTGAACTCGCGGCCGTCACGCCGCTTCACCATGACCTCGCGTCGGCGGCCGCCCCCGAGCGCGCTCGCTTGTCCGGTCATCAGGATACGGCCGAGCGCGGCGCGCAGCTCCTCGCCGACATCCCCGACCGTGATGACGTCGAAGACGTCCTTGCCGATGATCTCGGCGCGCGACCAGCCGAAGATCTTCTCGGCCTGGGAGTTCCAGTTGAGAATGGCGCCGTTGTCGTCGACCTGGACGAAGGCATCGAGCGCGGTCTCGATGATGTTGCGGGCGAGCTGTTCGCTTTCCCGCAGCGTCTCCTGCGCCAGCCGGCTCTCGGTCATGTCGCGGCCGATGAAGAAGTGGCGCTGCACCGGCTCCGACCAGTTCGAGGTCCAGGACAGCGTCACCACGCGGCCGTCCTTGTGGACGTAGCGGCAGTCGGAGGTGCGAGCCCGAAGGCCGAGGCGCGAGGCGCGCAGCTCCTCGCGTGCTTTGAGCAGATCGTCCGAGTGGATGAAATCCGCGCCGCTGCGGCCGATCATCTCGGCTGGCGTATAGCCGAGAATCGTCTCCACGCTCGGTGAGACCTGAATCAGGATGCCATTGCGGTCGGTGATGAGGATCAGGTCCTGCGACGTCTCGAAGATGCGCCGCCGCTCCTCGGTCTGCTGGCGCAGCGCCAGCTCGGTCCGACGGCTCTCGGTGACGTCGCGTGCGATCTTGGAGGCGCCGATGATCTGGCCCGTCGGTGATTTGATCGGCGAGACGCTGAGCGAGACCTGGACCAGCTCACCGTCCTTGCGGATCCGCACCGTCTCGAAATGCTGGATCCGCTCGCCGCGCGCCACGCGCACGAGGAAGTCCTGGGCCTCGGGCATGCGCTCGGGCGGCACGAGGAAATCGGCAAGGCGGCCCACGGCCTCCTCGGCGGAGTAGCCCAGCATGGCCTCGGCTGCCGGATTCCAGGCGGTGATGGTGCCGTCCAGCGACAGCGTCACGATCGCGTCGTTCGACGATTCCACCGCGGCACTGTAGAGCCGTTCGCGGGCGGCGAAATGGTCGCGCGCCGCTTCGGTCAGGTAATGCTCCTGGACCTCGCGCTCGAGCTCGGCGGTCTTGGTGCGAACCTCGTCCAGCACGCGGGCGAAAGCGCGCGCCAGCACGCCCGTCTCGCCGACCGCCTCGAGCGGGATGTTCACCGTCTCGCCGCGCCCCACGCCCTCGACGGCCTGGGTGAGCTGGTTGATCGGCCGCGTCAGCGAGCGCGCGACCACGAAGGCGAGCGCGGCCGCGCACAGCATCGCGATCAGGCCGACCTCGATCGCCGTCTTGCGGATGGCGAGGGCGGGCGCCATGAAGGCGGTGTTCGGGATCGTCTCGATCACCGCCACCCATTCTTGTCCCGCGAGCAGCGCCGGCGCGAAGGCGACGCCGCCGGGACGATCGGCCTCGTCGTGCAGGATCTGCGCGAAACCCTCGGCGCTGCCGGTTGCGCCTGCGAGCGTCGGAAAATCGTCCTGCCATCGCGTCGATCGGCCGCGTTTCGAGGCGAATTCCCGGTCTGATTCGGGATGGAAGAGATAGTCGCCGCGGGCGTTCACGACATAGAGCTGTGCGCCCGGGCGGGCCGCCGTGCGCAGATGCGCGAACACCGGGCGCATGTCGAGATCGACCATCAGGATCGCGAACGGCTTGCCGTCCGCCCCGAACACCGGCGTGCCGACGCACAGCATCGGCACGCCGGTGTTGGGGTCCGTCGTGTTGCCGTCGAGAATGATCGGCGACAGCCGGATGCCGCCGGGCGGCAGGCTCAGCGTCTCCTTGATGTAGTTGCGCTCGCCGCGCGTGATCAGCTCGTTCTCCGGAACGATCCGCACCGTGTTGCCCGGCCCGAGCCGGTCGACCCGGATCAACTCGCGATAATCGTTCTCGATCCCGACCAGGCGGATCATCGCGTAGGTCTGCTTGGCCTGCAGCTCGGCGAAGTAGCGCGTTGCGACCCGCTCGCGCCACGACTGCGCCGGCAGCCCTTCGCGGGGATCGGGAGCCCCCGTCTTCAGTGTGCGTATCAATGTTGCCAGATTCGGCGAGGCGCGATAGCCGTTGATGTCGTTGCGGGCGCTGCCGACATAGTTTTCGAGCTCGGTCGCCATCAGGCGCGAATGCGACTCGATTCTATCGAGCGCGCGCGGCAACAGCGCCCGCTCGAGGCTGCGATAGCCGAGCCAGCCGACGGCGAACACCGCGATCGCGACCAGCAGGATCATCGCGATCGCCAGCCGCGTCGTCAGCGTGAGGCGCCCGCCGAACCGCGAAGCCTCGCTCGCGCGCTGCGCGCTGCTGAGCAGCAGCCCTTCGGTTCGGCCGTCAGGATTTCGGAACAGCATCTTGGCCTGGCCGGGGTCGAGTAGCCCGATCGCCTGCCGATGCCAGGCATTCGGAAACCATCGTCAGGAGGGCTGCCGGTTTGAACGGTTTGGGCAACGCGGAAACCGCTCCGAGCTTGGTGGCCATGGTAAGATAGTCGGGCTCAGACATCGAGGCCGGGGTGTGGGAACGTCCCGAGGTCATGATGATCGGAACACCCGGCGTGTGCCTGAGGATCATGCGCATCGCCTCCAGCCCGTCCATGCCCGGCATGAAGATGTCCAGGATCACCAGGTCAAAGCTCTCGCTCTTGAAGCGGACGAGCGCCTTCTGGCCGTCGCCGGCGATGCCGACGACGTGACCGGCCCGTTCGAGCACGCGCTGAATTGTCAGCTGCATGAGCGGATCGTCGTCCACGACCAGAATCTTCGCCACGCTCCGCATCTCCCGATTGGCTGGCAGCAAGACCAACGGTCAGTTGTAAGGTTTTGCCCAATTCGCGGCGCGCCGCAAGCGTTTCGCCGGACAAGTCACATGCAGGATGGGACGCGGGCAGACACCGCTGTTCCGGACGCGCCAATCGGGAGACAATCCGGGCGCCTTGCGTTGCGGGAGCGAGGCGTGTGCTCGAACGGCGTTCTTGCCTGCATTTGAGGCATTCGCGCCGTGGTTGTAAGGCTGGAACGCTTCACATTCGATTAATCTGGGTGATGGACGATTTGCCAGGGCTCCTGTTTTGCTCGTATCGGCGTGCCACTAGCCGCTGAGATAGTCCGGCCAGCGGCCCCGAATGGTCGCGAGGTCGCTCAGCGTGCCGGTCAGGTGCTCGCGCAGATGCGTCTGCGCGTCGTCCGGGCGGCCCGCGGCGATCGCGTCGACGATCTGCTTGTGGTGGCGCAGGATCGTCTGCGCCTTGCCGGGGGACGGCAGATGCAGCCGGCGCAGCCGGTCGATGTGACCGCTGCGGCTCCGCACCAGGGTCCACAGCTCGTGCTTGTCCGCGGCGGTGTAGAGCCGCTCGTGGAATGCGTTGTCGACCACCGTGAATGACGCGAAGTCGCCGTCCCTGGCGAAGCGCCGCTGCTGGGCGATCAGCGCGTTCAGCTCGTCGATCGGGGCCGTCGCAGGCCGCAGCGCGAGCAGGCGCACGATCTCGAGCTCCAGCGCCTGGCGCAGGAACTGCGCCTGCTGCGCCCGACCAACATCGATGCGGCTGACCAGGGTCGCGTGCTGCGGGAACACGTCGACGAGGCCTTCTTCGGCGAGGCGCATCAGCGCGTCGCGGATCGGCGTCGAGCTGAGGCCGAACTCGGCCTGCAGCGCCGGCCGCGACAATGGTGCTCCCGGTGGCAGCGCCAGGGCGATGATCTGGTCGCGCAACCGCTCGAAGACCTGCGGTGCCGCGCGCCGGCTCGGATCGAGCCGTTCGGGCGGTAGAACCGCAGCAGGCGTCGCAGGCAATGCCATGGGGTCGGACGTCCGGCTCGAATGTCGCAGGGGGAGAACAGCCCTTGTCAGAGATGCACTAATGCATTAGTGCATCTCCCCGCCGGCCGTCAAGAAGGAGCCGGCACGCGAGGAGGGATGTCCCATGTTCGAGAAGTTCGCGCGCTCGGCCGCACGAGCCGCCGGCCTGCTGGCCGCGCTGCTGGTCGCGCCGGCCTGGAATGACGCCGCGCAGGCCCAGCAGAAGACCGAAATCTCGCTGTCGCGCCAGCCCGGCATCTTCTACATGCCGAGCCACATCATCGAGAAGAACAAGCTGATCGAGAAGCATGCTGCCGCGCTCGGCGTGCCCGGCGTCACCACCAAATGGCTGACCTTCTCCGGCGGCGGCGCGCAGACCGATGCGCTGCTGTCGGGCAGCGTCGACATCCTCAACACCGGCACCGGCAATCTGCTGCTGCTGTGGGATCGCACCCGCGGTGGCGTGAAGGGCATCGTCGCGACCTCGGCGCAGCCGATGACCCTGATCAGCCGCGATCCCAACATCAAGTCGATCAAGGATTTTGGCCCCAGCGACAAGATCGCGGTGCCGACCGTGAAGGTCTCGACCCAAGCCATCGTGCTGCAGATCGCGGCCGCCGAGGCGTTCGGCGCCGATCAGTGGAACAAACTCGACGCCAACACCGTGCAGCTCGGTCACCCCGACGCCTATACGGCGCTGTCGAATCCGCAGCACGAGGTGCACAATCATTTCTCGATCCCGCCCTACACGTTCCTCGAATTGAAGAACGTGCCCGGTGCGCATGTCGTGCTGAATTCGGCCGACGTGATGGGCGGGCCGCTCAGCCAGGCGCAGTTCTTCACCACGACGAAGTTCGCCGACGCCAATCCGAAGATCATCCAGGCGGTGCGCGACGCCACCAAGGAAGCGCAGGACTTCATCCGTAGCGATACGAAAGCGGCGGTTGATATCTACAAGGAGATCACCGGCGACAAGACCTCGGTCGAGGACCTGCTTGCCTGGCTCAAGGAGCCCGGCATGATGGAATGGAATCTGGAGCCGCAGGGCACGATGAAGTTCGCCGCCCATCTCGCCAAGATCGGCACCATCAAGACCCAGCCCAAGGCCTGGACCGACTATTATCTGCCGGTCGCGCATGATCTGAAGGGCAACTGATGTCCGCGCTGCTCGACGTCGATGGCGTCACCCTCCGCTACAAGACCTCCAGCGCGGTGATCACCGCGACGGAGCGGGTCGGCTTCTCCGTCGACCGCTCCGACCGCTTCGTGCTGCTGGGGCCGTCGGGATGCGGCAAGTCGACCTTGCTGAAGGCGGTCGGCGGCTACATCAAGCCGAGCGAAGGCCGGATGCGCATCAACGGCCGCGAGATCACCGGGCCCGGCGCCGACCGCATGATGATCTTCCAGGAGTTCGACCAGCTGCTGCCCTGGAAGACCGTGCTCGCCAACGTCATGTTTCCACTGCTGACGGCGCGACGCATGCCGCGCAAGGAGGCCGAGAGCCGCGCCAGCGCCTACATCGAAAAGGTCGGGCTGACGCGCGTCGTCGATGCCTATCCGCACACGCTGTCGGGCGGCATGAAGCAGCGCGTCGCAATTGCCAGGGGCATGGCGATGGAGCCGGACATCCTGCTGATGGACGAGCCGTTCGCGGCGCTCGATGCGCTGACGCGGCGGACCTGCCAGGACGAGCTGCTGCAGCTCTGGAATGAGACCAAGTTCACGGTGCTGTTCGTGACGCATTCGATCGCGGAGGCGATCAAGATCGGCAACCGCATCCTGCTGCTGTCGCCGCATCCCGGCCGGGTCAAGGCCGAGGTCATCGACGTCGACAAGGTGTCGGCCGAGGACGGCAGCGCGGCGCGCCTGGAGAAGCAGATCCATGATCTCTTGTTCTCCGAACCCGCAACGACGCATTGAGGACGGCGCCCATGGCTGAAGCCAAGATCATCCTGCGTGATACGTCGGCCGCGAGCGCCGCGCCTGCAGATGTCGCGCGCAAGCTCGGCGTGCTCGAGCTGCTGTGGAACGACGGCTTCGTGCGCAAGACCCTGATCATTGTCCTGCTCGCCGCGATCTGGCAGGCCTATGGCAGCTATCTCGACAATCCCCTGCTGTTCCCGACCTTCTCCGACACCATCGCGGCGCTGTGGGAGAAGGTCCGCGACGGCACCATTCCGATGCGCGTCTGGACCTCGCTGAAGGTGCTGTTCATGGGCTATGCCGCCGGCATCGTTCTCGCGGCGATCCTGACTGTGCTCGCGATCTCGACCCGCATCGGCACCGATTTCCTCGAGACGATCACGGCGATGTTCAATCCCTTGCCGGCGATCGCGCTGTTGCCGCTGGCCCTGATCTGGTTCGGGCTCGGCAGCGGCAGTCTCGTGTTCGTGCTGATCCATTCGGTGCTGTGGCCGGTCGCGCTCAACACCCATTCGGGCTTCAAGAGCGTGTCGAACACGCTGCGCATGGTCGGCCGCAACTATGGCCTCACCGGCTTCTCCTACGTGATCCGCATCCTGATCCCGGCGGCGTTCGGGGCCATCCTCACCGGCCTGAAGATCGGCTGGGCCTTTGCCTGGCGCACCCTGATTGCCGCGGAGCTGGTCTTCGGTGTCTCCTCTGGCCAGGGCGGTCTCGGCTGGTTCATCTTCGAGAACCGCAACCTGCTCGAAATCCCGGCGGTGTTCGCCGGCCTCCTGACCGTGATCCTGATCGGTCTCGTGGTCGAGAACCTGATCTTCCGGACCATCGAGCGCAAGACCGTGCTGACCTGGGGCACCCAATCATGACCGACCGCAAGCAACCCGATCAGCTGCGCAGCGCGCGCTGGTTCGCGCCCGACGATCTCCGCTCCTTCGGCCACCGCTCGCGGGTGATGCAGATGGGCTACGCCCAGGAGGAATGGAAGGGCCGCCCGGTCATCGCCATCGTCAACACCTGGTCGGATGCGCAGCCCTGCCACATGCACTTCAAGCAGCGCGTCGACGACGTCAAGCGCGGCGTGCTGATGGCCGGCGGCTTCCCGATCGAGCTGCCGGCGCTGTCGCTGTCGGAGTCGCTGTTGAAGCCGACCACGATGCTCTATCGCAACATGCTGGCGATGGATGTCGAGGAGCTCTTGCGCAGCCATCCCGTCGATGGCGTGGTACTGATGGGCGGCTGCGACAAGACCACGCCGGCGTTGCTGCTCGGCGCCACCAGCATGAACCTGCCGGCGATCTATCTTCCCGCGGGGCCGATGCTGCGCGGCAATTGGAAAGGCAAGACGCTCGGCTCCGGCTCCGACGCCTGGAAATACTGGGACGAGCGCCGCGCCGGCAAGCTGTCGGACGCCGACTGGAATGCGATGGAGGCGGGTATCGCCCGCAGCCACGGCACCTGCATGACCATGGGCACGGCGTCGACCATGACTGCGATCGCGGAAGCGATCGGCATGACCCTCCCGGGCGCCTCGTCGATCCCCGCCGCCGATGCCGAGCACATCCGGATGAGCTCGGAATGCGGCCGCCGCATCGTCGAGATGGTGTGGGAGGACCTGACGCCGTCGAAGATCCAGACCAAGGCCGCGTTCGAGAACGCGATCGCGGTGGCGATGGCAATGGGTTGCTCGACCAACGCCATCATCCATGTGATCGCGCAGGCGCGCCGCGCGGGTGCAGACATTGGCCTCGATGATTTCGAGGCCGCGAGCCGCAAGGTGCCGGTGCTCGCCAATGTGCGGCCGAGCGGCGACACCTATCTGATGGAGGACTTCTACTACGCCGGCGGCTTGCCGGGACTGATGAACCGGATGACGGAGCACCTCCATCTCGAATGCCTCACCGTCAACGGCCGTACGCTCGGTGACAACATCGCGGATGCCGGCGTCTACAACGACGACGTCATCCGTCCGCAGTCCAACCCGATCTACCGCGAGGGCGCACTCGCCGTGCTCAAGGGCAATCTTGCGCCGGACGGCTGCGTCATCAAGCCTTCGGCTTGCGAGTCACGCTTCCTCAAGCATACCGGCCCGGCGCTGGTGTTCGACGACTATCCGTCGATGAAGAAGGCGATCGACGATCCCGATCTCGATGTTACCGCTGATCATGTGCTGATCCTGCGCAATGCCGGGCCGCAGGGCGGCCCGGGCATGCCGGAATGGGGCATGCTGCCGATCCCGACCAAGCTGGTGAAGCAGGGCGTCCGCGACATGGTGCGCCTGTCGGACGCTCGCATGAGCGGCACCAGCTACGGCGCCTGCATCCTGCACGTATCGCCAGAGTCCTATATCGGCGGTCCCCTGGCGCTGGTGCGCAACGGCGATCTCATCACGCTCGACGTCGCCGCCCGCACCATCGATCTCGACGTTCCCGAGGACGAGCTGGCCCGCCGCCGTGCCGAATGGCAGCCGCCCACGCCGCGCTTCGAGCGCGGCTATGGCTGGATGTTCGCCCGCCACATCAGGCAGGCCAATGATGGCTGCGACTTCGACTTCCTGGAAACCGGCTTCGGCGCGCCGGTGGGCGAGCCGGCTATTTATTAGTTAGTGATTGTCGTTCCTAGGCAGGCGAAGCCTGAGTCTGGAACTTCGAGATTGGGATTCGAGCTATCACCGCAACAAAGGTGCGCTCCCTCCCCCCTTGTGGGGGAGGGCTGGGGAGGGGGGGAGCCCCAAGCGACACCATTGATGTGGGCCCCACCCCCAACCCCTCCCCGCAAGGGGGAGGGAGCGCAGCGAGCAAGACCAAGACATGACCAGACTCAGCACCGCCACCCGCAACAAGCTCAAGACCGTCTCGACCGCGACCGTCGCCACCGCGCTGTTCAAGCGCGGCCTGCGCATCCAGTGCATCCAGAACGTCCATCCGCTCAGCCCGGCGCAGCCGACCATGGTCGGCGAGGCCTTCACGCTGCGCTACATCCCGGCGCGCGAGGATCTCAACACGATCGAAGTGTTTCGCGACCGCGGCCATCCGCAGCGCAAGGCGGTCGAGGATTGTCCGCCCGGCGCCGTGCTGGTGATGGACAGCCGCAAGGACGCGCGCGCTGCTTCGGCCGGCGCGATCCTGGTCAGCCGGCTGCAGCAGCGCGGCGTCGCCGGCGTCGTCACCGACGGCGGCTTCCGTGATGCCGCCGACATCGCGAGACTCGGCATCCCCGCCTTCCACCAGCGCCCGAGCGCGCCGACCAATCTCACCTTGCATCATGCCATCGAGATCAATGGCCCGATCGCCTGCGGCGACGCCCCGGTGTTTCCCGGCGACGTCATCCTCGGCGATTCCGACGGCGTCATCGTCATCCCAGCCCATCTCGCCGACGAGATCGCGGACGAGACGTTCGAGATGACCGCGTTCGAGGATTTCGTTGCCGAGGAAGTTGCCAAGGGCCGCTCGATCCTCGGCCTCTATCCGGCAACCGACCCGCAGACGCCCGCCGACTTCGCGGCATGGCGCGCGAAGAACAACAGGTAGCCGCTCCAAATTCCGGTGTCGTCCCTGCGAACGCAGGGACGACACCGTTGTTGTGGCGCGAGCGTACCACAAAGCGCCGAAAATGCCCGCCCATCCAGCGAGAGCTGCAAGCCTGACATGCGGCTGAATCGCCACGTGCGCTGTTGACCGAGCGCTCCGCGCTGGTCACGGTGGCCGGCCCTCATAGCCGCTCCGTGCCCCATGCTCTCCATCGCCTCCCTCTGGATTCCCTTCACCCTGGTCGCCGCCGCCGGCCAGGTCGCGCGCAACGCGATGCAGCGGTCGCTGACGGCGAAGCTCGGCACCTGGGGTGCGACCAATATCCGCTTCCTGTTCGGCTTTCCGTTCTCGCTGGTGTTCCTGACCGTGGTGCTGCTGGCCACCGGCGACCATCTGCCATGGCCGCCTGCTGTGTTCTGGCCGTGGCTGCTGCTCGGCGCGCTCAGCCAGATCATCGCCACCGGGCTGATGCTGCTGGCGATGACCGATCGCTCGTTCGTCGTCACCACCGCCTATCTGAAGACCGAGGCGATCCAGACCGCGATCTTCGGCTTCATCTTCCTCGGTGATCCGCTCTCGCTGCCGAAGCTGGTCGCCATCCTGATCGCCACCATCGGCGTCGTTATCACCGCGCTGCGTCCCGGTGGCGAGAAGGGCTTCGCAGAGTTGAAGCCGACGGTGACCGGACTGGTCGCAGCCGCCGCGTTCGCCTTGTCGGCCGTCGGCTTCCGCGGTGCCATCATCACCGTCGACGGCGTCTCCTTCGTCACGGCGGCGTCCTACACGCTGGTCTGGGGCCTGTTCGTGCAGACGGCGCTCCTCACCGTCTATCTGCTGGCGCGCGCCCCCGGCATCCTGCGCGGGATCCTGTCGCTGTGGCGGCCGTCGATGATGGCCGGCTTCGTCGGCGCCTTCGCGTCGCAATTCTGGTTCCTGGCGTTTGCGCTGACCGCGGCCGCCAATGTCCGCACGCTGGCGCTGATCGAGGTGCTGTTCGCGCAAGGCGTGTCGTACTACTCGTTCAAGCAGCCGGTTTCGCTGCGCGAGATCGGCGGCATCGCGCTGATCGTCGCCGGGGTGGCGCTGCTGATCGCGGTGTAGTCAACCCTTGAGCGCGATCAGCACGGCACCGGCCGCGATCAGCGCGATGCCGATCCAGCCCTGGGGACTCGGTCGCTCGCCGAGAAACACGGCCCCGAACAAGGCGACTAGCACGACGCTGAGCTTGTCGATCGGCGCGACCAGCGTCGCCGGCCCGAGCTTCAGGGCGCGGAAATAGCACAGCCACGAGGCGCCGGTGCCGAGCGCCGACAGCGTCAGGAAGAGCCAGCTCTTCATCGAGATCGGGCCGGGGCTCGTCAGCTGGCCGGTCGCGAACAGGATCAGCGCCAGCGTCACCAGCACGATCGCGGTGCGGATCAGCGTGGCGAGATCGGAGTTGAGACCCTCGACGCCAACCTTGGCGAAGATGGCGGTGAGGGCCGCGAACAGAGCCGAGAGGAGGGCCCAGAGCTGCCAGGAGGAGGAGAGCGGGAACATCTCATCTCTCGGAGGAAGGTCGCAGTTGAGGTCGAGACATTTCAACCGTCATTGCTTCGCGGCGCTCGCAATGCCGGAAAGATTGCCGAGATCGTGCGCGCATCACTGCCGGCTGCCGCCGAGTGACGAGCCCCGCCGGTCAATTCCGGTCGTCGGGCAGCACCGGGATCGGCGCGACCTCGATGCCTTCCTCGATCAGTTCGCGGGCCTCGTCGAGCGAAGCCTCGCCATAGATCGGCCGGTGCTCGGTCTCGCCGTAATGCATCTTGCGCGCCTCCGTCGGGAAACGCTCGCCGACATCGTCGGCGTTCTTGACGATGTGGTCGCGCAGCTCCTTGAGCTTGGCGCGCAGCTCGCGCTCCTGCGCCATCATCAGCGACGTCGATCCGGGCGGAATGACCTCCTGGGCGGGCGTCGGTACCGGAGCAGGCGCGGCAGGCACGGGCGCCGCGTCGCGGCCCTTCTTGCTGACGATGCGCGGCGCCATGATCGCCTTCTCGATCTTGGTCGAGCCGCAGGTCGGGCATTCCACCAGCTTGCGCTTCACCTGCGAATCGTAGGCCGAGGAGCTCTGGAACCAGCTTTCGAACGTGTGGTCACGCTCGCAGCGCAGCGCGTAGCGAATCATGCCGAGCCCCGCACCAGGTGCAGATAGTCCGGACCCGCGTTGGGGTCGGCGATGCCGAACCGGCGGCCGTGCTGCAGCGAAGGAATGGTCTGGCGCACGCTCTCGACCCGCGCGGGATCGATCCGCGCCATGATGACGCCGGGCTCGACGCCGCCCTCCGCGAGGATCTCACCCCAGGGATCGATGATCAGCGAATGCCCGAAGGTCTCGCGCTTGTTCTCGTGCACGCCGCATTGGGCGGCGGCGAACACGAAGCAGCCGGTCTCGATGGCCCGGGCGCGCAGCAGCGTGTGCCAGTGCGCCTCGCCGGTCTTGCGGGTGAACGCTGAGGGCACGCTGATGAACGAGGCGCCGCTCTCGGCCAGCGCGCGATACAGCGCCGGGAAGCGCACGTCGTAGCAGATCGTCAGCCCCAGACGGCCCCAGGGCAGATCCGAGATCACGGCCGTCTCGCCCGGCTGATAATTGGCGGACTCGCGATAGCTCTCGCCGCCCGGCAGGTCGATGTCGAACATGTGGATCTTGTCGTAGCTCGCCAGCACGTTGCCGTCGGGCCCGATCAGGAACGAGCGGTTCACGGCCTTGTCTGCCGAGAAGCGCAGCGCCAGCGATCCGATGTGCAGATGGATGCCCAGCTCCTTCGCGAGCGCCTGATAGGCCTTGAGCGAGGGATCGTCCGCCTCGCTCTTGAGCTGCTCGAACAGCGCCGTCCGGTTGAGCTGCATCATGTTGCTCACTTCCGGCGTCTGGACGTACTCCGCGCCCTGCGCCACCGCTTCCCGGATCAGCCTTGTGCCCTGTTCGAGGCTCGGCTCGGGCAGGAGCGAGGTGCGCATCTGCACCATGGCGGCGGTAAAGCTGCGGTCGTTGCTCATGATGTCGCCTTGTCTCCCGCCAGCATGGCGTCGAGCCTGCCCTCGCGATCGAGCGCATAGAGATCGTCGCAGCCGCCGACATGGGTCTGGCCGATGAAGATCTGCGGAAAGGTCGAGCCCGGGCCGACACGATCATACATCTTCTGCCGAATCGTCGGATCCCTGCCCGCGTCATGCTCGGTAAAGGGAACGTTCTTGCGGGTCAGGAGCGATTTGGCGGCCGTGCAGTAGCCGCACCCCGGACGGGTATAGATTTCGATCGCAGCGGTCATGTCGCGCTCAGCTGTTTCAGAACGACAGATTATATGGGAGCGCGGGGGGCATCGACAACCCGGGCGAAGACCAGCACGCCGACCTCGGCCGCCTTGGCGCGCAGCAGAGCGCGGGCGCAGGCATCCACCGTCGCGCCGGTGGTCAGCACGTCGTCGACGATCACGATGCGGCGCCCCTGCACCTCATGCAGGCGGTCTGAAGATACCTGGAATGCGCCCTGCACATTGCTGGCGCGCTGGGCGCGCGACAAGCCGACCTGCTGCTCGGTGGCGCGGACACGGCGCAGCGTATCGCCGCTCATTCGGACGCGGCTACAGCGGGCGACCACCCGGGCAAGGGCGCCGGACTGGTTATAGCGGCGGGAAAAGCCGCGCCGCCAATGCAGGGGCACGGGGACCACGAGGTCGGCTTCGGCCAGCAGCTCACGGCCGGCGCGGGCCATCCAGCGTCCCATGATCGGCGCCAGATCGGTGCGATCCTGATATTTCAGCTGATGCACCAGGGTGCGGGCGACCTCGTCATAGCGCACCGCCGCGCGGGCGCGGGCATAGGCCGGCGGCGCCGCGATCGCCTCCATCGACAACAGCTCCGGACCGGGATCGTAGACGAAGGGGATGCCGAGCTTGGGGCAATAAGGCCGCTCGATGAACGAGAGCTTGCCCCAGCAGGCGGCACAGACGCCCTCGCCGTCGACCGGCTCGCGACAGGCGATGCACAGCGTGGGGAGCGCGACGTCGAGTGCGAGCTTCGCGACATGCGCGAGACCGCCGTGCAGCGCGCCTACGGCTGTACGAAGTCGTCCGACGCTGATTGGAGCAAACGTCACGCCCATGTGTTGAGGCTAGCGTCGCAACCCGCGCCGCTCAAGCGGCGCATTGCCCGGCCACCAGGATCGGCGTAACCAGCCCCGATGACCCAGCCCGCGACAGCTCCCATTCTGTTCGACCGTCCCCTGCTTGCGCAGCGGCAGCGGCGGGCTGCGGGCGCGCCCGAGACGTTCCTGCTGGAGCGCGTCGCCGAGGACATCGCGGACCGCCTCGCCGCGGTGAACCGGTCGTTCGATGCGGCCGCCGATATCTGGACGCCCGGCGCCGGTTTGGCGCCACATCTCACAGGCGGTGTTGCGCAACTGGCCCATCTGGCGGCGCCCGCCACGGCGGATGAGACGCTGCCGCTGGCGCCGCAATCGCTCGATCTGGCGCTGTCGGCGCTGGCGTTCCAATTCGTCAATGACCTGCCCGGCCTGCTGGTGCAGGTTCGCCGGGCCTTGCGCCCAGATGGTCTGCTGCTTGCGGCGATGATCGGCGGCGATACGCTGACCGAGCTCCGGCAATCCTTCGCGGCCGCCGAGGCCGAATGCGAGGGCGGTGTGTCGCCGCGTGTCGTCCCGTTCGCCGATCTGCGCGATGTCGGCGGTCTGTTGCAGCGTGCCGGCTTTGCTCTGCCGGTCACCGACGTCGACCGGGTCGTGGTGCGCTATGCCAGTGCGTTCGGCCTGATGCAGGATCTCCGCCGCATGGGCGCGACCAACAGCCTGGTCGAGCGCCGCCGCACGCCGCTGCGTCGTGCGACCTTGCTGCGGATGGCCGAAATCTATGCCGAGCGCTTCGCCGATCCCGACGGCCGCATCCGCGCCACTTTCGACATCATCTGGATCTCCGGCTGGGCGCCGCACGAAAGCCAGCAGAAGCCGCTGAAGCCGGGCTCGGCGACAGCGAGCCTGGAGGCCGCGGTGAAGCGGAGCCAGGGAGCCGGTGATCGCGAGTAAGCAGACTCGTCATCGCCGGGCTTGACCCGGCGATCCATCCTCTTCGAGAGTCTTCGGAAGAGGATGGATGCGCGGATCAAGTCCGCGCATGACGAGTGAGGTTGGGCGCCGTCCCAGCTACATCAATAAATCAATCAGATGCGGCAGCAGCGGAATGTCCGCGGGCGGCATCGGATAGTCGCGCAGCTTGTTCGGCCGCACCCAGGCCAGTTGCTGGCCCTCGCGCGCGGTGACCACGCCTTCCCAGCGCCGGCAGATGTAGAGCGGCATCAGCAGATGGAACGTCTCATAGGCGTGGCTGGCAAAGGTCAGCGGTGCGAGGCAGGCCTCGCGCACGGTGATGCCGAGCTCCTCGTCGAGTTCGCGGATCAGGCTCGCTTCGGGGCGCTCACCCGGCTCGAGCTTGCCGCCGGGAAACTCCCAGAGTCCCGCGAGCGTCTTGCCGGGCGGCCGCTGCGCCAGCAGCACACGATTGTCGGCGTCGACGAGCGCGCAGGCGACGACGAGCGTGAGTTTCAGGTCGGGCATGATCCGATCGGTTGCGAGAGGGATGCGCCGGTCCGAGAACCAGGCACGCTGTTGAGGGAATTTTAACCTAGGCCGTTTCGCGCCCCGTTTCCACGGTTGAAATAAGCCAACCTTAATGGCCGGCCGCGTATTTTCACGGGTGAACGCCGTGGCCTCCTCATGGTTTGTTAGGCATCATTCATGCGAATTCTATCCAGCCTGCTCGGCCGCCTGCGCCGCGACGTCAGCGGCAACGTCGCAGTGACGTTCGCGATCGTCTGCGTTCCGCTGATCACCGCGGTCGGCTGCGGCGTCGACTACAGCCGCGCCAACCAGATGCGCGCCAAGCTGCAGGCGGCTGTCGACGCTGCCTCGGTCGGCGCAGTGTCCCGCACCGCGCCGGCCTTCATCGCCGCGGGCACGATGACCTCGGACGGCGTGATTGCCGCCGGCAACGACGACGCGGCAAAGATCTTCAACGGCAACATGTCCGGCACGTCGGGCTATACGCTGACCAGCCTGACGCCGGAGGTGAAGAAGGCCGGCTCGGTGCTGACCGCCACCGTGTCGTTCTCGGCCACCGTGCCGATGATGTTCATGAACATCGTCGGGTTCAAGACCATGGCCCTGCAGGGCTCGTCGACGGCCAAGGCTTCGATGCCGCGATACATCGATTTTTATCTGCTGCTCGACAATTCGCCGTCGATGGGCGTGGCGGCGACGCCGGCGGACGTGACCAAGATGGTCAATGCGACCTCCGACAAATGCGCCTTCGCCTGCCACGACTACAACGACGCCAACAACTACTACAACCTCGCCAAGACGCTCAACGTCACCACCCGGATCGACGTGCTGCGCAACGCCACCCAGCAGCTGATGGACACGGCGCAGCAGACGCAGACCTATACGAACCAGTTCCGCATGGCGATCTATGATTTCGGCGCGGCGTCGAAGACGATCGGATTGCGGGCGCTGTTTTCGCTGTCGTCGAGCCTATCCAGCGCCAAGAGCGCGGCGGGCAACATCGACCTGATGGGCGTCTACGGCAACAATGACGCCTACACGGCCGACAAGGATACGCCGTTCACCTCGGTATTCCCCGCCATCAACAACGAAATCTCGACGCCCGGCGACGGCACCACCGGCTCGCCGTTGAAATACCTGTTCTTCGTCTCCGACGGGGTCGCGGACGAGAGCAACGCGTCCTGCCTGAAGCCCAAGGCCAGCGGCAATCGCTGCCAGTCGCCGATCAATCCGGCGCTCTGCACCACGCTCAAGAACCGCGGCATCAAGATCGCGGTGCTCTACACGACCTATCTGCAGCTGCCGACCAACAGCTGGTACATGAGCTGGATCGATCCCTTCAACAAGGGGCCGTTCGGTCCGTCGCCGAACAGCGAGATCGCGCAGAAGATGCAGGCCTGCGCCTCGGATGGATTCTACTTCGAGGTGTCGCCGACCCAGGGCATCGCCGAGGCGATGAAGGCCCTGTTCCAGAAGGCGGTCGCCGACGCACGGATCGCGAGTTGATCAATTTGGCAGGAAGCACGCCGGCATTTGCGCGCTTCCTTGCCGCGGTCGGTTGCGGAATCAGGACCGGTAGTCGCCGTTGATCGCGACATACTCCTTGGTCAGGTCGCAGGTCAGCACACGGTCGCGGCCCTTGCCGAGGCCGAGCGCGACCTTGATCTGCACCTTCTGCGCCTTCATCGCCTCGGAGACTTCCGCCTCGTCATAGGACGGATCGCGCGCGCCCTTCGATGCGACGCGGATACCGTTGAACGAGATCGAGAGCTTGTCGCGGTCGGCCGGCTCGCCGGCCTTGCCGACCGCCATCACCACGCGGCCCCAGTTGGCGTCCTCGCCGGCGATCGCGGTCTTCACCAGCGGCGAGTTGGCGATCGACATCGCGATCTTGCGCGCCGACGGCTTGCTCTTGGCGCCCTCGACGATGATCTCGACCAGCTTGCGGGCGCCCTCGCCGTCGCGCGCGACCTGCTCGGCGAGGTCGGCCAGCACGGCGTTGAACGCCTTGACGAATGCTTTGGCGCGCGGATCGCTGGCGCGGCTGATCTTCGGCGCGCCCTTCGCCGCGGCGGCGCCGGTGGCGAAGGCGAGCAGGGTGTCGGAGGTCGAGGTATCGCCGTCGATCGTCACCGCGTTGAAGGTGTCCTCGACGCCGGCCTTGAGCAGCGCCTGCAGTGCGGGGGCCGTGATCGGCGCATCAGTGAAGATGAACGACAGCATTGTCGCCATGTCTGGCGCGATCATGCCGGCGCCCTTGGCCATGCCGTTGATCGTCACCCTGGCCTTGCCGAGCTTCACGGTGGCGGTCGCCACCTTCGGGAAGGTGTCGGTGGTCATGATGGCGCGCGCCGCGCCCATCCAGTCCTCAGGCGCCGCGGTGCCGGCCAACCCTTCGAGCACGCCGTCGAATTTGGTCGCATCCAGCGGCTCGCCGATCACGCCGGTCGAGGCCAGGAAGATCTCGTCCTGCTTGCAGCCGACCGCCTTGGCGGCGATGGCCGCCGTCAGCGCCGTCGACTGCTTGCCGGTCTTGCCGGTGAAGGCGTTGGCGTTGCCGGAGTTCACCACCAGCGCGCGCGCCTTGCCGCCCTTCAGCTTGGCCCGGCACCATTCGACCGGCGCCGACGGGCATTTCGACAGCGTGAACACGCCGGCCACCGTGGTGCCGGGATCGAGCAGCGCCAGCAGCACGTCGGTGCGGTTCTTGTAGCGGATGCCGGCCGCCGCAGTCGCGAGCTTGACGCCGGCGAGCGCCGGCATGTCGGGGACATCGGTGGGGGCGAGCGGGGAGACGGCTGAGGACATCGGAGAGGCTTCCGGCAGGGATGAGCGGGAAGCGCTCTGTATCATCTCAGCCAATGATACGGGAGAGGCTTGCAACTCCCACGGTGTCATCCCCGCGAACGCGGGGATCCATAACCACAGGATTTAGTCGTGATCCGCGGTATCGGCCGCATGCCCGTTTCAGGCATCACGCGGTATGGGTCCCCGCGTTCGCGGGGACGACGCTGTTCATGACGTGAGTATGTCGCGTCTCAAGCCAAGTGGCGATGCCGCTTACTTCTTCGCCGGCTCGGCCGGCTTCGCATCGGCGGGCTTGGCATCCGCCGGCTTGGCCGCGTCGGTCGCGGCCGGCTTGTCCAGGCGCTCGATCTTGGCGGCCTCGCGCAGCTTGCCGACGTAGTCGGCCTGCGCCTTGCGGGTGACGTAGGTCTCGATCTGGCCCTTGACCTGGTCGAACTCCGGCGGCTTGCGGCTGCGCTTTTCCTCGACCTTGATGACGTGCCAGCCGAACTGGGTCTTCACCGGATCGGAGATCTTGCCCGGCTCCAGCGAGAAGGCGACGTTGGCGAATTCCGGCACCATCTGCTCCTTGGTGAAGAAGCCGAGGTCGCCGCCGTCCGAGGCGCCGGGATCCTTGGACTTCTTCTTGGCGAGCTCGGCGAAATCGGCGCCCTTGGCGAGCTCGGCCTTGACGGCCTTGGCCTCGTCCTCGGTCTCCACCAGAATGTGGCGGGCGTGGACCTCCTGTTCGCCGCCGATCTGCTTGGCGGCTTCCTCATAGACCTTCTTCATCGCGTCCGGCGTGGTCGCGGCCTTGCCCTCGGTGGCGAGCAGGCTGTCCATCAGCAGCCGGTTGCGGGTGAAGGCGAGGCGCTTCTTGAACTCCTCGGTGTCGGCGACCTTCTTGTCCTCGGCCGCCTTGGCGACCAGCTTCATGTCGATCAGGAACGACAGCACGTTCTCGTCCTTCGTCGCCGGATCCATCTGCGCGAGGCTCTGTCCGAGCTCCTCCTCGGCGAGCGTCACGTCGCTCTTGCGGATCTCGGCGCCGTTCACCTTGGCCAGCACCGGGTTGGCATCGTCGGCGGCGCGTGCGGGCGCGGCAAGCAGGGACAACGCGAGACTTCCGGCGAGAGCGGTGGCGAGGCCGAGGCGCAGGCCGGTTTTCGTAACCGGGAACGACGTGGTCATGGAAAATCCTTGTTGAGAAGAGGGGGCTCGAGGGGGAGGCCTCAGGGCGGCCGGGACACTCGCCCAATCGCCGGGCCTTGGCAACGCGAAAAGTCTGTCAATTTCGTGAAATCGGCGACATGTTGGCGGCGACGGCCCGCCGTCGGGCGCCGTTGACAACGTTCCCCCCCAGCCATATCTCTCCCCGGTCGCTTCAAGGGCGATAGCGCTTATTTTGCTGCGTTTTTGGCCGTTGAACCCTGGTTTGCCTGTCTCCCACTCATCTGGCGGACGCCGCCCGGCGCCGAAGGTCGAGGCTGGCGCGGGTGCTGCGGTGCATCACGTCGGGAACAGCAAACCCAAACCACGAGTTACGGCTGCTACGCAGACCCCATAGAGGCAGGATTTCAGCAATGATCGGCGCGCTCGCCCGTAAGCTATTCGGCTCCGCCAACGACCGTCGCGTCAAGGGCTACCAGTCCCGTGTCAACGCCATCAACGCGCTGGAGCCGGAGCTCGCCAAGCTGACCGACGAGCAGCTCAAGGCGCGCACCGAGGAGTTCAAGACGCAGCTCGCCGACGGCAAGACCCTCGACGATATCCTGGTCCCGGCCTTCGCCACCGTCCGCGAGGCCTCCAAGCGCACCCTCGGCCAGCGCCATTTCGACGTCCAGCTGATCGGCGGCATGGTGCTGCACGAGGGCGACATCGCCGAGATGAAGACCGGCGAAGGCAAGACGCTGGTGGCGACACTGGCCGTCTACCTCAACGCGCTGGCCGGCAAGGGCGTCCACGTCGTGACGGTGAACGACTACCTCGCCCGCCGCGACGCCGGCTGGATGAGCCAGATCTACGGCTTCCTCGGCCTGACCACCGGCGTGATCGTGCACGGCCTCGACGATGCCGAGCGCAAGGCGGCCTATGCCTGCGACATCACCTACGGCACCAACAACGAATACGGCTTCGACTACCTGCGCGACAACATGAAGTACCGGCTGGAGGACATGGTCCAGCGCGGGCACTATTTCGCGATCGTCGACGAGGTGGACTCGATCCTGATCGACGAGGCGCGCACGCCGCTGATCATCTCCGGCCCGCTCGACGATCGCTCGGAGTTCTACAACACCATCGACACCTTCGTGCCGAAGCTCGACAAGACCGACTACGAGGTCGACGAGAAGCAGCGCACGGTGACGCTCACCGAAGCCGGCATGGAGAAGATCGAGACCCTGCTGCGTGACGCCGGCCAGCTCAAGGGCGACTCGCTCTACGACGTCGAGAACGTCTCCGTCGTCCATCACATCAACCAGGCGCTGCGCGCACACACGCTGTTCACCCGCGACAAGGACTACATCGTCCGCGACGGCGAGGTCGTGATCATCGACGAATTCACCGGCCGCATGATGCCGGGCCGGCGCTATTCGGAGGGCCTGCACCAGGCGCTCGAGGCCAAGGAGCACCAGCCGGTACAGCCCGAGAACCAGACGCTGGCCTCGATCACCTTCCAGAACTACTTCCGCATGTACGCCAAGCTCGCCGGCATGACCGGCACGGCCGCCACCGAGGCCGACGAGCTGTTCGACATCTACAAGCTCGAGGTGCTGGAGATCCCGACCAACCTGCCGGTCGCGCGTCTCGACGAGGATGACGAGGTCTATCGCACCCAGCAGGAGAAATACGCCGCGATCCTCGCCGAGATCGAGCGAGCGAATTCGCGCCTGCAGCCGGTGCTGGTCGGCACCGCCTCGATCGAGAAGTCCGAGGTGCTGGCCGCCTATCTCAAGCAGCACGGCTACAAGCAGATCGATTTCGGCAGCGAGCGCGCGCTCGACAAGCTCTATGCTGCGGCCCGCGCCGGCAAGCCGGCCAAGCTGTTCGCAGTGCTGAACGCGCGCTTCCACGAGCAGGAAGCCTATATCGTGGCGGAAGCCGGCGTGCCCGGCGCGATCACGATCGCGACCAACATGGCCGGCCGCGGCACCGACATCAAGCTCGGTGGCTCCTTGGAGATGCGCATCCAGCAGGAGACCGGTGGCATTACTGATGAGGCCGAGAAGGCCGCCAAGATCGAGCAGATCAAGGCCGACATCGCCCGCTTCCGCGAGATCGTGTTGAAGGCCGAGGAGACGGTCGAGATCGAGCCGGCCAAGGGCTCGAAGCCTGCCAAGACCGTGACCAAGCCGGGCGGCCTCTACATCATCGGTTCCGAGCGCCACGAATCC
Organism: Bradyrhizobium sp. HKCCYLS3013; assembly: GCF_051167615.1. NCBI lineage: Bacteria > Pseudomonadati > Pseudomonadota > Alphaproteobacteria > Hyphomicrobiales > Nitrobacteraceae > Bradyrhizobium > Bradyrhizobium sp. HKCCYLS3013. The sequence continues at coordinate 28,965 of NZ_JBNPTK010000007.1, forward strand.
CGCCGCATCGACAACCAGTTGCGCGGCCGCTCAGGCCGCCAGGGCGACCCCGGCCGCTCCAAGTTCTTCCTGTCGCTGGAAGACGATTTGATGCGGATCTTCGGGTCCGACCGGCTCGACAGCATGCTGACCCGGCTCGGCCTGAAGGAAGGCGAAGCCATCATCCATCCCTGGATCAACAAGGCGCTGGAGAAGGCGCAGCAGAAGGTCGAGGCGCGCAACTTCGACATCCGCAAGAACCTCCTGAAGTTCGACAACGTCCAGAACGACCAGCGCAAGGTGATCTTCGACCAGCGCGTCGAGCTGATGCAGGACGAGAGCGTCGTCGAAACGATCACCGACATGCGCCATGCCTTCATCGACGATCTCGTCAGCAAGCACGTGCCCGAGCATGCCTATGCCGAGCAGTGGGACGTGGCCGGCCTGAAGGAGGAGCTGAAGCGCGTGCTCGACCTCGACCTGCCGGTCGACGAATGGGCGAAGGAAGAGGGCATCGCCGACGAGGAGCTGCTCAAGCGCATCGAGACCCACGCCGACGAGCGCATGGCCGCCAAGGTCGCGCAATGGGGCCCCGACGTGATGCGCTACGTCGAGAAGACGATCCTGCTGCAGACGCTGGACCATCTCTGGCGCGAGCACCTGGTGATGCTCGATCATCTGCGCCAGGTCATCGGCCTGCGCGGCTACGGCCAGCGCGATCCGTTGCAGGAGTACAAGTCGGAAGCCTTCACGCTGTTCGAGGCCATGATCGCGCATCTGCGCGAGGCCGTCACCGCGCAGCTGATGCGGGTCGAGATCGTGCCGCCGGAGGAGCAGCAGCAGGTGCTGCCGCCGATGCAGGCGCACCACGCGGATCCCAACACCGGCGAGGACGAGATGGCCTTCGCCAACGTGTCGCTCGTGCCGTCGTCAGGTGCAGCTCCGGTCCCGGCCGAAGCGCGCAACCCGAACGACCCCGCCACCTGGGGCAAGATCGGCCGCAACGAGGATTGCCCGTGCGGCTCGGGCAAGAAGTACAAGCACTGCCACGGAAAGTACGCGTAGGCGCGGGTCTGCGCGCGGCAGTCTCTCCATTGTCGTTGCGAGCGAAGCGAAGCAATCCAGAGTCCCGTCCGCGACTCTGGATAGCCTCGCAGCGCTCGCAATGACGCTGTTCATCGAGCTGTGTGCCGAACCCACCACCGTCATCCCGGCGAACGCCGGGATCCATAACCGCAGGCCGGCGTGCTTGCGCACACTGCTCGCTCCAGCATGCCGCCTCACACCTGCTGGCAGCATGGGGCTGAGATCAGCGCACGGCGACGCGCGCGTGATGCTGTGCTTACGAGCGGCCGTGCTGCGTCCAGCCCGACGTCCACTTTCGGATGCGCGCGGCGGAGCGTTGCAGGTTGCCGGCCTTGAGCTCGCCGGAGCAGACGGCGGCGGTCAGCGCGCGATTGATCTCGCGGCCGACGTCGGAGGTCTGATCCGCGTCGCTCAATTTGGTGAACATGATGATATCCGCACCCGCCTTGACCGCGTCGATGGCGGCGGCGGCCGGTGGCTTGGCATCGAGGATGGCTTTCATGGCGAGATCGTCCGTCATCACCACGCCGTCGTAGCCGAGGTCGCGGCGCAGCAGGCGATCGATCGCATGTCCGTTGCTCTGGGTGGCAACGCCGCCCCATCGCCGGGAATTGGCCAGATGTCCGACCATGATCGCCCCGGCGAGCCCTCGCCTCATCAGCCGCCGGTACGGCTTCAACTCTGCCGGTGACCAGGTGGTTGTGACGTCGGCAATGCCGGCATGGCTGTCGGCGGTCGATGATCCATGCCCGGGAAAATGCTTGAGCACCGTCAGGATGCCTTTTTTTCGGTGCGCCTGGATGAACGCCGCCGCATAGCGCACGACGGCGTCGGAGTCGGCGCCATAGCTGCGTTGCCGCTGCCCGATGACCGGGTTCGACGGGTTGGTGTTGAGGTCCACCACCGGCGCGAGATTTATGTTGATGTGCAGCGTCGCGAGCTTCTCGGCGAGCGCGGTGTAAGCGCTTCGCGCCGCCGTGATGGAGCCGCGAGCGACCTCTGCGGCCGACGGTGTTTCCGCAAGGCCGACATTCGATCCGAGCCGCTCGACCGAACCTCCTTCATCGTCGATGGCGATGAACGGAGGAGACGCGCATTTGCATGATCGGATCCGGTCGATCATCGCGGTGAGATCGTCCGATGTTCCGACGTTGCGGCCGAGGATGACGACGCCGCCGATCAGCCCCTCCTCGAGATCGGACAGGACTTGCTGAAATCCCGGATCCGATGTCTTGGTCCCGAAGAAACCGGCCATGATCATCGGGCCGACCAGTTGCGCGGTTGCCGGTCTCTTGCTGCAGTCGGCAGCAAGGCCGGTCTGACCCGTCAGCGTCAGGAATGCGGCCGCCAGGGACCGTCGACCAAATCGTCGGAGCATGGCGATCCCCGCTTGGCGGCTGTTTCGGCGACTCAGGTTCACCGGTTCAGATCACGTCGCTGACCGCAGGACTCAGATCGTCGCCAGACCGCCGACCCTTGCCCCTTCCGCAATCGTCCGCGGCGCCGCGTTCAGCTGCTCGATCGCAAAGCCGGCCGCCTTCTTGTAGCCGGCCATGAACGCGTCGCGTTCGGCCGGCGGGATCACGTCATCGATATCGGTGAACGTCCCGCCACAACGCTCGTCCACCAGATTGAGCAGGCCGAACGGTCCGGCGCCGCGGTTGCGCAGGATGACCTGCGAGATCGGGGCGCACAGTTTCTCGTCATAGGCCGCGAGCGCGGCGGGCGTCACGCCATGCACCAGCAGGCAGGCGCCGAGCACGCGCGCGTCCACGATCGCCTGGCTGGCGCCGTTGGAGCCGGTCGGATACATCGCATGCGCGGCGTCGCCCATCAGCGCCACGGGGCCGTCGACCCAGGTCGAGACCGGATCGCGGTCGATCATCGGGTTCTCGTAGGCGCCGTCGGCGCCGGCGATCAGCGCGGGCACGTCGAGCCAGTCATAGGTCCAGCCGGCGAAATGATGCGCGAACTCAGCTACCGGCACCTGCCGGAACCAGCCGGTCTGCTTCCAGCCCTCGGTGTTGTCCATCGTCACTTCCGCGATCCAGTTGATCAGCGCCAGTCCGGTCTTCGGATCGGGATGCGAGATCGGATAGACCACGACGCGATGGCGGTGGGTGCCCAGCCCGACGAAGGACGAGCCGGTGCGCATCGGCTTCGCCCAGGTGACGCCGCGCCACATCACGGCGCCGCCCCAATGGATCGGCGGCTGCGTGGGATGCATCTGCGCCCGGATCGCCGAGTGGATGCCGTCGGCGCCGATCAGGAGCCGCCCGCGCTGCTCGGAGCGCGAGCCGTCGGCATGCTCGACGCGGGCCATCACCGACCCATCGGCATTCTTGTCATATCCAGTGACGCGGCTGCCGAGCCGCACGGCGTCGCGCCCGGCACGCTCCACCAGCCGGCTGTACAGCAGCATGTGCAGCTTGCCGCGATGCACGGCATATTGCGGCCAGTCGTAGCCGGCGAGCAGGCCGCGCGGCTCGGAATAGATGTCGTTGCCGTTCAGCCCGACCAGCGCCCATTCCTTCGCGGGGACGCCGACTTGGTCGAGATCGGCAGCGCCGATGCCGAGGTCGTAGAGCTCGCGCACCGCATTGGGCTGCAAATTGATGCCGACGCCGAGCGGCCGCATCTCGCGCACGCTTTCATGGACGATGCAGGGCACGCCGATCTGCTGCAGGGTCAGCGCCGTCGCCAGGCCGCCGATGCCGCCGCCGGCGATGATGACAGGGAGGTCGGTCATGGGCATGGTCCGTCGCGCGTGAACTCGGAAAACAAGGCTCGCAAGGAGGGTCAAAGGGCATGGGGGCGCGGGCGCTGCAGCGCGCGCGGGAATCGCCTCCCCTCGATCCACGACAGGCATCGTCTGCCGGTCTGATGGGAAAAGGCCTAGTTCAGAAGGCGCGCGGAGACAAGGGGAATGGGCTCTCCGTGCAGGTATGATAGGCTGGCGCCATGTGGCGCCGATGTCTCGTATTGTCTCTGTCCCTGCTTCTCTCTTTTGCTGGGAGCCTAGCCATGGCCTTCGACATCGAGGCTCATCGCGGCGGCCGCGGTCTGTTTCCGGAGAACACGCTGCAGGCCTTTGCCGCTGCGCTGGCAATGGGTGTCGACACGCTCGAGCTCGATATCGGTGCCACTCGCGATGGCGTGCTCGTGGTCTCGCATGAGCGGCGCATCAATCCGGATCTCGCCCGCGATGCCGCCGGCAACTACGTCGCTCAGCCCGGGCCGCTGCTGATCGAGCTGCCGCTCTCGGAGGTGCAGTCCTACGACCTCGGCCAGATCCGTCCAGGCAGCGACTACGCCAGGCAGTTTCCGGAGCAGCGGGCCTTGTCGGGTGATGTTCCTCCGCCGTGCATTCCGACCCTGAAACAGCTCATCGATCTGGTGCGCAGCGCGGGCAACACGCATGTGCGCCTCAACATCGAGACCAAGCTCGATCCCCATCATCCCGAGGAGGCGCCCGATCCGGAACGCTTCGTCACGCTGCTGCTCGATCTGCTGAAGGCGGAGGCGTTCACCGACCGCGTCATGGTCCAGTCGTTCGACTGGCGCACCCTGCAGCTGGTGCGGCAGCGTGCGCCCGAGATTCCGACGGTGTATCTGACGATCCAGCGCGGCAGGTCGCCGAACGTCTCTCTCGCACAGGCCACGCATTGGACTGCCGGCTTCAACCCCGCCGATCACGGCGGCTCGCTGCCGCGCACAATCCGCGCGGCCGGCGGCAAGGTGTGGTCGCCCTATTTCGCCGATGTCACGCCCGAGCTGATCAGTGAGGCGCATGCGCTCGGCTTGCGAGCCGTCGTGTGGACGGTCAACAAGCCCGAGGACATGGCGCGGCTGATCGATATCGGAGCCGACGGCATCATCTCCGATCGTCCGGATCTGTTGCGCAAGGTGGCGGTCGAGAAGGGCGTCTTATGGCCCGCGGCATCGCCCGGCGAGCCAAAGTAGAAACGGACGGCGGCAGCCGTCCGCCTCAACAAATCCCGTGCGTGCGAGCCCGCGGTCTCAGAATCGATAGTTCACGCCGAGCGTTGCGGCGTGCATGCGGTCGCTGACCTCGAAGCCGGTGATGTTGACGACCGGGGCCGTGTTGGTCATCGTGATGCCGCGGGTGCCGAAGTCATAGTAGTTGTATTCGACATTCGCCGACCAATGCGGCGCAAAGGCCCACTCGACACCGCCTCCGACGGTCCAGCCGGGCCGCGTCGACGTCGTGCTCGGATCGACCGCATCTCCCGCCGGCAGGATGAACGGGTCCTCATTGCGCTCGCGGGTCCATGCAGCACCGCCGCGGGCATAGACCAGCCAACGCTCGCCATAGATGTAGCCGAGCCGAACCGTTGCTGAAGCCAGGACATCGTTCGTTGTGATGAATTGCGAGGGGCGGACCGCTCCGGTGATGCGGTTCCGCACTGAGCCGGGATGACTTGTTCGCAGCGTGCTCCAGGAAGCGCGGGCTTCGGCGCCGATCGCCCAGTTGGGCGCAAACTGGTAGTCGCAGCCGATCTGGCCGCCACCGACAAAGCCTGCGGCATCGTAGTCCCTTGAGACGCCGAGATCATTCGTCGTCCGATCGTCGCTGACCAGTCCGCCGAGATGGCCACCGACGAAACAGCCGGTCCAGGTGAACTTGATGGGAGCTGCCGGGCGGCTGGCCTTGAGCGGCAGATCGGCGGCGAACACAGTCGAGGCGGTGAAGGCAATCGCCGCCGTACCCAGTAGAACTCTCAGCATTCCCAGAATTCCTCAGCTTCCCGCCGAGGTGGTAACATGCAGCGGTCGAACTGCATGTAGTTCGACCGCAACATTCCGCAAAATTACCGAGCCCCCCACTTGGGGCTCTTGCTCTGCCGGTGCTCACCCCATCACCACCTCGTGCCGGATCACGAACGGCGCCAGCAGCGTGTGCACCTCGGTCTCGATCGCCTCCCGGCTCTCCGCCGGCACGTTGCGCAAGGTCACCGTGGCGAGGCTGCCGTGGCTGCCATGGGCGCCGACCTTGACGCTGCAATCGATGCCGCGGTCGGTCAGTTGCGACAGCACCTTGGTGAACACGCGCGCCGCGGCATCCCAGCGCAGCTGCGGCTTGAACACCTTGCCGACGCCGGTCACCGGCATCGGATCGATCGGGATGATCTGCACCGGCACGGCGGCGCGCTCCGGCGTGCGCGCGCGCACCCAGTCCTCCAGCTCGCCCGGCTGCACGGCAGCACCGGGCTTGAGCTGAACATAGCCGATCGGCAGCTCGCCGGCGTAAGCGTCGGGCTGGCCGACCACCGCGGCGAAGCCGACCGAAGGATGCTGGAACAGGATCTCCTCGATCGGCGCCGGATCGATGTTGTGGCCGCCGCGGATGACGAGATCCTTGGCGCGGCCGGTGATCCACAGGAAGCCGTCGGCATCGAGCCGGCCGAGATCGCCGGAGTTCACCCAATGTCCCTGGACGAAGGCGCCCTTGTTGTGGACGTCGTCGAGATAGCCGGAGAACACGCCGGGCCCGGCCATGATGACGACTCCGATCTCATCCGGTGCGCAATCGCGCTCGTAACGGCCATCGGCGTCGAGCTTGACGATCCGCACCTTGGCGTAAGGCAGGGGCAGGCCGACCGAGCCGAGCCGGATCGGCTGGTCCGGATAGGCCATGGTGTGCACGCTCGCGGTCTCGGTCATGCCGTAGACTTCGATCACCGGCAGCTTGAGCTTGTCCATGATCGCCTGTCCGACCGCGACCGGAATCGCCGAGCCGCCGCCTGCGGCGTAGCGCAGGCTGGAGATGTCGGCATCGCCCTGCGGCACCGCGAGCGTCGCCGCCAGCACGGTCGGCACGCTCGACAGCGTCTCCGGCTTGAAGCGCTCGACCAGGCCCCAGATGTTGCGCACCGCGTTCGGATTGCGCCAGCCGGCGCCGGAGAGCACGACGAGGCAGCCGCCCGCCGACAGCGTCTGCAGCGCCTGGGTCAGCGATCCCCCGACGTGAAACAGCGGCATGCCGAACAGCAGGGTGCCGCCGGGCTTGGCCTTCAGGATCAGGTTGACGCCCCAGGCCTGATAGACCTGATTGCCATGGCTGTGCCGCACCAGCTTCGGCGTGCCGGTGGTGCCGCCGGTGTGGAAATAGGCGGCGGTGTCGCTCGCCTTGATCTGCCGGCCGCTGACCAGATGATCGCTCGGCTGCGGCCCGATCAAATCGTTGAAGGCATGAATGCCGTTGGCAGGATCACCGCCGCCGCCATGCACCTGCACGATCGCCTTGAGGTGCTTGAGGCCGCCGCGCACCTTCTCCACCTTCTGCCAGATGTCGGTGCCGGGCAGGGGACCGAGCGCCACCAGCACCTTGGTCTTGGCGGCATCGAGAATCTCGGCGATCTGGTGCGGCTCGAGCAGCGGATTGACCGGGTTGGCGATGCCGGCCGCCTCGGCGCCGAACAGCGTCACGAACGCGTCCGGCACCAGAGGCAGCATGAAGCTGACGACGTCGTCAGGGCCGACGCCGAGCGCATGAAACATGTTCGCGGCCTGCGTCACCCTGGCGACGAAGTCGCGATAGGAGATCACGACCGGCGTATCGGCCGGATCGGCATTCTGCAGAAACTGGATCGCCGGCGCGTCCGGATTGGCAGAAGCGCCGCATTTCAGCGCCTCATAGGTGCTTTGAGCGGCGATGCGTTCATCATACGGCGTCTGCTCGAAGGCGCGGATGTCAGCGGTGCTGGCGAATGTCGGATAATCGCTGCCGATGGCGCGATCGAGCAGATGAATGCCCATGGCCTATCCTCCCGGTGTCGTGTCCTCGTCCGGCCGATGCGGCCGGTGATCGCGCGCGGGCTCTTTGGCCCGTTCGTCGCGATCGCGAGAGGACAGGATGAGCGAGGATTCGTCTTGCGTCTATCCCGGTATGATTGGGGACTCCGGGAGAATTGTCGCGGCAACGCTGCGCTGCAGCGTTAGTTGGGGAGAAGCGCGCTGTCGCTCACCCGGATCGAGCCCCGCCATGCGCAGTGCGATACAGCGCCCTCTCCCACAAGGGGAGGTGGCGCATTAACGCGCACCGCGAATCGATCGTTCAAGCAGCGCCTCCTCAGCTCGCCGCGTCGATCAAATTCTCGAGCAGCCGCTTCAGCTCGCCGGTGGCCTTGTCGCCATAGTTCTCCAGGATGTGCGCTTCCTGGCTGGCCGCCAGCGAGTTCAGCCGCTTGCACAGCGCTTTGCCATGGTCGCTGATGAACATCAGCACCTTGCGGCGGTCGTGGGCGTCCTGGCGACGGTAGACCAGCGAGTCGGACACCATGCGGTCGATCATCTTGGTCAGGGTCGGGTGGTTCAGCAGCACCGCGTCGGCGAGGTCGCCCATCGAGTGTCCCTCGCCGTCCGAGAGCACCTTGAGGATGCGCCACTGCTCGACGGGCACGCCTTCCGTGCTGAGGCGCGATTCCAGCTGCCGGTTGATCTCCCGGTTGGCCTGCGCGAGCAGATAGGCGAGATGTTCGGTGAGGGGGGTGTTGGGATGGGGCGGTTTGGCCACGATGAACTTCGCTTGCGGTCCCGGCTTGAATGAATGTCCGGCAGTTGCTGCCCGATCTATATGCATCCCAATTCTTGAACATTCAACATTTTCGAATAGGATATTTGCCGAACGCGTGCTGATTTTGACGGCGTATGACCGCCGGCCCACAATGGGCCAGACACGGTTGCGGCCAAGGAGTGGGTGTGCTCTCGACAGGATCTGTCACGGCCGGGCGTTTCGGTCTGCCGCCATCCCTGCTGTTCAGGAGCCCGCCCCGGCGGGCCGGCCTTCCTGCACTCGCCCCCTTCGATCCCGACCATCTCCAGCGGCGCGGCTCCCGGAGCAGGCTGCGCATCGGCAACTTCCTCACCTTCTCCGGCTCGCCCGGCATCTGGGGGCCGGCCGCGACCAACAGCGCGCTGCTGGCGGTGTCCGAGATCAATCGCCGCGGCGGCATCCTCGGCCGCGAGATCGAATTGTCGTTCTACGATTCCGGCGGCCCTGTGGCCGAGGTGGCCGAGCGCGCCAGGGATGCCCTCGAATTCGACGATATCGACGTCGTGACGGGCTCGCATATCAGCGCGGTCAGGCTGGCGCTGCGCCGGCTCACCCGCGGCCGCATCCCCTATGTGTATACGCCGGTCTATGAAGGCGGCGAGCGCACGCCCGGCGTGATGGCGATCGGCGAGACGCCGCACAGCCAGACGCGCCCTGCCATCCACTGGCTGGCGGAGAACAAGCGCGCCCGGCGCTGGTACCTGATCGGCAGCGACTATGTCTGGCCGTGGCAGTCGCATCTTCAGACCAAGACCTACATCACCGAGGCCGGCGGCCAGGTGGTCGGCGAGGAGTTCGTGCCGGTGGGCGAGGATGATCACCAGGCGCATCTGGCGCGCATCCGCGCCGCCCGGCCGGATGTCGTGCTGGTCTCGCTGATCGGCACCGACAGCATCACCTTCAACCGCGCCTTCGGCGAGTCGGGTCTCGCCGCGACCACGCTGCGTCTCGCCGGCGCGGTGGACGAAACGGTGCTGCTCGGCATCGGCGCCGACAACACCGAGAATCTGTATACCTCTTCCGGCTATTTCAGCTGCATCGGCTCCAAGGCCAATGACGCGTTCATGAGCCGCTACACCGCCATGTTTGGCGCCCAAGCGCCGCCGGTCGGATCGGTCGGCCAGTCGAACTACGAGGGCCTGCGCTTCCTGAAGGCCGCCGCCGAGCGCGCCGGCTCGCTGTCCCTGCGACCGCTCGCTGCCGCCGGCCGCAACATCGTCTATTCCGGCGCGCGCGGCGAGGTGACGATCCGGCAGGGCCGCGCCGGCATGGCGATGCATCTCGCCGCGGCCGACGGGCTCGATTTCAAGATCATCCGAACTTTCTGAGACGTCCGCCTGCTCAGGCAGCCGCAGCGCTCTTGGCAGGCGCGCGCGCCGGCGCTGTCGGCACGTCGCGGATCATCCGGCTGATCGCCTCCTGCGGCATCGGCTTGCCGAACAGGAAGCCCTGCACGCTGCTGCAGCCCTCCTCGCGCAGGAAGGCGAGGTGCTGCTCGGTCTCGACGCCCTCGGCCAGCACGGGGATGTTGAGGCTGCGCCCGAGCAGCAGGGTCGCCTTGACGATCGCCGCGGCGTGCACGCTGGTCTCGACCGACTGGATGAAGCTCTTGTCGACCTTGATCTTGTCGAACGGAAACACCTGCAGCGTCGACAGCGACGAGTAGCCGGTGCCGAAATCGTCCATCGCCACCGTGACGCCGATGGCCTTCAGCGCCTGCATTACCTGTAGCGCGTGCTGGCGGTCGGCGATGATGCCCGTTTCTGTCAGCTCGATCTCCAGCCGCTCCGGCGCCAATCCGGTCTCGCGCAGCACCTCGGCGACGCGCTTCGGCAGGTCGTGGTTGAGCTGCATCGGCGCGACGTTGACGGCGACCTTGAACGGCTGGCTCCAGCTCGCGGCGGTGGCGCAGGCGGTGCGCAGCACCCAGTCGCCGATGTCGACGATCAGCCCGGTTTGTTCGGCCATCGGAATGAAATCGTTCGGCGGCACGCGGCCCTTCACCGGGTGATTCCAGCGCAGCAGCGCCTCGAAGCCGATGATGCCGCCGCTCTGCGTGTCGTTCTGCACCTGGTAGTGCAGCTCGAACTCGTTGCGCACCAGCGCGCGCTTGAGGTCGATGGCGAGCTCGGCGCGGCGCCGGCTGGCCTCGTCCATCGACGGCTCATAGGTGCAGATCTTGCCCTGGCCGAGACTCTTGGCGCGGTACATCGCGAGGTCGGCGCGGGTGAGAAGCTCGTCGGCGGTGAGGCCGTGGTCGGGATGCAGCGCGATGCCGATGCTGCAGCCGACCGAGAGGCTGCGTTCCTCCCACTCGACGGGCGCCAGCACCAGCGTGCGCATCCGCTCGGCGAACTTCGCCGCCTCGGTGCGCGCGAAGATCTCGCTCTTGACCGCGACGAACTCGTCGCCGCCGATCCGCGCCAGGAACTCGCCGGGCTGCAGCGTCGATGCAATACGCTGAGCGATCATCGTCAGCACGGCATCGCCCGCGGCATGGCCGTGCGCGTCGTTGATGTCCTTGAAGCGGTCGAGGTCGATCGCGAGCACCACCAGGTGCGCCGTCTCGTCGCCGTCGGTCAGCAGCGGCGCCAGCCGATGGCCGAGGCCGTTGCGGTTGGGCAGGCCGGTCAGCGGATCCTGCAACGCGAGCTGCCGATAGCCTTCGACAGCCTCCTGCGCCGCCTGCAGATCGATCATATAGGCCGAGGCGGCCATCGCCATGATCAGGCCGATGCCGGTGACGATGCTGATCAGCATCACGCTGTCGGACAGCGATTGCACGGGCGCGTCGATGCCGGCCATCGGCGCCAAGGTCAGCGCAGCCATGCCGGTGAAATGCAGGCTCAGGATCGCGAGCACCATCGCCAGCGAGCTGCCATATTTGCAGAACCGCGTGACGGGACGGGCGATGCGGTTGGCGGCGACGGCGCCGAAGCCCGTCGCCAGCGCGACCGAGAGCCAGATCGCCGGCGCGTGCCAGGTTCGGATGCCGTCGAGATTGAGCGCGCCCATGCCGGTGTAATGCATCGCGGCGATGCCCAGCCCGAACACGGCGCCGCCGGCCTCGATCAGCGGGCCGCGCTGCGTTCGCGTGGTGATGAAGAAGCCCAGCCAGGAAAACACCACGGCGAGGCCGAGCGAAGCGAACGTGAGTCCCGCCTCGAACGAACGGTTGCCGGATGCGTCATAGCCGAGGATGGCGGCAAAATGCGTCGTCCAGACCGTGCCGCCGGCGACCAGCCCGGCCAGGAACAGCAGATGGAAGCGTCGCAGGCCGGTGTTGCGGCGGACGCGCGCCAGCAGCCGCATCGACAGCAGGGAGCCGAGCACGCAGACCAGCAGCGCGGCGGCGACGTAGCGCAGATCATGATCGGCGGGCAGGCAGGACAGAATCGTCAACATCGGCAATTTACCTCACGCAGCCAGCTACGCTCCGCGGCGGGACGGGTTTTGGCGCGCGCGGAATCGCGGTTAGCGAAGCGTCAACGCGGGCAGCACCTCTGCCCGCGTTGAGTCATGCACGAGGTTGGACAGCCGATGATTAAGCCGCCGGCCGCCGGCGCTGGGTTTCGCCATGGAACCTGGGACATCGTGACGAAACTGCCAACGCCATGCACGACTCTTTGCGGAGCTGGAACACGCAGGACTATTTGCTGGCGACGTTGCCGGGCAGCGCGTAGGCCCGCACATAGTCGCCGAGCTTGGTGCCGAACGAGCCGTGGCCGCCATCGACGGTGACGACATACTGCTTGCCGCCGGCCTCGTAGGTCATCGGCGTCGACTGGCCGCCGGCCGGCAGCCTGTCCTGCCACAGCAGGCGGCCGTCCTTGACGTCGAAGGCGCGGATGTAGTCGTCCATGGTGCCGGTCAGGAAGGCGACGCCGCCCGCAGTGACCATCGGGCCGCCGAGCATCGGTACGCCCAGCTTGAACGGCAGCGGCAGCGGCGCCTGGTCGCGGATGGTACCGACGCGGTGCTGCCAGACGATCGCGTTGGTCTTGAGGTCGATGGCGGCGAGACTGCCCCAGGGCGGCGCCATGCAGGGGATGCCGAGCGGCGACAGGAAGATGCCGAGCGAGACGCCGTAGGGCGTGCCGTACATCGGCTGCACGCCGAGCTCGGTGCCCGGCGGATGCGCGGCGTTGGGTTCGGCCGGATTGTCCTTGCCGCGCGGCACCAGCCGCGACACGAACGGGATCGACTGCGGATTGGCGATCGCGATCTTCTTCACGGGATCGATGGCGATGCCGCCCCACTCGAACATGCCGAAATCGCCGGGATAGACCAGCGTGCCCTGCTCGGAGGGGGGCGTGAACGGCCCTTCGTAGCGCAGCCGCTTGAACATGATGCGGCACGCCAACTGATCGAACATCGTCGCGCCCCACATCTGCGCGCCCGAGAGCTCCTTTCGCGGCCGGAAGCTCAGTTCGGAGAAGGGTTGTGTCGGCGACAGCCGGTCGCCGGGCGCAGCGCCCTGCGGCACCGGCTTCTCCGGCGCGGGGACCAGCAGATGCCCGTCGCGGCGATCGAGCACGAAGATGTTGCCGGTCTTGGCCGGCACGTAGATCGCCGGCACCACGCCGTCCTTGCCGGGCATGTCGACCAGGCTCGGCTGCGACGGCATGTCCATGTCCCACAGATCATGATGCACATTCTGGAACGACCAGCGCAATTTTCCCGTGGCGATGTCGAGCGCCACCAGCGCCGAATCATAGCGCTCGTTGTCGGCCGAGCGGTTGCCGCCCCAGATGTCCGGCGAACTCGAGCCGAGCGGGATGTAGACCAGGCCGAGCGCCTCGTCGGCCGCGCCGACGCTCCAGCCGTTCGGCGAGCCCGGCGTGAAGTGATGCGTGGCCGACGGCATCTCGTTGGGATCGGGGTTGCCGGGATCGAACGCCCACAGCAGCTTGCCCGTGTAGACGTCGAAGCCGCGGATCGCGCCCGACGGCACCTTGTTGGAGTAGTTGTCGATCACGGCGCCGGCCATGATCACGACCTTGTCGGTGACCACGGGCGGCGAGGTGCCTTCGTAGAAGCCGAGCGTGGTGATCTCGTTGCCGGCCTTGAGATCGATCTGGCCGTGCTCGCCAAAGCCCTCGCATGGCTTGCCGCTGTCGGCGTCGAGCGCAAACAGCCTTCCGTCATTGGTCGGCAGGAAGATGCGCCTGGCGCATTCCGTCGGGGCCGCCGCGCCTGACACGTCGACCGCGCCCGGCTTGGTCTCGTGATAGGCCACGCCGCGGCAGGTCATGTGCTGGAAATTCTTGTGATGTTTGATCTGTGGACCAAACTTCCAGCGCTGCTTGCCGGTGGCGGCATCGAGCGCGAACACGATCTGATGCGGCGAGCAGGTGTAGAGCAGATCGCCGATCTTCAGCGGCGTGACCTCGTTGGTGAACTCGTCGGGATCGTCGGGCCCTTTGCGGTCGCCGGTGCGGAATTCCCACGCGAGCTTGAGAGTCTTCACATTGTCGGGTGTGATCTGCTTCAGGCTCGAGAAGCGCGTGCCGAAATTGGTCGCGCCATAGGCGGTCCAGTCCGCCTGCGCCTCGGCTGGCGCGGTATCGGTGCCGGCCGTCGCCGCCGCGGTCTGCGGCAGCGCGCCATCGGCGCCGAAACGATCGCCGCGCAAGGAGGCGCCGAGCACGACCACGGCCACCGCAAGCACGGCCACGAGCCCCCAGCGCGCCGCGCGCATGTCGCCCACCAGATGCGCCGTGATGAATGGCAGCAGCAGCCAGACGCCGAGCGGCACCAGCACGTCGCCGCGCGGCGCCAGCGACCAGAAATCCAACCCGACCTCCCAGATCGCCCAGATCATCGTGCCCAGCAGCAGCGCCGCATAGATCCACAGCGCCGCCGCATGCCGCCGCCACAGCAGCACCGCGACGACCAGCAGCGCGAGGCCTGCGACCAGGTAATACGGTGAGCCGCCGATCGCGGCGAGCCACGCCCCGCCGGCGAGCAGCGCGAGGCCCATCAGGCCGACAACGATCGCGGTGAAGGTGAGCAGCGGCGCGCGCTGCAGATGGCGGGCTGCGGCCATTGCGCGGCTCCAGGCTGATGATGACAGGCCGCGGCGCGACGCCGCAGCCGCGTCATGAACGGCGAGGAAGGGCGGAAGTTCCTGGCCGTGCAGGGCATGGGATGGGGCCGCCGCGCGGTTGCCGACCTCCCTCCCGGCACACGGCCTTTTGCGCGCCTTCCGTGGCCGGAACGGGTTGCCGCTCCATGACGAAATTAATACGATCCCATGTCGTTCACATGAAAATTGGAGTGCCCGGATGCGTGCGCAGTCGCGAGCCCTGTCGAACCCGGTCGCCCTGTGGTGGGCGATGCTGACGCTCGTCAGCCTCGCCAACATCGTGTTCTGGTTCATCCTGTACCGCCAGCTCAACGGCGGCAGCAGTTCGGCGGGGCAGGCGTCCCAGACCGGTTCGATGCTGGCGCTGTCGGCGGCCTATGTGTTCGGCTGCGCCTTCCGCTCGGTGCTGCCGCGCGCCGACGTGCAGCGCATCTGCCTGGTCGACAGTTGGCTGTCGAGCGTGTTCGTCGGCCGCACCGTGGCGACCATCGCCGAGATCGCCTTCGCGGCACAGTGGGCCATCATCCTCGCGCAGCTCGGCGCCATCGCCGATGCCGAGACCGCGGTGAACATGGCCCGTATCATCGTGCCGCTGATCGTCATCGCCGAGATCTGTTCCTGGTACGCTGTCGTCACCCGGAATTTCCTCTACAACGCGATCGAGAACTCGCTGTGGGCGGTGGCCTTCCTGCTCGTCGGCATCGGGCTCGGCCGGCTGCTGCCGGAGTTCGATGGCGTGGTGCGCGGCCTGCTGATCGCGGGCCTCGTCGGCATCGCCTGCTATCTCGCCTTCCTCGTCGTGATCGATGTCCCGATGTATGTGAAGCGCTGGCGCATCGAGCGCGCCGCCGGCACGCCGCTGCTGCATCCGCTCGCCGGCCTGCGCGACTCCGCCACCCGCTGGACCGTCACCCACGAGTTCGAGCACTGGAAGGAAGAGATCGCCTGGATGTCGCTGTATTTCAGCGCCGCGGTCTGGGGCTCGCTGGCGCTGTGCGCACTCTCGGCAATGAACGATCACCTGCCGCGTGATCGCGCGCAGGCGACCGGCGCGCCGCCGGCCATCGTCCAGCAGAGCGCCGATCGGTCCTGACGCGACATCCCGCCGTGACGGTCACGGCGGGATGTCCTGCTTGCCTCAGCCATGCATCGCGAAGTGATGCGAATCGTCCATCTGGACGATGTGGCTGTAGTCGGCGTGCGGCGCATCGTGCACGGCCACGGGCGCGTGATCGAAATTCGGCGGCACGATGCCGGTGTTGCCGGGGTGGCCATGGTCGCCGAAATTGTCGACGATGATCGGGTTGTGCGACGAGCCTTCGCCGTGCAGCGGACCGGAGCCGAATCCGGAGCCCAACCCCGAGCCTTCGCCGCCCTGGGCGTTGTCGCCCGCGTGCTGGATCGCCGAGGCGATCGAGTCCCAGAACCCGCCATGGCTGCCGCCCTCGGACCCGCCATGGGCGACCGCGATGCCGTCACTGCGCAAGCCGTCCTGCGCCAGCTTGAAGATATCGCCGATGGCAGCGCCGAGATCGCCATGGCTGAGGTCGTTGACCAGCGAGCCCAGATCGTGGCCGATCGCGTCGAGCTGCTGCCCCAGCGAGTGGCTCAAATCGCCCGCGGTCTGCGCCAGCCCGTTGAGACCCTCGCCGACGAAATGGCCGACGCCGTCGACGATTCCGGTGCCGACCGCATCGGCGCCGTGCGCGATGCCGGAGATCGCCTCGCCGATCGGTCCGCCGATCAGGTGGCCGGCCGCCGACGCCGTGTCGGTGACCACGCCGATGGCCCCGTCAGCCACCGCCACGCCGGCGTCGAAGCCGCCCTTCACCACCGCGCCCGCGGCGTCCAGCGCGTCCATGCCGACCTCGCCGGCCGTTCCGACGATGGTGCCGGCCATGTCGAGCGCGCCGTGGCCGACTGCGCCCGCTGCCTCCAGCCCGGCCTCGCCGAGGCCGACCGCGGTGTGCGCGAGGTCGCCGGCGACGTCGAGGGCGCCATGGGCGACGTCACCCGCGACGTTCAGCCCGCCGTCGACGATGTGGCCGCCGATATGCTTCACGTCGTTGACGAGGCCATCGATATTGCCGTGCGCGAGATCGCTCACTCCGGACGCCAGATCACCCGCCACGTTGATGCCGGTGTGGAGCACGTCACCGCCGACATGGACCACGGTCGACGCGACGTCGCCGACGGTGTGAAGCAGGCCGCCGCCGATCGCCTCGGCGCCATGCCCGATCGCGCCGAGCACGCCGCCCACGGTATGGATGGCTTCGCCGCCGAGCGCGCCGATGCCGTGCACCACGCTGCCCACGGCATGCGCCGCATCGCCGGCGACGTGCTCGACCGTGTTGACCACGGCGCCCGCCGCGCCGCCGACCGCACCCGCCACATCCTTCGCGACGTCCTTCACGTCGTCGACGGCGGAACTGACGGCATCTCCGATATCATCCCAAAAGCTCATGACCTGCTCCTCTCGGTTGCGTCACCTCGCCTCGGGTGACGCGCCGTTTGTCGCAGATCGCGTCCCCGCGCTCCGTGCGCGACGTCACGCAAGCTGAGAGGTGGCAGGGCTCCGGCGCGAAGCCTGTCCGCAAGGCCAGGCCATCCACCTCTTCAGTGGCCGCAGGGAGGGAATACGTGGATGCCCGCTTAGGCCGGGCAACTCATTAGCAGGCCCTGATCGCGATCGTTCAGGGGGGCATCGGTGTGATGCTCAGCCGCCGTTCAGGCGTGGCCGATCCAGCCATGCCAAGTCAGCGCAGCAAAGAAGCGACGGGCATCGCGAAAGCCGCCGTCACGTAGGATCGCTTCATCGTCCTCCGGGCTCAGCATGTTGACGCTGGCATCGACGGTCGCGCGCATCGTCCTTGCCTGCTCGGGGTCCGTGCCCGACGCAACGGCATAGGCCGCGTAGCGATCCAGCCACAGAGCCCGCTCAGTCGGCTCCTTCGGCAGGCAGCTATGGGCGACCACGAACGGCGCGCCAGGGCGGAGTCGGTCGTGCACGGCGCGGACTGTCTGCAAACGCTCCGGCGTTGCCAGAAAATGCAGCGTCAGCAGGCATGTCGCCGCGTCAAACGGGCCGGCCGGCGCAGCGTCGATGGTGCCCTCGATCAGTTCGACCCGGCTGATCCGCGCGCCGAGCGTGCGTTCGGCGAGTCGCAGCATCTGCGGCGCCGGATCGACCCCGACGAAGGTCCACGATGGGTGCGCTTCGGCCAACGCATCGAGCTCGAGCCCGCCGCCCGCGCCCAGCACGAGCACCCGCGCATGGTCGGGCGCCCGCTCGGCCAGCAGAACCGCCGTCATGCGGTGCAGCCCGTCGAGACCGGGCACGAAGCGCCGTGGACCATCGGTGTAGCGCGCGACGAATTCGGGATCGGAAAACGCGCGGATGAACTGCTGAGCGCCGTCGGCAATGTCAGCCGGCATGACAAATGTCTCCCTTGCGAGGTCGCTTGCGTCGTTCGAGGCGGTCGTGGAAATCAGCGCTCAGCGCCGCCAGCGTGATGGCGCCAAGACGGGACAGCAGCAACGTCTCGGCCGCCTGGATGGAGGTGTCGAGCGCCGCATTGACCGCCTGCTCGACGAGACAGTCGGGATTGTCGCTCCGATGGCCGATCGCGAACAGCGACGGACGTCCGAGCGAATCGTAGACGTCGCGCAGGGTGACGGCCGCCAGATCGCAGGCGAGCGTCCAGCCGCCGCCATGGCCTTTCTCGGAGCGCACATAGCCGCTGTCCCGGAGCCCCGCCATGATTCTGCGGATCACGACCGGGTTGGTCTGCATCATCGCTGCGAGCGCCTCGGAGGTGACCGGACCGTCGTGCTCCGCCATGTGGAGCAGGACATGGAGGATGCCGGACAACTGGCTGTTGGGTCTCATGTAACTTTTAATATGACATGATGCCCGGAACGTCAACCGGCCTGCCTTCGTGCGGCCTTGGGCGATGCTGTCGTGTCTGCCCGTCGGGCGACTCGGTCCTGCTGCTCGTCGCGAATGCGGGCGCGTCATTCCCCCGATCCGCCGCAAAGTCTCTGGCGCGGAAAACCGGATTTCGCCTGCGCGTTCAGGCTGATTTGGGCTGTCCAGTCCCGTGAGCAAAAATATTCCGCTTCGCAATTTCGGAAATTCGTGATCTATTCATTCCATCCCGCCTCATCGACGAGGGGCGCTGCGCGGTCGTCACGAAGCGTGGAGTGCGGGATGTGATGGGCGGGCCGGTTTGCAGCGTGACTTGATCGCGCCGACGAACAACACCGGTCCGTACGGTCAAGTCGCGTGGTCCTGGCCTCCCGACGCTGAGGTCAAGCCGGCTGATGATGCCTCGTGCATCTCGCCGGTGATGGGGGCAAGACAGCCCGGTCCCCAGGGAGAGCGCGAAGCAGCCGTTCAAACCGTCGCGCAGGGAGGGCCGGATCGTCCGGCTGGACCTGTGGTTCCTGCCGCCTGCATTTTTTTCGCAGGCGGGCCACGGGCCTCAGTCGAGGTCCGGCCTTCCCTGCACCCTCGGTCTTGAAGAGGGTGAGATCGATGCATCGCTCGGACGCCGAATGCGCCGCGAGAACAGAGACGCGCATCCCCAGATGCAGTTTGAGATCGTTGACCACGATGGCACCACGAACGCGGTGCTTCCCCTCCAGGGGAGGGTGGCGTCATGCATGCGGCCCGGTTCTCGCGAGCCGGCGGCGTCGCGCAAATGGCGGCGCCGACGTCCTACCTACTTGAATCCCGAAAACCGGCTGTCGAACGAGTTCGACTGCAGCACCGGGACGGCGCCGGAGACCAGCGCGGTCTGGGTCTGGGTCTGGGCCGGGGCCGAAGCGGTGGTGGCCGGCGCCTCGCTCGTGGCCGGCTTGAACGGCGGCCGCGCGGCAGCCTGCCGGGTCTCGGCGGGCTTGGCCGCGACCGGCTTCGGCGCTGGCTTGGTCTCGGCGGGCTTCGCCTCTGCGGTCTTGCTCGGCGCGGGCTTGGCTGTCGCTGTGCTCTCTGCCGCCGCATTGCCGCCGATCCCGACCTTGCGGGCGAGGCTCGACATGAAGCTCGGCTTCTCGGGCGCGCTGATGGCCGCCACGCGGGTCGACGGCGCGCTCACCGGCGCCTCCGCGGCACTGGCCGGCATCGCGACCTCGTCGGCGCCGGGCGCGCGCGGCGGGTTGACGTGACCGGGGATCGTGCCTGGCGCGGCCTGGAAGTTGGCGAGCGACAGGCCCGGCGCCTCGCCGGCGTCGGACAGGCCGGTGGAGGCTCCGGGCACGCGGCTGGCGAAGATCGGATTCATGCCGCCGTCGATGCCGGTGTTGAGCTTGGCGACCGGCGTGCCCTTGGCGACGAGCTTGGCATATTCCGCCTCGTCGGCCTGCTGCTTGTCGCGCACGGCGGCGGTGATCTCGTCGGGCACGACATAGGCCGGGCACTTGGCAGAGGCGTCGAACACCGGATCATGCGTCGCGCCCGGCGGCTTCTGGGCGTTGAAGACGTATTTCTTCTCGCAGAAGTCGACCTTCGGCTCCTGCCGCGTGACCTCGAAGGCGTCATAGCCTTCCTTGATCATGCGCCAGAACGGCATGTTCGGATTGTTGCGGTGCCTCGCCATGTTCACCGGCGTCATCCGGAACGGATAGGCCTGGAACTGGAAGGCGCGCTGGCCGCCGAAGAACGACTCGCGCCCGAGCGCATAGATCTCGGCGATCTGCTCGTCGGTCATCGCGAAGCAGCCGCGCGACGAGCAGTCGCCATGCACCATCAGCTGCGAGCCGGTGCGGCCGAGCGCCTTGTCGAACGCGTTCGGATAGCCGGTGTTGAACGACAGATAGTAGGCCGATTGCGGGTTCATCTGGCTCGGATTGATCGAGTAGAAGCCCTCCGGCGCCTGGCGGTCGCCCTCGCGCACTTTGGGTCCAAGATCGCCCGACCAGCGGCAGATCGGATAGGTCTTGAGCAGCGCGAACTTGCCCGAGCGGTCCTGCTTCCAGACCTCGAGCTCGGCCTCCTGCTTGAAGACGCGGACCAGGATCGGCGACTGCAGATCCATATCCTTCTCGCCCATCGTCGCGACGAGCTTCGGCGGTACCGGCTGGTTGGCCTTGGCGTTGGTGGCGAGTCCGACCTGATCGCTGTTGCAACCGGTCAGCAGCGCACCGGCGGCCAACGCCGCCGAGGTCAGGAGAACCCGGACGAAAGCGCGGTTGATCAAAGCAAAGCTCCCCGCAAACCCCGCATGCCGCAACACCCCAGTCTCATCTCACCCGATCGGCCCGAAAGCTGGATAAATCACGGGTCGACCCTGCGTCATGCCGTCAAACCATTGATTAAAATTGTAGCCTTTGACCCCAGGCCTCGCAACCCGCGCTCCGGCGATGCCACCTGGCCCCGGCCGCCTTGGTCAACAACTTCTAAACAGCAGACCCCGTCGGCGGGGCCGAAATGCGGCCAAACGGCTGGAAAGACTCACAAAACCGCGAGCGCCGAGGCCCGAGCGCAAGCCCGGTCAGCCGAGCTTGCGGCCGATCTCGATGAACTTCTGCCGGCGCTGCTTGCGGATGGCGTCGGCGTCGAGGCCCTTCAGCTCGTCGAGCGCCTGGGCGATCGCCTCGCCGGTCGCCGCGATCATTGCCGCGGGATCGCGGTGAGCGCCGCCGACCGGCTCCTTGAGAATGGTGTCGACCACGCCGAAGCGGAGCATGTCCTGGGCGGTGATCTTCATGCTGTTGGCGGCTTCCTGCGCCTTGGTGCCGTCGCGCCAGAGGATCGAGGAGGCGGCTTCCGGCGAGATCACGCTGTAGATCGCGTGCTCCAGCATCAGCACCCGGTTGGCGGTGGTCAGCGCGATCGCGCCGCCCGACATGCCTTCGCCGGTGATGATCGCGATGTTGGGGACGCCGAGCGCCAGGCAGGCGTCGGTCGAGCGCGCGATCGCTTCGGCCTGGCCGCGCTCCTCGGCGCCGATGCCGGGATAGGCGCCGGCGGAATCGACCAGCGACAGCACGGGGATGCCGAAGCGCTCGGCCATCTCCATCAGCCGGACCGCCTTGCGGTAGCCTTCGGGACGGGCCATGCCGAAATTGTGTTTGAGCCGGGACTCGGTGGTGGCGCCCTTTTCCTGGCCCATCACGCAGATCGGCTCGCCGCGAAAGCGGCCGAAGCCGCCGAGCAGAGCGGCGTCCTCGCCGAACTTGCGGTCGCCGGCGAGCGGGGTGAACTCGGTGATCAGCCCGCCCACGAAGTCGGTGAAGTGCGGCCGCTGCGGATGGCGGGCCACCATGGTCTTCTGCCACGGCGTGAGCGTGGCGTAGAGCTCGGCCAGCGCCTGGCCGGCCTTCTCCTCGATCCGGCTGACCTCCTCGCCGATATCGGTGCCGGAGGCGGCCATCGCCCGGAGTTCGTCGACCTTGGAATCGAGCTCGGCAACAGGCTTTTCGAAATCGAGGTAGCTGCGCATGGGATCCGGCATGGAAGAGCTGAAGGAAGAGCGCTGGGAGACGAAATCGGTTCGGCCTTCGGACCTGAAGCCGAACGACTTCAGGAGCTTAGGGTACGATCGGTGCCCAGCCTCCAGGCATCGCGCCGGGATCGCGGGCAGGATGGCGCTCTTTCGGGGCAGACGGGCGCGAAGTCAAGCCGGCCGGGCGTCACGCCGGCGGATTTGGTTTCGGGAAGGTGTGAAGCGAGGTCAGGTCTCGGCCAGCGGGTGCAGGTCGCGGACCAGGCTCTTGAGGCGCTCCTCGACCACGTGGGTGTAGATCTGGGTGGTCGAGATGTCGGTGTGGCCGAGCAGGGTCTGGACGATGCGCAGGTCGGCACCGTTGTGCAGCAGATGGCTGGCGAAGGCGTGGCGCAGCACGTGCGGCGACACCAGCCGGGCGGGCAGGCCGCTGGCCACCGCGAGTTCCTTGAGGTCGCGGGCGAAGTGCTGGCGGGTGAGGTGGCCGCTCTCGCCGAACGAGGGAAACAGCCATTTGCCGAATGTCGCACTGGCCTTCTTCTCAGGCTTCAGCGCATCCAGGGCGGCGAGATAGTCGGCCATCGCCTGGCGCGAGGCCTGGTTCAGCGGCACCAGCCGCTCCTTGTTGCCCTTGCCGCGCACCACGATCATGCGGGCGTCGTTGCGGGCCGCGGTGCGCGGCAGCGCCACCAGCTCGGAGACGCGCAGGCCGGTCGCGTACAGCACCTCGAGCAGGCAATACAGCCGCAGCGCGCGCAGCCGCTGCGCCGGCGAGGCCTCGCCGACCTCGGAGAGCTCCTTGGCCCTGGTCAGCATCCGGTCGACATCGCCGATCGACAGCACCTTGGGCAAGGAACGGCCGCGTTTCGGGCCGGACAGGATGGCGGCGGGATCGTCGCTGCGGATGCGCTCGCTCAGCAGGAAGCGGAACAGGTGCCGCATCGCCGACAGCCGCCGCGCCACGCTGGAGGACTTGAAGCCCCTGGTATCGAGGTCGGCGAGATAGTCGCGCAACGCCTGGGTGTCGGCCGTGGCGAAGCTGTTGGCCTTGCCGCCGAGAAATTCGGAGAGATCGGTGAGGTCGCGGCGATAGGCGTCCAGCGTGTTCTGACCGGCGCCCTGCTCGGCGGCCATCATGTCGAGGAACAGGCTCATCAGCCTGGCGTCGGAGGCCTTGACCTTCATGTCGTGAAATCCGCTGCGTCCGAGGCGATCGAATCACTACGAGGTATTCGCCGGGGCACATCGAGCGGTGACTGCAAATCTGGCCGATATCGCGGCGCCCGGCCACCTCAGAGAAGCGCAAAATGCTTAATCAATGCCGTGTGACTTTTGAGTTCGCGCTCGCGTGCCGGATCATTTCTTCTGGAACTTGTCCGGCGGGATCGTCACCGTCATCTCCCGCGATTTGGGACTGACGAAATTCGCCAGCGCGTAGATCGCGCCATAGACCACGCCGACGATGACGGCGATCACGGTCAGGAAGCGGAACAGGCTGGGCATCGGGGTCGCGCGGGCCACCAGGGAAGGAATAGTTTCATCCAACATGTTCGCACCCGGCTGGCAAGTCCGGCGCTCTCCACCGTTCGTCCGGAGGTCGGTTCTGCTTGCTCCCTCATTCCGGGGCGGCGCGCGCAGCGCGGCGAGCCCGGAATCCATCACCGCAGGACGATGTCGTCGGCGAGATGCCAACAGCCAGCCTGCCTCACACAGCATCCTGTGGGTATGGGTTCCGGGCTCGCGCTGCGCGCGCCCCGGAACGACGTCCGCGGGGAGAACCGGTTGCGTGTCGCGGAACAGGATGCCTTTGAAAGCAGCAGGGGCTGGGTTAGAAGCCTTCATATGACCGACACGTCCCAACCCGCTGTAAGCCCAGCCGCTCCGGAGACCGCTATTCTCGCAGGCCTCGGCAAGCGGCTGATCGTGCTGGTCGGCATGATGGGTGTCGGCAAGTCGACCGTGGGCCGGCGGCTCGCGGCGCGGTTGCGGCTGCCCTTCGTCGATGCGGACACCGAGATCGAGACCGCGGCCGGCATGACCATACCGGAAATCTTCGAATCGCGCGGCGAGGACTATTTCCGCAACGGCGAGGCCCGGGTGATCGCCCGGCTGCTCGAAAACGGGCCCGGTGTGCTGGCAACCGGTGGCGGCGCCTTCATGCGCGAGGAGACGCGGCGGCGCATCCATGAGAAGGCGGTCTCTGTTTGGCTGAAGGCCGATGCCGACGTGATCATGCGCCGCGTCCGGCGGCGGGCCGACCGGCCGCTGCTGCAGACCGCCGATCCCGAAGGCACGGTCGCTCGCCTGCTCGTCGAGCGCGAGCCGGTCTACCAGCTTGCCGATCTCACGATCTGCTCGCGCGATGTGCCGCATGATCGCGTTGTCGAGGACTGCATTGAGGCGCTGCAGGCGTTCTTCTCGTCACCGGAGACCGAGGCGGGGCCGGCCGGACCGCAACCCGATCCAGTTCAACCCGATCCTCCGCACGCGATGGGCGCGCTCCGATGACAGCACCTCTGAAGCATTCCGATCCGATCATCGTCGACGTCGCGCTCGGCGAGCGCGCCTATGACATCGTCATCGGCCGCGGCGTGCTGGCTTCGCTCGGCCAGCGCATCGCGGCGCTGCGGCCGGGCGTGCGCACGGCCATCGTCACCGACCGTACCGTGGCCGCGCATTGGCTGAAGCCGACCGAGGCGATCCTGGCGGAGGCGGGCATCCCGGCGTCCACGATCGTGGTCGATGAGGGCGAGGGCTCCAAGACCTATGCCGGCCTGGAGAAGGTCAGCGAGGCGCTGATCGCTGCCAGGATCGAACGCAACGATCTGGTCGTCGCGCTCGGTGGCGGCGTGGTCGGCGATCTCGCCGGCTTCGCGGCCGCCATCCTGCGCCGCGGCGTCGATTTCGTGCAGGTGCCGACCTCGCTGCTGGCGCAGGTCGACAGCTCCGTCGGCGGCAAGACCGGCATCAATTCGCCGCAAGGCAAGAACCTGCTCGGCGCCTTCCATCAGCCGGTGCTGGTGATCGCCGACACCGCCGTGCTCGATACCCTGTCGCCGCGCCAGTTCCGCGCCGGCTATGCCGAGGTCGCCAAATACGGCCTGCTCGGCGATGCCAGCTTCTTCGCCTGGCTCGAGGCCAATCACGCCGACATCGTCAGAGGCGGCGCCGCGCGCGAGCACGCGGTCGCGACCTCGTGCCGCGCCAAGGCGGCGATCGTGGCCCGCGACGAGCGCGAGACTGGCGACCGCGCGCTGCTCAATCTCGGCCACACCTTCGGCCATGCGCTGGAGGCCGTCACCGGCTTCTCCGACCGCCTGTTCCACGGCGAGGGCGTTTCCGTCGGCATGGTGCTGGCGGCGCAGTTCTCGGCCGAGCTCGGCATGCTGCCGCCGGACGACGTCGTGCGCATCGAGCGTCACCTTGCTGCGGTCGGCCTGCCGACCCATCTGCAGGACATCGCCGGCTTTGCCCAGGAGGGGATCGGCGACGCCGACCGGCTCTTGGCCTTGATGGCGCAGGACAAGAAGGTCAAGCGCGGCAAGTTGACCTTCATCCTGATGGAAGCCATCGGCCGCGCCGTCATCGCGAACGACGTCGATCCGGCGCGGGTCCGCGACTTTCTCCAGGCCAAATTGCGCAGCAGAAGCTGATCCCGGGCTTTACGCCGTATTGAGCAGTGCCAACGGATCATCGGCTGCCTCCCTCCAGAGCGACATCGGCGTCATGGACTGGTTCACACTCTCCGTCGTCATTCTCCTCCTCGCCGCCTCCGCCTTCTTTGCGCTGAGCGAGACCGCGCTGACCGGCGCCTCTCGCGCCTCGATGCTGCGGCTGTCGAAGCAGGGCAATCGCGATGCCGACGTGGTGTCGAGCCTGTTCGACACGCGCGAACGGCTGATCGGCGCGCTGCTGCTCGGCAACAACATCGCCAATATCGGCGCCTCCGCGCTGGCGACCGGTATTTTCACCGCCTGGTTCGGTGAGGTCGGCGTGCTCTACGCGACCGGCGTGATGACCGCGCTGGTCGTGATCTTTGCCGAGGTGCTGCCGAAGACGATCGCGATCAACGCGCCGGATCGCGTCTCGCTCGCGGTCGCCAGGCCGATGCGGGCGGCGGTGATCGTGCTCGGTCCGGTGCTCGCCGTGATCGAAGCGATCGTGCGCGGGCTGATGCGGCTGATCGGCTTCAAGGTCGGGGCCAATCAGCCGATCCTGTCGCCGACCGAACGCCTGCGCGGCGCCGTCGATCTGTTGCATCATGAAGGCAAGGTCGAGAAGCAGGATCGCGACATGCTCGGCGGCCTGCTCGATCTGCGCGAATTGCAGGTGTCCGACGTCATGGTCCACCGCACCGAGATGGTGATGGTGAATGCGGACCTGCCGCAGGAAGAACTGGTGCGCGAGGTGCTCGCCACCGAATACACACGCATCCCGCTGTGGCGCGGCACGCCGGAGAACATCATCGGCGTGCTGCATGCGAAGGACTTGCTGCGTGCGATCCGCGCCGCCGAGGGCGACGTGTCGCACATCGACGTTGCTTCACTGGCGCTGCCGCCGTGGTTCGTACCCGAGATGCGGTCCGTGTCGGAACAGCTGAAGGCGTTCCGCCGGCGCAAGACGCATTTCGCGCTCGTGGTCGACGAGTATGGCGAGGTCGAAGGCATCGTCACGCTGGAGGATATTCTGGAGGAGATCGTCGGCGACATCTCCGACGAGCAGGATGTGCAGGTCGCGGGTGTGCGCGTGCAGCCGGACGGATCCGTCGTCGTCGATGGCTCAGTGCCGATCCGCGATCTCAATCGCGCGATGGACTGGACGCTGCCGGATGAGGAAGCAACGACAGTTGCCGGTCTCGTCATTCACGAGGCGCGTTCGATCCCCGAGCGCGGCCAGAGCTTCACGTTTCACGGCTTCCGGTTTCGCGTGCTGCGCCGGGAGCGCAATCGCATCACTGCGCTGCGCATCGTACCGGTGCCGCGCGGCGAAACCGAGGAGACGCGGCCGCGCCGTGCAGGCACGGCGTTCTAATTGGGATCAAGCCTCGCCCGGCGCCTTCGCATGCAGCGCGAGCGCGTGCACCGAGCCGGCAAGTTCCGCTGCCAATGCGGCGTTGATCAGGCGGTGGCGATCGACACGGCTCTTGCCCGCGAAGGCCTGCGACACAATATACACGCGGAAATGGGTCTCACCGCTCGGCTGATGGCCCATATGGCCTTCATGCAGATGTGATTCGTCCTGAACATCGAGGCTTTCAGGCGTGAAAGCTTCGCGCAACTTTTTGATGATAGCATCTCGGGTCCGCATGGTCTCTGGAAATACGCATCAAATTATTTTTCGTCAATCGGCGGTCCCCGCCCGAGGTATTCGCAATGTCAAGACTTGAAGCTTTTCGCGTTGCGTAGTCAAAGTCCGCCATGCCGATCGATTCAAACAAATTCTTCGACTCCATCCGCATCAAGCCCAAGAAGGCGGCTGCGCGGCAGCCGGTGGTGCGCGAGGAGGCCCAGCCCTGTCAGTGGCCGGACTGCAAGAACAAGGGCTCGCATCGCGCGCCCAAGGGACGCGAGAACGCGCGCGAGTATTGGCACTTCTGTCTCGATCACGTGCGCGAGTACAACCAGTCCTATAATTTCTTCTCGGGGATGAACGCCGAGGCGGTCGCGCGCTATCAGAAGGATGCGCTGACCGGACACCGCCCGACCTGGAAGATGGGGGCCAACACGTCGGCCAAGCGCGGCACCGGCAGCGCCGAGGGCGATCTCGGCGATGCCGCCGATCCGTTCAGCGTATTCGCCGAGATCAACGGCCGCGGCAGCTGGCGCCCGGATCCCCGGTCGGCCCCCAAGGCCGAGACGCGCAAGGTGTTCAACGCCGAGCGCAAGGCGCTGCAGGTCATGGGCCTCGGTCCCGACGCGACGCTGGAAGACGTCAAGGTCAAGTACAAGGCGCTGGTGAAGCAGCACCATCCCGATGCCAATGGCGGCGACCGCTCCACCGAGGATCGCCTGATCGAGATCATCAAGGCCTACAACTACCTGAAGACGGTGGTGAAGGGCTGACGCGCGGCAGCGCGTGAGGCTGCCGCGCGTTGCGTCGAAGGTCTCAGGGCTTCGGCCCGATATAGGCCGAGCTCGGCCGGATCAACCGCCCCGTCCGCTGCTGCTCCCGCGCATGGGCGGTCCAGCCGGCGGCGCGCGCCACCGCGAAGATCGGCGTGAACGCCTGGCGCGGAATCTTCAGCGCATCGAGCAGGATGGCGGTGAAGAACTCGACATTGGTGTCGAGCGCCCGCTCCGGATTCTTCCGCCGCAGCGCCTGGCGGATGTAAGCCTCCACCTCGCTCGCAAACGGCAGGTCGGCGCCGCTGCCCGCCAGCCGCTCGATCGCGGCCTTGAGCACGTCGGCCCGCGGATCGCGCACGCGATAGATCCGATGTCCGAACCCCATCAGCCGCTCGCCGCGGCCGAGCGCCGCGTCGACCCACGGCTTGATGTTCTCGCGCGTGCCGATCGCGTTGAGCATCTCCAGCACCGGCTCCGGCGCCCCGCCATGCAGCGGGCCGGTGAGCGCGCAATAGCCGGCGGTAACCGATGCGAACAGGTCGGCCTGGGTCGAGGCGACGACGCGCGCGGCGAAGGTCGAGGCGTTCATGCCGTGATCGCTGACGGTGACGAGATACGTGTCCAGCGTCGCCACCTCGCCAGCCGCAGGCGTATCGCCGCGGACCATGCGCAGGGTGTCGGCGGCGTGGCTGGCGTCAGGATCGGGCGCAATCGGCTGTGCTCCCTGTGCGCGCTGGACCAGGGCGCCGGCGATCACCGGGCAGGCGCCGACGATCGTGGCTTCGTCGTCGAGCCCGGGCTCGGACCGCAGCGCCGCGATGGCGGCGCGGAAGCCGTCGATGATCGACAGGCCGGAGGTCGCGGCGAGCAGCTCGGGCAGCCGCGTAAAGGCGCGCGCGCGGGCCTGGCCGAGGCTGGCACGGACATCCGTCTCGCCGACGCTGCGCTTCGTCGCCGCGCTCCATAGTCGGGCAGTCACGCCCTCGAAGCCGCTGGCGGCGGCGAGGTCGGCCACACGCGCTCCGGCGATGATGAGCTCCCCCTGCTGGCCGTCGACGTTGCTGAGCACGGTCTCGGCGGCGGCGATTCCGTCGAGGCCGATGGGGGTCTTGCCGAGCTGGATGGTCATGGCGGGTCTCCTTCGAGAAATGGTCACGCTGCCAAGATCCGCCCAGTCGACAACTTGATCAATCTTGATTAAGCTGATCAATATGAAAAAAGACAGCGGTCTTTACCTATCTGCGCGCGAAGCTTCGGCTGAACTGGCGATCTCGCCGGCCACCCTCTACGCCTATGTCAGCCGCGGACTGGTCCGCTCCGAGCCGTCGCCGAATTCGCGCAGCAACCGCTATCGCGCCGAGGACATCCGGGCCCTGAAGGAGCGGCGCGCACCGGCCCCCGAGCCGCGCGCCTTCCGCAGCTTCGATGCGGACCTCCCCGTGTTCGATTCCGCCGTGTCGACAATCACCGAAGCCGGTCCGATCTATCGAGGCGTCAATTGCGTCGACCTAGCCGTGCGCGGCACGCTGGAACATGCTGCGACCCTGCTGTGGGACGTGACCGCGCTCGATCCGTTTGCGCCGGGCAACCTTCCGGCCGTGTCGGAGGAGATGGGTTTCATCGCCGATGCCGCGCGGCGCGCGGCGCCGATCGACCGGGCCATCGCGGTGCTGGCGCTGGCGACACATGCCGATCCCGCGGCGTTCAACCGCGCTCCCGATGGTCGGGCGCTGGTCGGCGCGCGCATCGTCCGGCTGGTGGTCGCAACCATGTTGAACCAGCCCGCCTCAGCCGATCCGCTGCATGTTCAGGTCGCGCGGAGCTGGGCGCCCGGACATGAACATGCGCCGGACCTGATCCGCCGCACCCTGGTGCTGCTGGCCGATCATGAGCTGAACGCGTCGACCTTCACCGTCCGCTGTGCGGCGTCGACGGGCCTCAGTCTCTACGATGCCGTCATCGCGGGTCTTGCGGCGCTCAAAGGACCGCAGCACGGCGGCGCCGGCGTCCTGGCGTCGCAACTGGTGAAGACCCTCGTTGATCGCGATGCCGCGCCGCTGATCCGCGAGCGGGTGGCGCTCGGCGAGCGCTTCGCCGGCTTCGGCCACGGCGTCTACAAGCACGGCGACCCCCGCGCCATCTCGCTGCTGGAGGCGCTGACGCGCGCCGGCGCGCCGCGCAAATTCACCCGCGAGGTGCCGGAGCGGATCGCCGAGGCGACCGGCGAGTTCGTCAATATCGACTATGCGCTGGCGGTGCTGGTGCATAGCCTGCGGCTGCCTGCCGGCAGCGAGCTGGCGCTGTTCGCGATGGCACGCTGCGTCGGCTGGCTCGCCCATGCCTGCGAGCAGCTGCAGCACGGCCGCCTGATCCGCCCACGTGCTCGCTATATCGGACCCGCACCCGGCCGCGGAGCCATGTTGGATGCGCTGTAGCGTTCTAATCCGTGACGCCAGCGGCGAGCTCAGACTCGCGCCGCTTCCGCACCAATCTGAGGACCAGCCAGACCACGATCGTGCCCGCGACAGCCGCGATGATCCAGGTGGACTTGGCGATATGGCTATGATGCGGAATCCCGCCATAACGGTGCAACAGCTGCACCGCGAAGACGCCGGGCAGGACGTGGGCGCAGGCCCACAGCGCGATGGCTGGGATGTTCACGGCGTAGAAGCGCAGCGGAGGGATGTCGAGCGCGCCGGCCGTGATCGGCACGACGGCTCGGATCGGCGCGACAAAGCGGGCGAAGAAGATCGCCAGGGTGCCGAACCGGTGGAAGAAGGCCTCGCTCTGCGCCACCAGGCGCGGATAGTTCGAGAATGGCCAGTTCGCCAGGATCTCGCGCTGCCGGCGATGGCCGACCCAGAACGCCCCGCCGTCCCCGAGCACCGCGCCCAGGACGGCCGCCGCCAGCACCCATTGCAGGGTCAGCTCGCCGCCCGGAATCAGCGCGCTCAGCGCCAGGATGATGGTCGTGCCCGGAATCACCGAGCCCACGATCGGGATCGCCTCCAGCAAGGCGGCCAGAAACAGGGTGAGATAGGCCAGTCCCGCATGCGCTGAGACAAAGGCAATGAGTGGGTCGAGCAGATGGGCCACGCGGTTCCTGTTGGTGGAGAGGGTGGGGCGGGGACTTCCCGATAAGTAGGAACCCCGGCCCCGGGTGCCACGTCGAGATTCCTGGGAAGAGCCGGTGGGCGAAAAGGTGGCACGATTCGCAGGGCAGCCTTCCGAAAACGGCCACCCATGCCTATCTCGATGATATAACGACGGAACTTTGATCAAGGCTTAGGCTTCTGCCCGCGCGTGCTCTCTGCTAGGCTGGCGTCGAAGCCCTTCAACCGCAGCCAAACATGAAATCTGGTTTCGGGAATGCCCGGGACCTCGGAGGATGAATGACGACCGCCGCTACGACCAATGCGCAGGAGATGACCGGTGTGCCCGACATGAAGGTGTCGGTGCGGCAGGTGTTCGGGATCGACAGCGACCTTGAGGTGCCGGCTTTTTCAGCGACCGACCCGCACGTTCCCGAGGTCGATGCCGATTACCGCTTCGACCGCGCCACCACGCTGGCGATCCTGGCCGGCTTCGCCAAGAACCGCCGCGTGATGGTGACCGGCTACCATGGAACGGGCAAGTCGACCCATATCGAGCAGGTCGCGGCGCGGCTCAACTGGCCGTGCGTGCGGGTCAATCTCGACAGCCACATCAGCCGTATCGACCTCGTCGGCAAGGACGCGATCGTGGTCAAGGACGGCAAGCAGGTGACCGAGTTCCGTGACGGCATCCTGCCCTGGGCACTGCAGCACAACGTCGCGCTGGTGTTCGACGAATACGACGCCGGCCGTCCGGACGTGATGTTCGTGATCCAGCGCGTGTTGGAGGTGTCGGGCCGCCTGACGCTGCTCGACCAGAACAAGGTGATCAAGCCGCACCCGGCATTCCGCCTGTTCGCGACCGCCAATACGATCGGCCTTGGCGACACCTCGGGCCTCTATCACGGCACCCAGCAGATCAACCAGGGCCAGATGGACCGCTGGTCGATCGTCACCACGCTCAACTACCTCGCCCATGACGAGGAGGTCGAGATCGTGCTGGCCAAGGCCAAGCACTATCAGAACGCGCAGGGACGCGACATCGTGAACAAGATGGTGCGGCTCGCCGACCTCACGCGCAACGCCTTCGCCAATGGCGATCTGTCGACGGTGATGAGCCCGCGCACGGTGATCACCTGGGCCGAGAACGCCGAGATCTTCGGTGACATCGGCTTCGCCTTCCGTGTGACGTTCCTCAACAAGTGCGACGAGCTCGAGCGTCCGCTGGTCGCCGAATTCTATCAGCGCTGCTTCAATGCGGAGCTGCCGGAATCCTCCATCAACGTGGCGCTGAGCTGACACAACGGCGTGGTCCCGGCCTCGGGCCGGGACCCATACGCCGCGGCCTCTCTCGTGGGGTGATGCGGGAGAGCGAGTGCGAACAAACGAACGCCGGTGGTTATCGGGCCTGGCGTTCGCCGGGACGATAGCCGCAGGAACCAGATGACCACACCGAGCAACAAGCCCCGTCCTGGCGTCAAGGAAGCACCGACCGAACCTTTCAAGAGGTCGGTCACGGGGTGCCTGCGCGCGATCGCCAGGGCGCCTGAGCTCGAAGTCTCCTTCGCGGCCGAGCGTCCCGGCCTTGCGCCGGGCAAGGCCCGGCTGCCGGAGCCGGCGCGCAAGATGACCAAGCGCGACGCCGCCGTCGTGCGCGGCCATGCCGACTCGATCGCGCTGAAGCTCGCCTGCCACGATCCGAAAATCCATCGCAAGCTGATCCCGGGCAATCCGCAGGCGCGTGGCGTGTTCGAGGCGGTCGAGCAGGCGCGTGTCGAGGCGATCGGTGCAAAACGCATGGCCGGCGTCGCCAAGAATCTCACGGCGATGCTCGATGATCACTTCCATCGCGGCAAATATGACGAGATCACCGACCGTGCCGACGCACCGCTGTCGGATGCGTTGGCCATGATGGTGCGTGAGCGCCTCACTGGCATGGCGCCGCCGAACGCGGCGCGCAAGGTGGTCGATCTCTGGCGTCCGTTCCTGGAGGACAGGATCGGCCAGCGTCTCGATGAGCTCGGCCGCTTCACCGAGGATCAGGCGAAGTTCGGCGACCTCGTGCACGATCTCTTGTCGGCGCTGGATCTCGGCGACGAGCGCAACGCCGATTCCGAAGAGGACGAGGACAACGACGACAGCCGCGACGGCGACAACGACCAGTCCGGCGCCGAGGGCTCGCCCGAATCCGACGCCGCGCAGGAGATGAGCGCAGACCAGGCGCAGACGACGTCGGACGAGATGTCGGAGAGCGCGATGGAGGCCGCCCAGGCTTCGGCGTCCGACACGCTCGACGACGGCGAGCTCGGCGACGACGAGACGCCGGGCGAGGCGACGCGTCCGAACCGCGGCGGCGCCAACGAGCCGCGCGGGCCGGAATATCACGCCTTCGCGCCGAAGTTCGACGAGGTCATTGCCGCGGAAGACCTGTGCGACCATGACGAGCTGGAGCGGCTGCGCTCCTATCTCGACAAGCAGCTCGCACATCTGCAGGGCATCGTGGCGCGGCTCGCCAACCGGCTGCAGCGCCGGCTGATGGCGCAGCAGAACCGCGCCTGGGAGTTCGATCTCGAGGAAGGCATCCTCGATCCGGCGCGGCTGTCGCGCGTGGTCATCGACCCCTATCAACCGCTGTCGTTCATGCGTGAGAAGGAAGCGACCTTCCGTGACACCGTGGTGACCCTGCTGCTCGACAATTCCGGCTCGATGCGTGGCCGACCGATCACGGTGGCCGCGACTTGCGCCGACATCCTCGCCCGCACGCTGGAGCGCTGCGGCGTCAAGGTCGAGATCCTCGGCTTCACGACGCGGGCCTGGAAGGGCGGGCAGTCGCGCGAGGCGTGGCTTGCCGCCGGCAAGCCGGCCAATCCCGGCCGCCTCAACGATCTCCGCCATATCATCTACAAGTCGGCCGATGCGCCGTGGCGGCGGGCGCGCAAGAATCTTGGCCTGATGATGCGCGAAGGGCTGTTGAAAGAGAACATCGACGGCGAGGCGCTCGACTGGGCGCACAAGCGCCTGCTCGGGCGTGCCGAGCAGCGCAAGATCCTGATGATGATCTCGGACGGCGCGCCGGTCGATGACTCCACGCTGTCGGTCAATCCCGGCAACTATCTCGAGCGGCATCTGCGCCACATCATCGAGGAGATCGAGACCCGCTCGCCGGTCGAGCTGATCGCGATCGGCATCGGCCACGACGTCACCCGCTACTACCGTCGCGCGGTGACCATCGTCGATGCCGAGGAGCTCGGTGGCGCCATCACCGAGAAGCTCGCCGAATTGTTCACGGAGACCCACGCGGCACCGCAGCCTGCGCCGGGACCAAAGCGCAGGCTGCATTCGTAAGCGGCCGTCGGCCGGCTGCGTCTCCTCCGTCTTGGAGGAGGTGGGGGAGGGGGCTCCGCTGACGATGTCGCTGCAGGCGATTGCCGACCGCAGGCGCTTTCTCGCGCTGACCATCGGCGGAGTGTCGGCATTCGCATGGTCCAGGACGGCTCGCGCGCAGCTTGCGCCGGCACCGGTCCGCGGACGCGTCACCATCGACGAGCACTCCGTCACATCGGCGGTCAAGATCGAGGTCAACGCGCGACCGCTGCCCTCGTTCGACCTCCGTGATCGGACGCATCTGCGCTTCGGGATGCTGCAATATCGCAGCGGCGTGGCGCTGACCTCGTCTTTTCCCGGCTTCGGTGGCCTGTCCGGCATCCGGCTCGATGCCAAGGGTGAACGCTTCCTCGCGGTCAGCGACAAGGGCGGCTGGTTCACCGGCCGCATTGCCTATTCCGGTCGCGAGATCGCGGGGCTCGCCGACGTCGAAGCGGCGCCGCTGCTTGGTCCGGACGGACGGCCCATCACCGATCGCGGTTGGTATGATTCCGAGTCGCTCGCGCGCGATGGAGACATCGTCTATGTCGGCCTCGAACGCGTCAACCAGCTCCTGCGCTACGACTTCGCCAAGGGTGGAACCGGCGCGCGCGGCGAGATCGTGCCGCTGCCGCCGGCCGCCAAGCGGCTGCCCCACAACAAGGGACTGGAGGCGTTGGTGGTCGTGCCGAAGGGCCTGCCGCTCGCCGGCACCCTGATCGCGCTGTCCGAGCGCGGTCTGGACGCGAACGGCAATCTGCTGGCCTTCCTGATCGGCGGACCGGCCGCGGGACAGTTTAGCATCGTCCGTAGCAACGAGTTCGACGTCAGTGATGCCGTGCTGCTGCCGTCCGGTGATCTTCTGGTGCTCGAACGCAAGTTCTCGCTGTTCAACGGGGTCGGCATTCGAATCCGCCGGCTGACGCTAGCGCAGATCGCGCCGGGCGCGCTGGTCGATGGTCCGGCGATCTTCTCCGCCGATCTCGGCCAGGAGATCGACAATCTCGAGGGCATCGATGCGCATGTCACGCCGGACGGCGAGACCGTGCTGACGCTGGTGTCCGACGACAACTTCTCGATGATCCAGCGCACGCTGCTGCTGCAGTTCACGCTGATGGAGTGAGCAGCGATACCGCTGCGGCGGCTCGCGTTGACCGCGGCTCGTCCATGATCGACACTCGCGGCCATCGGATCATCGCGTCAACCGTCACAACCTGGAACTCAGCATGAGCGCCCTGTTCACTCCGATCAAGCTGCGCAGTCTCGAACTCGCCAACCGCATCATGGTGTCGCCGATGTGCCAGTACTCGGCCGAGAATGGCGCGGCCAATGACTGGCACTTCACCCACATCAACACGCTGGCGCTGTCGGGCGCGGCGATGTTCTGTATCGAGGCGACGCATGTCGAGCCGATCGGGCGCATCACGCCCGGCTGTCTCGGGCTGTGGGACGATGTGACGGAAGCTGCGTTGAAGCCCATCCTGGCCTCGGTTCGCAAACATTCGAAGACCGCGGTTGCGATGCAGCTCGCCCATGCCGGCCGCAAGGGCTCCAGCTACAAGCCGTGGGATGGCGGACAGCAGATTCCGCTCGCGGACGGCGGATGGCAGACGGTCGCGCCATCGGCCTTGCCGCACAAGGAGGGCGAGCTCGCGCCGGAGGCGCTCGATCTCGCGGGCCTGGCCCGCATTCGCGATGCGTTCGGTTCTGCAGCGCAACGGGCGTCGCGCCTCGGCATCGACGCGATCGAGCTCCACGGCGCGCATGGCTATCTGTTGCATCAGTTTCTGTCGCCGATCGCCAACCAGCGCACCGACAGCTATGGCGGGTCTCTGGAGAACCGCATGCGCTTTCCGCTCGAAGTTTACGATGCGGTGCGCGCCGTCTTGCCTGCGGACAAGCCGGTCGGCATGCGTGTCTCGGCCACCGACTGGGTCGACGGCGGCTGGGATCTCGAGCAGACCATCATATTTGCGCAAGAGCTGAAGCGCCGCGGCGCCGACTGGATCGACGTCTCCTCGGGCGGCGTGTCGCCGTTGCAGAAGATCGCCCTCGGACCCGGCTACCAGGTGCCGTTTGCCGCGGCCGTGAAACAGGCGACGGGGCTTCCGACCATGGCGGTCGGTCTCATCACGCAGGCGCAGCAGGCCGAGGAGATCGTTGCCTCGGGCAAGGCCGACATGGTCGCGCTGGCCCGCGGCATGCTCTACGACCCGCGCTGGGGCTGGCACGCGGCAGCGGAGCTCGGCGGACAGGTCGCCGCACCTCCGCAATATTGGCGCTCGCAGCCGTCGACGCAGAAGGAGCTGTTCGGCAAGACGACATTCGGCGCACGCTGACGTGCAATTGATGACCGCAATGTTGCGCACCAGCGTTGCAAAATTCTGCGGTCATCATTCCGCCCGCGACACGGCTGACGATTGTCGCTGTCGGACGAAGTGCTAGACTTCGCAGACCACGTGCGGCGATGCCGACTCGTCTGGTCGTGTTTCGTCTCGCGTGACGATGAGCGCATCACAAAGATGCGCCGCAATACAAACGCGAGAGGAAAGCGCCATGGAAATCGGATACTTCACGATGCCCTCGCATCCGCCGGAGTGCGGATTGAAGGAGGGGCAGGAATGGGACCTGCAGGTCCTGCGGTGGCTCGACGAACTCGGCTATCAGGAAGCCTGGATCGGCGAGCATCACACCGCGCCCTGGGAGCCGCACCCGGCACCCGATCTCATTCTGGCGCAGGCCTTCCGTGAAACGAAGAACATCCGGCTTGGGCCGGGCGGCTTCCTTCTGCCCTATCATCACCCGGCCGAGCTCGCCAACCGCGTTGCGATGCTGGATCATCTGTCCGACGGCCGGCTCAATTTCGGCATTGCCGCATCCGGTCTGCCGAGCGACTGGGCGATGTTCAACGTCGACGGCATGAGCGGCCAGAACCGCGAGATGACGCGCGAGGCGCTGGAGATCATCCTGCGTCTGTGGACCGAGCCGGCACCGTTCACGCACAAGGGCAAATACTGGACGGTGACCAAGCCCGACGTGATGTTCGACTTCCTCAAGCCGCACATCAAGCCGGTGCAGGCGCCGCATCCGCCGATCGGCGTCGCCGGCCTGTCGAAGAACTCCGACACGCTCAAGCTCGCCGGCGAGCGCGGCTTCATCCCGATGAGCCTCAACCTCAACCCGGCCTATGTGTCGTCGCACTGGGACTCGGTCGAGGCCGGCGCGGCCAAGTCCGGGCGAAAGCCCAGCCGCAATGACTGGCGGCTGGTGCGCGAGGTGTTCGTCGCCGAGACTGACGAGGAAGCCTGGCGCTTGTCCTCCGGCGACATGATGGGGCGGATGATGGGCGAATATTTCCTGCCACTGCTCGGCCATTTCGGCTTCAAGGACTATCTGAAGCACTCACCCGAGGTGCCGGATTCCGACGTGACGGTGGACTATTGCGCCAAGCGCAACTGGATCGTCGGCTCGCCGGCCACGGTGACCGAGAAGATCGAGAAGATCTGGCACGAGGTCGGCGGCTTCGGGACGCTGTGCGTGTTCGGCTTCGACTACAAGCACAAGCCGGAAGCCTGGCACAACTCGCTGCGCCTGTTGAAGCAGGAGGTGATGCCGAGATTGAGCCACCTCAATGCCGGCCTGACCAAGGCCGCCTAGTAACGTCCTAGTATCTTGGCGCCAGCATTCCCCCTCCCTTTCGGGCAATGCTGGCGTCAAAAGAAATGTAGCTAAAATTTTCGCGCGAGTGCAGCTTCAGATTTGACGTTTGGGTGACGGTCTTGCCGTTAGGACGGATCCAGGCGTCGAATCCGCTGCATGCGCGTGGCGGGTCTGACATCTGGGGGCAGGTCATGCGGTTTCGCGTCAGGAAGTTTGCCCATATCCTCGAACGCTCGGGTCTGGCTCTGGCAGGCGCCGCCTGCGGCGTCTTCGTCGGGGCCCATGTCGGCTCCAGCGTTCCGTTGCTGACCACGCAGGGCTTCCTGATCGTGATGATGCTGTCTGGGGCGCTGGGCTTCTATCTCGGCATCGACACGCCGCAACTGCCTTTTCATCCTCATGACGAGAACTCGCCGACGGAGACGAAGATCGACACGGCCGAATTTCTGAGCGCCGTCGGGACCTTCCTCGCAACCCTCACGGCGTTCTTCGCCGTTGCCATCATCATCCTGCGCGAAGATCCGCACATCGTCTGGACGTCGCTGATCATGGTCGGCTGGATCATCGGCGTGATCATGCAGATCGTTGCCGGCGCGATCGCGCGTCTGCGGCGCTGATTTTCCCTGTTCAATTTTTGGGCTGACGCTGTCGCGAGTTTCATCTTGCGGCGAACAGGTGGCGCATAGGCTCCTCGTTGAGTTCTGCTCTGCGGAACTAGCTGATACTGAGCAGCGACGGCACCGTCGGCGAGCCAACTTGCCGGCCGGTGATCCGGCAAATGATCAGGCTGCATTTCGGCGCGGGGTCGCGACAAAGCCAGCGTCCATGCGCCCAGAGCAAGCGCAGCATCAAAACGCCGCATGGCGATTCCGCGCGCGTTGGCGCGCTTGATGCATTGCAGGCGGCAAGGACATTTGGGAAGTTCATCATGTTGAAACGGGTGCTGCTGGGTGTGGTCATTGGCTGCGGACTGTCCGCGGCGCAAGCGGAGGAGCCGAAGGTCGGCGGCGTGGTCAATGCCGTCATTCAGCCCGAGCCGCCGGGCCTGATGCTGGCGATGGTCCAGAACGGCCCGACGCAGATGGTCGCCGGCAACATCTTTGAGGGCCTGCTGCGCTACAGCCCCAAGCTCGAGCCGCTGCCCGGCCTCGCCGAAAGTTGGACGATCAGCCCGGATGCCAAGGTCTACACCTTCAAGCTCAAGCCTGGCGTGACCTGGCACGACGGCAAGCCGTTCACGTCGGCCGACGTGCTGTTCTCGATCGAGATGCTGAAGCAGACGCATGCGCGCGCCCGCAACAACCTCGCAATCGTCGAGAAGGTCGAGGCGCCGGACGATCTCACGGTGGTGTTCACGCTGAAGGAGCCGTTCGGTCCCTTCATCGGTATTTTCGAGGTCGGCTCGATGCCGATGGTGCCGAAGCACCTGTATGAAGGCACCGACTACAAGACCAATCCGAACAACAACGCGCCGATCGGCACCGGTCCCTTCATGTTCAAGGAATGGCAGAAGGGCTCCTTCATCCGGATGGTGAAAAATCCCAACTACCACGAGAAGGGCAAGCCCTATCTCGACGAGGTCTACTGGCAGATCATTCCCGACGCGGCGGCGCGCGCGGTGGCCTTCGAGACCGGCAAGGTCGATGTGCTGCCGGGCGGCTCGATCGAGAATTTCGACGTGCCGCGCGTCTCCAAGCTGCCGGGCGCCTGCGTCACCGGTGCCGGCTGGGAGTTTTTCTCGCCGCTGGCCTGGATGTGGCTCAACAACCGGCATCCGATCCTGGCCAACAAGAAGGTGCGCCAGGCGATCATGTATGCCATCGACCGCGACTTCGCCAAGGACGTGATCTGGAACGGCCTCGGCAAGGTGGCGACCGGTCCGTCGGCCTCGACCATCAAGTTCTATTCCGATGACGTGCCGAAATATCCGTACGATCCGGCCAAGGCCAAGGCGCTCTTGAAGGAAGCCGGCTACACGGGCGAGAAGATCCGCATGCTGCCGCTCGCCTATGGCGAGACCTGGCAGCGCTGGGGCGAGGCGGTGAAGCAGAACCTGCAGGATGTCGGCATGAACATCGAGACGATCGCGACCGACGTGCCCGGCGGCAACCAGAAGATCATGGAGTGGGACTACGACATCGCCTTCACCTATCTCTATCAGTACGGCGATCCCGCGCTCGGCGTGTCCCGCAACTACATCACCTCGGCGATCGCCAAGGGCCAGTTGTTCAACAATGTCGAAGGCTATTCCAATCCGGAAGTGGACAAGCTGTTCGCCGAGGGCGCGACGGCGCCGA
This sequence comes from Bradyrhizobium sp. HKCCYLS3013, assembly GCF_051167615.1. NCBI lineage: Bacteria > Pseudomonadati > Pseudomonadota > Alphaproteobacteria > Hyphomicrobiales > Nitrobacteraceae > Bradyrhizobium > Bradyrhizobium sp. HKCCYLS3013. Next base: position 69,619 of record NZ_JBNPTK010000007.1, read on the forward strand.
CCGACGCCAAGCGCAAGGAGGCCTATGACAAGGTGCAGAAGATCCTGGCCGAGGACGTGCCGGTGGCCTGGCTGCTCGAGCTCCAGTTCCCGACCATCACCAAGTGCAAGGTGAAGAACCTGATCACCACCGGCATCGGCGTCAACGACGGCTTCCGCGACGCTTGGCTCGACAAATAGCGGTGCACTCCGGGGCGCGGCCATGATCCCCGCGCTCCGGTGCTTCGCTGTCCTCCCGAGCTGACCTTCACGGACCTTTCATGCTCTCCTTCATCGCTCAGCGCGTCGTGAAAGGCATCATCGTCCTTCTCGCCATCATCGTGCTGAATTTCTTCCTGATCCGGCTGGCGCCGGGCGATCCGGCCGTGGTCATGGCCGGCGAGGCCGGCGCCTCCGACCAGATCTTCGTGGCGCAGTTGCGCGAGAAGTTCGGCCTCGACCGTCCGCTGCCGGAGCAGCTGCTGATCTACGTCAAGGGCATCGCCAGCCTCGATCTCGGCTTCTCGTTCCGCCAGCAGGCGCCGGTCGCCAGGCTGATCGCCGAGCGGCTGCCGGCGACGCTGCTGCTGACGCTGACGGCGTTCGCGATCTCGCTCGGTCTCGGCATCCTGTTCGGTGTGCTCGCCGCGCGCTTCGCCGGCACCATCCTCGACACCGCGATCACGGTGCTCGCGCTGATCTTCTACGCAACGCCGCTGTTCTGGATCGCGCTGATCGCGATCCTGTTGTTCTCGGTCTGGGTCGATTGGCTGCCGAGCTTCGGCTATGAGACGATCGGTGCCGGCTATACGGGAGTCCGCCACGCGCTCGACGTCGCCGCGCATCTCGCCATGCCGGCTGCGACGCTCGGGCTGTTCTTCATGGCGACCTACACCCGCATGACCCGCGCTTCCATGCTCGAGGTCAAGCGGCTCGATTTCGTCAAGACCGCGCGCGCCAAGGGGCTGCGCGACGGCGTCATCCTGCGCCGCCACGTGCTGCGCAACGCGCTGCTGCCGGTGGTGACCCTGGCTGGCGTTCATGCCGGCACGCTGGTCGGCGGCGCGGTCTTGACGGAGACGGTGTTCGCATGGCCGGGCATCGGCCGGCTGATGTACGACGCGCTGATCCAGCGTGACTACAATCTCCTGCTCGGCGTGTTCGTGGTGTCCTCGGCCATGGTGCTGATCTTCAACCTCGTCACCGACCTCGTCTACCGTCTGGTCGATCCGCGCATCGAGTACGCCTCATGAGGCAGTTCTGGCGCACCATGCTGCGCAGCCCGAGCGGCGTCATCGGGCTGATCATTCTCGTGCTCGCGATCGTGATCGCGGTCGCCGGACCGCTCTACTTCCCGAACTCGCCGTGGCGCATGGTACAGCGGCCGTTCGTTCCGCCGTTCACGCTGTCCAAGGTCCCGCTCGGTACCGACGCGCTCGGGCGCGACGTGCTGGCCGGCCTGATCTTCGGGGCTCGCGTCTCGCTGCTGGTCGGGCTGGTCTCGACGCTGGTGGCGCTGATCGTCGGCGTGCCGCTTGGCGCCATCGCCGGCTATTTCGGCGGCCGTGTCGACGACGCGCTGATGCGCTTCACGGAGTTCTTCCAGACCATCCCGAGCTTCGCGCTCGCGATCGTGCTGGTGGCGATCCTGCAGCCCTCGATCTATTCGATCGTCGCCGCGATCGGCCTCGTCAGCTGGCCACCGGTGGCGCGTCTCGTCCGCGGCGAGGTGCTGAGCCTGCGCACCCGCGAATATGTCCAGGCTGCGGTCGTCACCGGCCAGAGCAATGCCTGGATCATCTGGCGCGAGATCCTGCCCAACGCGCTGTCGCCTGTCATCGTGCTGGCCTCGCTGATGGTCGCGACCGCGATCCTGCTGGAATCCTCGCTGTCGTTCCTCGGGCTCGGCGATCCCAACCTGATCTCCTGGGGCTACATGGTCGGCGCCGGCCGCACCGTCATTCGCCAAGCGTGGTGGATCACGGTGTTTCCCGGCGTCGCGATCCTGCTGTCGGTGCTCGGCCTCAATTTGATCGGCGAGGGCCTGAACGATGCCCTCAACCCGCGCCTGTCGCGCGAGGGCAGGTGAGGCCATGATCGACCATGAGTCCGCAGGGTGGGCAAAGGCGCACCGCGCCGTGCCCACCGATTTTTCGACCTCATCTGCCGATGGTGGGCACGCTTCGCTTTGCCCACCCTACGACGCTGTGGCGGTGAGCCATGGCTGACTCTGTCGTTGCCATCAGGAACCTGCGCATCGCCTTGCCCAAAGGCGCCGAGCGCACCCACGCGGTCGACGGCGTCTCGTTCGATCTCACCGCCGGCAGGATCGTCTGCGTGGTCGGCGAATCCGGCTCGGGCAAGTCGATGTGCGCGCACGCGCTGCTCGGGCTGCTGCCCGATACGGTGAACGTCGAGAGCGGCGAGATCCGCTTCGAAGGGCACGACCTGCTTGCCGTCGATGAGGACGGCTGGCGCGATCTGCGCGGTCGCCGCATCGCCATGGTGTTCCAGGAGCCGATGACCGCGCTCAATCCCTTGATGCGCATCGGTGACCAACTGATGGAGGTGTTCGAGGCGCATGATCTGCTGAGCCCCCGCGAGCGCCGCGCCAAGGCGCTGGCGCTGGTGCGCGAGGTCGGGCTGCCCGATCCCGAGCGGATCATCCGCGCCTATCCGCATCAGCTCTCCGGCGGCCAACGCCAGCGCGCGATGATCGCAATGGCGCTGGCGCTCGAGCCGGCGGTGCTGGTCGCTGACGAGCCGACCACCGCGCTCGACGTGACGACCCAGGCGCAGATCCTCAAGCTGATCCGTAGCCTCCAGGCCAGCCACAACATGGCGGTGATGTTCATCACCCATGATTTCGGCGTCGTCGCCGACATCGCCGACCAGGTGGTCGTGTTGCGCCATGGCAAGGTGGTGGAGGAAGGCGTGGCCGAGTCCGTGCTGGGCAATCCGCAGCACGACTACACCAAGGCGCTGCTCGCCGCGGTGCCCTCTTTCGATCCGCCGCCGCGGCAATCCCGCGAGGACGTTCCGAAGGCGATCGACGTGATCGGCCTCGACAAGACCTATGTGACGCCGACCGGCTGGTTCCGCCCGAAGCGCGAGACGCGCGCTGCGCATGCGGTCAATTTCGCGATCCATCAGGGCGAGACGCTCGGCCTCGTCGGCGAGTCCGGCTCGGGAAAGTCGTCCGTCGCGCGTCTCGTGATGCGGCTGATCGAGGCCGATCGCGGCACGGTGCGGATCGGCGACGTCGATCTCACGGCGCTGGAGGGCGGCGCCTTGCGTGCGCAGCGTCATCGCATCCAAATGATCTTCCAGGATCCGTTCGCCTCGCTCAACCCGCGCCGCAAGGTCGGCCGCATCATCGCCGACGGCATGGTCGCGCGCGGCACGCCGCTCGATGCCGCGCTGAAGCGCGCCCAGGAGCTGCTCGGCATGGTCGGGCTCGACGCGGGCGCGATCGGCCGCTATCCGCACGAATTCTCCGGCGGCCAGCGTCAGCGCATCGGCATCGCGCGCGCGCTCGCGCTCGATCCGGAGATCATCGTCGCGGACGAAGCGGTGTCGGCGCTCGACGTGTCCGTCCAGGCGCAGGTGCTGCGGCTGCTGGAAGATTTGAAGGCGCGCCTTGGTCTGTCGATGCTGTTCATCACGCATGACCTGCGGGTGGCCGCGCAGATCTGCGATCGGATCGCCGTCATGCAGAAGGGCGAGATCGTCGAGCTGAAGCCGACCGCCGCGCTGTTCGCCAATCCCGAACACGCCTATACTCGCGAGCTGCTCGCTGCCGTTCCCGGCCGCAAGCACGGAATGGCGTGATTGTGCGTAAACCGACCGCCGGTCGGAACCATGGCGCATCGTGCCGGGCCGGGTTCAATTACTTGCAACATCTTCGGCGTATTTGGATTATAATAGCATTGGACCCCGATGAGGCCGCAGGGTGGTCGCCCTAGCTGGTCCGCGCCAAGACAGCGGGCTCGTGCTCCCTCTACCCGAGGCTGTCATTGAACCGTGCCCATGAAGCGTCAGTCTCGACAGGATGTCGCAGCGGCGTTCACCATCCCAACGAGGACTCTCATCATGTCGGAGCGCAAGCCAACGGCCGCCGTGCGCGAGGCTCAAAAAGCCTTCAAGCCGGCCGAGCCGACGAGAAGCGATTATGAAAAGGCACAGGCCGCGTTCGATCAGAACCGCGAGCGGCTGAAGGCCGAGCGCTTGGCGCGTGAAGCGGCTGACAGCGCCGGCAAGCAGCCGAAGAAGCTGGCGTGAACCGCCAGCCTCGTCCCGTCGATTTCGGCGGGCATGCCGTCGCTCGCTCAGCTGCGCGGAGGCGTAGCGGTGAGCTGGCCCTGCGGCCGTTCACGATCGGTGCGCGTCGAGGTCGTTGAGGGGAGCGCGCCCGGCCGCGCCGCAGGCACCTTCTTGACCGGCGCCGGCAGCAAGCCTTCGCGGATGGCCTGCTTGCGCGCGACTTTGCGTTGGCGCCTGATCGCATCGGATTTCTCGCGCGTCTTGCGCTCCGATGGCTTCTCGTAGGATCTACGGCGCTTCATCTCGCGGAATACGCCTTCGCGCTGCATCTTCCGCTTCAGGATGCGCAACGCCTTCTCGACGTCGTTGTCACGAACAAGAACCTGCAAAAGTGTCCTCCTTGTCTTCATCTCTATCGATGAAATTCGGTTGGCGAAGCCGATCGGCGCTGCGGCGGGGAGAGCGGCGCGCTCAGCTGAGCGGCACCAATGAAACGTGTTGCTCACAATGTGATGAGGCACGATGCGTGCGAGACACGGTGATCCCCTTCGTCGGAAGGCGGGAGCACGAGTGTCTCTCAGCCATCGATGGCCAGGCCGTTACCGATGGTGCTGTGAAGATAAGGGCAATCTGCTGATATTGCCAGCGCGAGCCGACTCAACGGTTCCGGCCCTCGGCAAACTATATTCGCCGCGCGGCCTTGTAATCCCCCAGAAAATCTCTACCTTGAGGTAGTTCGATTAGCCGCTGTGCCTTTCTGAATGTGCCTGTGGGCTATTTCCAAAAGTCATCGCTCAGTTGAATGAGATCGCGTGATGGTCGCGCGATGAATGATTTGGAGATAGACATGCAGGGTACCGTCAAGTGGTTCAATGGCCAGAAGGGCTTTGGTTTCATTCAGCCGCAGGATGGCGGGAACGACGTGTTCGTTCACATCAGCGCGGTTGAACGCGCTGGTCTCGCCGGTCTGGCTGAGGGCCAAAAAGTCAGTTTTGAGGTCAAGACGGACAAGATGCGCGGTAAAACCAGCGCAGAAAATCTCGCGCTGGTCTGACCGTACTGATCAGACGTCTCTGACGTCTTAGGCCATTTCACGGATGTACTGAAATGGCTGGTTTGCCCGCTCGATCCTGTATTGAGCGGGCTTTCCGCGTTCCGACGGTAACCCGCATCTCCGGAAGGATCAGTCGATGGCTACCAAGAAGATGTCAGAACGCTCCCCGGAAAGCATTGCGCGGTCGGAGCGCCAGCGCGTCGCCGCCGAGGACGGGGCGAAGGCGCGCGCCGAATGGGATCAGCGCGCGATGGCGGTCCGCAAGAACATGGAGCGGCTGCGCGTGTTGCGGCTCGCCAAGGAAGCGGAAGCTGCGCAAGCGGGTTCTGAGGCGGCGCCTGCGCCGAAGCGGCGCAAGAAGGTCGCTCGCTAGGGCTGCTTCATCGCGCCTTCCGGCGTCGGGTGCCCGGTGGAATTATCGGAACTTCGTTGCCGGTGCTCGAACAGACGGGCGATCCATGCCTGATTACTACGCCCCAACCGTGTCCCGCGTACAGACCCGACCTTCGTACCGAGGAGGCTGACGTGGCCAAGCCGACCGCTACAGACGTTCGCATTGCCAAGGATGAGACGCAGCGTGGAGCCCAGACGATCGCATTCGCGCTCGCAATCGGCGCCACACGGCAGGTCTGTCATCTCGAGACCTGCTTCTGCACGCGCAACCAGGCGTTCGCCTATCTGCAACGGAACCGCACGGCGTTCGAGCAGATGGCGCGCGAGCAGTTTGCCCGTGGCGAGGTGACCGACGGCGTCATCCATCTGCGCATGATCTGAGGCGATCCGCCACACGCGGGCCTCCGAAGGCCGTGCTCGACGCGCAACGCGCTGTTGCTGCTACTCCGCCTTCTGTTTGACCGGAAGCGGAATGCGCTCATAGGACGCGGGCAGGTTGACGGGGCGATAGTCCTTCGATTCCGCGATCCGCATCAGCACGCTCTCATGAACGAAGGCGCCGTCGGGGATGAAGCGCGGTTCGCCATTCGGAATGTAGAAGCCGAAATGCGCCTTGCGTTCCGGCCATTCCTTGTACGTCGCGCTCTTCGGCAGCCATTCGAGCACCCGCCAGGCCGCTGTCATCGAATCGTGCAGCGGTCCCTGGACGCTCGGCGCCACATAGGAGAACGGACTGTTCTTGCGCTGCACGCCCCAGGCGAGCTGGTTCACCGTGCGCGGATTGACCGTGAGTCCCGCCTCGACCGCCTCGTCGATCATCCACAGTAGCGGATATTTCGACGCCGCCGACTGGACCTCGGGATAGCCGCCGCCGACGTCGGAATGCACGCCGGCGAACCACACCTGTTTGGCGTCCTGCGGGCGCGCCTGCGCCTTGTTGAAGCGGTTCGGCGTGAAGGTCTGCGGCATGCCCCACGGCTTCAGCCGGAACATGCAGCGGCGCTCGTCGATCGCCGCAGCCTGGCGGAAGATCTTCACGCTCGGGTTCTCGATCGTGAAGGCGAGCTCCTCGAGGCTCGGCAGCGCGAACAGCCGGTCGGTGCGCGGCACGATCACGCTCGCCACCGTGTCCCACACGCCGACGAAATGGATCGTCGGCCAGCGCGCCGAGGTGATCCGCGCGAACTGCGCGGCGTGGTCGTCGCGGCTCTCCGGGATCGGCCCGTCCTCCTCGGTGCTCTCGAGCTCCTTGGTGATGCCGCGCCCGGCCTTCGGATTGTCCGAGGAGTACTTCTTGTAGGCGATCACGCCCGGGCCGACGAGATTGATCTGACCCGGCGAGATCAGCCCGATCTTGTGGATCAGCCCGGCCAGCACGCGCACGGTGTAGGCGCCCCGCGAGAAGCCGAACAGAAAGATGCGGTCGCCGTCCTCGTAATGCGTGGCCAGGAAGGAGTAGGCGTTGATGACGTTGTCGTCGAGGCCGTAGCCGGTCGCGAGCCCCAGCACCATGTTGAAATTGGCCTTGAAGCGGTGCCAGGTGTCGGGCTGGGTCAGCGTGCCGACGCCGGGATCGTAGAATACGGCCTGATGCGGTGTCGTCTTGTCGGTCTTGCGCAGGCAGCGATAGAGCTTGAGTACGTTCGAGATGTTCTCGCTGATCTCGTTGCCGGTGCCGTCGCAGCAGATGACAATATTCTTCATGGCAAAGGAATGTCCGCAATAATGCTACCGCAACGAGTGTAGAGCATCCGGCTGGTGTTGGGGAGGTCGGTTCCCTATGGCACTTCGTCTGGGTCGCTGTTGCGCGCGGCGCGGCCGACATGGCGGAGTGACTGCTGGGCGCCGTTGTACGAACGGATGGTCACCCGACCTGTCCTGCCGCCCCGCGCCGGCTGCCTTGTCCAGAGTTGTCAGTTGATCACGGCATCCGCAAGCAAAACGGCCGGATCTCTCGACCCGGCCGTTTCGACATCTCGTTCAGCTCGAAGCCCCGCTCGTGACGCGTCCGGCTTCTGCATCAATCTTGAATTTCGGTTGGCTCTCTCAGCTCGCCTTCGCGACCGGGGCAGCGTCCGCCGCCTTCTTCTCGATGGCGCGCTTCAGCTCCAGCGCGCGCGGCGACAGGGTCGCGGCGTTGGCCTTGAGCAGATAGGCGTCGAGGCCGCCATTGTGGTCGACGCTCTTGAGCGCGTTAGTCGAAACGCGCAGGCGCACGTTGCGGCCGAGTGCATCCGAGATGAAGGTCACGTTGCACAGGTTCGGCAGGAAGCGCCGCTTGGTCTTGATGTTGGAGTGGCTGACCTTGTGGCCAACCTGGGGACCCTTGGCCGTCAGTTCACAGCGCCGCGACATGGCAATAAATCCTCTCTCATCCCCGCACCCTTCGTCCGCCTATGTCGGCGGGCCGCGGGGGTCCAAAACTCGTCCAGCTCGTCTCTGGGAGATGCGGTCCTATAGGGGGGATGCGGCTTTTCGTCAAGGTTTTGAAGGCCGCAGCAAATACAGGGAGCCGGGCCGGCGAACCTGGAGGACGCGACCCATGCCTCCTCCTGGTCGGGCCGAAATCGCCGACCAGCAGAAAAGCAGGCGTGTAATCAATAGTATAGCCGGCAGTTTAGACCATATAAAGGGCGCATTCGGACGTGATGGATGGATATCCCGCGAACGGTCCGGAATGGCGGCATGCTGGCGCGGTCGGAGGTTCGCGGCTCGGTTCCGGCAGCGCTGCGGACGACGGTTCTGAGTGCTGTTCAGGCGCAAAGCGCTGGACAAACCGCCATTGTCGGACGGTTCGCGTTGTTTGAAGGCGTTTTTGGCTTAAGTAGCAAGGACGGCGCGTCGGATCGGTCCGGCGCTCAGGCAGGCGGATCGGCAGGATCATTCGTCACGTGACCATCATCTCGGTTCCCTCATTTCTCTCGGGCCGCCTGGCCGCGGCCGGGGCAGCGCTCTGCCTGTTGTTGCTGGCGCAAGGCGCCCAGGCGCAGGCTCGGTTGGACGCTCAATACGAGGCGTCCCTGGCCGGCATCCCCGTCGGCAAGGGCACCTGGGCGGTCGAGATCGGGGATGATCAGTATGGTGCTGCGGCTCAGGGCGGCACCGCCGGCCTGCTCAAGAGCTTCTCGCAAGGATCAGGCACGGGCTCGGTGCAGGGACGCGTCGTCAACGGCGCCCTGGTCGGCCAGAGCTACCAGGCCTCGACCTCCACGGGAAAGAAATCGGAGCAGATCCGCATCAATCTGCAGAACGGCACCGTGAAGGACTTCGCCATCGAGCCGGCGCCTCCAGTCGATCCCGACCGCATTCCGGTGACGGATGCCCACAAGCGCGGCGTGCTCGATCCGATGACGGCCTCTCTGGTGCGGGTGCCGGGCAATGGCGAACTGCTGTCGCCGGACTCCTGCCGCGGCGCTGCGCCCGTGTTCGACGGCCGCATGCGCTACGAGCTCAAGCTCGACTACAAGCGCATGGAGAACGTCAAGGCTGACAAGGGCTATCGCGGTCCGGCGCTGGTCTGCGCGATCTACTTCACGCCGGTCGCGGGCTACATCCCGGACCGGCCGGTCATCAAATATCTGGCTCAGGCCCGCAACATGGAGATCTTCTTCGTGCCGATCGCCGGCACCCGCGTGCTGGTGCCGTTCAAGATGGTGATCCCGACCCCGCTGGGGACCGCGATGCTGGAGGCGACGTCGTTCATCACCCAGGCGGCGCCGCACGTCGCCAAGACCCAGTAGCGCCTCGTATCGCTGCTCCTCCACATCCGAATCTCGTCGCTGTGGCACGGCCCCGTCAGCGGCTGAGCCGCAACAGCGGCCGTGGCGTGAAGGTCTGGCGGCATGCCGTCCGCTCTCGCTTGAATGCGATGGAGATTCCGCGTTGACCTCCGATTTGCCGGTCCCCGTATGGATGCTGTCTGCTGCGCGTGAATCCGTTTGACTCTTCCCTGATTCTGATTCGACTCGGGACGCCCTGAAATGCGCGCCAGTTCCATCGCGAAAGCGTTGCTTGTGGAGCCCGCGAAAACTTGATCTAGTGCTGGCTTGATCGCAGAGCGCGAGATGTTGCGGTGAACGAAGCCTGAAAGCCGACAGAGTCAGCGATTCCTTCGCGATTCGTTCTCAAGGCGTTCCGAAGCTTAAGCTGCGGCACTATATGCGTCACAATGTGAGACAGGGGTCAGCATCTCAGCCTCTCCAGACACACGACAATTCCGCATCCGTCGCGCGTGAACGACGCGCTTCCAACGCCGGCTTCGAGACCCACATTTAACGAATGGCTTTTTCGTCCTCTTCGGCTGCCTCGCCTTTCGAGCGCACGTCCGACCGTGCTCCCGGAAGCGGCGTCACCGCCGTGCTCGGCCCCACCAACACCGGCAAGACGCATCTGGCGATCGAGCGCATGCTCGCGCATTCCTCCGGCATCATCGGACTGCCGCTGCGGCTGCTCGCGCGCGAGGTCTACAACAAGATCGCCGATCGCGTCGGCAGCGAGGCCGTCGCGCTGATCACCGGCGAGGAGAAGATCAAGCCGAAGAACCCGCGCTATTGGGTGTCGACGGTCGAGGCGATGCCCAGGGATCTCGACGTGTCGTTCCTGGCCGTCGACGAGATCCAGATCGCGTCCGATCTCGAGCGCGGCCATGTCTTCACCGACCGCATCCTCAATCGCCGCGGGCGCGACGAGACGCTGCTGCTCGGGGCTGCGACGATGCGCCCCATCATCGAGCGGCTGTTGCCCGGTGCGTCGATGGTGACACGGCCACGATTGTCGCAGCTCGAATTCGCCGGCGACCGGAAGATCACGCGGCAGCCGCGCCGGACCGCCATCGTGGCGTTCTCGGCTGACGAGGTGTACGCCATCGCCGAGCTGATCCGCCGCCAGCATGGCGGCGCTGCTGTCGTGCTGGGATCGCTGTCGCCGCGCACGCGCAACGCGCAGGTGGCGATGTTCCAGAACGGCGACGTCGACTATCTCGTCGCCACCGATGCGATCGGCATGGGGCTCAATCTCGACGTCGATCACGTCGCCTTCGCATCCGACCGCAAATATGACGGCTATCAGTTCCGCCGGCTCACGCCGTCGGAGTTTGCCCAGATCGCCGGCCGTGCCGGACGCGCGACACGTAACGGCACGTTCGGCACCACCGGACGTTGTGCGCCGTTCGAGCCCGAGCTGGTCAATGCGCTCCAGAACCACACCTTCGATACCGTGAAGGTGCTGCAATGGCGCAACTCCAGGCTTGATTTCGCGTCCTTGAGCGCGCTCCAGGTCTCCCTGGCGATTACGCCGGGGCATGACGCGCTGACGCGCGCGCCGACCGCGGAGGATCTGCGCGTGCTCGATCATGCCGCGCGCGATGCCGAGGTGCGCGACATGGCGCATGGCGCTGAAGCGGTCGAGCGTCTCTGGGAAACCTGCCAGATTCCCGACTATCGCAGGCTGTCGCCGGCTGCCCATGCGGAGCTGGTGACCACCGTGTTCGGCTTCCTGATGCAGAAGGGGCGTATTCCGGACGCCTGGTACGCGGCCCAGGTCGATCAGGCCGACCGCGTCGATGGCGACATCGATACGCTGTCGGGGCGGATTGCACAGATTCGCACCTGGACCTTCGTGGCCAACCGGCCCGACTGGCTGCGCGACCCTGATTATTGGCAGGGGATTACCCGCGAACTCGAAAATAAATTGTCAGACGCCCTTCATGAACGGCTCACGGAGCGTTTCGTTGATCGTCGTACCAGTGTATTGATGCGGCGCCTGCGGGAGAACAGTGTTTTGAATACGGAAATCGGCAAGACCGGCGAAGTGATCGTTGAAGGGCACGCGATCGGCCGCCTGGATGGATTCACCTTCGCGCCCGACGCCGCCGAAGCCGGCTCGGAGGCCAAGGCCTTGCAGGCTGCTGCCCAGAAGGCGCTGGCCGGCGAGATCGAGGCGCGCGCCGAGAAGCTGTCCGGCGCGCCCGACGAGCACATCGTGCTCACCGCCGACGGCACGATGCGCTGGACCGGCGACGCGGTCGCCAAGCTGGTCGCGGCCGACGACGCGCTGCATCCGCGCCTGCGCATCATCGCCGACGAGCGGCTGACGGGTGCTGCGCGCGACAAGGTCCAGGCGCGGCTCGATCTGTGGCTGAAGACGCATATCGAGAAGCTGCTCGGCCCGCTGTTCGAGCTGTCCAAGGCCGAGGACATCACCGGCATCGGCCGCGGCATCGCGTTCCAGCTCGTGGAGGCGCTCGGCGTCATCGAGCGCGCCAAGATCGCCGCCGAGATGAAGGATCTCGACCAGCCGTCGCGCGCCACCTTGCGCAAATATGGCGTGCGCTTCGGGGCCTATCACATCTACGTCCCGGCACTGCTCAAGCCGGCGGCGCGCGCGCTCGCCGCGCTGCTGTGGGCCGAGAAGCAGGGCAATGTCGACATGTCCGCGCTGACCGGCGCCCAGCATCTGGCGAGCTCGGGCCGTACCTCGTTCCCGGTCGACAAGGCGCTGCCGCGCGATGCCTATCGCGTGCTCGGCTATAAGCAGGCCGGCGAGCGCGCCGTGCGCGTCGACATCCTGGAGCGGCTGGCGGACCTGATTCGTCCCGCCCTGGCCTGGCGCGACAATGCGCCGGGCGAGAAGCCGGCCGGCGCCTTCGACGGCCGCGGCTTCGTGGTGACGCAGGCGATGACCTCGCTCACCGGCTCGGCCGGCGAGGACTTCGCCTCCATCCTGCGCGCGCTCGGCTATCGCATGGAGAAGCGTCCGCCGCTGCCGCCCAAGCCGATTGAGAAGCCCGTCGAGGCTGCTGCCATCGCGGAAGCTGCTGCTGCCGAAGCCGCTCCGGCAGATGCGCAGGCTGTGCCGGGCGAGGACCTCGCAGTTGTCGCCGGCGAGCCGGCCGACGAGCAGGTTCCCACCGTCGCGGAGGCCGCCGTCGCTCCGGTGACCGAGCAGGCCGTCGCCGTGCCCGCGATGGTCGGTGAGGAGCAGCCGGAAACCACGTCGGGATCGGCCCTGGCATCGCTGCCGACCGTCGATTTCGTCACGCCGGATGTGGCGGACGCCGCTTCCATGGCCGAGACGGCTGCCGAAAGCGTCGTCGCCGAGGCGGAAACCGCCGTCGCTGCGGATGCGCCGCAGCCAGAAGCCGCGGAGGCCGTTGCGAACGAGGCAACAAGCATCGGCGACGCTTCGGCTGAAGCTGCCGCGGCGGAAACTGCTGCTGGATCGACCGCCACCGAGGCTTCTCCCGCCGAGGCCTCGCCTGCTGCCGAGCCCGTCCTGGTCGAGGTCTGGCGGCCGGGCGGGCGGTCGGAGGAGCGCAGGCCGCGCCACGACCATCATCATCGCGGCCGGCCCAACCGTCCGCAGCATGAGCGCGGGCAGGGGGGCGGCGGCGGTCAGGCATCGGCCGGGACCGCTCCGGCCGAGGGCGGCGAGGCGCGCGAGCGCCATCACCGCGGCCATGGCCGGCGCGACCGGATGAAAGAGTTCGGCAAGGACTTCCGCAAGGGCCCGCCGGAGGCGGGTGCGGCGCCAGCCGAGGGCGCATCGGCGCCGGCGCGCGAGGATCGCGGGCCGCGCCGCGATCATGATGCCAAGGGGCGCGACCAGAACCGGGATCGCAACAAGGGCGGCAAGTTCGGGGGCGACCGCGAGGGGCGCGGTGGCCGCGACTTCGGCAAGGGCGGCCGCGACAAGCGCGACAGCGGCCCGGCGCTGCGGCCCTACGCATCGAGCAGCGGCGGCGGCCGGGATCGCGACCGTCCGGTCGATCCCAATTCGCCGTTTGCCAAGCTTGCTGCGCTCAAGGAGCAGCTCGCGGGGAACAACCGCAAGGACTGAGCGGCAAGATCGGTTGGCAAGATTGGTTGGAAGGACAACGCCGACGTCCGACACCCCGTCAGAGCGCCAGCGCATCGACAAATGGCTGTGGCATGCGCGGCTGGTGAAGGCGCGCACCAGCGCCGCGGCGCTGGTGTCGTCGGGGCATGTCCGGGTCAATGGTGTGCGCGAGACCTCGCCGGGCCATGGGGTGAAGACCGGTGATGTGCTGACCATCGCGCTCGATCGCAGCGTGCGCGTGCTCAAGGTGACCGGCTTTGCCGCGCGTCGCGGCGACGCCGCGTCCGTGCGCGGGCTCTACGACGACCTCGAAGGTCGCGGCCGAAGTTGATTGGTTGCGCCGGCGCAATTCCAATTCAGTTCTTCGCCCCGCTTCACTTGCGGCACACCACGTCCTGCGCTAGTCCAAGCCAGCCGATTTGTCGATCCGTTCCGGAGCCCTGGATGACTTACGTCGTCACCGAAAACTGTATCAAATGCAAATACACCGATTGCGTTGAGGTCTGCCCGGTAGACTGCTTCTACGAGGGCGACAACATGCTGGTGATCCATCCGGACGAATGCATCGATTGCGGCGTGTGCGAGCCGGAATGCCCGGCCGACGCGATCAAGCCGGATACCGAGCCGGGGCTGGAGAAATGGCTGGGCGTGAACGCCGAATATGCCAAGTCCTGGCCCAATATCACGCAGAAGAAGGACCCGCCGGCGGATGCCAAGGAGCACGACGGCGAGGACGGAAAATTCGAGAAATATTTTTCATCGAAGCCGGGCGCCGGAGACTGACGGGTCACCTCTGCGCTGGCGCGAGAGCGGCGCCGGCAATTCTGCCGCTGGCCGTGGCTGATTGGAATCGCCACGCGGAAACAATGGCCTAGAACGAGATTGCGGCGAGCGGGAACCGCCGCATGAGTTGTTCTATTCCGGCACGCTTCACTTAACCCTAACTTCGTGGACCCGTCACAATACCGCCCCTGCGGCCTCTAAATCATTGATTTTTGCGGTAAATGTGCTATATATAGCACATTCTCAGAGCCGAACCCGGCCATGCGTACCTTTTTTTGGCCGCCCTTTTAGGTTCCCGCAACATCAAACAGGGGCGTGGCAGTTCCGCGCGCAGGCTGTGTCACAGAAAACGCGTAAAAAGAGTGCTTCCAAGAGTACAAAAAAAGCCGCCGCGGCCAGCCGCAGCGTTTCCAAGGGCCGTGCCCGGGCTCCTGTAAAGGAGATTCGGGCTGCCGCGAAGGCCTCGGCTGCCAAGTCCACCAAGAACAAAAGAAGCGCAATGCCTGAAAAGACTGCCAAGACTGCCGCGAAAGCATCCGCCGCGAAGACCACTCTTGCAAAGGACTCTGTTGCCAAGGCTGCGCCCGCCAAGGCCGCCGCTGCGCCCAAGGCTGCCACCAAGACCGCCATTCCTGCGGCTGCTGCCCCTGTTGCCAAGCCCGCCGTCGCCGCTAAGCCGGCTGCTCCCGTCGCGGCCGCGCCGCGCGTCGAGGAGAAGAAGCTGCCGACCCAGCGCCAGGGCTTCAAGACCAACGAATTCGTCGTCTATCCGGCTCACGGCGTCGGCCAGATCCTGGCCATCGAGGAGCAGGAGATCGCGGGTGCGAAGCTCGAGCTGTTCGTCATCAACTTCATCAAGGACAAGATGACGCTGCGCGTGCCGACCGCCAAGGTCGCCAATGTCGGCATGCGCAAGCTGTCCGACCCGGCGCTGGTCAAGAAGGCGCTGGAGACCCTGAAGGGCCGCGCCCGCGTCAAGCGCACGATGTGGTCGCGCCGCGCCCAGGAATACGAAGCGAAGATCAATTCGGGCGACATCGTCGCCATCGCCGAGGTCGTGCGCGATCTGTATCGCTCGGAGTCGCAGCCGGAGCAGTCCTACAGCGAACGCCAGCTCTATGAAGCCGCGCTCGACCGTCTCTCGCGCGAGATCGCCGTCGTGCAGCACTCGACCGAGACCGAGGCCGTCAAGGAGATCGAGACGCAGCTCGCCAAGAGCCCGCGCCGCGGCGCCAAGACCGAAGCCGATGCGGTCGCCGAGGGCGATGCGGAAGGCGAGGGTGATGACATCGACGGCGACGATACCGCCGTGGCCGACGAGGCCGCCTGATCGACCGTTCAAGCGTTTTCGAATTAGTTGCTTACGAAAGCCCGGCCGCAAGGTCGGGCTTTTTGTTTGCCTGGCTCAAAGGGGACGCTGTCGAGACCGGCAAGTCCCCGGCACGGCACCCGCACGCAGCTCACGCAACAGCTTCGACTTTGGCCTGTGCCGCCTTGATGTCTTGCACCGGCGGACGGCCGAACAGGCGACGATATTCGCGCGTGAACTGCGGCACGCTTTCGTAACCCACGGCGAACGCCGCACTGCTCGCGCTGATGCCTTCGGCCAACATCAGCCGGCGCGCCTCGATCAGCCGAAGCTGCTTGTGGAATTGCAGTGGCGACAGGGAGGTGTGTCTGCGGAAGTGCTGGTGGAAGGAGGACAGGCTCATACCCGCGACAGCCGCGAGCCGCTCGACCGGCAGGGCCTGGGTGAACTCGGCGCGCAACAGGGCTACAGCACGGGCGATGCGCTGGGCGTGGCTGTCGGGGCCACCGAGCCGGCGGATCGCCGCGCCGTGCCGGCCGGCGAGCAGCCAATAATGCATCTCGCGCAAGAGTTGAGCCTGCAGCACCTACAATCCGGCAGGACGATCGAGCAAGCGCATCAGGCGTAGCGCCGCGTCCGTCACTTCCGCCTCGGTCGGCTCGACCCGGACGGCAAAACCGTCCGTCGCCGTCGTGCCGTCCATCTGCAGGATCAGCTCCGCGATCAGCGCCGAATCGAGCTCCAGTACCAGCGACAGATAGGGCGCCGCGCGGGTCGCGCGCGTGATCTGGCTGACGGTCGGCACGTCGGCGGTGATGATCAGCGAATCGCCTGCGGAAAACGTCAGTCCCTGCAGCCCCATCGTGACCTGCTTGCTGCCCTGCACAACCTGGCACACCAGCGGCCGCGAGATGGCGTAGACGAGCTCGCTCGGTGCGGTCGCGCGCACCGTCGTGAGTCCGGGGATCGGGGTCCTGGCAATCCCGGCTGTATCGGCGTGGACAGCGGCATAGCGGCTGACGGCATTGAGCAGGCTGGTCATGTCCGTAACTTAGCCCGCTCTCGCTCTCCACACACCCCGATTTGGAGGATCAGGCAAGGAACGGCGCGGTTCCGGCAACTCCGCCGGTGGTCGGTGTCCAATATCCGACCAGTCAAACCCGACCGGAGAAAAATCATGACCAGGATCGCACTCGTGACCGGCGCCAGCCGCGGGCTCGGCCGTAGCGCGGCACGTCATATTGCCCAACGCGGCAGTGACCTCATCCTCACCTATCAGAACCGGGCCGAGGACGCGGCGGCCGTCGTCGAAGAGATCGAGGCGATGGGCCGCAAGGCGCTGGCCTTCCAGCTCGACACCGGTGATGTCGCCGCCTTTGCGCCGTTTGCGGAGACGCTGCGCGGAGCGCTGCGCCGGACTTGGCAGCGCGACACGTTCGACCACCTCGTTAACAACGCCGGCCATGGTGACCATGCGCTGATCGCCGACACAACGGAGGCGCAGTTCGACCGACTGGTCGATGTTCACTTCAAGGGCGTCTATTTCCTGACCCAGGCGCTGCTGCCGCTACTCGCCGATGGCGGCCGCATCGTCAATCTGTCGTCCGGCCTGACGCGGGTCTCGTTTCCAGGTTATGCGGCCTATGCGGCCGCGAAAGGTGCAGTGGAGGTTCTCTCCCTCTATCTGGCGAAGGAGCTGGGCAGCCGCGGCATCGCGGTGAACACCGTGGCGCCAGGGGCGATCGAAACCGACTTCGGCGGCGGTGCGGTGCGCGACAATCCCGAGATCAACAGGGTGTTCGCCAGCATGACTGCGCTCGGCCGCGTCGGCGTGCCCGACGATATCGGCCCGATGATCGCGAGCCTGCTGTCCGAGGACAACCGATGGATCAATGCGCAGCGAATCGAAGTCTCCGGCGGCCAGGCGATCTGATCGAGCCCGCAAGCAGGAGATTGCCGTGAGCGCCATGACAGGACAGTTGGGAACGATCGATCGTCTGTACGTGCTCGCAGCCGGCACGGCGATCGCGCCGGATCGGTCCGTCTACACGCCGGGCAAATGGCAGGGCGAGCCGGCGACGCTGAGCTGCCATGCCTATCTGCTGCAGCGACGGGGCGAATGGATCCTGTGGGACACCGGGATCGACGAGAGGCTGGCCGATGCGCCGGAAGGCCGGATCATCGCGCACGGCATCAGAGGCCTGGTCACTAAGCCTCTCACTGCTCAGCTAGCCGAAATCGGCCTCGCGCCGGCCGATGTCGCGATGGTGCTGCTGTCCCATGCCCATTTCGATCACATCGGCAATGCCAGGCTGTTCCGCGATGCGCGCTGGTACATCCAGCGGCGGAGCACGCGGCGATGTTCGGCAAGGACTTCAGCACCTTCGGCTACGCGCCATTGCTCTACGATTGCCTCCGGCAAGCCCGCCTCGAATTGATGGACGGGGATGTCGATCTGTTCGGTGACGGTTCGGTGCGCGTCATCTCAACGCCTGGCCATACGCCGGGCCACTGCTCGCTGCTGGTGCGGCTCGCCGGCTCCGGGGCGGTCCTGCTATCGGGCGACGCCGCGCATGACCGCTACAACATGGCGCATCGCTGCGTGCCGACGATGAATGCAAGCGCCGAGGCGACCCTGACATCAATGGAGCGGATCGCCGCCATCGTCGATGCAGAGCGCGCGCAGCTGTGGCTCAACCATGATACGGCGCAGTCGGCGGGGCTTGCGCACGCGCCGGCGTATTTCGACTAGGGGGCGTTCACTCGTCCGTCCGCCCCTCGACCGATCAGCCGAGCTGCTCGAGCGAGCAGCAGCCCTGAGGGTTTGCTCAGGGTAAATCGCGCTCACTCCACCACGATCTTGACGCGGTCGCGGACCTTGACCTGGGCGCGGGCGTCGAGGCCGTTGAGGACGCGGAAGCGCTCGACCGGGCGGTCGACGCCGGTCATGCGGTGCGCCAGCGATTCGACCGTGTCGCCGGGCTGCACGGTGATCACCTTGATGCGCAGCGGCCGCGCCGACTGGATCTCCTCCAGGCTGAGCCGGCGGAACGAGTTCACCGTCTCCCGCGCATTGCGCTCGCTCTCGGTGGTCTTCTGCCGCGAGGCGAAGATGAAGCGGTAGACGTCGCTGCCGACGCGCAGCGCATAGACCTTGAACTGCCAGGGATCGCCGCTCGCCGTCGTGGAGGCCGCCGGGAAGCCGTTGATCGTCAGCTCCTCGGTCGCCGACTTGTCGACGTTCTCCATCCAGCCGGAATTCAGATAGTCGCCGAGCGTCTGCTGGGCCGGCACGCGCACCACGTCGAAGCGCATCGCCTGGGCGCCGCCCTCGCGTACGCCGATCACCGCCTGCGCGGTGTTGTCGAGCGTGAAGTTCTCCGGCGCCTGGAAGGTGAAGCCGAGCTTCGGATGCAGGAAGCGCCGTCCGCGCACGAAGCCCTCGCTCGGGTCCTCGCCATAGACGATGTTGTCGACTGCAGCCAAGTAGGTCTCGCGGTCATGCTCCCTGGCCTCGGGGGAGACGTATTGCTTGGCGATGGCGGCGGCGTTCTGCACCCGCTCCGGCGTCGCCGGATGCGACGACAGGAAGTCCTGCGCGCGCGGGTCGATCGCGACCTTGCCGGCCTTCAACTCTGCGTTGCGCTCCATCGAGGTCAGGAAGCGCGCCGCGCCGTAGGGATCGAACTTGGCCTTGGCGGAGATGCCGACGCCGATGCCGTCGGCCTCGAACTCCTGGGTGCGCGAGAAGCTCGCCATCGTCAGCTTGGTCTTGGCGAGCGCCAGGGCCGTCAGGTCCGGATCGTTGCCCATGTCGGACACGACGCGGGTCACCACTGCGGCCTGCCGCGCCTGGTCCTCGCGGATCGCGGCATGGCGCGCCAGCACATGCGCCATTTCGTGGCTGAGCACCGAGGACAATTCGGAGGTGTCGTTGGCGAGCGCAATCAGCCCGCGCGTCACGTAGAGCTGGCCGGTCGGCAGCGCGAAAGCGTTGACCGCACCGGAGTTCAGGATCGTGACCTTGTAGCCCTGGTCGGGGCGATCGGACACAGCCACCAGCCGGTCGACGATCTTGGAGATCAGGCCCTCGAGCTGAGGATCCTCATAGGCACCGCCATAGGTTGCAAGAATGCGCTCGTGCTCGCGATCGCTTGCCGGCGTCGTCTGCACCATCGCCGGCTTCGGCCGCGGCGTCGGCAACGGCGCCGTCGCCTGCTGCAACTTGCCCATGTCGCTGCAACCGGCCAGCGCCAGCCCCAGGCACAGCAGCGCCGGTGCGATCCGCGAACCGCAGTTCATCACCGTCATGCGCTTTCGAACAGACAGGTTCACGTCGCTACTCATGTACCTCAGCGGTCAATTCCCGCTTAAAATCTCGATCTGGGCGGTCTGCGTCAGTTCCAGTCTCGGACCCGCATGCGCTTCAATCCAACCGCGCACGCGAACCTGCCGATTCGCAAGTGATTTGACGTCGATGCCGGCACCTTCCAATACCGCCATCATACGCTTTGGAATAGTCACCGCGAAGCCCCGTGTCCAGTTACGAGCGAAGTTCAGATAAGTTGTTGTCCCCGTCTGTCGTACGGACAACACCTTCCCTTCGACAACCGTAAATAGCCCTACGCGAGACAAAATATCGTCTGGACTTTCCGTGTTTTTTATGACGGTCGCAATCTTCCAGAGACCACGCCCGGCGTTGCGGGCCTCGGCTTCCGCCGCGCCCAGGCTGAGGGCGCAATCCCGGTCGGGCAGGTCGATCCCGCGCAGCACGGCGCCCTGCCGCAGCAGCTCGCTTTGCACCGGCTGGTCCGCGCCGGCCACGAAGACGAAGGCGCGCTGCCGGCCGTAGCGGTCGGGGGTATCGTCCTCACCGCGGAGCACGACGTCGCGGTCGCGCAGCAGCGCGCCCAGCGCATCCACCGACGTCGCGCGCTGCTCCTCCGGCGGCACCTCGATGCCGGCGAGCCTGACCTCGCGACCGTCATCGAGACGGAAGCCGCGTGCATCGATGATCTCGCTGACGTGGCCTTCGCCGAGCTCCGCGAGCATGCACGGCGTGGCGTGACTTGCCGACATCATCGCGATGATCGCGACGCTCGCACCGAGCGCAATCAGCCTTCGTCCGCTCTGCATTCCGCGCACTCTCGTCATGCTGCATCATCGCACGAAATTTCCATTCCACTGAGCGGAAAGCGGCGACCGGCGACGCTTTGCCGAGCGTGCTGAGCGCTTGCCGCATGCGCATGCGTGCGCCATGATGCGAACTATCAAAGAGGCCGTCGCCATGTAGCGACGTGCCCGGCAGGGAGGATATCGATGAGCAGAACCATCCGCGGCGCGGCGGCGTCGTTGTTCATGCTGGCGTCGGCGCTGACGTTGTCCGCAGGCGTGGCGCATGCGCAGAGCAAGCCGCCGCTGAAGATCGGCGGCATTCTCGACATGTCGAGCCTCTACGCCGACATCACCGGTCCGGGCAGCGAGGCCGCGGCGAAGATGGCGGTGGAGGATTTCGGCGGCGAGGTGCTCGGCCGCAAGATCGAGGTGATCGCGGCCGACCATCTCAACAAGGCCGATCTCGCCGCCAACATCGCCCGCGACATGCTCGACAACCAGGGCGTCGAGATGATCTGGGATGTCGCGGCTTCCGCCACCGCGCTGGCCGCAGGCGAGATCGCCAAGGCGCGCAACAAGATCATCATCTTCAACGGTCCCGGCTCTGTCAGGCTCTCCAACGAGGCGTGCGGCCCCTACACCGTGCACTACGTGTTCGACACCTTCGCGCAGGCCAACGTCACCGGCCTGGCGGCGGTGAAGTCCGGCCTCGACAGCTGGTTCTTCCTGACCGCCGACTACGCGTTCGGCCAGGATCTGGAAAAGGACACCACCGCCGTGGTGGTGAAGTCGGGCGGCAAGGTGCTCGGCAGCGTGCGTCATCCGCTCAACACCTCCGACTTCTCCTCCTTCCTGCTGCAGGCGCAGGCCTCCAAGGCCAAGGTGATCGGGCTCGCCAATGCCGGAGGCGACACCATCAACGCGATCAAGCAGGCGGCCGAATTCGGCCTCACCAAGGGCGGACAGAAGCTGTCGCCGCTGCTCGCCTTCGTCTCCGACATCGACAGCGTCGGACTGGAGACGGCGCAGGGGCTGCTGGTCGCGGAAGCGTTCTACTGGGATCTCAACGACGACACCCGCGCCTTCACCAAGCGCTTCATGGAGCGTACCAAGCGCGTGCCGACCTCGGCCCAGGCCGGCGTCTACTCCTCGGTGACGCACTATCTGAAGGCGGTGAAGGCTGCGGGTACGACCGACGCGGACGCCGTGATGAAGCTGATGAAGGCGACGCCGATCAACGACATGTTCGCCAAGGGAGGCCGCATCCGCGAGGACGGCCGCATGGTGCACGACATGTACCTGTTCGAGGTCAAGAAGCCGTCGGAGTCGAAGGCCAAGTCCGACGACTACAAGCTGCTCGCGACCGTGTCGGGCAACGAGGCATTCCAGCCGCTCGAGGCGTCGCGCTGCCCGCTGGTGAAGAAGTAACGGCCGAACGGCCGTCATTCCGGGGCGCGCGTGAGCGCGAACCCGGAATCTCGATGTGAGACAATCAGCTCTGGATTCCGGGTTCGACGCTCGCGCGTCGCCCCGGAATGACGAGACCATCACGAGCAACAGCGGAGCGGCTACCATGACCACCAACACCACCGTCCTGCAGCACGTCGAGGCCGGCCTGCTCACGATCACGATGAACCGGCCGGAGCGGCGCAACGCGCTGAACAGCGACATGACCAAGGGCCTGGTCGAGGCGGCGCATCGCGCCGCCAATGATCCGGAGGTACGCGCCGTGCTGCTCAAGGGCGCCGGCGGCACGTTCTGCGTCGGCGGCGACGTCAAGGCGATGGCCGAAGCCAAGACCGCGCCCTCGTTCGAGACCAAGGTGACGACCCTGCGCGAGCGCATGGAGGTGTCGCGGCTGCTGCACCAGATGCAGAAGCCGGTGGTGGCGCAGATCGACGGCGCGGCCGCCGGCGCCGGCCTGTCGATCGCGCTGGCCTGCGATCTGCGGGTGGCCGGCGAGTCGGCCAAGATCACGACGGCCTTCGCCAAGGTCGGGCTGTCGGGCGATTTCGGCGGCACCTACTTCCTCACGCAACTGCTCGGCAGCGCCAAGGCGCGGGAGCTGTATCTGACCTCGCCGGTCCTGACGGCGCAGGAGGCGCTCGCCCTGGGCATGGTCACCAAGGTCGTGCCCGACGCCGAGGTCGAAGCCGCGACGCGCGCGCTGGCGATGTCGCTGGCGCAGGGGCCGAGCGTGACGCTCGGCTACATCAAGCGCAACATCAACAATGCCGAGACGATGACGCTCGAGGCCTGCTTCGACGCCGAGGCGATGCATCACTCGCGCTGCAGCGACACCGAGGACCACAGAGAGGCGGCGAAAGCCTTCGTCGAGAAGCGCGCGCCGCTGTTCCAGGGGCGGTAGCGTCGCTCGCAATGACGCTGCTGAAGCCGCTGGCCTGTGTGAACAGGTAAAGCCTCGAGGAGGACCGCATGCCTTACCTCCACCTGCGCCAGATCTGTCTCGTCGCACGCAGCCTCGAGCCGGTCGTCTCGGACATCGCTGCGATCATGGGCCTGGAGATCTGCTATCGCGACCCGCATGTCGGCAAATACGGGCTGGAGAACGCGCTGCTGCCGGTCGGGCCGATCCTGCTCGAGGTGATCGCGCCGACCCGCGAGGACACCGCGGCCGGACGCTTCCTCGACAAGACCGGCGGCCGCGGCGGCTACATGGCGATCTTCGCCTGCGATGATCCCGATGGCCGCGCGTCCCGAGCCAATGCGATGGGCGTGCGCACCGCCAACGTGATCGATCATCCGCCCTATCACGGCGTGCAACTACATCCCCGCGACTGCCGCGCCGCCTTCATCGAGCTCAATCACACCGCGGCCAGCGACGATGTGCTCGGCGCCTATCCGCCCGCTGGGCCGGATTGGACGCGCGCGATTC
This sequence comes from Bradyrhizobium sp. HKCCYLS3013, assembly GCF_051167615.1. Lineage (NCBI taxonomy): Bacteria > Pseudomonadati > Pseudomonadota > Alphaproteobacteria > Hyphomicrobiales > Nitrobacteraceae > Bradyrhizobium > Bradyrhizobium sp. HKCCYLS3013. The sequence continues at coordinate 93,246 of NZ_JBNPTK010000007.1, forward strand.
GCAGCGACGTGACGACGGCGATGACCGAGGTGGTGCTGCAGAGCCCCGAGCCGGCCGCGCTCGCCGGGCATTGGGGGCGCATTCTCGATGTGGTGCCGTCTGCCCGAGATGGTGTTCAGCAGTTGAAATTGCCGAACGCCGGTATTCGTGTCGAACCCGGCGAGCGCGAGCTCATGAGCGGCCTGACGTTCCGCGTCGCCGATGCTGCGCGTGTGGCCGACGCTGCGCGCGCCCGTGGCTATGCAGTTTCAGGCGGCTGTTTCACAATTGGCGGCGTTGCCTTCGCGTTGCAGGGGGCGGTCGCCAACTAGTCGATCGGCATGGCCGGGACGAGCCCGGCCATGCCGACGTTCGAAGCTCGCGGTTCGTCACCGCCCCTTGAAGTTCGCGAAGCGCCGCTCCTCGGTGGCCTTGACGCCTTCCTTGAAATCCTCGGTCGCGCGCAGCCGGGTCTGTTCGGCGAGCTCGTGCTCGGTTGCCGCCATCACACGGTCGGCGAGATTGGCGCGCATCGTCGCGCGGGTCGACAGCAGGCCGAGCGGCGAGCATTCGGCGATCTCGGCGGCGAGCTTCATCGCGGCCGTTCGCACCTGGTCCTGCGGCACGCATTCATTGGCGAGGCCGATTCTGAGCGCCTCCTCGCCGGTGACGCGGCGGCTGGTGTAGAACATCAGCTCCGCGTTGTTCTTGCCGACCAGCTCCGGCAGCGTCACCGTCAGCCCGAAGCCGGGATGGAAGCCGAGCTTGGTGAAATTGGCCGAGAACCGCGCCTCCGGACAGGTGACGCGGAAGTCGGCCGAGACGGCGAGGCCGAGCCCGCCGCCGATGGCGGCGCCGTGCACCGCGGCGACCACCGGCTTCTTGCAGCGGAAGATCCGCACCGCCTGCATGTAGAGATGGTTGATCGCCCCGAGGCTGTCGGCCGGATCGCCTTTGGCGCCGGCCGCTTCCTGCGCCTGGCGCGCCGGATCGGTGAAGTTGGCGCCGGCGCAGAACGCCTTGCCTTGCGCCGCCAGCACCGAGGCGCGGATCTCGATGTCGCGGTCGAAGCCTTCCAGCGCATCGGCGATCTGGTTGATCAGTGAAATGTCGAAGAAGTTGAGCGGCGGCCGGCGAATCTCGATCAGGCCGACATGGCCGTGGATCTCGACGCCGATGTCAGGGAAGTGGGTCATGGTGGGGTCTCCTGATTAGTTACCTAATGCAGCGGTACGGCCGGTGCACCCTCTCCCCTTGTGGGAGAGGGTGGATCGCCGACGCGAAAGCGACGGCGAGCCGGGTGAGGGGTTCTCTCGGCAGTTGGCCGTGCGGATGGAGACCCCTCACCCGCCTCCGATGCTTCGCATCTCCGGCACCCTCTCCCACAAGGGGAGAGGGTGCACCGAGCAAGCCGAATTGGCTCCTACAATCACCTCAACCCCAGCCCGCGCGCGATGATGCCGCGTAGCACTTCGGTGGTGCCGCCCTGGATGGTCAGCTTCGGCGCGGTCTGCATCGCGAAGGTCAGCTGGCTCTCCAAGGTCTCGCGATTTCCTGCGTTGTCCTCGACGAACGCGGCGAGGTCGCGGACGCGGTGCGGCAGCTGCTGCTCCCAGACCGTACCGACGTCCTTGACGATCGAGGCCTCGACCACCGGCTCCTTGCCGGCCTGCAGCATGCCGGCGACCGACACCGACATCCGCCGCATCGTGTGCAGCTGCGCCACCAGGCGACCGATGCCCTCCGCGCTGCGCGTGTCGGGGTTGGGACCGACCGCGCGCACCAGCTCGGTCAGCACATAGTAGGTTTCGAGGAAACGCTCGGGCCCCGAGCGCTCATAGGCGAGCTCGGAGGTGGCCTGCTTCCAGGCGCCGTCGATCTCGCCGAGCTGATGATCGTCCGGCACGAAGGCGTCGGTGAAGACGACCTCGTTGAACTCCTTCTGCCCGGTGATCTGCCCAATCGGGTTCACCTTGATTCCCGGTGATTTCATGTTTACCAGGAACTGCGTCAGGCCATGACGACGGTTCTCCTTGGTGGCCGGCGACGTGCGGAAGATCGCGATCATGTAGTCGGCCATGTGCGCCGACGTGGTCCAGATCTTCGAGCCGTTGATCAGCCAGCCGCCGTCCGTCCTGGTCGCGCGCGTCTTGGCGGCGAACAGGTCGGAGCCCGAGTTCGGCTCGCTCATGCCGATCGCGAAGCACAGCTCGCCGCGGCAGATGCGCGGCAGGATGTCCATCTTGATATGCTCGGGCGCGTAGCGCAGCAGGATCGGCCCGCTCTGCCGGTCGGCGACGAAGAAGCGCCTGACAGGCGCGTTGGCAACCCGCATCTCCTCGGTCACGACGTAGCGCTCCAGGAACGAGCGCTCGTGGCCGCCATATTGCTTCGGCCAGGTCATGCCGATCCAGCCGCGCGCGCCGACGCGGGCCGCAAACTCACGTGCGTCGGCATCCTCTCGCTTGGGCTGGTACGGGTTGAAGGTGCCGGCCGCGATCTCATCAGCGAGGAAGGCGCGCACCTCCTTGCGCAGCTCCTCGCATTCCCTCGGCAGGCGGATCGGATCGAAACGAAGTGCGGTCATGCGGCAATCCTCTTCGTCGTCAGCGCGAGGCGACCAGCGGCCACAGCTCATCGGCGCCGTGTGCGGCGACGCGCTTACCGAGCTCGACGGCCCAATAGCTCTCGGAGCCGAAATCGTCGCGCCAGCCCAGCGCGCGCAAGGAGAAGCGATGCAGGATGTGCTCGGTGGTGAAGCCGATGGCGCCGTGCACCTGATGCGCGATCGCCGCGCCCTTCTCGGCGGCCTCGGCGCAGCGGATCTTGGCCGCGGCGGCTTCGAGAAACACCGCGTCGTCGAATGCGGCGGCCCGCGCGATCGCATCCGCGGCCGATGTCGCGGCCGCGCTCGCGGCGGCGCTCTCACCGGCCAGCCGTGCGAGATTGTGCTGCACCGCCTGGAATTTGCCGATCGGCTTCTCGAAGGCGACGCGCTCACCCGCATAGTTGACGCTGATCGCGAGCAGCCGATCCAGCGCGCCGGCGATCTGCAGTCCGCGGGCAACGCCGCCCATCAGCATCAATGTCGTGGCGTCGAAGCCGGCCGGCGCCGGCCGGCATGCCACCGGCGTGATCTTGTCGAACGTCAGCGTGTCGCTGGGATCGTTGGCGAGGTTGAGGCCCGCGTCGATGCGCAGCCGCGCGGTCTCGACCAGCGCGATCGACACGCCGTCTCCGCCCTGGGCGAGCACGGCAACATGCTTCGCGGCTCTGGCGAACGGCACGCCGCGGGCACGGCCGGACAAGGTGCCGTCGGTGTCGAGCGTGATCCGGTCTCTCGGATGAGCCGGCGCGATCGTCATGGCGCCGTCGGGCGAGGCAATGCCGCCTTGTTGCAGCAGCCAGCCTGCGAGCAGCGTCTCGGCCAGCGGCACCGCAATCGCAAAACGGCCGGCGGCATTGATGATCTCGAAGCCGTCGGCGAGGTCAGTGCCGGCGCCGCCGAACTCCTCGCCCACCCAGGCGAGCGTCAGGCCGGCCTCGCTCAGCGCCTGCCACAGCGGCGCCGTCCAGCGGCCGTCCTTGTCGTGGTTGATCGTCTGCGGGTCGGCGAGATCGGCGAAGATCTTCTCCGCGGTCGCAACGACGATGTTCTCAGCTTCCGCCACAGCGCTCCTCGCCCTCGTTATCGTCGGTCTCGGCGCGCCATGTCCTGCGCGCGCCGGCGATGTCTTGCCGGCATGATGGGCGCAAGCGATGGCCCTGACAAGCGTAGCGCGCTGCAGGGCCCCGTCCGCTCGCCGCATGGAGGCGAGCGATTTCCGCGCTGCGGAGATTTTGCCGATTTTGCAGATGCAGCGATGTTGGCTAAGAAGAAGCAAGGTAACAGGCAAAGGCAAACAGGGAGGTGCGGAATGGCTGAAGGTCTGTGCGCGGTCGTGACGGGGTCGGCGTCCGGCCTCGGAGCCGCGACCGCGTTGCTGCTGGCGAAGGCCGGCATGCGCATCGTCGTGAACTATTCGAACAGCAAGAGTGAAGCCGAGCAGACCGCTGATCTCTGCCGCAAGGAAGGAGTCGAGGTCGTCGTCATTCAAGGCGACGTGTCGCGCGACGAGGATTGCCGCAAGATCGTCGCCGCCGCCGCGGCCTGGGGCCGGCTGGATGCCCTCGTCAACAATGCCGGCACCACCAAGCACGTCCCGCACGATCAGCTCGACGGCCTTTCGGCGGAGGATTTCCAGCGCATCTTCGCGGTCAACACCATCGGCCCCTTCCAGATGGTGCGCGCCGCACGGCCGCTGCTGGAAGCAGCGGCCAAGGCGACGGCGCGTGCGTCCGCGGTCGTCAACGTCTCGTCGGTGGCCGGCATCAGCGGCGTCGGCTCGTCGGTTGCCTATGCCGCCAGCAAGGGCGCGCTGAACACGATGACGCTGTCGCTGGCGCGCGCCCTGGCGCCAGCGATCCGCATCAACACCGTCTGCCCCGGCTACATCGATACGCCGTGGTTCACCAAGGGCCGCGGCGAGGCCGGCGCCAAGCAGGTGCGCGATGCGGTGGTGGCGCGGGTGCCGCTGCGCGCGGCTTCGTCCGCCGAGGATATCGCGCAGCTCGTGGCGTTCCTGGCGAGCCCGGCGTCAGGCCACATGACCGGCGAGGTCGTGCGCATGGATGCGGGGATGCATCTGTTGGGGTGACGCCGTTTCTTGGGGCGACGCCGTCGTGGTGAACAGCCGACGCGACGGCGCAGTCCAGACCTTGTTGGTGCTGGATTGCGTCGCCGCCTGGCTGGCAATGACTTGGAGTGAGAGCGCTTGGAGCGAGCGCGCTAGCGATTGAAATCGCGGATCGTGCCGCTGGCGACCAGCCTGTTCCAGATGAACAGCACCACCACGGCGCCGATCGTCGCGGTGATGAAGCCGGCGCCCTGGTTCGGACCATAGTGCCCGATCGCCTGTCCCACCGCGGTGGCGAGGAATGCGCCGACGATGCCGAGCACGGCGGTCAGGATGAAGCCGGAGGGGTTGTTCGGTCCCGGCGACAGAAGCCGGGCGAGGAAGCCGGCGACAAGCCCGACGATCAAAATATAGAGCATGACATGATCCTTGCCTGAAGGTCGCGCTCAGATCCGGCTCGCCAACTCGTGCTCGGTCGGCAGCCGCCCGTCCGGCGTGAGCTGATCGACCACCTTCGGCAGGTACTGGCTCAGCCCGTTCAACAGCTCGTCGCGCGACAGCCCGCTCTGCGCGGTGAGCTGATCGATCTGGTCGGCGCCGAGCGCATTGGCGAGGTCGCCGGGCGAGATCGGCTTGTTCTCGCCGGGGGAGACCCAGGAGTTCGCGGTGTCGCCATGGCCCTTGTCCTGCAACTGGCGCAGCAGATCGCCGAGCCCGCCGGACAAGACGCTGCCGGCGGCGCCGCCGGCGAGCAGGCCGCCGAGTCCGCCAGCGATGATGTTGCCGAGGCCGCCGCTCAATCCGCCACCAAGCGCACCGCCGAGCGGGCCGCCTTGATTCCCGGTCGGCTGAGACGGCGGGACCGGCGCGGGCGCCGCATTCGGCTGCTGCCCATTCTGCGAGAAATGCTTCACCGCTTTCCACGCCAGCAAAGCGAGGATCGCCATCGTCATTGGCGACATGCCGCCGCTCTTCTGCGTGGCCGGATGACTTGGCCCATTCGGGCCGTTCTGCATGCCGTTGAGGATATCGAGTAGACCCATGACCTGCCTCCTGCGCCCCACGCCGACAAAGCTATTGGCTTGCACGGAGCGTTACAAGCCGCGGTCAGAAGGGTCGCACAGGGGAACGTGTCGCGCGCGGCTCAGTTCCGGGCTTCGGCCCGTTTCGGCGCCTTGGCTCCGGGCGGTGCGGCAGCGGTCTGGCTCGGGCCGGTGAACATCCGCTTCAGCTCGTCGAGCTTCTCCGACAGGACCGGAAAGTTGCACGAGAACGAATCGCGCCGCCAGCCATCCTTGGCGCATTGCGCTGCCTTGATGCGGGCGCGTGCCTCCACGTTCGACGCCGGCGGTGGCAAGCCGCCCTGCGCGGTCGCGGCCGGCGGCTTGCTCGGCCGTTGCGGCGGCGGCGCCGGCATGGCCGGCTTCGGCGGCTCGATCGCGGCCCGCGCCGTCATGTCCCGGAGCGAGGGCTGGAGGTCCTGCGTCTGCGGCCGCGACATCATTGCCGAGCTCATATTGGCGTGGCGCTGGCGCTCGAGGTATTGCGTATACTGCTGGTCGATGAACTTCTGCTCTTCGGCCGTGGGATTGGGCCCGGCGATGTCGAAGCTGCGGTCCTGCATGAAGTCGTAGTAGACATAGCCGCCGCCCGGCTTCCGTCTCCCGGCAAATTTGGCGTTGCATTGCGCCAGCGCCGCGGTCTTCTCCTCCTTGGAGGCGGACTTCTCGGCGGCGTCGGCGCACTCCTCGAAATCCGTCGGGGCGCGGCTCCACCATTCCGCATGCGCGCGTTGAGGTTGCACCGCAGGCAGGCAGGTGATCGCTGCAAAGACCAGAATTGGCAAGTGGGGTCGGTACACGAACGGCAATCCTCAGCGGCTCCCCGCCTCAGATGACGGGAGATTGTCGCCAATTTGCGGCGATGTGTGACTCCAATGCTGCGTAATTTGCGACTTTCTTCTTTATCTGCCGTGGTTCCGTGATCTCGTTGCCACAGTCGGGTCGGCAATGACGGCGGCGCCGTTCGTGAATCGCACCTTGCTGTGGCGCCGGAACGATACGCAGCTTTTTTCCACCATTTTCATCCCGCCGTAGTTGACGAAACTAATCTTGACGATGGAAAGATTGGTGTTGACTGGACCGCACAAGCGCTCCTATGAATATCTTGACACTGGAAAGATAGATTGCGCCGCCCGGCGCGGAGGAGGCTGCGATGAAGGTGTTCCTCACGGTCAAGCTGGCGCTGCTGCCGTTCGTCGTGTTCTGGACCCTGCTGGCCTGGCATCAGCCGGCATGGGCGGTGTGGTCCGCGCTGGCCCTGGCGCTGGCCGCCAATGTCTGGCGCGCCTCCCGGAGCGAGCTCGCGCTGCTGGAACTCGGAAGCCTCGCCCTTTTCGTCGTGCTGGCGATCGCCAACGACGTCGCGCCGAATTGGACGGCCGGCAATGCCCTGTGGCTGTCCTTCGCTGGGCTCGGCCTCATCAGCTTCGCTTCGCTCGCCGTCGGCCGCCCCTGGACCGCGGATTATTCCCGGTCGGCCTATGCCGACAGCGCCTCGACGCCCCAATTCCATTTGATCAACATGCTGATGACCGGGCTCTGGGGCGTGCTGTTCCTGGTGCTCGGCCTGTGCCGCTGGGCCAGCGTCGCCTCCTGGATCACGACGGCGATCGTCGTCGGCGGCGCGCTGATCTCGATCTTCGGCCCCCGCTTCGCAATTCGCCAGGCCTTGCTGCGCATGCGGGCCGCGCGCGAGGAGTGCCATTGGCCGGCGCCGGGCTTCGCCTCCGCGGCCGAGACCGATTGCGATGTCGCGGTGATCGGCGCTGGGATCGGCGGGCTGACGGCCGCGGCCCTGCTCGCGGAGTCCGGGCTGAAGGTGAAGGTGTTCGACCACCACGTCGTGCCCGGCGGCTTCTGCCACACTTATCTTCGCAAGGCGCACCACGACAACAAGCCGGTGCTGTATCGATTCGATGCCGGGCCGCACGATTTCTCCGGCGTCTGGCCCGGCGGGCCGGTCGACGGCGTGCTGCGCCGGCTCGGCGTCGCTGACCGTATCCAATGGCGGCGGGTCACCCACTCCTACCGTCTCGCCGGCCGGCGCATCGAGGTGCCAGACGACTGGCGCGCCTATGTCCGACTGCTTTGCGAGATGTTTCCAGCCAGCGCGGACGGGCTGACCCGGCTGTTCGACACCATCCATGCCATCTTCGAGAGCATGTATGCGACGGGGCAGGGCCGCAGCGGCATTCCCGGCATGCCCGCCACATTGGAGGAGATGCTGGCCTTCCCGCGCAAGCATCCGCAGGCGTACAGGTGGATGAACCGCCCGTTCGACGAGCTCGTCGCCGCCCACGTCTCCGATCCCGAGCTGATCGCCACTCTCAATGCGCTGTCGGGCTATCTCGGCGACGGCAGCGAGACGCTGAGCTGCGCGCAGATGGTTCCGATCTTCGGCTACTATTTCAAGGGCGGCTTCTATCCGGTCGACGGCTCCGGCCACCTCGCGGACGTGCTCGCAGAGGCGGTCACCGCCCGGGGAGGCGAGGTGCATCTGAAATCCAGGGTCACCCGCATCCTGGTCGAGCAGGGCCGCGCCGCCGGCGTCGTGCTCGGCAATGGCCGCACGGTCCGCGCGCAGGCGGTGGTCTCGAATGCCGATCTCGGCCGCACCTTCACCGAGCTTCTGAAGGCCGACGATCTGCCGGCCGGCTTTCGCGAGCGCGCCCGTGCCCTCGTACCGGCGACGTCGTGCTTCTCGGTGCATCTCGGCCTCGACATGGTGCCGGACGTCGCGCCCGCCACGCATCTCGACACGCCGATGGGGATCGGTCTCGCCGTGATGTCCAAGCTCGATCCGTCGGCGGCGCCGGAAGGCCATGCGACGATGACGATCATCACCCTCGTTCCTCACGAACAGGCCAAGAGCTGGTTTCCCGACGAGGGCGGCGACGACTGGAAGGCGTGGCGGCGCTCGCCGGACTACGAGGCGCGCAAGCAGCAGCTCGGCGATGCCATGGTCGCCGCCGCCGAGACCATCATTCCCGGCCTGTCGCAGCATATCGTCTACCGCACCGACGCCAGCCCCGTGACCTATGCGCGCTACGACCTCGCCAGTGCCGGCGCGATCTATGGCGTGGCCCGGTCGGGACGGCTGAAGGGCGCCAAGGCGCCGGTGCGCAATCTCGTCATCGCCGGCGGCGGCAATGCCGGAGCCGGCGTCGAGGCCGTGGTGATCTCGGGCGCGGAGGCGGCCGAGGCGCTCGTGCCCGGCCTGCTGGCGCGCGTATCAGATGTCGCATCGGACGCAATGACGGCGCCGCCGAAGGCGGCATGAGCGCGGCGATCAGGGCGTGTAGAGGTAGCGCAGCAGGGTGCGGCCGACGGTCTCCAGGCTCTGCGCCGAGCACTGCTCGATCGTATCCTGCGTGGTGTTGAAATAGGGCTCGTAGTCGAAGTCGATGACCAGGAAGCTCGGAATGCCGGCCTGCTGCAGCGCCGTGTGGTCGTCGCTGATCGGGTACGTCGTGGGCTCCGGCGAGAACGCCTGCGGCGCGATCCGGCTGCCGATGCTCCAGAACTTCTTGACCTCCGGCAGCGCCGAGGCCAGCGACGACGGCTCCGGCTGCAGCTTGAGATCCTTGTCGCAGACCATGTCGAAATCGACCGCCTTCTCCGGCTTGTGCGTCGGATAATAGGTCTTCAGGTTGGCCGCGAAATGCGGCGAGCCGAGGGGACGCCAGGTCGGATCGCCGGCGCCGAGCGATTTCGGTCCCTCCTCACCGTCGAAGAAGATCATGTCGATGCCGACGTCGGGCCGCGGCGACAGCGACAGCACGCGTGCGGTCTCGAGCAGCAGCGCCACCGCCGAGGCGGAGTTGTTGGCGCCGGGCATCGGCGCATCCGATGACTTCGGATCGCGGTAAGCCTTGATGATGCTGTCGTAATGGGTCGCGACGATGATGCGCCGCGGGTTCTGCACCTGGAAGCGGGCGATGATGTTGGTGAGCGGGATCGCCTTGCCGTCATCGCCCTTGGCGGTGAAGCTCTGCGTGAGCACCGCATCCGCCGCGCTTCTGGCCATCGCATCCTTGATGTAGTCGATGGTCTTCTGGTGTCCCGGCTCGCCCATCGAGCGCGGCGTGAAGCGCAAGAGATCGGCGATCACGGACATCGCGCGCTGGCCGTCCCACAATTCGATCTTTGCGTCCGCGGCGTGGGCGGCCGGCGACGTCAGCAGCAACGCGGCCGTTGTCGCGGTGGCGGCGAGGCGGGGCCAGAACTCGGTCATCCGAAAAGCTCTTCAACGATGTCAGGACGGCTTCTTGCCGAAGGGAATGAACAGGATGCCGGCGCAGCCAGCCAGCACCACGGCGAAATAATAGGTGATGGCGCGCGAGCCGATGGTCGGAATCAGTGCGAACGTCGTGACCAGCGTGCCGACGACGTTGCCGATGGTCGAGACGCCGTAGACCAGGCCGGCGACACGGCCGGCCTCGCCGGCCGAGCGCGTCAGCAGGCTGACGGCGATCGGCGAGAAGGTGCCGAGCAGGGTCAGCGGCACCAGCAGCAGCGCGGTCGAGGCCATCAGCGTCGCCATCGGTCCGTCGCCGATGCTGTCGAGGATGTCGGCCATCACGGTATCGGCGGTCGCCGGCACCAGCGCCATGTAGGCGGCGGCGATGAGGATCATGGTGCCGATGGTGCGCGTCGACGGTTGCCGGTCGACGATGGCGCTGCCGGCGAAATAGCCGATCGCGAGCGCGCACAGCACGGTCGAGATCAGGCTCGCCCAGGCGCCGATGCCGCTGCCGAAATACGGGTTGAGGTAGCGGCTGCCGAGCATCTCGAAGCCCATCAGCACGCAGCCGACCAGGAACGAGCAGACATAGATCGCCAGCATGCCGGCGCGGGACACGTGCTCGCTCATGGCAGCTTCTTGTTGTGGCGCTCGATGCTCTTCAGCGCCTCCACCGGCGCGAAGTCGTCGGTCAGCACCTTGGCCTTGGCGTCGATCACCTGGCCGTTGTCGATGTCGATGCGCTTGCGCTGCGCCAGCATGTCGGCGAGCTTGTAGCGGAAGCCGAATTCCTTGTCGCGCTCCTGCGCGATGCCGGCGAGATCTTCCGCCTTCCGCTCGTCGCCGGGATAGGCGACCATGACGATGTTGCCGCCGGCCTCGTAGAAGTCGACCTGCGGGAACACGCTGTGAATGGTCTTCACCGCGGCGTCGAACAGCATCGTCGACGGCTCGACGTTCTGCGCCACCACGCCGCCCTCGGCGAGATGGTCCTTGACGAGCTGGTAGAATTCCTTGGTCAGGAGATGAAACGGCACGAACGGCCCGCGATAGGCGTCGATCAGGATGATGTCGTAGCGGTCCTTGGATTCCTGCACGAACAGCCGGCCGTCGCGGTTGGCGACGTGGAAGTTCGGCTCCTCCTTGATGCCGAAATATTTCTTGGCGAGCTCCAGCACCGTCGGATCGAGCTCGACCGACGTCACCTGCACCTTGGGCAGGAAGCGGTGCAGGTACCACGCGGTGCGGCCGCCGCCGAAGCCGATCTCGAGAATGGAGCTGACATTCTTGGCGTACATCACGCTCGCGGTCATGAAGCGGGTATAGTCGACCGGCAGGTCGAGCTCGTCGCGGGTGTTGTAGACGCTCTCGGTATAGATGCGGCGGTTGTGACCGAACGTCATGCTGCGGTAGGGCGCCTGCTCATAGACATAGATGTTGTTGTAGAGCGACTCCTTGGACTCCAGCAGATTGCGGGTGTCCTGCGCGCTTGCGGCGGCGATGGAGAGGAAGCTTGCGAGCGCGCCTGAAATGACCGACCGGATGAGCATCGACTTGTCTGTTTCCCTCGGCTGAAATGGGCAGGCGCGCTTGAATCAAGTCGGATCTCGCGGCGCCGGCCGGCTGGCCCGGCCACGAGATGCGCTCAGGCACGACCAATACGGCAATCCCGAGGCCGGGTTCCGGATCGGCGCCGTTCTCTTAGACCATCGGCTGCCGTCCGGATAGTCAAACCGCCCCTCCCAAACGGGGGTGTGATCGGTCGGCGCCGCCTCAACCGGGATCGCGCGGCCGCGTTCCCACCGTCTTCCCATCGCAGGACCCGAGCGTCGTTGTGCCACGGCCGGCTGTCCGGTCCAGGCATTGACCGGAGAGGCTTCCGGTCGGTGGCCGGGTCTGCTATGGAGGCAGCGAAGCAGGTGCACTTCGGTGCAGGCTCCGGTCCCGTAGCTCAGCTGGATAGAGCGGCGGTTTCCTAAACCGTAGGTCGCATGTTCGAGTCATGCCGGGATCGCCATCTGCCGCAGCCTTGCGCGCGCAGACCTCTCCAGATCAAACCCATTGCGTGCTTGATCAGGCCCGACCGGGAATCGGGTGGAGCGCGTCGCTGCCATCGAGGACCTTCTCCGGGTGAGACGGCGGCCTGAGCCCCGTCCACGCGGCGCGCAGTCGCCGCCGAGACGCATCACCCTGGAGAGTTTTCCATGCATACGACCATCGAGCCGGGCATTCTTTATTTCGGGACGCCGGTCGTCCTCATCAGCACGGTCAACGAGGACGGCGGCTTCAATCTCGCGCCGATGTCGTCGGCATTCTGGCTCGGCTGGCGCTGCATGCTGGGCCTCGCGGCGGGATCGAAGACGCCGCAGAACATGCGCCGCACCGGCGAGTGCGTGCTGAACCTGGCGTCGGTCGATCTCGTCGCCGCGGTCGATCGCCTGGCGCTGACCACGGGATCGGACCCGGTGCCGGCAATGAAGCAGCGCAAGGGCTACCGCCATGAGCCGGACAAGTTCGCCGCGGCCGGCCTCACCGCGGTCAGGTCCGAAACGGTGGCCGCGCCGCGTGTCGCCGAATGTCCGGTTCAGCTCGAAGCGCGCGTCGAAGCGGTGCATGGCGTCGCCGATGACGACGCGCTGCTGAAGGGGCACATCCTGTGCTTCGAGGTCCGCGTCCAGCGCGTTCATGTCGACGGCGCCCTCCTGGTGGACGGCGCGCGCGACCGCATCGATCCCGACAAATGGCGGCCGCTGATCATGAGCTTCCAGCAGTTCTATGGCCTCGGCCCGCGCCTTCACGATTCGCGGCTGGGCACCATCCCAGAGGCGGCCTATCGCACGCCCGATGTCGAGCGCGCGCGCAAGGTGCCGACGCGGATGGAGGCGGCGGCCGGCTGAGCCGGCTCGGCCTCGAGTCTCGCCTGGAATCACCCGGCCGCCCGTTCAAGCTTGCATCCGGGTGCGAGAGGTCAAGGACATCATGGGGGCTGTGGCTGTCGACCGGCTGCTGATCGAGGCGGCCGATCATTACAATGCGGAGCGCGCCGGACCGGCCAAGGCACTGTGCGGCGACATCCTCCAGGCGGTGCCGGATCATCTGCCGGCGCTGCATCTGTCCGCGATCCTCGCCTTTGCCGACGGCCGCATGGCCGAGGGCGCGGAGCTGCTCGGGCGCATCTTCGCCCGCGATCCCCACCATGCGCCAGCCTATGTCACGCTCGGCGATGCGTTGGCGGTGAAAGGCGAGCGCAACGGTGCCGCCGATGCGTTCGCACGCGCAGCGGCGTTGCGGCCGCTTGATGCGGCAATTCACAGCAGGCTCGGCAGCGCGCTGCTGGAGCTGTCGCGCTTCGCCGAGGCCGAGGCCGCCTATCGCCACGCGCTGACGCTCGATCCTGCGCTCGCGCATGCGCGCTGGAATCTCGCGCTGGCCCTGACGCGTCAGGGCCGCCTCGCGGAGGCCGAAGCCGTCTACCGTGCGCTGCTCGAACGCGACCCGGCCTACCCCGAGGCGTGGCGGGCGCTGGCGCATGTGCTCGCCGACCAGGCAAATCATGCGGCGGCGGTGCCGGCCTATCAGCATGCGCTCGCCGTCCATCCGGCCGATGCCGGCCTGCATCTCAGCCTTGGCGATGTGCTCTACAAGCAGCGCGCCTTTGCCGAGGCCGCGCTCCATTATCGTCGGGCCTGCGATCTCGCGCCCGGCGATGTCAACGCTGCACGGCTGCTCGGGCACGCGCTGCATGAGGCCGACCGCCCGGCCGAGGCCGTCGAGGCCTATCGGCGCGCCGCCGTGCTCGATCCCACCGATGTGGTCGTGCTCAGCAATCTCGCGGCCTGCCTGTGCGGGACCGGCCAGCTCGATGCGGCGATGGCCGCCTGCGAGCACGCGCTGGCCTTGCTGCCCGATCACGCCCCGGCGCATACCAATCTGGGCATCATCCATGAGATGCGCGGCGAGACCATCGAGGCCGTCGCGGCGCATCGCCGCGCCGTGGCCTCCGATCCCGGTTACGCCAAGGGCCACGCCAACCTCGCGGTGGCGCTGCGCAACGCCGGCGACATCGACGCGGCGCTGGCCGCCTCGCATCGTGCGATCGCGCTGGCGCCCGACAATGCGCTCGCCCGCTACAATCACGCGCATTTCCTGCTGATGTGCGGCGACCTCGTGAACGGTTTTGCCGAGCATCGCTGGGGCCGCGACTGTCCGGACCTCTCCGCGGGCATGCCGCGCTTCGACGCGCCGGAATGGCAGGGCGCGCCGCTCGACGGACGCACCCTGCTGCTGTTCGCCGAATATGGCATCGGCGATGCGCTGCAGTTCGTGCGCTATGTCGATCGCGCCAAGGCGATGGGCGGCAACATCGTGCTGCAGGTGCAGCCGGCGATCGCGCCGTTGCTGCGCAGCCTCGACGGCGTCACGGTGGTCGGGCGCGGCGAGAAGCTGCCGCCGTTCGACCTGCAACTGCCGCTGATGGATCTGCCGCGGATCTTCGGCACGACCTTGGAGACGATCCCGGCCGAGGTGCCGTATCTCGCGGCCGATCCGATCAAGATGGCCGCGTGGCGCAACGTGCTCGGGCGCGCGCCGTCGTTGAAAGTCGGCGTCGTCTGGGCCGGCAATCCCAGGCACAAGGGCGACCGCCAGCGCTCGCTCACCGCGCAGGCGGTGCTGCCGCGGCTGGTGATGCCGGGCGTGCAGCTCTATTCCTTGCAGAAGGAGCCGCGGCCGGGCGATGCGCTAGGGCTCGCCGAGCTTGGCACCGACGTCATCGATCTCGGGCCGCTGCTCAGCGACTTCGCCGAGACCGCAGCTGCCGTCGCCGCGCTCGATCTCGTCATCTCCGTCGACACGTCGGTGGCGCATCTCGCCGGCGCGCTCGGCCGCCCGGTCTGGGTGCTGTTGCCTTACGCGCTCGACTGGCGCTGGCTGCGCGCCCGCGCCGACAGCCCGTGGTATCCGACCATGCGGCTGTTCCGCCAGGACAAGCCGATGGCCTGGGATGGTGTGCTGGCGCGGACGGCCGGGGAGCTTGCGCGGCTGGTAGCAGGTGAGCGCGGGCTGCTGTCGCCCGGGCCGGGTATGAGGCCGAGAGCGGACGTCGAAGGCTTATGAGGCCCGACGCCTATCGCGTGGCCATGCGTGCGAGACCGGTCTGATCCGAGCGCGTGGACGGAAACGACAATCGCCACAAGCTGAACAGCATCGGGAGTTGGAAAACGAAGCTGATCGCCGCAGCGCCTGCCAGCACCTCGAAACGTTGCGCCTCGATCAGAGCCTTGGCGCTCGGTACCACGTGGACCAGGCCGTCGGCGACGTAGACAAGCGCAACCACCCGCCAGATGTTGGCGGAGAGCAAGCCCATCCTGAAGGCATGATCGAACAGCGCGAGCAACCCGCCGAGCGCGAGCGTCGAGCTCACCATGTGAGCCGGCGTATCGTAGAAGCCGGAGTCCAGGGCGGCCTGGACGAACCAGAGTCCGTAAACCACCGCGATGATCTTCAGCAACATCAGTTCGTTCCCAGGCCCGCGAGATCGTCGTCTGCCTCCGGGCAGCCGATCGGATTGCGCCCCCTTGATCGGAGCAGGCGTGCGCGACGTCGAGCTTATGCTGCGTGTCACGAAGGCTCTCTTAATCGGCTCGCTTGGATTGTCCTGAACGAGCCGCCCGCCTTTGATCCAGGTCCCGTGATGCAGGAGCCAGGCGCGGTTGCGGACATGGTCAAGAACCGCGGAGGCGGCCTACTGCTCCGCCAGCAACTCCCGCACCCGCGGCACCACCACCCGGCCATACAGCTCGATGCTGCGCATCAGCTTCGCATGCGGCAGCGGGCCGGCCGAATACTTCAGTTGAAAGCGCGACAGGCCGAGGGCCTTGATCGTCGCGGCGATCTTCCGCGCCACGGTCTCCGGCGAGCCGACATAGAGCGAGCCGTGGTCGGCCTCCTGCACGAATTCGTCGCGGCCCATCGGCGGCCAGCCGCGCTCGCGGCCGATGCGGTCGCGCATGGTCTTGTAGTCCGGCCACAGCTCCTCGCGTGCCACTTCGTCGGTGTCGGCAACATAGCCGGGCGAATGCACGCCGATCGGCTTCGTCTCGCGGCCGAACTGTTTGATCGCGCGATGGTACAGCTCGACATAGGCAGCGAAGCGTTTCGGATCGCCGCCGATGATCGCGAGCATTAGCGGCAGCTCGTAATGCACCGCGCGCACCACGGACTCCGGGCTGCCGCCGACGCCGATCCAGGCCTTCAGCCGGCCGTGCTCGACCGGCGGGTAGACCAGCTGCTCGCGCAGCGGCGGGCGCAGATTGCCCTGCCAGGTCAGCGGCTGCTGCGGCAGCAGGCTGACGAACAGATCGAGCTTCTCCTCGAACAGCGCCTCGTAGTCCTTGAGATCGAAGCCGAACAGCGGGAAGGACTCGGTGAAGGAGCCGCGGCCGAGGATCACCTCGGCGCGGCCGTTCGAGACGGCGTCCAGCGTCGAAAATCGCTGGAACACGCGGATCGGATCGTCCGAGCTCAGCACCGTCACCGCCGAGCCGAGCTTGATGCGCGAGGTCCGCGCCGCGATCGCGGCCAGCGCCACTTCGGGCGCCGAGATCGCGAAATCGCCGCGATGGTGCTCGCCGAGCCCGATGAAATCGAGCCCGAGCTGGTCGGCCAGCACCGCTTCCTCGACCACGTCGCGGATCACCTGGGCATGCGAGGCCATGTCGCCATCAGCGCCGCGGGTGACGTCGCCGAACGTGTCCAGGCCGAATTCGATCCGTGTGGTCATATCTCATTCCATTGCGTCGGGCCGTCATACGGCGTCACGCCGTCAGCTGGAAGGGGCGGAGCAGGATTGCAAGCGGCTGGAGCGAAACACAGGGTTTCGATGGTGCGGCAACGACAGAATCCCCTGTGGAGAGCTCGCCTGTTGGCTTGAGGCACGTCATGCCCCGGGCATCCACGCCCATCGACATCCGGCGAACGACGTGGATGGCCGGGACAAGCCCGGCCATGACGGTGGAGGGAGGGGGAGAAGGCGGCTCGGTCACCGTCCGCGTGAATGTCAAGGCGGCAAAAAATTCTCTTTCGTTTTTCCAGAAAGTGTGCTCTATTGCATCTATCCTGCCTCATCGATGAGGGGCGTACGCGCGGTCGTCACGAGACGCGAGGCGGGGATGCGGTGGCCGCAGCGGGTCGCAGCGCGGTTTCGCGCCGACGAACGATCCGTTACGGACAGTCAAGTCGCGTGGTCCTGGCCTCCCGGTGCTGAGGTCAAGCCGGATGGCGGTGCGGCAGCGCACCGCGCCGACGATGGGGGCAAGACAGCCGGTCCCCAGGGAGATCGCGAAGCAGCTGTTAAGACCATCGCGCAGGGAAGGCCGGGATGTTCCAGCCGAACCTGTGGTTCCTGCCGCCTGCATTTTTTTCGCAGGCGGGCCATGGGGGCGGCGAGCTCCCGGTCTTCCCTGCGCCCTCACGTTTCGGAGGGCAAACGATCCGGACAAAGCTCGGGCTTGCGCGGCCGCGAGAGCGCGACCGCGTGACCTCGGCCGACGCGATGGCCGGCCGCGCCTCTTGTGCGGTCATGCCATGCCAAAAAATGGGCGTGTGGCGCGGCCGCGCATCACCTAGGCTCCGATCATCGATCAAAACGGGATGACGCACATGGCGACCGGCAGCGACTATCAGATCTTCGAGGCAGGCGACATCGTGCTGCAATCGGGCGTGACGTTCCCGTCACTGCGGCTCGCCTACAAGACCTATGGCACGCTGAACGCGGCCAAGGACAACGTCATCCTCTATCCGACCTCGTTCGGCGCCCAGCACGTCGACACCGAGTGGCTGGTCGCGCCCGGCGGCGCGCTCGATCCGAGCAGCTACTTCATCATCATTCCGAACCTGTTCGGCAATGGCCTGTCGTCGTCGCCCTCGAATACGCGCGAACTGTTCGGCGACGCGCCGTTCCCGTCGATCAACTATCACGACGCGGTCGCGGTGCAGCGCCGGCTCGTGGAGGAGCAGTTCGGGATCAGCCGGATTGCGCTGGTGTATGGCTGGTCGATGGGCGGCATGCAGGCCTATCACTGGGCCGCGCGCCATCCGGACATGGTGGAGCGTGCGGCGGTGGTGTGCGGCAGCGCGCGCTGCTCGCCGTATAACCATCTGTTCCTGGACGCCGTGAAGGCGGCGCTGACGGCCGATCCCGCGTTCCGCAACGGCCGCTTCGTCGAGAAGCCTGTCGCCGGCCTGCGCGCCATGGGCCGCATCTATGCCGGCTGGGCGATGTCCTATGAGTTCTACCGCGACGAGGCCTGGCGCGAGCAGGGTTTTGGCTCGCAGGAGGACTATCTCGCCGCGACCTGGGACTTAGCGTTCGCGCATCGCGATGCCGACAACCTGCTGGCGCAGATCGCGATCTGGCAGGGTGGCGACATCAGCAATTGCGCGGCGTTCGGCGGCGATCTCGATCGGGCGCTGGCGGCGATCAGCGCGCACATACTGCTGATGCCGGGGCAGACCGACCGCTATTTCGACTGGCGCGACAACGAACGCGAGCTGCCGAAACTGGTCAACGCCCGTTCCGCCGTGCTGCGGCCGATCCCCTCGATCCACGGCCACCGGGCCGGCAATCCCGTCCGCATCCCGGCCGATCACGACTTCATCAAGGCCAACGTTTCCGCGCTTCTCCAGAGCTGACACCCGAGTTCGACATGACCGACGTGCCCACCGACGAATTCGCGCCCCGCCCGAAGCTGCTGACACCGCCGGTGTTGCAGCAGCTCTGCACGCGCTCCAACCTGCAGGGCGCGCTCCGCACGCTCAGCCATTACGGTGCGATCATCGGGGTGGGTGCGCTGATCGGAGTGATCGCATCGACGCATGGTGCGCTGTGGGCGCTGCCCTTGCTGCCGGTGCAGGGCGTGCTGATCGCGTTCCTGTTCATGGCGGTGCACGAGACTGCGCACAAGACCGCGTTCGACAGCCGCAGGCTCAACCTCGCGATCGGCAATCTCTCCGGCTTCCTGATCGGACTGCCCTATGAATATTACTGCCTGTTCCACTGGGAGCATCACCGCCACACCCAGGATCCCCTCCGCGATCCGGAGCTGATCGTCGGCCCCAAGCCGCGCTCGGAGACCCAGCTTGCGATCGCCTATTCCGGCCTGGTCCAGGTGGCCGGCCGTCTCAGGCTGCTGCTGAAGCATGCGGTGACCGGTGAGGTGACGGTGCCCTGGGTCCCCGCCGGCCGCCGCGCCACCATCGTGCGCGAGGCGCGCGCCTACGCCGCAGGCTACGCGCTGCTCTTGATCGGCTCGTTCGCGCTGCACAGCGCGCTATTGCTTTGGATCTGGGTGCTGCCGCTGCTGCTGGGACAGCTGGTCCTGCGGCCTTATCTCTACGCCGAGCACACCGGCTGCGATCATGCCAAGAGTGCCTTCCAGAACACCCGCACCACCTTCACCACGCAGGTCGTGCATTGGCTCGCCTGGAACATGCCCTATCACGTCGAGCACCACGCCTATCCGGCAGTGCCGTTCCACGCGCTGCCGAAGCTGCATGCGATCGTCGACGGCGAGATCAAGCATCGCGGGCAGGGCTACCTCGCCGTGACGCGGCACACCCGGGCATGGTTTCGCGCTCAGTGGAAGGAAACGAAGTCTCATCCATCATGAGTTCGGGTCCGAGTTATCGCCGCTCGGCCGGTGCGCTCCCTCTCCCGCTTGCGGGCAGGGCTATCGCATATGGCGATCGATGTTTTGCGCCCATCTCCCTCCGCGTCGTCATGGCCGGGCTTGTCCCGGCCATCCACGTCGTCCGGCATGCTGAGAACGACGTGGATGCCCGGGACGGAGCCCGGGCATGACGATGTGGAGACGGTTTCGCGACACACTCAGAGTGGCCATATGCGATAGCCCTGCGCTTGCGGGGGAGGGCTGGGTGGGGGCGCCACAGCGGCAGTCTTTCCAGAGCATCCCCCGCCCGCATCGCATCTGACGATGCGATGCGACCTCCCCCGCAAGCGGGGGAGGCGCAGACCGACCACGTCGCTAAAGATTTCGGCAAACCATTGCACTCGACCGGTGCGCTACTTCCCGGCACCCGCCTTATGGGGGAGGCTCAGTCATTGGCGCCGCGCTGATGTCATCGCTGTGCCGTCAGCTCACCGCCACCGCTCGCGCATTCGCGCGCCAAGATCGATGCGCGGCCCCTGGCTCGCCACCGCCGCGCCCCTCTGCGCCCGCGGCCAGCTGGTCCGCTCGAACAGCGGCACCAGCGCTTCGGGAATGAACCGCGTGCGGGAGGCATAGACATGACGATCGCCGCGCACCGGCTGGCCGTGGACGAAGAAGCGCTGCGGCACCAGGAGATGCAGATCGTCCTTGGCGCGGGTCATCGCGACATAGAGCAGCCGGCGTTCCTCCTCCAATTCGGCGCTGGAGCCGGCGCCGAGATCGGATGGCATGCAGCCGTCGACGACGTTGAGGACGTGTACGGAATTCCACTCCATCCCCTTGGCGGAATGGATGGTGGAGAGGATCAGATAGTCCTCGTCGAGCAGGGGCACGCCGGCCTGATCGGAGGTGGCGTCGGGCGGGTCGAGCGTCAGCTCGGTGAGGAAGCGCTCGCGCGAGGGATAGCCGCTCGCGATCTGCTCGAGCTGCAGCAAATCGGCGGTGCGGACCTCGGCGTCGTCGTGGACGCGCTCGAGATGCGGCTGATACCAGTGCCTGACGCGCTCGATATCTCCGGGCCATTGCGAGACGCGCAACTGCCCCAGCGTGCGCACGAACGCGGTCCAGTCCTCGCCGGCGCGCGCCGGGGCGGCCTGCTCGCACAGCCGCGCGATCGGATCGGCGCTGTCGCTGATGGCATCGAGCAGGCGCTGCGCCGAAGCCGGCCCGATGCCCGGGATCAGATGCAGCACGCGGAAGCCGGCGATGCGGTCGCGTGGATTGGCAACGAAGCGCAGGCAGGCCAGCACGTCTTTCACGTGAGCGGCATCGAGGAACTTCAGCCCGCCGAACTTCACGAACGGGATGTTGCGGCGCGTGAGCTCGAACTCCAGGGGACCGCTGTGCGACGACGTGCGGAACAGCACGGCCTGCTGTTTCAGCACGATGCCTTCCTCGCGCTTCGCCAGCACCTGCTCGACGATGTAGCGCGCCTGGTCGGTCTCGTCGCCGACGGTCACGAGCTGCGGCTTGCGCGAGCTCGTGCGGTCGGTCCACAGATTCTTGGTGAAGCGCTCGCGCGCCAGCCCGATCACGCCATTGGCCGCCGTGAGGATCGGCTGGGTCGAGCGGTAGTTGCGGTCGAGCGTGACGATGTCGGCGCGCGGGCTGAACTGATCGGGAAAGTCCAGGATGTTGCGCACCGTGGCGGCGCGGAAGGCGTAGATCGACTGCGCATCGTCGCCGACCACGGTGAGGCCCGCCCCAGTCGGCTTCAAGCCGAGCAGGATCTGCGACTGCAGCCGGTTCGTGTCCTGATATTCGTCGACCAGCACGTGATCGAATCGATCGCCGATCTCCCGCGCGATCGTGTCGTCCGCCATCATCTGCGCCCAGTACAGCAGCAGATCGTCGTAGTCGAGCACGGCATTGGCCTGCTTGGCCTCGACGTAAGCGGCGAACAGGCCCTTCAGCTCGCCGGCCCATTCCGCGCACCACGGAAAGTGCCGCACCAGCGCTTCCTCCAGCGGCATGTCGGCGTTGACGCAACGCGAGTAGATCGCAAGGCAAGTGCCTTTGGTCGGGAAGCGCCGCTGCGTGTTGGACAGGCCGCGCTCATGCCGCACCAAATTCATCAGGTCGGCGGAATCCTCGCGATCATGGATCGTGAACACAGGGTCGAGGCCGACGCGCTCGGCGTAGTCGCGCAGCATCCGCGCGCCGAGGCCATGAAACGTGCCGGCCCAGGTCAGGCCCGCGGTAACGGCCTCGGCCTGGCCGCCCAGCACCTTGCGGGCGATGCGCTCGACCCTGCGGCTCATTTCGCTCGCCGCCCGGCGCGAGAACGTCATCAGCAGGATGCGGCGCGGATCGGCGCCATTGACGAGCAGATGCGCGACGCGATGCGCGAGCGTGTTGGTCTTGCCCGAGCCCGCGCCGGCAATGATCAGCAGCGGCGGGCCCGGCGCGGCGCAGGCACCGCCATGCTCGACGGCGCGGCGCTGCTCCGGATTGAGATCGTCGAGATATGTCGCAGCCGTGGCCTGCACGAATCGTCCCTCAGCCTGCAAGAATCAGTGATTTGCGCCGCATGTGCAACGCGATGGCCCGGTCGCGGCAGCGTTTTACATGATTCGCAACCGGTCTTTTTTGCCACGGTTGCCCACAGAGCGTCCGCCAGCCGCTTGCGCTGGCGCGCGTGCACTCCTATCCAATCAGCCCCGTCACGAATCTCGGAAGAACACCGTGTCGAATTTTGCCTCCATCATTGCCGCTGAGCTCGCCGTCAGGGATGCCCAGGTCCAGGCCGCGATCGACCTGCTCGACGGCGGCGCGACCGTGCCGTTCATCGCGCGCTACCGCAAGGAGGCGACCGGCATGCTGGACGACACGCAGTTGCGCACCTTGGAGGAACGGCTGCGATATCTGCGCGAGATGGATGCACGGCGCACCGCGATCATCGAGAGCATCAAGTCGCAGGGCAAGATGACGCCGGAGATCGAGCTGGCGCTCGCGACCGCCGACACCAAGGCCCGGCTCGAGGACATCTATCTGCCGTTCAAGGAGAAGCGCCGCACCAAGGCGCAGATCGCGAAGGAAGCCGGGCTCGAGCCGCTTGCCGACATGCTGATCGGCGATCCCATGAAAAATCCGGAAGACGAGGCGAAGGCATTCATCAAGAAGGACGGCGACAATCCGGTCAAGGACGTCAAGGCCGCGCTCGACGGCGCCCGCGCGATCCTGGTCGAACGCTTCGCCGAGCACGCCGACCTCGTCGGCTCGCTGCGCGAGGAGATGTGGACTCGCGGCGCGGTGAAATCGTCCGTGCGGCACGGCAAGAAGACCGAGGGCGCCAAGTTCGCCGACTACTTCGATTTCGCCGAGCCCTTCACCAAGCTGCCGTCGCACCGCATCCTGGCGATGCTGCGCGGCGAGAAGGAAGAGGTGCTGCAGCTCGATTTCGGCGATGGGGAGCCGGAGGATTCGAAGGATCCGTCGCTGTACGAGAACCGCATCGCGGTGACGTTCGGCATCTCGCGCCAGGGCCGCCCCGCCGATCAGTTCCTGTCGGACTCCGTGCGCTGGGCCTGGCGCACGCGCATCAAGACCTCGCTGGCGCTCGATATCCGCATGCGTCTTTGGCAGGAGGCGGAGAAGGAGGCGGTGCGCGTGTTCGCGGCGAACCTGCGCGATCTGCTGCTCGCCGCCCCCGCCGGCGGCCGCGCCACGCTCGGGCTCGATCCCGGCTTCCGCACCGGCGTCAAGGTCGCGGTCATCGACCGCACCGGCAAGTTCGTCGATCACGCCACGATCTATCCGCACGAGCCGCAGCGGCAGTGGAACGAGAGCATGCTGACACTGGCGCAACTCTGCGTGAAGCACGGCATCGATCTCGTCGCCATCGGCAACGGCACGGCGTCGCGCGAGACGGAGAAGCTGGTCAACGATTTGATGAAGCTCAAGCCGGATCTCAAGCTGACCAAGGCGATCGTGTCGGAAGCCGGCGCGTCGGTCTATTCGGCCTCGGAGTTCGCCGCCAAGGAATTCCCCAATCTCGACGTCTCGATCCGCGGCGCGGTCTCGATCGCGCGCCGCCTGCAGGATCCGCTCGGCGAACTCGTCAAGGTGCCGCCGGCCTCGATCGGCGTCGGCCAGTATCAGCACGATCTCAACCAGTATGAGCTGGCCCGCGCGCTCGATGCCACCGTCGAGGACTGCGTGAACGCCGTCGGCGTCGATCTCAACACCGCCTCGGCGCCGCTGCTGGCGCGGGTGTCGGGCATCGGCGAGAGCCTGGCGCAGAACATCGTCGCGCATCGCGATGCCAACGGTCCGTTCCCGACCCGCGACAAGCTTAAGGAGGTGCCGCGGTTGGGTCCGAAGGCGTTCGAGCAGTGCGCCGGCTTTTTGCGCATCCGCGACGGTGACAACCCGCTCGATGCCTCCGGCGTGCACCCGGAATCCTATCCGGTCGTGAAGAAGATCCTGGAGACGACAAAGAGCGACATCAAGGTGCTGATCGGCGACACCAAGACCTTGAAGACGCTCAATCCGGCGAAGTTCGCCGACGAGCGCTTCGGCGTGCCGACGGTCACCGACATCATCAAGGAGCTGGAGAAGCCGGGCCGCGATCCGCGTCCGGAGTTCAAGACCGCGACCTTCCAGGAGGGCGTCGAGAAGATCACCCATCTCAAGCCGGGCATGATCCTGGAGGCGACCATCACCAACGTCGCCGCGTTCGGCGCCTTTGCCGATATCGGCGTGCACCAGGACGGCCTGATCCACATCTCGGCGATGTCCGAGAAGCGCATCAACGATCCGCGCGAGGTGGTGAAGCCGGGGCAGGTCGTCAAGGTCAAGGTGCTCGACGTCGATGTGCCGCGTAACCGCATCTCGCTGACGCTTCGGCTGTCCGATCCGCTGCCGGCGAAGGGCGAGAAGCGGACCAGCGCACGGCCGCCTGCGGGGCGCATGACCACGCGTGAGGAGAAGCCGTCCGGCGGCGGCGCGTTCGCCGCGGCGATGGCCAAGGCCGCGGAGCGGCGCAAGGGCGCCTGAGGCGGATGGTGATGAGGCGCCGCGGAGGGCATGTCTCGTCTGCGGCGCCATCTCTGCGGCGCCATGGCATTCGGCGTCGTGTCGTTGCCGCCTTCCCTATCTCCGCGGCCACGCGTACATTGGTCGGCGGGTTGTGAGTGGGGACCGCGCATGACGAACCGGACCGTGATCATTGCCGGCGCGACCGGGCTGGTGGGACGGGAGTTGCTTCGCGGTCTGCTTGCCGACCCGACCGTGAGTCATGTGCACGTCGTCGGCCGCCGCGCGCCGCCTGACCATTCGCCCAAGCTGACGGCGCATGTCGTGGATTTCACCGCGCTGCCGTCCCTGCCGCCGGCCGACGAACTCTATCTGGCTCTCGGGACCACGATCAAGGTGGCCGGGAGCCAGGCCGCCTTCCGCGCCATCGATCACGACGCAAACCTCGCCGTCGCCAGGGCCGCGCTCGCGAGCGGCACCAGGCGCGTCGGTCTGGTCAGCGCGATGGGGGCAGATAGCACGTCGCCCGTCTTCTACAGCCGGGTGAAGGGTGAGCTCGAGGATGAGCTCACCGCGCTGCCCTTCGAGGGACTGGTGATCGCGCGGCCTTCGCTGCTGGTCGGCGCGCGGACGGAGCTGGGACAGCCGAGCCGGCCGGGCGAGGAATGGGGCAACAGGCTGAACAACATCATCGGCTTCCTGATCCCGGCGAACTACAAGCCCATCGCCGCGGCGGACGTCGCCAACGCGCTGCTCATGGCTGTTCCTACAGTTGCCGGCAAGCGAGTGATGCTGTCAGGGGCCATGCGCCGATGATCGAGCCTGCCGCTCTTGCGTAGCGGCTTGGTCTCGCCATTTATGAAAAATCGAATTCGATTGGTGGGTTCGGCGATCTCCGTAGTTATACGGCTCATCGCCTGCGACTGTCGGGGTCTTAACATCTTAACCATATCTGGCTGTTAGTTGTGCATCGAGGAAAAACGAGCCCGGTGTTTCATGCGCAGACAGCTGCTTGAATTTTGTTTCTTGGCATTGGTGGGAACCCTGCTCGGATCCCAAGCGGCGACGGCGTCTCCGCGAATGGTGTCGCTGGTCTTCAACTCGCAGGTTCAGAATCCGCAGCAGGTCGGGTCGGACGAATTTCGCGTGAAGCTGCAGGCGCTGGCCGGCAAGCGGCTCATCATCGATGAGCGTGCGGGCAACGCATTCGGCAGCGAGGCGGCGGTGCTGGCTGCAACCCGGAGCGGCGCGGTGGACGTGGCCGTGGTGTCCGGCGGCATCGCCAGCGCGGTGGTGCCCGAGCTCGGCGTCTTCGACATCCCGTTCCTGTTTCGTGACACCGCGCATGCCAAGGCGGTTGCGCAAGGGCCTGTCGCCGCCGCGATCGGCGCCAAGTTCGCCGACAAGGGACTGGTGCTGCTGGCGCTCGGCAAGCAGGGCTTTCGCAATCTCACCAACTCAAAGCGTCCGGTCCGTACCGTCGATGACGTCAAGGGCCTCAAGATCCGCGTCATCCCCAATCCGGTCTACCAGATGACCTTCAAGGCGCTGGGCGCCGACGTGATGCCGATGGATTTCCCACTGGTCTATGCCGCGCTCAAGGACGGCCGGCTCGACGGTCAGGAAAATCCGGTCGCCACCATCGCGGCCAATCGCTTCGACGAGGTGCAGAAATATCTGACGCTCACCGGGCATTTCTTCGCGCCGATCGCTTTCGTCGCCAACCGTGCGATGTTCGACCATCTCGATGCGGCGGACCGTGATGCGCTGGTTGCCGCCGCCAAGGCGGCTGCGGAGGTCACCTGGCAGGCCCAGCTCGATGCGCAGAAGCTCGATGAGTTGCGCAAGGCCGGCATGGAGGTGATCGAGACGTTCGACCGCAAGACCTTCGTCGACGCGGTCAAGCCGCTCGATGCCGACTTCGAGAAGCGCTTCGGCAAGGAGCTGCTCGCCACCATCAGGTCCACTCCGTGAAACAGCCGGGCAAATCGATGAAACTGTCTTCTCTGATGTCTTGGATCGGTGTCCGCCCGCGAATCTTCGGCGGCTTCGCCCTGATCCTGAGCTTCCTGGTGTTGCTCGGCGGTTTCGCCATGATCCAGGTCGGGCGCATCGGCGGCACCGTGGATGAGCTCGTCACCAGCGCGGCCGGGGACGCCGGCATGTCGCAGGTGCGCGCCGCGCTGCTCGGTGCCAACGGCGCGGTCGAGAGATTCATCCGCACCTGGAACGTCGGTGACAAGGATGCGGCCAGCAAGGCGATCGACGCCGTCGGCGGTCTCGCCGATCAGGTCGAGAAGCAGTCCGGCCGTCTGAAGGTGCTGGCTGACGGCGTGGGCCCGGTGCGAAGCGCGCTGGCGGCCTATCGCGCATCGTTCGTTGCCGCGGCCGAGGCCGTGGACCGGCTGCGCGCGGCGACCACCAAGACCGACGCATTGGGCGCCGTTGCCGGCATCAACATCGGCGGCATCCAGGTGGCCCTCGCCAATCGCGCTGGCAGCGAGCCGCTGATGAATCCGTTGCGTCTGGCCAGCGTCGTCGACGCGGTTCGCATCGCGGTGATGCGCTATACCAACACGTTGTCGAATGGCGATGCCGACGATGCCAGGCTCACCTTCGTCTATGCGAAGCTCGCGATTGCCGATACGGAAGTCGAGATCGCAGGTGTCGATGATGCCAAGCTGAAGGCGCTGGTTGCTGCGCTGAAAGAGGCTCTGACGGCCGATGCCGCTGCGCTCGAGGAGGTGATCAAGGTGGCCGCGGACCTGCGCGCCAAGCAGGCGGAACTCGCCAAGGCGAGCGCCTCGATCGATACCCAGGTCAGCCAGATCAACCGGCAGCTTGGGACCGCGCGTGCAGAGCAGGCCGCGAGGACCGGCGTCGCGGTCGAAGATACCAAGCAGACCGTCGTCGTGACGGCAGCCGCAGCGGTGATATTCGGAGCGGTGCTGGCCTGGCTGATCGGCGCCAGCGTGTCGGCGCCGATCCGCGGCATGACCGACCGCATGCAGTCGCTGGCGGCCGGCGAATTGGATCAGCCGATTCCCGGTGGTGAACAGCGCGACGAGATCGGCCGGATGGCGCGCGCCGTGGAGATTTTCCGTGACAATGCGCTTGCTGTCCGCCGCATGGAGCAGGAAGCGGCGGCACAGCGTGAAGCTGCGGAGGCCGAGCGCGCCCGCATGATGTCCGATCTGGCTGGCCGGTTCGAGCAGGGCATGCAGGGTGTCATCACCGGCGTCGGCGGGCGTGCGACCGAGATGGGCGAGAGCGCCAGCGAGCTGGCACGCGTCGCCGAACGCGGCCGCGGCCTTGCGGAAGCGGTCGCCAGCCGGGCCGAGCAGGCGTCCGTCAATGTGCAGACCGTGGCCTCGGCGACCCAGGAGCTCGCGGCCTCGATCAGGGAGATATCCTCCCAGGTGCAGCGCTCGGTCACGGTGTCGACCCGGGCGACGCACGAGACCCAGCGGACGTCCGAACTGATCGACGGGCTGTCCAGCGCGGCGGAGAGGATCGGCACCATCGTGCAACTGATTCAGGCGATCGCGAGCCAGACCAACCTGCTGGCGCTCAACGCCACCATCGAGGCGGCGCGTGCCGGCGAGGCCGGCCGCGGCTTTGCGATCGTCGCGAGCGAGGTGAAGAATTTGGCGTCGCAGACCGCGCAGGCGACGGAGCAGATCTCGAGCCAGATCGCGACCATCCAGAGCGCGACGCAGGAGACGGTCGGCGCGATCGCCCAGTTCGGAACGACGGTGCGGGAGATCGCCGAGATCTCCAATGCGATCGCCGCCGCGGTGGAGCAGCAGGGGGCCGCAACCAGCGAGATCGCCCGCAACGTCGAACAGGCGGCCAGCGGCACGGCGGCGGTGACGCAGGAGATCGGCGACGTGCGCAACGTGGCCGGGCAGACCGATGCCGGCGCTGAAGCTGCGCTGGCGGCGGCCGCCGCGCTGCAGCAGCAGGCCGCTTCGCTGAGGAGCAATGTCGCCGACTTCCTGCAGACGATCCGGACCGCGGCCTGAGCCGCAAAGCCGGTGGTCACTGGAGTTGACGCAGGGGACGCCGGCTCGCACTCTGGGGCATGACCGAGCACCAGCCGCGCTCCCTTGCGCTTCCCGTCGACGGCGCGGGCGTCGTGTCCGCGCTGTTCATGGCCCCGCCTCGGCCGCGCGCCTGTTTCGTGTTCGCCCACGGCGCGGGCGCCGGCATGAGCCACGTCTTCATGAGCCAGACCGCCGCAAGCCTTGCCGCACGCGGCATCGCGACGCTGCGCTTTCAGTTTCCCTACATGGAGAAGGGAAGCAAGCGCCCTGATCCGCCCGCGCTCGCCCACGCCGCGGTGCGGGCGGCCGTGGCGGAGGCCGCGCGGCTCTGTCCGGGGCTGCCGCTCGTCGCGGGCGGCAAGTCGTTCGGGGCGCGCATGACGTCGCAGGCGCAGAGTGCAGCGCCGTTGCCGGGCGTGGCCGGGCTCGCCTTTCTCGGCTTTCCACTTCACCCCGCCGGCAAGCCCTCCATCGCGCGCGCCGATCATCTCGACGCGATCGAGGTCCCGATGCTGTTCCTGCAGGGGACGCGCGACAAGCTTGCGGAGATGGAGCTGCTCGCGCCCGTCGTGAGGCGGCTGGGACCGCGCGCGACGTTGCATTGGCTCGATCAGGCCGACCACGCCTTCCACGTGCCTGCGCGCTCCGGCCGGAATTATCAGGCCGTCATGGACGAATTGACGGGGGCATTTGCGGTGTGGCTTCAGGCGCTCGAAGCCCGTGCCGGCTGACGCCCCGCAGCGGCCGTTTCTGAAAAAGTGATATGAGAACAAAAATAGAACTTCCATGTCGTCAGAGGTTGAGGCATAGTCGTACTCAAGGGCATGGGAGGGGAGTCCGATGAAGTCAGCGGTGTTGGCAGTGTCGGTGTGTGCGCTCGGCGTGCTGATGCAATCTGCAACTCCATCGTTCGCCGATGCCCGGTTGACCGCCATGGTGACCGTGAAGGGAACTTGCCAGAAGCTCATCGTCGCTGGAAAGGATCGCAGCTCGGAATGCAAGGGCGCGCTGCTCAATACCGACTATGACGATCAGCGCACCGGCTTCTACTTCACCTTGCTCGACGGCAGCATCGTCACGTTCTCGAATCGTGGCGATCTGCAGGAGCAACCTGGCCCCGACAAGTTCGTCACACCGGTCGACATGATGATCTTTGGCCAAAGTCGGACGGCGATCAACAGGGTGATGGCCAAGGGGCAGTGCCGCCACGGCAATCCATTCAAGGGACCCGACCTGATCGAATGCGCGGCTGACAGCGAGATCGGCCGCTTTGAAGGGCTGTTTCTGTCCAATGGCGAGAAGCCGGTGATGCAGACGTTCTGAGGCCGTCACCCTGTGCACAAGCAGGATGAACCAGCGGGAGGCTTCGTCGCGACGTCGCCCATCGTCATTCGGCCACCGTGTGGTACTCGCGGCAAAGGACCGGACCGCCGACTGCAAGGGTGCCTTGCTCAATACGCGCTACAGTGATGGACGAGCCGGCTTCTATTTCGTGATGCTCGACGGAGGGATGATGACCGTCTCGAGCCCCGGCGATGTCGAACAACGGCAGCCCGCGAACGCGCGCGCCTATCCCGTCGATATGATCATCTTCAAGGTGGATGGTGACATCCGCAAGCTCACGGCCAAGGGGATGTGCCGCGCGAAAAATATGGCCGGCGCTCTGTCGGGCTTGACCTGTCGGGCGGGCAGTGAAGCTGGGCGGTTCGAAGATGGGTTTTCCGCTGAGACCAAGGCAGTCGAGACCACGCCAACCGAGTCCAAGGCAGCCGGCACCAAGGCGGCTGGGAGCAAGATGCCCGGCCTCTGAGGCTGCGATCCCCTGAAAATTTGGCGCGACATCAGGCTCGAAATATTGCAACAAGTCGGCGTCATCGTTGGGCCGGGTGTGCGGGTCGCCAGATCTTGGAGAGTGTGATGTTCCGATGCGTTGGCTTCGTCCTGGGGCTGCTCTGGAGCCTCGTAGCAATCGGCACTGCGCTGGCCGACGACGCCAAGCTCCGGATCGGCGTTCTCCGGCTATCCTCGTCCGCGCCGGTGTTCATCGCGCTGGACAAGGGCTACTTCCGCGACGCCGGCCTCGACGTCGAGCTGAAGTTTTTCGATGCAGCGCAACCGATCGCCGTGGCGACGGCCACGGGCGACGTCGATGTCGGGGTGACCGCCTTCACCGCGGGATTGTACAACCTTGCAGGCAAGGGCGCGTTGAAGATCATCGCCGGCATGAGCCGCGACCGCCCGGGCTTTCCGCTGATCGGCTACTTTGCCAGCAACAAGGCCTATGAGGCAGGTCTCAAGACGCCGAAGGACATTGCCGGCAAGCGCGTGGCGATGACCCAGGTCGGGTCGAGCTTTCACTACTCGGTGGGGCTGCTGGCCGACAAATACGGCTTCAAGCTCGGCGACGTGAAGATCGTGCCGCTTCAGTCGATGTCCAACATGTCGGCCGCGATCAAGGGCGAAACCGTCGACGCGGCGCTGATGCCGGTTTCCGTCGCGCGCAAGCTGATGGAGGAGGGTGCCGTCAAACATCTCGGCTGGGTCGGCGACGAGACGCCGTGGCAGGTCTCCGGCGTGTTCGCCGGGCCGAAGACGCTGGCCAACACGGCCCTGGTCGGCAAGTTGCTGGCATCGCTTCAGCGCGCCGAGCGCGAGTATCATGATGTCGTGCTCGCCTCGGTCAAGGACGGCACTGCCGCCATCGACGACAAAACCAGGCCATTGCTGGAGATCATCGGCAAGTACACCAACCTGCCGGTCGAGCAGGTGGTGGGCAATTGCGCCTATATCGATCCCGACGGCAAGCTCGACGTGAAGAACATCGACAGCCAGATCAAATGGCTTCAGGCGCAGGGTTTCGCGGACCAGGGCTATGATGCGGCTGCGATCATCGCCAAAGACCTCGTGAAGCCGGATTGATGAAGGCAGGCACGGTGCGGACCTGCAGCGGGATCGTCTGACATGGACCTGATCGCCGAGGCCATCAGCCACCGTTTCGACGCGCTCGAAGTGCTCGATGGCGTGTCGTTCACGGTGGGAGCCGGCGAGGTGGTGGCCATCGTTGGACCGTCCGGCTGCGGCAAGAGCACGCTGCTGTCGATCCTCGGCGGGTTGTTGCAGCCGAGCAAGGGGCAGGCGCTGCTGCGCGGAGCCCCGCCGCCCGGCAGCCTCAATCCCTTGACGTTCGTGTTCCAAGACTTCGCGCTGCTGCCGTGGGCGAGCGTCGCCGATAACGTCGCGTTTCCGCTCCTCCATACATCGCTGTCGACGCAGCAGCGCGCCGCCGCCGTCGACGATGCGTTGCAGCGGACCGGGCTGGCCGACTTCCGGACCGTCTATCCCAAGCAGTTGTCGGGCGGCATGCGCCAGCGGGTCGGCATTGCCCGGGCGCTGGCGGTCCGCCCGGCGATCCTGCTGATGGATGAGCCGTTGTCGGCGCTGGACTCGCAGACCCGCGAGCTCTTGATGGAGGATTTCGTCGATCTGCTGGCCGACGGCACCATGGGGGCGATCTATGTCACGCATAATCTCGAGGAGGCGGTGCGGCTCGCCGATCGCATCGTCGTGCTGTCGCGCCGTCCTGGCCGCATCCGGAGGGTCGTCAGCGTCCCGGCGACGCGGCGCAGCCGCGGTGATGCCGGAGTGCGCGCGCAACTGCTGGACCTGCAGAACGAGCTCTGGGGGCTGATCCGGAGCGAGGCGATCGATGCCGAGCGCGAGGTTCAGAATGCTTGAACGGTCCCCGGCCGAACCGCCCGAGGTCGCCGGCAAGCAGGGCAAGAAGGTGCCGTTCCGCGGCGGCGGCTTCACGCCGGCCGCAAGCCGCTGGGCCGGCTGGCTGGCGCTCGCGGCGGTTCTCGGCCTGTGGCAACTGGTCGGCAGCCTCGGGCTGGTCAATCCCCTGTTCCTGCCGGCGCCGCTGACGATCCTGGGCGCGCTGTATCGATTGGCCGAAAGCGGCGCGCTCTGGCAGCATGTCTCGGCGTCGTTCGTGCGCATCGTATCCGGCTGGGCGCTCGGCACCGCCACAGGCATCGTCGTCGGCTTCGCGATCGGCCTCTGGCGCATCGCGCGCAGCATCGGCATCACGTTCGTCTCTGCGCTGTTTCCGATTCCGAAGATCGCCGTGCTGCCGCTGCTGATTCTCTGGCTCGGCATCGGCGAGCAGCCGAAGATCGCGACGATCGCGCTCGGCGTGTTCTTCTCGACCACGATCTCGGTCTATAGCGGCGTCGATGCGGTGCCGCGCAATTTGATCCGCATGGCGCAGAGCTTCGACGTGCCGTTCCCGACCATCGTCCGCCGCGTGATCTGGCCCGGGGCGCTGCCATCGATCCTCGCCGGTTTCCGCATCACCGCGTCGGTGGCGCTGATGCTGGTGGTTTCGGCGGAGATGATCGGCGCCGAGACCGGCATCGGCACTTTCGTGCTGCAGGCCGGCAATCTGATGCAGACCGATCAGCTGATGGCGGGGATCCTGATCCTGTCGCTGTTCGGTCTCGCCGTCGGCCGGTTGATCAGCATGCTCGAAGCGCGGCTGCTGCGCTGGCGGTGACGGACCGGCGTCACGCGTTGCCGCGATCCTCGCGGAACAGGTCGAGCTTCTCCTGCACCGGGCGATCCGAGAACGAGAACAGCACGGCATCCTCGTCCGGCTCATGGCTGACCCATTGCCAGCTCGGAACGACGAACAGATCGCGCGGGCCCCATTCGAAGGTCTGGTCGCCGATGCGGCTGCGGCCCTTGCCCTCGATCGCGGTGAACACGGTCGCGTCGGTCGAGCGATAGCGCGCGGTCTTGAAGCCCTTGGGCAGCAGCTGGATGAACGTGCCGATCGTCGGCATCGCGAAATCGCCGGTCTCGGGATTTGAGAATTTCAGCTTCAACCCGTGGCAGGCGTCCCATTCCTCGCTCCGCTTCGCGCTCTCCAGCGCCTCGCGCGTATAGATGTAGGGATAGTTGAAGATCGGTGATGTCCTGGATCTGCGCTTGGCGTCGACCGGCAGGAGGTTATGTCCGTAGCGCGCGAAGCTGTCGCCCGCAGGGCGCGCGACCTTCTGCTGGTCCTCCTGCGCGCCTTGCGCGAACGACGCGTCGAGAAACTGCACCAGCGGAATGTCGAGGCCGTCCAGCCAGAACATCGGCTCGGTGGTCTCATTGCCGTGATCGTGCCAGGTCATCGAGGGGGTGATGATGAAGTCGCCCGGTTCCATCAGGGTGCGCTCGCCCTCGACGGTGGTGAAGGCGCCCTTGCCTTCCAGTACGAAGCGCAATGCCGACTGGCTGTGCCGATGGGCGGGGGCGACGTCGCCCGGGATCACCATCTGAACGCCCGCATAGAGCGAGGTGGTGACCTTGGATTGCCCGCGCAGGCCGGGATTTTCCAGGATCAGCACCCGGCGCTCGGCTTCCTTCGCCGTGATCAGCCGCCCGGCCTCGATCATATAGTCGCGGATCGCCGCGAACTGCCACAGATGCGGCCGACAGGCGCTCTTCGGCTCGGGCGTGATGAGATCGCTCATCACGGTCCACAGCGCCGTCATGTTTTCGCCGTCGATCTTCTTGTAGAACGCCTCGCGCTCCGGTGTCGAAACCGCGGCCATGCGCGCCTCCCGTGATCAGATGTCGTTCTTGATTGACAGTATACTGCCAATTTGATTACCGTCAAATACAACCAGAGCTATCGCATCGGGAGGACTGCCATGATGAAGCTGCACGGCTATTTCCGCAGCAGCGCATCCTATCGCGTCAGGATCGCGCTCAACCTCAAGGGTCTCACGGTCGAGCACCTGCCGCATCACCTCCGCAAGGGCGAGCAGCGCGCGCCCGCCTATCTCGCGCTCAACCCGCAGGGTTTGGTTCCGGCGCTCGAGGACGACAGCGGCGCCACGTTGATCCAGTCGCTTGCGATCATCGAATGGCTCGACGAGACCCATCCCGAGCCGCCGCTGCTGCCGAAGGATCCGTTGCGACGCGCCCAGGTCCGCGCCTTCGCGCAGGTGCTCGCCTGCGACACCCATCCGGTGCAGAACCTGAAGGTGCTGGCGCGGCTCCGGGAGCTCGGCCTGCCCGAGGACAAGGTCACGGCCTGGGCCGGCTGGGCCAATCGCGAGGGGCTCGCTGCCTGCGAAGCGCTGATCAAGCATGAGCCCGGACCATTCTGCTTCGGTGCCGCGCCGACCCTGGCGGATCTGTGTCTCGTGCCGCAGCTCGGCAATGCACGCCGCTTCGGCGTCGATGTCGCAGCGTTCCCGCGCCTGCTGCAGGCCGAAGCCGCGGCGAAGGCGCTGCCGGCCTTCGCCGATGCTGCTCCGGAGCGTCAGCCCGATGCCGAGTAGGCCGCCCGACATCACGATGGACGCAGTCTACACCAAGCCGGGCTATCTGTTCCGGCGAATGCAGCAGATTGCGGTGTCGATCTTCGTCGAGGAGTGTCGGGAGTTCGACCTGACGCCGGTGCAATACGCGGCGCTGGTCGCGATCCAGACGCACCCGGGCATCGATGCCACCCGGTTGTCGGCGGTGATCGCCTTCGACCGTTCGACGCTCGGCAGCGTGATCGAGCGGCTGGAGAGTAAGGGCCATATCGAGCGCAAACCGTCGGCCGAGGACAAGCGCGTCAAGCTCCTTTACCTGACCAGAACGGGTGGCGCACTGCTCCGTGCGATCATGCCGGCGGTTGATCGCGCCCAGGCCCGCATGCTGGCGCCGCTGAAGGCCGCGGATCGCAAGATGCTGATGGCCCTGCTGGCGCAGCTCGTCGATCTCAACAACGAGGTCTCGCGGGTGCCGCTGCGCGCCGAGGATGCACTGGAGCATCTTGGCAAGGCCGGCTGATCGCGGAGCTCCGCGGCTCTCGGGCGGACGGCGTCGATTCACAGCCGCATCACCGCCTGGCGATCGATCTTGCCCGTGCCTGTCTTCGGCAACTCGTCGAGGAACACGATCTCGCGCGGATATTTGTAAGGCAGCAGCTTCGTTTTCACGTAATCCTGCAGCGCCTTGACGGTTGCGGGCTCGTCCCTGGATCTGCCGTTGGTGACCACCACGGCCTTCAGGCTCATGCGACGATCCGGCAACTCGTGCGCAAACACGGCGCACTCCCGGATATCGGGATGCTCGGCGAGGCAGAGCTCGACTTCGAGCGGATAGACCCATTGTCCGGAGATCTTGACCAGATCGTCGGCGCGGCCGCGGAAGAAATGGAAGCCGTCGGCATCACGCACGAAACGGTCGCCGGTGTAGATCCAGCCGCCATCGCGGATCGTCTCCGCGGTCTTGTCCGGACGGTTCCAGTAGAGCGGCGTGTTCGAGTCGCCGCGTACCCAGAGAATGCCCTCTTCGCCGGTGGCGACCTCGCGTCCTTCGCCGTCGCGCAGCGCGATCTCGTAGCCGGGGACGCGCAGTCCGGCGGCGCCGAGCTTCTTGCGGTCCTCGCGGTTCGAGAGATAGACGTGCAGCACCTCGGTCGAGCCGAGGCCTTCGACGATCTCCAGGCCGGTCAGGCTCTTCCAGCCGTTGAAGACCTCGGCCGAGAGCACCTCGGCCGCGGAGACCGCGAGCCGCAGTGACGAGAAGTCCGCCTCCTTCGCACCCTCGGCCTTGGTGAGCGCGGTGTAGAGCGTCGGCAGGCCGAAGAACACGGTGGGACGGAAGCGGCTGATCGCATCGAAGATGGCGGCGGGTTTCGGCTGGCCGGGCAGCAGCAGCGTCGTCGCTCCGGCCGAGAATGGAAAGGTGATCGCGTTGCCGAAACCGTAGGCGAAAAAGATCTTGGGCACCGAGAAGCAGATGTCGTCCGGCGTCAGCTGCAGCACGTTGCGCGCGAACGCCTGCTCGCTATAGGCCATGTCGTGCTGCAGATGGACGATGCCCTTGGGGCGACCGGTGGAGCCGGACGAGTACATCCAGAACGCCATCTCGTCGCGGTGGGTGTCGGCCTCCGCCAGCTCATCGGTGAAGTCGGGCAGCCAGGCATCGGCCGCGACCGTCGTCGCGACGGCGGTGGCCGGCGCCTCGCCATTGACGACGACCAGCGTGCGCAGCGCGGTCTCGGCGCAGGCCTGGGCGTCGAACCGTGCGGCAAACTCGGCGTCGGCGACCGCGACCTTGGCGCCGGAATCAGCCAGATAGAATTGCAGCAGATCCGGCGGCGTCAGCGTGTTGATCAGCAGCGGCACGAAGCCGGCGCGCACTGCGCCGAAGAACGCGGCCGGATAGGCCGGTGTATCGTCGAGGAACAGCAGGACACGATCGCCGCGGCTGAGCCCGAGCGCGGCGAAGCCGTTGCCCCAACGGCAGGCGTCGGCACACAGCTCGGCATAGCTGCGCTGGCCGGCGGGACCGATCAGCGCAGCCTTGTCGGCGTTGCCTCTGGCGAGATTGTCGAACAGCACACGGCTGGCATTGTAGCGGGCGGGAATCGCGAAGCCGATCTCGCGCGCGCCGGCGCTGTCGCGCGGAACCTTGTCGGCGATCTCGTTCGTCATCCGTGCGCTCCCGTGCGCCGAGCTGCCTCGTAGCGGGCCATGAATTGCGGGGCCATCGCCCGCAGCCTGGAATCATCGATGCGCCCGGACCGGGTGATATAGCTGTAGGCGAAATCCAACAGGCCGAGCGTCATGTGGGCCGGGAAGGATTCATACCAGTCGCTGCTGGTCCGGGCCGCCGTCACCAGCTTCTTCACGATTGGCTGCCGCTCGGCCTGATAGCGGGCGAGGCCGTCGGAGAGACTCCTCTCGGCATCGAGCGCCTTGGCGAGCGCGATCGCGTCCTCGATCGCCAGCCGCGTCCCGGAGCCGATCGAGAAGTGCGCGGTATGCAGCGCGTCGCCGATCAGCACCATGTTCCGGTGCCACCAGTGCTCGTTCCAGACCCAGGGG
Organism: Bradyrhizobium sp. HKCCYLS3013; assembly: GCF_051167615.1. NCBI lineage: Bacteria > Pseudomonadati > Pseudomonadota > Alphaproteobacteria > Hyphomicrobiales > Nitrobacteraceae > Bradyrhizobium > Bradyrhizobium sp. HKCCYLS3013. The sequence continues at coordinate 130,838 of NZ_JBNPTK010000007.1, forward strand.
AAATTGCGCCATACCGATCGGTTGGAGACCAGCGCGTGACCATCGAGCGTGGCGGCAAACACCTGCGCGCAGACGCGCCGGGATTCATCGACCGACATCTCGGCGAAGCCATAGGCGTGCCAGGTGGCGCGATCGCATTCCACCAGGAACGTGCTCATGTCCGGCGCATAGCGATAATGGTGCGCGTTGAAGCTGCCGTGGTCGGTCGCGACGAAGGTCTGCGACAGCGTCGCGAATGTCTTCGACGTGCCGTACCAGGCGAACTTGTTGCTGGAGTAGGACACGGAGAAGCCGAAATCGCCTTCGAAGCTGCGGCGGACCAGCGAGTTCAGCCCGTCGGCAGCGACGATCAGATCGTAGCCTGCGAGCTGGTCCAGCGACTGGACGGTCGTGCCGTAGCGGGCGACGACGCCGACGCTCTCGGCGCGGGCCTGCAGCAGCTTCAACAGCTCGAGCCGGCCGATCGCGGAAAAGCCGACGCCGTCGATCTCGACGGTCTCGCCGCGCAGATTGAGCGTGATGTTGCGCCAGCTCTCCATGCGCGGCGCGATCGCGTCCACGGTGTCGGGATCGTCGGCGCGCAGGAATTCAAGCGCCTGGTCGGAGAACACGACGCCAAAGCCCCAGGTCGCTCCAGCCGGATTCTGCTCGAACAGATCGACCACGGCGGCGGGGTGCCGCTTCTTCCAGAGATAGGCGAAATACAGCCCGCCAGGGCCGCCGCCGAGCACGGCGATGCGCAAGGACGTCCTCCATATTGACAGTATACTGTTTATTTTGGACCGGAGACTAATCCCTCATCCTGATCGAGGCCAGAGAAATCTTATTGCTGGAGATCGGGCCGCCGGCCGCGCGTCATTTCGGTGGGCCTCTGCCGAAGATGGTGTCGAGCGCGGCGAAATAAGTGCTCTCGACCAGCTCCGGCGCATGCCGGCCGAGCGCCTCCATCTTCACGCCCGAATTGATTTCGAGCACCTGCCAGCGTCCATCGGCCAGCACGAGGTCGACCGATGCGTAGCGGATGCCGATGACGCGCGCCGCCGCGGTGGCGAGGGCAGCACAGAGGTCCCGTTGCGCGCCGGGTTCGAGCAGCTCGGGTTGAGCCCCGAATTCGAGATTGTGGCGCCAGCTCAGCAGGCGCTGCTCGCCACGCGGCACGACGGCGCGCAGCGCAGACGCGTCGAATTCCGCGTCGAGGCGCCGCAGGAGTTGCGCGTGTCCCGCGGCCGGAGTGGCCGCCAGCGCGAGGTCGCGGAGCGACTTGACGCCATCGCCCATCACGATGGGGCGCTGCTTGCGATAGACGATCATGGCTGCGTCATCGAGCTGCACGACCCGGACTTCGTCGATGATGTCCATGAGCGGCGCGATCGCGACGTTCGCGTCGGTCTCGAAGATGCCGTTCACTGCGCGCAGCAGGTCATCCTTCGCCGTGACGCGGACCACCGACCGCCCCGAGGTGCCCTCGTTGGGCTTGACCACCAGCCCGCGCGGATGCGTTTCGAGCAGCGCCAGCACGGCCTCGGCCGTCTGGCCGGACTGGCCGCCAAGGACCGGCGCCAGAAAGAATGCGTGTGGAACCGCGGCAATCCCGTCGGCTCTCAGCAGCGCCGAGGTCGCCGCCTTGTCACAGGCCAGTCTGTGCGCCACCGCACTGTTCAGGCCGAGATCATAGCCGAAGATCAGGTGACGCCGGGTGGCATCCTCGAGCACCAGCAACCAGCCGTCCTCCCGCACGTCGAGCGCGATGCCTCGTTCGACGCAATAGCGGGTGATGGCGGCGAGCTGGGTCTGCGGATGGTTAATCATTGCTCAAGGATTGGGCCGGAGATGCGGAATTAAAGTGCTGGAAAATCGGAATCTCGGCAAGTAAATTACCCACATCGTTTGTGTACGAATGAACGGCCGATCGAGGCGATTCCGGGCATCAGCCGGCATGCATTTGATCGTGATCAATGGTGCGTCCACGCGGGTTGATTATTCGCTGTTTTCACGTACATCAGGCGCCGAAATCGCTGGATCTATAGGGTTTTTGCGGTCCTGCCTCCGTCACGACTTGTTTCTTCCAACTTCAGCCCACGTGAAAAAACAAACGACATGAGCGCGTTCTATAAAGAGAAAGTTCTTTCCGTTCACCACTGGACGGACACCCTGTTCTCCTTCCGAGCCACCCGCGATGCGGGCTTCCGCTTCCAGAATGGTCAGTTCGCGATGATCGGCCTTGAGGTCGAGGGCCGGCCGCTGCTGCGCGCCTACAGCATGGCGAGCGCCAATCACGAGGAGGAACTCGAGTTCTTCAGCATCAAGGTGCAGGACGGTCCGCTGACCTCCCGGCTGCAGAAGATCAAGGAAGGCGACACCATCCTGGTCGGCCGCAAGGCGACCGGGACGCTGATCCCCGACAACCTGCTGCCCGGCAGCCGGCTGCTGCTGCTGTCGACCGGCACCGGCCTTGCCCCGTTCGCCAGCCTGATCAAGGACCCCGACGTCTACGAGCGGTTCGAGAGCATCGTGCTGGTCCACGGCTGCCGCCAGGTCGCCGAGCTTGCCTATGGCGAGAGCGTCGTCGCGAAGCTGCGTGAGGACGAGCTGTTCGGAGAGCTGCTCGACGGCAAGCTGCAGTATTATCCGACCGTCACCCGCGAGCCGTTCCGCAACCGCGGCCGCATCACCGACCTGATCTCGTCGCAGCAGCTGTTCAACGATATCGGCCAGCATGAGCTCGATATCGCCAAGGACCGCATCATGATGTGCGGCAGCCCGGCGATGCTGGAGGAGCTCAAGACCATGTTCGAATCCCGCGGCTTCCTCGAAGGCAGCGGCAACGAACCCGGCCATTTCGTGATCGAGAAAGCGTTCGTCGAGCGCTGAGCCGCCAAGCTTCCGACTTTGACACTTTCGAAAGAGCGCCTCGACGCAATCGGGGCGCTCTTTTCGTTGGCAATATCCTCCTTGCGCGTTTCGAAGCGGCCGTGCGATTTTCGGCAGCAAGACCGGACCTGCAGACGTCCGGCGCGACACAGGGAGGGGACTTGGATTGCCCGAGCGGCGGCCATCCCCGATACAATGAGGGGTACGGCCATGGATTCCATCGTTCGCAGACAGACGCTCGGTGACCTCCTGCGGCGGAGCGCGGCGCGCACACCAGGCAAGACGGCGGTGATCTGCGGCGATACGCGTTGGACCTACGCCGAGTTCAACGCCATCGTCGACCGCCTCGCGGCCGGCCTCGCCGCGCGCGGCGTCGGCAAGGGCGAGCGGGTCGCCATCCTCGCGCGCAACTCTCATGCCTTTGCCGCCCTGCGCTTCGCGCTGGCGCGGCTCGGCGCTGTCCTGGTGCCGATCAATTTCATGCTCAAGCCGGAGGAGGTCGCCTACATCCTCAAGCATGCGGGCGCGCGGCTGCTCGCGACCGACAGCGGCTTTGCCGGCGTGGCACGTGCTGCCAAGGCGCTGGTGCCGGCGGTCGAGCAATTGATCTGGCTGCCGTCGGAAGGTTCGAGCGAGCGGCAGGCCGACATGATCGATTTTGCCGAGCTCGCGGCCTCGACGGCGACGGTGCCTGCCGCCGAGATCGCCGGAGGCGACGTCGCGCAGATCGTCTACACCTCCGGCACGGAGTCGCTGCCGAAGGGCGCGATGCTGACCCATGACGCCGTCATTTGGCAGTATGTCAGCTGTATCGTCGATGCCGGCATTTCCGCCGACGATGTCACCCTCCACGCGCTGCCGCTGTATCACTGCGCGCAGCTCGACGTGTTCTTCGGGCCGTCGATCTATGTCGGCGCCACCAACATCATCACCGCGTTTCCGACGCCGGACAATCTGCTGCCGCTGATCGCGAAATATCGCATCACCTCATTCTTCGCGCCGCCGACGGTGTGGATCTCGATTCTGCGCTCGCCGCTGTTCGAGACCACCGACGTGTCCACTTTGCGCAAGGGCTATTACGGCGCCTCGATCATGCCGGTCGAGGTGCTGCGCGAGCTGGCGCAGCGGCTGCCGAAGGTGCGTCTGTGGAATCTGTATGGCCAGACCGAGATCGCGCCGCTGGCGACGATGCTCGGACCCGACGATCAATTGCGCAAGCCGGGCAGTTGCGGCCGCGCCGTGCTCAACGTCGAGACCCGGGTCGTCGATGATGAGATGAATGATGTTGCGCCGGGACAGGTCGGCGAGGTCGTGCACCGCTCGCCGCATCTGATGCTCGGCTACTTCCACGACGACGAGCGCACCGCCGCCGCCTTCCAGGGCGACTGGTTTCATTCCGGCGATCTCGCGACCATCGACGACGAAGGCTACATCACCATCGTCGACCGCAAGAAGGACATGATCAAGACCGGCGGTGAGAACGTCGCCAGCCGCGAGGTCGAGGAGGCGCTGTATCTGATTCCGGAAGTGTCGGAGGTCGCCGTCGTCGGCCTGCCGCATCCACGCTGGGTCGAGGCGGTCGTGGCGATGGTTGTGGTCAAGTCCGGCTGCGAGCTGACCGAGGAGGCGGTGCTCAAGCAGGCCTCGGCACGGCTCGCCACCTTCAAGACGCCGAAGCGGATCGTGTTTGTCGATGCGCTGCCCAAGAATCCCAGCGGCAAGCTCTTGAAGCGTCAGTTGCGCGAGGCGCATTCGGGGCTGTTTGCGGAGGGGTAAGCAGCTGCCTTTGGCGATCGCGTGTCTCGGCGGGGAGGCGCCGAGGCCGCTACGGCGCTGCGGACCGATCTCGCAGTGCCGCAGCCGATAGCCTAGGGCTATCGACGTTGTGATATCATCGATGGCCGATTGCGCGCGCTTGTGTAACGATTGCTTCGCGATATCAGTACTATCGTGACACCGGATCTTCCACGAGCTGCCCCGAGGCCTCCCATGGATACGCTGCTGCTCCCGTTTTCGCCGCGCTTCATCGTGCTGACGATCTGCGCCACGGCGACCGCTTTGCTGCTGATCCTCGGCATCTACGACCGCAAGATCTTCGATCTCGTCCTGATCCCGCTGCTGATCTTCGGTGCGCTCACCCTGCTCGGCATCCGCGATCTCGTGCAGAAGAGCCACGCAGTGCTCCGCAATTATCCGATCTCGGCACATATGCGGTTCTTGCTCGAAGAGATCCGGCCCGAGATGCGGCAGTATTTCTTCGAGAGCGAAAAGGACGGCATGCCGTTCTCGCGCGACACCCGCGCGGTGGTCTATCAGCGCGCCAAGATGGAGCTCGACAAGCGCCCGTTCGGCACCCAGGAGGACGTCTACCGCGAGGGCTACGAATGGATGCACCATTCGATCGCTCCCAAGCCGCAAGCGGAGGAGAAGTTCCGCATCACCATTGGTGGTCCGGATTGCACCAAGCCGTATTCGGCCTCGGTGTTCAACATCTCCGCCATGAGCTTCGGCGCGCTGAGCCCGAATGCGGTGCGTGCCCTCAATGGCGGGGCGAAGAAGGGCGGCTTCGCCCACGACACCGGCGAAGGTGGCTTCAGTCCCTATCACGCCGAAATGGGCGGCGACATCATCTGGGAGATCGGCTCCGGCTATTTCGGCTGCCGGCGTCATGATGGCACGTTCGATCCCGAGGCGTTCACGCGGGTCGCGAGCCACGACCAGATCAAGATGGTGGAGCTCAAGATCAGCCAGGGCGCCAAGCCCGGCCATGGCGGGGTGCTGCCGGCCGCCAAGGTGTCCGAGGAGATCTCGAAGATCCGCGGTGTCTCAATGGGCGAGGATTGCATCTCGCCGCCGGCGCATCGCGCGTTCTCGACGCCCATCGGCATGATGCAGTTCATCAGCGAGATGCGGCGACTGTCGGGCGGCAAGCCGGCCGGCTTCAAGCTGTGCATCGGCCACCCCTGGGAATTCCTCGCGATCTGCAAGGCCATGCTGGAGACCGGCATCTATCCCGACTTCATCGTGGTCGACGGCAATGAAGGCGGCACCGGTGCCGCGCCGCTCGAGTTCATGGACCATCTGGGCATGCCGATGCGCGAGGGCGTCAGCTTCGTGCACAATGCGCTGGTCGGCCTTGGCATCCGCGACCGCATCAAGATCGGCGCCTCCGGCAAAATCGCCACCGCGTTCGACATGGCGCGCGCGATGTCGATCGGCGCCGACTGGTGCAACGCGGCGCGCGGCTTCATGTTCTCGCTCGGCTGCATCCAGTCCTTGAGCTGCCATACCGACAGATGCCCGACCGGTGTCGCCACCCAGGATCCGACGCGCGCTCGCGCGCTGGTCGTCCCGCACAAGCTCGACCGCGTCTACAACTATCATCACGCGACCCTGCATGCGCTGGCCGAGCTGCTCGCCGCCGCCGGTCTCGAACATCCGCAGGACCTGCGGCCGATCCACTTCTCACAGCGGACGTCGACCACTGAGGTGTCCTCGTTTGCCAAGCTGTATCCGGCGCTGCGTCCTGGCGAGCTGCTCGACGGCACCCAGGACGTCCGCTTCCGCGACGCCTGGGCGATGGCGCGAGCCGATACGTTCGCGGCGGTGCAGTAAAACGCCTTGCGTGATTGTTCTTGGGAACCTTCCGGCTCCAATTCCATCTAAGCCACGCGTGCTCAGCTTGGATGATCGACAATGCCTTGGACCACAGCGACCACAGTCTCCGCGGCGACGAGCGGCGAGGATGACCTGATCCGACGGGCAAAAGCCCGGGACGAGACCGCCATCCGGGCCATCCTCCAGGCCAACAACCGTCGCCTGTTCCGGATCGCCCGCGGCATCCTGCGCAATGACAGTGAGGCGGAGGACGTCGTGCAGGAGACCTATGTCCGGGCGCTCACCCATCTCGACGAGTTTCGCGGCCAGTCCAGCCTGTCGACCTGGTTGGTCCGCATCGCAATGAACGAGGCGATGGGACGCCTGCGCGGACAACGGCCCGCACTGCAACTGGATGTGCAGCACCAAGACAGGCCAGGGGCCGAGGTGATCCAATTTCCCGCTACGTCGAGCGATCCGGAGAAGTCTGTGGCGCAGCGCCAGATCCAGGCCGTCGTCGAACGGGCGATCGATGACCTGTCCGAGCCGTTTCGCCTGGTGTTCATCGCCCGCGTGATCGAGGAGATGAGCATCGACGAGACGGCGGACTTGCTCGGATTGAAGCCCGAGACCGTGAAGACGCGCTTGCATCGCGCCCGCGGCATGTTGCGCGAGAACGTCGAAAAGCAGATCGGTCCCGTCCTTCTGGACGCGTTTCCCTTCGCCGGCCTGCGTTGCGAGCGGCTGACCGACGCCGTGCTCGATCGTCTTCGACGTCCGGCGTGAAGATTCCCGGGAACGTCGGCTCCCGCTTTTCATCCAATCCCTGTGCAGCCATTCACCCGCCGGCCACGAGGTCCGGCGCCACAGGAGATGAGAACCATGTTCAAGCATATCGGCACGATCGCCGTCGCGCTCTGCGTCACGAGCAGCGCCGCCCTGTCGCAGGGCGCCAAGCTCAGCGATCCGCAGATCGCGCATATCGCCTACACAGCCGGCGAAATCGACATCAAGGCGGCGAAGCAGGCCTTGGACAAATCCGGGAGCAAGGAAGTCAAGGAGTTCGCCCAAGGCATGGTGCGTGACCACGAGGCGGTCAACAAGCAGGCCCTCGCCCTCGTCAAGAAGTTGAAAGTCACGCCTGAGGATAACGACACCAGCCGCGCACTGTCGAAGCAGGCGAGCGAGAAGCTCGACGAGCTCGGCAAGCTCAAGGGCGCGGCCTTCGACAAGGCCTATATCGCCAACGAGGTCGCCTACCACAAGACGGTGAACGGCGCGCTGGAGACGCAGCTCATTCCGTCCGCAACCAACGCCGAGCTGAAGGAGTTGCTGCAGACCGGCCTGAAGCTGTTCCAGGGCCACGAGCAGCACGCCGAGCATGTCGCGGCGGATCTGAAGTAGGACGATCCGATGCTGTCGGGACGCATCACTCTCGTGAGCATGGTTGTGCTCGCCGCCGTGAGCGTTCCGGCGCGCGCGGCCACGATCCGGATCGTGGTGGACAAGCTCGAATTCTCGCCGGCCGCGGCTTCGGCCAAGGTCGGCGACACCGTCGAATGGGTCAACAAGGATGCGCTGGCTCATACGGCGACGGCGCGGGATGGCGCATTCGATGTCATTTTGCCGCCGAGCAAGACGGTGAGTTCGGTCCTCAAGAAGGCGGGCACGGTCGACTACTACTGCCGCTTTCACCCCAACATGAAGGCGACCCTGACGATCGCGCCGTGACGCCGCTGGCCTCAATGCGGGTTTTCCAGGCTGAAGGTCTCGGATTGCTCGTCATAGGCAAACAGCTCGGCGTAGCGGCCCCATGATACGATGGTGTGCAGCGTCTCGTCGGCATAGTGCTCGGACATGTAGTCCTCGAGCTCGATGCGGAAGCGCGCGGCCGGCGCGGCGTGCGAGGGGCGGTCGTCGAGCACGCGGCGGATCAGCCCCATCAGCGGCACGTTCTCCATCAGATGCTGCGCGAACAGCTTCTTGCGCTCGTCGGTCTCTTGATGCGCGAACCGCCGTCCGGCCTCGGTCAGGGTCAGATCGCCTTCGCTGAGCTGGGCGAAGCGCAGGAGCTGCAGCGCCTCGGCCAAGGGAAAGATCTCGTCGACCTCGAGCTGCAGATGGCCCGCCAGCACCGGCAGGTCGGCATGCCCATTATAAGGTTCGCCGGCGAGCGTCTCGATCAGGCCCGAGATCGAGTTCGACGACACGTGGCTGAGCACCATGCCGACGCCGGCGCTGGCGGTGCTCGGCAGCTTCGGCTCGGGCCGCTGCGTCATGCGGGCATAGAGACTGTCGACGAGCTGGCGGAACGCCGGATCGAGCCGGTTGCGCGGATGCGGCAGGTCGACCTTGAACTCGGCGGCGACGCGGCCGGGATTGGACGAGAACACCAGGATGCGGTCGCACATCAGCACCGCTTCCTCGATGTTGTGCGTCACCATCAGCACCGACTTGATCGGCAGCCGCCCGTCGGTCCAGAGATCGACGAGGTCGGTACGAAGTGTCTCGGCGGTCAGCACGTCCAGGGCCGAGAACGGCTCGTCCATCAGCAGCAGGTCGGGATGCACCACCAGCGCGCGGGCGAAGCCGACGCGCTGGCGCATGCCGCCGGAGAGCTCCTTTGGAAAAGCGGATTCGAAACCGTCGAGACCGATCAGGTCGATCGCGGCCAGCGCGCGCTTGCGCCGCTCGGCGCTGTCGACACCGAGCGCCTCGAGGCCGAGCTCGACGTTCTGCAGCACGGTCAGCCAGGGAAACAGTGCGAACGACTGGAACACCATGGCGACACCAACGGGCGCGCCGGCGATGATCTCGCCGCGGCAGCGCGCTTCGCCCGAGGATGGCGACACCAGGCCGGCGATGATCCGCAGAAGCGTCGACTTGCCGGAGCCGGAGCGTCCGAGCAGGCCGACGATCTCGCCGGCGCAGATCGTGAGGTCAACCTTCTCCAGCACGACGAGATCCTCGCCGCTGCCCTTGGGAAACAGCCGGCTGACGCTCTTGATCTCGATCAGCGATGAGTCCTTGACCTGGTCGCGCATGACAATTCTCCCGGTCAGCCGAGCCGCAGCCGGCGTTCGCCGAAGGCATAGAGCGGCCGCCACAGCAGCCGGTTGAACAGAGTGACGAGAATGCACATCACGGCAATGCCGAGCACGACGCGCGGAAAGTCGCCGTGCTCGGTGGCCGCAGCGATGTAGGCGCCGAGCCCGCTTGCGGTGAGATGGGTATCACCCCAGCTCGCGACCTCGGCGACGATCGCCGCGTTCCACGAGCCGCCGGAGGCGGTAATGGCGCCGGTGATGTAATAGGGGAAGATTCCGGGCAGCACGACCTTGAACCACCAGCGCCAGCCGGCGAGATGCAGGCTCGCGGCGGCCTCGCGCAGGTCGGTCGGGAAGGCGCTGGCCCCGGCGATGACGTTGAACAGGATGTACCACTGCGTGCCCAGGATCATCAGCGGGCTCAACCAGACATTGGCGTCGAGGCGAAAGCGCACGATGAGCACGACGAACACCGGGAAGGCGAGGTTGGCCGGGAAGGCGGCGAGGAATTGCGCCAGCGGCTGGATGCGCTCGGCGAGCTTCGGCCGCAGCCCGATCCAGACGCCGACGGGCACCCACATCAGCGACGCCAGCGCGATCAGCACCGCGACGCGGATCAGCGTGATCAGGCCGTAGCCGATCGCGGTGAGGACGTCGGTGAGCGCCAGCGTCGCCGAGAGATAGAGATAGGTCTTCCAGCCGGCATAGACGCAGCCGAGGATGACCACGGCAAGCCAGAGACCGTCGACCATCTGCGACGGCGGCGCGTGGCGCACGGGGCCGCTCCAGGCTTTCGGCCAGTTGATCCGCAGGTTCGAGAAGGTGCGGTTGAGCGCAGCGAACGGCATCGACAGCGAGCGCAGGGCGCGGGTGCGCCGGAACAGATCGAGCATCCAGGAGGTGGGCGGATTGCCGGAGGCGGTCTGCTCGAAACGGAATTTGTCGGCCCAGGCCACGATCGGGCGGAACAGCAGCTGGTCATAGGCGGTGATGACGAGCAGCATGGTCAGCAGCGCGGCGCCGATCGCCGCCAGATCCTTCTGCTGAATGGCGAGCGCGACATAGGAGCCGATGCCGGGCAGGGTGACGGTGGTGTTGCCGACCGTGATCGCCTCCGACGCCACGACGAAGAACCAGCCGCCGGACATCGACATCATCGCATTCCAGATCAGGCCGGGCATCGCATAGGGCACGTCGAGCCGCCAGAAGCGCTGCCAGCCGGAGAGGTGGAAGCTGCGCGTCGCCTCCTCCAGGTCCTTCGGCACGTTGCGCATCGATTGGTACATGCTGAAGGTCATGTTCCAGGCCTGGCTGGTGAAGATCGCGAACACGCAGGCGAGCTCGGCGCCCAGCACCTGGCCCGGAAACAGGTTCATGAAGAACACGACGGTGAAGGTCAGGAAGCCGAGGATCGGTACCGACTGCAGGATGTCGAGCAGCGGGATCAGCACGATCTCGGCGCGCCGGCTCTTGGCCGCGAGCGCCGCATAGACGAAGGTGAAGACGAGCGAGCACGCGATGGCGAGCAGCATGCGCAAGGTGGTGCGCAGCGCGTAGAGCGGCAGGTTGGACGGATCGAGCGAGACAGGGGCGGTGTCGAGCGCGGACAAGGGCTGGGTGGTCTGCTCGCCGCCATAGACGATCAGCACCATCGCGCCGACCACGATGATCAGCGCGACGACGTCCCAGATATTGGGGCGCACGGTTTCGCGCAGCACGGTCGTCCTGATGTCCCGGAGCAGCATCGGCATGTCTCGTCTGGTCGGCCGCAACCATCGGCGGAGGCTGCGGACGTGGCCGTGTCATGGCTTGAGGGCTGGTCGGCCGGACAGTGCCGGCCGAATCCGCACCCTAAGTGCCCTGTGTGATGGTTTGATATCAAGCGGAGCGGTCGGGATCCGGCCTCTCGGTCCGGCCTATCAAAGGATACGCAGGCAGCCTCTTCACGTTCCCGCGACGAGGCTAGTCGAACGCAGATGCGGCTTGGCTTGGGGCTCCATCGGTACGGAGACGCCGGGTCACATCTGTCGCGCCGACGACGGTCAGCGCCTCCCCCGCTTGCGGGGGAGGTCGCATCGCATCGTCAGGTGCGACGCGGGTAGGGAATGCTCCGGAAGCGACTGCCGCTGTGGCGCCCCCACCCCAACCCTGCCCCGCAAGCGGGAGAGGGAGCGCACTGGTCGGGCCGCAGCAGTGGGGCTCAATCACCCCACGTTCGGCTCGCCGCCGTCCGGCGCGAGCCTCGTCGCCAGGATCTTGTCGATGCGGCGGCCGTCGAGGTCGATGATCTCGAAGCGCCAGCCTTGCAGCTCGAAGCTCTGGCCGACCTCGGGCACGCTGCCGAAGTGCTGCAGCACGAGGCCTGCGACGGTGTGATAGCCGCGATGCGGCGGCACCTCGATCGCCAGCACGTCGGCGAACTCGTCGAGTTGCATCCAGCCGGAGACCAGCAGCGAGCCGTCGTCACGGCGGACGCAGGCCGGCTCGGGCGGGCCCTCCTCGGAGGAGAACGCGCCAACGATCGACTCCAGGATATCCGCCGCGGTCACCACGCCTTCGAACGCGCCGTATTCGTCGTGCACCAGCCCCATATGCACGGGCGCCACCTTCAGGATGGCGATCACGTCGCGCGCATCGACGGTGGACGGAATGATCGGCACCTCGCGCACCAGGCTGCGCAGGTCCGGCGTCTCATCGCGCAGATACGCCGCCAGCAGGTCCTTGGCCTGCAGCACGCCGATCGGACGGTCGCGCTCGCCGTCCGACACCGGCAGGCGCGAATGCGGGCTCTTGGCGAGCAGTTCGCGAATGGCCTTGGGGTCGTCGTTGAGGTCGACGACGTCGACCTCGGGCCGCGGCGTCATGATGGCGCCGACCGGACGGTCGCCGAGCCGCATCACGCCGGCGATCATCTCCTTCTCGCCTGGCTCGAGCACGCCGGCGGTCTCGGCCTCGCGCACCAGATGGTGGATCTCCTCTTCGGAAACTTTCTCCTCGGCCTCGCCGGAGCGGCCGAGCAGCGTCAGGATCAGCTTGCCGGAAAGGTCGAGCAGCACCACCAGCGGCAGCGATACCTTGGCGAGCAGCTGCATGGCCGGCGCGACGCGGACAGCAATCGCCTCGGGATCACGTAGCGCGAGCTGTTTCGGCACCAGCTCGCCGACGATCAGGGTGGCATAGGTGATGATCGTGACGACGAGGCCGACGCCGACGATGTCGGCGACGGAAGCCGACAGGCCGAGCTCCAGCAGCGACTGCGTCAGGCGCTGGCCGAGCGTGGCGCCGGAGAATGCGCCGGAGAGCACCCCGACCAGGGTGATGCCGATTTGCACCGTCGAGAGGAACCGGCCGGGATCGGACGCCAGCGCGAGCGCCCGACGGGCGCCGGAAACGCCCTTTTCCGCCAGCAGCGCCAGCCGCGCGGGACGCGACGACACGATCGCGAGCTCGGACATGGATAACAGTCCGTTGACGACGATGAGGACGACGATGATGGCGAGTTCGACGGAGAGCATTTCGACCTTGTCTGGCGCCCGGAGGGGCAGGATGGGGACAGGTCCTAGCATATGGGGACGGCAAGCGCCCAATGCCGGTGTGCGGAGGCGGCGTGCATGGGAGGGCTGAAAGTGGGAGGCTGGTTCGCTTGAGGCACGGGCAGCTCCTGAACCTCCGGTGTGGTCCCGGCGAACGCCGGGACCCATACCGCGTGATCTATCGAAGGCACTCGGAACGGCGACGAATTGCCGCCACCACGGGCGCTGACGATCAGGCAGGACAACTGCCAGCGAGGTCCCTCGATGGCGTCCGCGGTATGGGTCCCGGCGTTCGCCGGGACGACACCTTTTGTGGAGCGCCAGTTTCGGCTCTCACTGGCGTCAGGCCGCAGGGCGCAACGCCTGCGCGACCGCTCCTCAGAAATCCCCGTGCAAGCGCCCCGAGAAGATCGACACCGGGCCGCGGTCGGCGTTGTAGGCGGGGTTGTTGACGAACTGGTAGTCGGCGGTGAAGGTCAGGTATTTGTTGATGGAATAGGCGTAGTAGGCCTCGATGATGTTCTCGCGCCGGTAGTTCAGCGCGCCGTCGCCGATCAAGGGGCCGAGGCCGCCGGCGGCGAGGAAGGCGCGGTGGTCGCGCGACAGCCCGTTGGTCACGCCGGCGAGGCCGATCGTGTCGTCGGGACGGCCCCAGCGGTTGCCCTTGATCGAGGTGCCCAGCGACAGGCTGTTATCGATGTCGGTGAACGCCATGATCTCGGTCTTGCCGTCGTTCCAACTCCAGCGCCCGAACAGGCCGACATCGTCCGTCAGCGCCTGGTCGAAAGAGACGACATAGCCGTATTTGCTGCGGCCGCGCCGCGTCTGGCTGATGTCGAGATTGAGCGCAGCATCGTCGAGCGTCTCGCGATAGCTGCCGGAAAACACGCTGTTGAACCAGCCGATGGTGCGTAGGTGACCTGGCTGCGAGAACAACTGGTAGCGCGTTTCCAGTTCGACGACGTAGCTGCCGCGGCGGAAGACGTTCATGTCGAAATTGTTCGAGTTCGATACGGCGTCCATGAGGAAATAACCGGCGCGCAGCGCCCAGCTCTTCTGGTTGAGCTCGGCTGTCGCGCCGTAGGTCAGGCCGAGCTTGTCGGCGGCGTAGTCGAAGGCGCCGGGCGCCCACACCGACCAGTTCATGAAGTCCTTGCGCGCGTCCTTGGCGTAGGCGTTGCCGTCGAACACGTCGAGCACGGGGAATTTTCCGACCTGCACGGTGAGCCGCGAGACGTCCTGCTTGCCCGATAGCTGCAACTGGCCGCTGCCGAGCTGCTCCTGCTCGCCGCCGAAGCCGAAGGTCTGGCGCAGGAACAGGCGCGAGGTGTTGTAATGGGGATAGGGGAAGTCCGACTTCTGCGCCTCGCCGTTGGAGAAGCCGGCAAGGCCGACGGTGTTGCTGAGGCCGAAGCCTTGCAGCAGCTCGGGATTGTAATAGACCTCGCCGCCATCCCACAGCCGCGCGTTGATGTACAGGCTGTTGCTCCAGGTCTCCTGGAACTGGCGCGCGGGCGTCAGGCTGTTGGCGCCGGTGTAGGCGGCGCGGAACGCCGGATAGCCCTGGCCGATCACGGTCGCCTGGCCGTGGATCTCCCAGCGGTCGGATTCGGGATCGGACGGATCGCTCTTGAGCTTCAGGTCGGGACCGCCGGCGAAGTCCAGCTTCCGGTTGAGCCCGACCCGCAGGGTCTGGAAGTCGAGCTGCGAATTGTAGCTGGCGCCGTTGGAGAAGCGGACGCCGGCGTTCTCGAAATGGCTGTAGAGATATTCGAGGCGCCAGCTCCAATGCGGCGCAAAGCTGCGCTCGATGCCGGCGCCGGCGGCCCAGCCGAGCCGCGTCGTCAGCAGCTTCTCGGTGTCGCCGGCCGCAGTGGTGTTGATGAAGCGGCCGCCGGTCCAGGCCAGGCCGCCGGTGGCATAGACCAGCCAGTCGCCCCTGACGTAGCCGACCCGGCCGCGGGCGGTGGCGACATAGTCCCACAGCTCGGAGACGTTCGAGCCGGGTGTGCCCAGCATCGCGACGGTGTGGTTGGAGGTGAGATAGTTCGGAAAGCTGAAATCGCCCTCGAGCCCGAGCAGCAGGCCGGAGCGGGTGACCCAGTTGTAGCCGGCCTGCGCGCCACCGGTGAGGCCGCTGAACGGGCTGCCGGCGCTGGCCGTCCCGCTCGGGTCGGTCAGGGTCGCCCGGGCATGGTCACGGGTATAGCCGGCATGGACGCCGACATAGAGGCCGGTCCAGTCGAACACCGTCTGTGCCATCCGGGCCTTGACCGGCAGGTCGGCGGCAGCAGCGGGGGCGGCGAGCGCGGCGATCATGGCGGCGGTCGCGATCGTCTCCCGGGTGCAGTTCGAACGGATCATGGCAGCAGATTCCCAAGGCGAGGCAAACGACGACACCGGCAACGTCACACCTGATTGCCCGCGCACAGTCACGAGAAGATTACGGAGTAGATGATGTTCGATCGGAAGTGTGGATGAGCTGCGGCGATTTAGGGATGATTTATATTGCGATTAATTCGCAACAGCAAGCGCAGGGCTGGTTCATTCGGTTTCTGATTGCGGGTGTGGCGCCTGCGCAACAAAAAACCCGCCCGGGGCGGCCGGGCGGGTTGTCGAGATCGCGGATCGGGGCAGGTGGAAGCCCGGCCGTGGCGGATGGGGCGAGGCGGGCCTTGGCCGTGATTGGGCGGGGCGAGGCGAGCGCCCAGCATCAATAGCCGCAGGCCCTGACGCGGCCGACATACTGGCCGTAGACGTTGTACTGCGGCACCCAGCGGCAGTACCGATAGCCACCGCCGTAATAGTAGCCGTCGTTGCTGGCGGCGATGGCGCTGCCGACGACGGCGGCTCCGACGAGGCCGGCACCGACGCCCCAGCCCCAGTGATGATGGTGGAAGCCGTTGGCCGCAGCGGGCGTCGACGTCGCCGCGATGCTGCCGGTGACGGCGAGCGCGGTCAGTGCGAGGGCGGCAATCTTGGTCTTGATCGACATGGTCGAAGGCTCCTGTTTGCTATTGGGGCGGCCGGCGTCGGCCGCTTGCCAAATTGGACGGAGCCTTTTCGAAACCGGTTCGAATCGCCGGATGAGGTGCCCGGCGCCCTGAAAATTCGTTTGTTGATACAGGGGCTTGGCCTCGGTTCAGCAGCCCGGCAACGGGCCGCGGCGAAGCGTGTTCACGTCGAAGTTATCGACGTCCTCCAGCAGCGCGCAGAACGCCCGCGCGCCGTGGTCCAGCACGCGCTCGCCCTTCTCCGCCGACGCCTGCGTGGCATCGCCGACCGCACCGCTCGCATTCAGGTCCTGCGTCTGCCAGGCCATCGGCGCCGGCCGCTGCGTCGAGAGCACCTTGCAGGTGGTTTCCATTTCAGCGCCGCGCGAGGGGAAAGCGGCGATGGCATCGCTGCGCACCAGCGCGGGATGGCAGGCCAGCATGATCGAGGTCTCGACGGCGCCGCCGTGGATGCCGTGCCGCAGCTCATCGGCCGAGAACAACCCATCGGGCGCACCGAAGCGCGACCATGACGTCGTCACCACCAGCATGCGGTGATCAGCGCGCAGATCCTGCGCGACCAGGGTCATCGCAGCGCTGTTGCCGCCATGGCTGGTGACGATCACGAGCTTCCTGAGTCCAGCGCGCGCGACGCTGTCGCCGAGAGCACGCCAGCTCCGCAGCGCGACCTCCGTCGGCACGGTCAGCGTGCCCGGATAGTCGATATGCTCGGTCGAGATCCCCACGGGCTGCACCGGCAGCACCGTCACCGGCAGCGCCGGCGGCAGCAGCGCGCGGACGCGCGCGAGATAAGCCTCGGCAATGTAGACGTCAGTGCCGAGAGGCAGGTGCGGCCCATGCTGCTCGGTGGCGGCGAGCGGCAGCACCGCGATCCAGCGCGCGGTCTCGGGCGTTCCCGAGTCGGGCGCTCCAAAATCCGGCCAGTGCAGCTCGGTCCAGTCGCGGGGCGGCACGGTCATCGCGCGGGCCATTTCCTTCGTCCGTCGGGCAGGGTAGTTATCACCGATTGATCTTAGCATGTTCAGCCAGAAAGAACCGGGGAGACCAGACATGGCGCAGGCGCTTCTGTCGCGAACGTTAATGGCGGCATCGCTGGTCGTAGCCGGACTGATGTCGGCGGCTCAGGCCCAGATCCTGGACAAGGTCTCGTTCGGCACCAACTGGGTTGCCGAGGCCGAGCATGGCGGCTTCTTCCAGGCGGTCGCCGACGGCACCTACAAGCGCTACGGACTGGACGTGACGATCGTGCCGGGCGGTCCGAACGAGAACAACCGCATGCTGCTGATCTCCGGCAAGATCGAGTTCTTCATGGCCGCAAATACGCTGATGTCGTTCGACGCCGTCGCTAACAACGTGCCGGTGGTGTCGATCGCGGCGATGTTCCAGAAGGATCCGCAGGTGTTCCTGACCCATCCGGAGTCCAGGATCACCAAGCTCGAGGAGCTGAAGCCGCTGACCCTGTTCGTCTCCAAGGAAGGCATCTCCAGCTACTATCAATGGCTGAAATCGGAATACGGCTTCTCCGAGAAGAATGTCCGCCCCTACACGTTCAATCCGCAGCCCTTCATCGCTACGCCGCAGAGCGCAATGCAGGGGTATGTCACGTCGGAGCCGTTCGCGGTCGAGCGCGCCGCCGGCTTCAAGCCCGGCGTGATCCTGCTCGCGGACAACGGCTTCAACACCTATTCGACCCTGATCGAGACGCGGCGCGACCTCATCGAGAGCAAGCCGGACCTGGTGCAGCGTTTCGTCGATGCTTCGATCATCGGCTGGTACAATTACATCTACGGCGACAATTCCGCGGGCAACGCGCTGATCAAGAAGATGAACCCGGAGATGACCGATGATCTCCTTGCCTATTCGGTCGCCAAGATGAAGGAGTACGGCATCGTCGATTCCGGCGACAGCGTGGAGAAGGGCATCGGCGCCATGACGGACGAGCGCGTCGCCAGCTTCTTCGACAAGATGGTGCGGGCCGGCGTCGTCAAGTCGACGATCGACTATCGCAAGTCGTATACGCTGCGTTTCGTCAACAAGGGCGTCGGCATCGATCTCCGGCCGAAGAAGTAGGACGCTCGAGCGGCGCTTTCAGCAAATGAGCTCACCCCCTTCGTCCGAGCGCGCCGTTGCGACCGCGGTATGCCTGCGCGGCGTCACCAAGGTGTACGAGTCCGGCGTCGCCGCGCTGGGGCCGATCGATCTGACCATCGCCAAAGGCGAATTCGTCTCGCTGCTCGGCCCCTCCGGCTGTGGCAAGTCGACGGCGCTGCGCCTGATTGCGGGTCTGGTGGCGCCAAGCGCCGGGACGGTGGATGTCGCCGCCTCGTCAGAGGCGCATCCCGGCGATCGCGTCGGCTTCGTGTTCCAGGAGCCGACCCTGATGCCCTGGACCAGCGTGCGCGACAATGTCGGCCTGCCGTTGAAGCTTGCGCGGGTGCCGGCGAGCCAGGCGCGTCCAAGGATCGATGCGGCGCTCGAGCAGGTCGGTCTCGCTGATTTTGCCGACGCCTTTCCGCGCGAACTATCCGGCGGCATGAAGATGCGCGCCTCGCTGGCGCGCGCGCTCGTCACGCACCCCGGCATCCTGCTGATGGACGAGCCGTTCGCTGCCCTCGACGAGATCACGCGCTTCCGCCTCAACAATGATCTGCTGGAGCTGTGGCGCAGGCTGAACATGACGGTCGTGTTCGTCACCCATTCGGTGTTCGAGTCGGTCTATCTGTCGCAGCGCGTGCTGGTGATGACGGCGCGACCCGGCCGGCTCAGTGCCGAGATCAGGATCGACGCTGACCAGCGCGATGATGCGTTCCGTGCCTCGCCGGCTTATGCCGATGATTGCCGCCGGGTCTCTGACGCGCTCGCACCGGCCTATACCGGAGTGCATGCGCTGTGAGCATGCAGGGTCGAGAATCGTCCCTCTCGGGCGCGCGGCTTGCGAGCCTCGCCTTTCCTGCGATCGTGTTCGTCGCTGCGATGACGGCGTGGGAGCTGGTTGTGCGCCTCAACGGCATCCAGCCCTATGTGTTGCCCGGGCCGCTGCTGGTGCTGAAGACGCTTGTCGCCGATTGGGACATTCTCGCGCAATCGCTGCTGACGACCCTGATCACGACATTCGAAGGCTTCATCGCCGCAGCGCTCGGCGGCATCGCGCTGGCGCTGTTGTTCAACCAGTCGAAATGGCTGGAATGGGCGTTGTTTCCCTATGCCGTCGTGCTGCAGGTGACACCGGTCATCGCGATTGCGCCGATGCTCCTGATCTATCTGCCGCAGCAGACGGCGGTGGTCGTGTGCGCCTGGATCGTCGGCTTCTTCCCGGTGCTGTCCAACACCGCGCTCGGCCTCAACTCGGTCGATCGCAATCTCGCCGGGCTGTTCCAGCTCTATGGCGCCTCGCGCTGGCAGACCTTGCGCTATCTGAAGCTGCCGGCGGCGCTGCCTTACATTCTCGGCGGCCTGCGCATCGCCGGCGGCCTGTCGCTGATCGGCGCGGTCGTCGCCGAGATCGCGGCGGGCAGCGCTGGTGCCGGATCCGGTCTCGCCTATCGCATCGCGGAATCCGGCTATCGTCTCAACATACCCCGCATGTTCGCAGCGCTGGTGCTGCTGTCGGTCGCCGGGATTGTCATTTATGGCTTGCTGGCGCTAGTTTCGCACCTCGTTTTACGGCGCTGGCATGAGAGCGCGCTTGGAAAGGACAACTGATGGCGGCGACTTCGTCTGACAAGATCGATGTTCTGGTCTATGGGCCGCTGCGGCCGATCCTGGAAAAAGGATTCCCGGACAGCTTCAACGTGCACCATGCGACGACGCAGGCCGATCTCGAAGCGCTGCCGGCGGACGTGAAGGGCCGGATCCGCGGCATCGCCGTGACCTTCCACACCGTGAAGACCGACGCCGCCGTGATGGCGATGCTGCCGAAGCTCGAGATGATCGCAAGCTTCGGCGTCGGCTACGACCACATCGCAGCCGCGCACGCCGGACAGCACGGCATCATCGTCACCAACACACCGGACGTGCTGACCGAGGAGGTCGCCGACGTGGCGCTCGGGCTCCTGATCGCGACGTGCCGCGAATTCATCAAGGCCGATCGCTTCGTTCGTTCGGGGGAGTGGAGCGAGAAGCCCTATCCGCTCAGCGTCGGCTCGCTGCGCGACCGCACCGTTGGCATGGTCGGCATGGGCCGCATCGGCCAGGCGATCGCGCGCCGGCTCGAAGCGTCGCTCGTCCCCGTCGTCTATCACTCGCGCAACCCGGCGGCGGGCGTCGCCAACAAACACTATCCCGACCTGCTCGCGATGGCCAAGGACGTCGACACGCTGGTCGTCATCGTGCCTGGCGGTGCCGGCACCAACAAAATCGTCAACGCCGAGGTGCTGAAGGCGCTCGGACCGCGCGGCGTCGTCGTCAACGTCGCCCGCGGCTCGGTCATCGACGAGCAGGCTCTGGTCGAAGCGCTGAAGTCCGGCACGATTCTCGCCGCCGGCCTCGACGTGTTCGAGAAGGAGCCGGCGGTGCCGGACGCGCTCAAGGCGATGGACAATGTCGTGCTGCTGCCACACATCGGCTCGGCTGCCATCGTAACCCGCAACGCAATGGATCAGCTGGTGGTCGACAACCTCAAGGTCTGGTTTGCCGGCAAGCCGCCGCTGACGCCCGTTCCGGAAACGCCGGTGAAAGGTCGCCGATGAAACGTCCGCTCCCATTGCTGATCGCGCTGCTGTCGGTGGCGGGCGTCCCTGTCGTCGCACAAGACGCCGCCAGCCTGAAGAAGGCGATGATCGGGCAGTGGGAGCTCGCGACCACCGAGCGCAGCAAGACCTGCGTCGTGACCCTGAAGCCGGACGTCGCGCCGCGCGGGCAGAAGCTCGAGCTGGAGCCGAGCTGCGCCACGGCGCTGCCCTTCACCAAGGACATCGCCGGGTGGAACGTGAAGGGCCTCGACATCGTCAGCCTCCAGGCCGCCAATGGCGAGGCGGTGATCGATTTCACCGAGGTCGAGGCCGGCATCTTCGAAGGCCTGCGTCAGGGCGAGGGCGTCTACATCCTGCAGAATCTGGCGGCGGCGCGGTCGCTGGCGAAATCCATGGACCAGATGATCGGCGACTGGGCCATGGTCCGCGGCAACGGCGCCACGATCTGCAGCCTGGTGCTGACCAACAACGACGCCGGCAATGATAATTTCCAGGTGTTCGTGAAGCCGAAATGCGATCCCGCCGTCGCGGCGTTCGCACCGAGCCAATGGCGGCTCGAGCATGGCCAGATGATGCTGATGTCGGACCGTGGCGAGACCTGGCGGTTCGAAGCGGACGACAATGCGCAGTGGCGGCTCGTGCCCGACAGCGCCAATCCGCTGATCATGCTCAGGCAGTAAGGCGAGCCGCGCGCCGCTGAGGCCCTGCTGCGCGGCGGGCACGTCTGTTCCGGCACCGTTTGGTTAACGACTGGTTGCGCGCTGGTTCCACGCATCGGAACTTGTTGTTTACGCATTGTGCGTCTGATGGTTGTACTCCACCCAGGGAGCCCGCCATGCGTGAGCTATTGCGCCGGTTCAACAGGTCGCTGCCGTCGTTCAGCCTGAACGACAAGATCTCCGCGGCTGCGGCCGCATTCGCCGTCCTGGTGATGCTGTCCACTTTGGGCGCGCTGTCGGCGCTGCGCGAGCAGCGCCTGTTCTACGATCGGCTCGAAGCGCTTGCCGCGGCGTCCCGCAACACCGAGCGGACCAACGCGCTGATCTACGCGGTCGTGATGGAATCGCGCGGCATCTACATGTCGGCGGACCGCACCGTCGCGCGGCGCTATGCCGATGCGCAGCTCGTGAAGCTGGCGCAGCTGAGCAAGGTGGTGGAGGAGTGGGAAGCCCAGGTCGCCGACGGTGACGCCGCGCTGTTCGCCCCATTCAAGAAGCGGATCGAACAGTTCGTCGCATTCCGCACCGAGATGGCGCGGCAGACGATTTCGGTCGGATCGTCGGCGGCGCGCGAGCTCGGCGACAATGACGAGAATCGCGCGGTGCGCACCGCGCTCAACGAGGACCTCGAGAAGTTGTCGCGGCTCTATGCCGACCGCACTCGCGAGCTCGGCGAGGCGGCCGATGCGCGCGGCATGGCCGCGTTCTATCTGGGGGCGCTCGGAGCGGTGATCATCACGCTGATCGCGGCCGCCGCGCTGGCGCTGCGCCGCGGCGTGCTGATGCCGCTGCTCGACATCGCCCGCGTCACCGACCGCATCGCCGCCGGCCGCATCAAGCTCAAGATTCCGCATGCGCGGCGTCATGACGAGATCGGACGGGTCGCGCAGGCCGTCGCGACCTATCAGGACGGTGCGTTCCGCCTGCAGGAGCTCGAGCAGCACGAGGTCGAGATCGAACGCCAGTACACCGACATCCTGCGCCAGCACGAGCAGCTGGAGCAGGGTGCGATCAGCAGCCAGCAGCGGCTCGATGCGGCGGTTGCCAACATGGCCCAGGGCCTGATCATGCTCGACGGCTTCGGCTATGTGCTGATGGTCAACGATCAGTACCGCAAGCTCTACGGTGTTCCGGCGTCGATCGCCAAGCCCGGCGCGCACATGCGCGAAATCCTCGCGCATCGCGCCAAGCTCGGCCTGATGCGTGAGAAGCCGTCGGAATTCCTCGCCGCGCTGCGCGAGCGCATGAAGGAGCGAAGAGCCGAGATCGTCGAGGTCGCGCTCGCTGACGGCCGCATCATTCGTGTGTCGGAGCGTCCGATGGATGGCGGCGGCTGGGTCGCAACGCATGAGGATTTCACCGCCCAGCGCCGCAACGAGCGTATCCTGGCGCGCGCCGAATACTTCCTCGCCGCCCTGCTCGAGAACATCCCACAGGCGGTGGTGGCAAAGGATGCGGAATCGCTGCGTTACGTCTTCGTCAATCGCGCCACCGAGGTCCTGTTCGGTCTGCCGCGGTCGGAGATCATCGGCCGCGCCGCGCGCGACCTGTTTCCAGAGCCGACATGCACCCTCATCGAGGATTTCGATCGCCAGCTGCTGGCCGACGTGTCCGATGAAACTCCGAAGGCGCACAGCGTCGAGATGCCCGGCAACCGCCGCCGCGACGTGGTGGTGCGCCGGCTGCCGGTCTCGATCGGCGAGGGGGCGCCGAAATATCTTCTCAATATCATCGAGGATCGCACGCCGGAACAACGCGCCGCGGCCTGACGCCTTGTCGCAGCAGTCCGGGATCCTGCTGCCTTGACGTCGCCTTGATCTGCATCAAGAACGGCCTCGCCGGGTGGAATAGCGTGCCCGAAACGGAGACCTGTTCATGATCCGACGTCTGGGGATTCCTTTCGCCACCCGCCTTGGCGCTGCCGCGCTGCTCATGCTTTCGGTCGCAGCGCCGCTGCATCAGGCTGCCGCGCAGGACGCGCTGGGTGGCGCCATCCTCGGCGGCGCCGGCGGCGCGATTCTGGGCGGCGCGATCGGCGGCGGCCGTGGTGCTGCGATCGGCGCGGTGATCGGGGCCGGCACCGGAGCTGCCATCGCGGCCGACGGCGAGCGCCGTCGTGGCGGTTATTATTCCTATCGCAACGGCTGCTATCTGCAACGCGGCGACGGCTCCTGGGTTCGCGCGCATCCGCGCTACTGCTACTAAGCCTTATCCGTCGGCCGAATTGGCCGCTTGGCCGCGCGATGAACGCGCGGCCGGCGACTTGGTTGCGCGCTCCAGCACCTGGATGACGCGCGGATCCTCGCAATGCGCGACGTTGAAGCGCATCATCGTCGCGGCGGATTGCGCCGCGCTGAAGACGTCGCCGGGCGCGAGCACCACGTGCTCCTCGAGCGCGGCCTGGGCCACCTCGATCGCCGTACAGCCGTCCGGCAACCTGCACCACAGATGAAAGCCGCCGCGTGGCATCAGCCATGGGGCGATACCGATGCGCTGCAGCCGTGCCGCCACCCGCGGCCGCGCTCGCGCAAGCCGTGCCCGCAGGTCCTCGACGTGCCTGCGGTAGCTGCCGCTGGTCAGCACCTGGGTCAACGTCTCCGCGGCGAATTGTCCGGGACCGCCGAAGCCGGTCGCGATCTGCAGGTCGATCAGCGGCTCGATCCAGTCCGCGCGCGCCGCGATGTAGCCGCAGCGCACCGAGGCCGACAGTGTCTTGGAGAAGCTGCCGACCAGGATCACCCGCGCAAGCCCGTCGAGCGCGGCGAGCCGCGGCGACGGCGCGGGTTCGAAATCGCCGTAGATGTCGTCCTCGACGATGATCGTGTCATGCGCTGACGCGGCGTTGAGCAGCCGGTGCGCCGTCTGCAGCGACAGCGTCGCCCCGGTCGGATTGTGCAGACCGGAATTGGTGATGTAGAGCCGCGGGCGCTCGGCCGCGAGCACTGCCTCGAACCGGGCGATGTCGGGTCCGCCCGGCGTCATCGGCACGCTGACGATCCGCGCCTGATGCGCGCGCAGCAGGGCGAGGAAGTTGAAGTAGCAGGGATCGTCGACCAGCACGGCGTCGCCGGGACGCAGCAGCATGCGGCAGATCAGGTCGATCGCCTGCGTACCGGACGAGGTCAGCACCAGTTGCTCGCTGAACGCGTCGATGCCGATAGCGGCAAGGCGGCCCTGCAGCAACCGCCGTAGCGCCGCCGATCCGCGTGCAGCGCCGTAGTCGCTCAGCACCCGCCCGCCGCCGCGCGCCAGCGCGCGGACCGCGCGCCGCAGCGCGTCCTGCGGCATCCACTCGGCCGGCAGCCAGCCGCAGCCGGGCGTCAGCGTTCCCGGCCCGGCGTCGAGCGACTGCCGCGACACCCAAAACGGGTCGACCGCGCGCGGACGGCGCGGCTCGCGATCGCCGAGGGCCAGCGGCGGCAGCGCCGTATCGGCGACATAGAAGCCGGAGCCGCGCCGGGCGCGGATCACGCCTTCCGCGGCAAGTCGGTCATAGGCCTCGACGACGGTGGCTGGCGAGACCCCCATCGCCGCGGCGAAGGCGCGGATCGAGGGCAGACGCTGGCCGGCGCTGAGCGCGCGCGTCGCCAAGCGCTGCCGGATCGCATCGACCACGGCGATGGTCCGCGTGCCGCCCCGGCGGGAATCGCGCGTCACTTCTCCCAAGTGTGTCGCCCTTTGCATCAATACAGATTGTGGAAATTGTATCGGTCTGTCGCTGCCGCAACAAGCCTGGTCGGGCTATGGGATCTGCGAGGAGGAGCCGTGCATGAAGGGATCGATCGAAGGCTGGGGGAGCGGCATCGTCGGCATGACGATCTTCAGCGGCTCGCTGCCGGCGACGCGGGCGGCACTGGAGGGTTTTTCGCCGCTGTTCCTGACGGGCGCACGCGCGACGCTCGCGGCCGTGCTGGCCGCGCTTTGTCTCATGCTGCTGCGTCAGCCGCTCCCCGGCCGGCGCGATCTGGTGTCGCTGGCAGTCGTGTCGCTCGGTGTCGTCATCGGTTTTCCGCTGCTCACCGCCCTGGCGCTCCAGCACATCACCTCGGCCCACGCGATCGTGTTCGTCGGTCTGCTGCCGCTGTCAACCGCCTTGTTCGGCGTGCTGCGCGGCGGCGAGCGGCCGCGGCCGTTGTTCTGGCTGTTCGCTGCGCTCGGGGCTGCGGCGGTCTCGGGCTTCGCCCTGTCGCAGGATGGCGTCGCGTCGCCGATCGGCGATCTCGCGATGATCGCCGCGATCATCGTCTGCGGCCTGGGCTATGCCGAGGGCGCCATGCTCACGCGCAGGCTCGGCGGCTGGCAGGTGATCTCGTGGGCGCTGCTGTTGTCCGCGCCGCTGATGCTGCTGATGGCGGTGCTGACGCTGCCCGCCGCATCCCGTGACATCACGGCCGCGGCGTGGCTGGGCCTCGCCTATGTCTCCGTCTTCAGCATGTTCGTCGGCTTCGCCTTCTGGTACCGCGGGCTCGCCCGTGGCGGCACTGCGACGGTGGGCCAACTGCAACTGCTGCAGCCCTTCCTTGGCCTCGGTTTCGCGAGCCTGCTGCTGCATGAGCCGGTGTCGGCAACGATGATTGCCGCAGCCGGAATCGTCGTCGTCTGCGTGGCGATGGCGCGCCGCTGGGCGTAAGCCGTCGGCGGCTATTTGCGATGATAGAGTCCGGTGAAGCTGACGCCGGCGCCGCCGCAATCATTGTTGTCCTCGACCAGCAGAAGCGCGCCGATTCGCTGCAGGCGCACGCGGCACTCGTCGCCGGCATTCGGCCGCTCGAACGGCGTGCTGCCGTCGTCGACAAAGGCAATGAGGCCGCCCTTCGGCTCTGCCGTGGCGCCGAGCGATCCGTTGCGCAACTCGCGCCCGGCCGGCAGCACCTGATCGCCTTCGATCCGGAGCCGGTTGCCGGCCTCTTTCCTGATCGTCAGCCCCCCTCCAGGGTGCTCCCAGCTTCCGGTCCAGTCGGCTGTCGTCGGCGCGGCCATCGGCTCGACGGCGGTGAGGGCCGCGCGCGGCAACCAGCCGGTGGTCCAGATCTGTGCCTTCGCATGCGGCTGCTGGTAGCTGACGCAGACGAAAGCGCCGCGGGTCCTGTCGACCAGCACGAGGTCGTCGCGGACGAGGTAAGCCTTCTTCCGGCAGGCGTCGGTCGCAGCGGGACAGCTGGCGGCCTTGAAGTCGTCGTCATAGGGGCTCTTGACGAAGTTCACCCGCGGCTGGCCGCTCACTTTGGCCACGACGAGCGGCCGCGCATCATCCCAGCCGACGCCATTGCAATTGGCGGGATCGTTGGCGTCGTAGGCGGCGGCCGCCGTGAGGGGCAGGACGCCCAGGATCAGTCCGATGAAGGCCGCGCGCATCCGTCGTTCCTCTCCACGCTTCGCCAGCATTAGCCGGCGCGGGAAGACGGCCGGTTCAAACCGGCCCGACGTTTCGTCTATCCCGCTCGTCTATCCCGCGGCGATCTTGGCGGCTTCGCTCGCCGCGCGCTGCATGCTGTTCGACATCTCGGTCGTCACCGTGCTCTGCTCCTCGACGGCTGCCGCCGTCGAGGTCACATACTCGCTCACATTGTGAATGGCCTGCTTGATCTCGCCGAGCGCCAGCACCACCTCGCCCGAGATGTTGTTGAGACCTTCGATCTCCTGCCCGATCTTGTCGGTGGCGTGCTTGGCCTGATTGGCGAGGCTCTTCACCTCGGAGGCCACGACGGCGAAGCCGCGTCCGGCCTCGCCGGCGCGGGCGGATTCGATCGTCGCGTTCAGTGCCAGCAGATTGATCTGCCCGGTGATGTTGTCGATCATCTCGACGATGCCGCTCATCGCTTGCGTCGCGGCGGAGAGATGCTGCGCCTGGGTGTCCGCCGCCCCGACGCGATCGACTGCGCCCATCGCGGTTTCCCGCGACTTGGTCATGGCCTCGGAGATCTCGCGCACGGAGGCGTTGAGCTCCTCGGCGCCGGCCGCAACCGATTCCATCATGCCGCGCACGCGCTCGTTGCCCATTCGCACCAGAACCTGCTTCGTGACGTCGGTCGCGTATTTGACGACCTTGAACGGCCTGCCGTTCAGATCGAGGATCGGATTGTACGACGCCTGGATGTAGACCTCCCTGCCGCCCTTTCCGATCCGCTTGTATTCGCCGGCCTGATATTCGCCTCGGTTGAGCTTGGCCCAGAAGTCGCGATAGCCGGCGCCGTCGCGCTCGATTGGCTCGACGAACATGCTGTGGTGCTTGCCGCTGATTTCGCCGAGTGTATAGCCGAGCGCGGCCAGGAAATTGTCGTTCGCCGTGATCACCGTGCCGTCCATGTTGAACTCGATCACCGCCTGCGACTTTCCGATCGCCGCAATCTGGCCGGCCAGATCGGCGGTCTTCAGCTTTGCGGCCGTGACGTCAGTCGCGAACTTGACCACCGCGAACGGCTTGCCCCGCTCGTCGAGGATCGGATTGTAGGACGCGAGAATCCAGACCTCCTTGCCGTTCTTGCCGAGCCGTTTGTACTCGGCCGCCTGGTATTCGCCGCGATTGAGCTTGGCCCAGAAGTCGCGATAGGCCGCGCTGTCGCGCTCGGCGGGCTCGACGAACATGCTGTGGTGCTTGCCCTGGATTTCCCGTAACTCATAACCCATGACTTTCAGGAAGTTTTCGTTGGCCGTGGTGACCGTGCCGTCCATGTTGAACTCGATCACGGCCTGAGAGCGGTCGAGCGCGGCGATCTTGCCACTGTCCTTGAGGTGGGCGATCTTCTTGGCCGTGATGTCGATGGCGATCTTGACGATCTTGCAGGGCTTGCCCTTGGCGTCGAGAACCGGATTGTACGAGGCTTCGATCCAAACCTCGCGGCCGCCCTTGCCGATCCGCTTGAATTCCGCAGCCTGGAAGTCTCCCTTGTTCAACGCGGCCCAGAACGCGCGATAGTCCGCGCTCTCGCGCTGATCCGCGGGCACGAACATCGAATGATGCTTGCCCTGAATCTCCTCGAGACGGTAGCCAAGTGCGTCGAGAAAGTTCTTGTTCGCCGTTCGGATAGTGCCGTCCATGTCGAATTCGATCATGGCTTGGGAGCGGCTGATGGCAGCGAGTTGAGCCTCTGCGCCTCCAGCGGTCTTGCGAGCGAACATCGAGCGGAGTCCTTCCAGATGGGAGCGAATTCGATGATGGTATTTGCGGGTTGTTAGCTGTACGCATCTACCGGCGGCAGAGAAGGGGACGGCTCGAACGAACGACCTGCCGTCGAACCTTCCGGTACACTGAACTAATTCAGCCGACAGCATCTCGGCTCTTAGCAGGGGAGATTCGCGTCGTTCGCGAGCCAGCTAACATCGACGAAAGTGGCGAAATCTTCTTAAGATTTGCGCTTCGGCGTTTAACGAATGTTATGCACTTGTGCTCGGGATCGTTCCTGATTTAATGCTGCCGTGATGCGCACAGAGAAGCGCCCCTGATGGGGGGACAGGACATCGGACCGCCGACGAGATGTGCCTCTTGTCCTGCCAGCGACAAGGGATTTTGCGGAGCTATCTTTGCGTCGTGCGGCGATCGAGCGGCTTTCAAGGAGCTGGATCAACGCTTCTTCACGGTCGCGGCCGGCCATCCCGTAGGAACCGACTCGGACATCATCGTCCTCTGCAGTGGATGGGCGTTCCGCTATCTGCCGTTCAGCGACGGCAGGCGGCAGATCGTGAAGTTCCTGTTCACGGGAGATTTTGCGTCCGTCCGGATGATCTTCTCGAACGTGCCGTCGCGTGCGGATTTTTCCGTCAAGTCGCTCTCGGATGTCCAAGTTTGCGCTTTCCACGCCGGCGCCTTGCGCAGGAAGTGCCTGACTGATCCCTCCCTGGTGGCGCTCGGGTTCGAGCTGCTCTTGCAGGAGAGGTCGGACGCGTATGAGCTCGCGAGCATTCTGGGACAGCGCCCCGCCGAAGGCCGGATCGCCTTTCTCATTCTCAGCCTGATGAGACGGGCTAACGCGGGCCGGCTCGATCAATCTCGAAGATATTCGCTGCCGCTGCGCCAGCAGCACATCGCCGACACGGTCGGCCTTACCACCGTTCACGTCAGCCGCATCCTGGCGCAGTTTCGCGATCGTGGCATGCTGACGATCAGCGAGGGCAGCATCATCGTGCACGACCTGCCGGCGCTCGAGGACGCGGGTGCGCTGACATAGCCTGAGCCGCCTTCGCCGTACGAGGCATCGCAAATGCCGCTCGGAGCTGCGCCGCCGTCGGGCAGGAGGTCATCGCATCCGCGTAGCCTTCACATCACCCCGATGCTCTTCAGGCTGGTGTGGCCGTTCTTGCCGACGATGATGTGGTCGTGAACCGTGATTCCCAGCGGCTTGGCGATCTCCACGATCGTCTTGGTCATCCGGATGTCGGCCTGTGACGGCGTCGGATCGCCCGAGGGATGGTTGTGCACCAGGATGATCGCGGTGGCCGACAATTCGAGCGCCCGCTTGATCACCTCGCGTGGATAGACCGGCGTATGATCGACGGTGCCGGTCTGCTGCACCTCGTCGGCGATCAGCTGATTGCGCTTGTCGAGAAACAACAGCCTGAACTGCTCCTTGTCGGCGAACGCCATGCTGGTGCGGCAATAGGTGATGACGTCCTGCCAGGACGCCAGCGCGTGCTTCTGCCGCACCTCGCCCCTGGCGATGCGGTGCGCGGCGGCGGCGATCAGCTTGAGCTGGGTGATCGAGGCGTCGCCGACGCCGTCGATCTCGCGCAGCCGCGGCTCCGGCGCGTGGATCACCTCGGCGAACGATCCGAACGTTTTCAGCAGCGCCTTCGCCAGCGGCTTGACGTCGCGCCGCGGCAGCGCGGCGAACAGCACCATCTCCAGCAGCTCGTAGTCGTTGAGCGCGTCGGGGCCGGCGCTGTGAAAGCGCTCGCGCAGCCGCTGCCGGTGGCCGTGATAGTGCGGCGTGTCCGGCGGCGTATCGTTGGAAGGAGGGGCTTTCTCGGGCATCGGCGTCAGCATGCCGTGATGCCGCATTTTTGCAACCTCGAAGTGCTCGCGCGCCACGGGGCGCGCCTTGCTAGGCCGCGCGTCCCGTCAGCACGACGGCGAGGCCGACGATGAGCGAAAACGCTGTGGGATAGAAGGTGAGCGCAAAGCCGAAGGCGCGGCCCGCCGCGCCCCTGGCATAGCCGAGCCAGAACAGCAGCCGCCCGAGGCCGAACAGGATCACGAGCGTGAGCAGCAGGGGCGCGGGATGAGGCAGCGTCGCCGCCAGGCCGAGATGCACCGTGACCGCGAGCGCGGCCTGCTCCAGCGTGTTCTGCAGGATCGCATTTCCCCTGCGGACCGCATCGCTCGCGACCGTGGTCGCGCTGCCGGCGATGTCCTGGGCCGAGAAGAAGCGCAGCCGGGCGACATTGCCGATCGCGGCGAGCAGCCAGACGATCACGAACAGATCGAGCCGCAGCGCGATGGCGAGGCGCTCTGCGGCGGGCTCCGCAGGGCCGTCGCCTCGCCACAGCGCGACGCCGATGGCCGCGATCGCGATCAGCGCGGCTGCGGCCATGCCGGCGGCGACCTGGGTCTGCTCGCGATGGAATGCTGCATCCTCGGCCATCGCGATCGAGTCCTCCTGGGGCACCGGACGACGTCCATTTTGCCAGTCCGGCGATCCTGCTTACAATGGCAGACCGCGGAGGAAGGCTTCGATGCTGGCGAGGACGGGCCTCTGGTCGCCGGCGAACATCCAATGGTCGGCGCCGTCGAGCTCGACGAAACGTGCGTGGCGGATCTGGCCGGCGAGATGCCGCCCGGCCCCGACGACCACCGCGCGATCGTGGCGACGGTGCAGCACCAGGGTCGGTGCGGATATCCGTGCGAGCAGGTGGCGCACGTCCATATCGCTGAAGGCTTCGAGCAGGCCCTTGATGGCGCCGGGGCTGGATGCTGCGCGAAGCAGTCCGGCCCACCAGGCGCGCGCCTGGGGATCGCCGGCCAGGCTCGGCGCGAACGTCTCGATGCCGGCCGGTCCGCCCCATCCGGCCACGAGCTGCCGCAGCCAGATGCCGTACTGGCCGGCCTGCAGCGCATGCGGATAGTCGGCCGCAGCGCTGCCCTTGGCGAGCGAGGCGAACAGGATCAGCCCGGCGACACGTTCGGGATGGTCGGCCGCGAAGGTGATGCAGGCCGGTCCGCCCTCGGAGGCGCCGAGCAGCACCGTGCGCCGGCTGCCGGCGGCGTCGAGCACGGTCGCGATGTCGCGCGCGGTCGCCTCGACGCTCGGGCTGAAACCGACCCGGTCGGAGAGCCCGATGCCGCGGCGGTCGAACAGGATCAGACGGCCGATTCTGGCGAGCGCGGACAGCAAGGCCCGGCAGCGCGGCTCCTCCCAGATCCGTTCGACATGCGAGACGAAGCCGGGCAGCAGCAGAATGTCCAGCGGACCGGCGCCGTAGGTCTGATAGGCGAGATGAACGCCGTCGCCGAGGACATAGCGCGTCGGCGGCGCGCTTTCGCCGTGGGCCGCGACGCCCTGCGCCAGCAGCGCCAGCGTCTCCGCCTCGGGGGGCACGCCGAGCTCGTCGCGCAGCCGCTGTGTCAGGGCGCCGAGATGGCGCTCGGCGGCGGCGCGGTCGCCGGCCAGCAGCAGGCTGCGGATCAGGGCGCGGCCATAGACCTCGCTGAGCGGATCGAACGCGACGAGGCGTGCGGCATGGACCGTGGCGGCGCCATGATCACCGGCCGCGCTTCGGTCCTGCACCACGCGCTCCAGCGCCTGGACTGCCCGGCCGCGCAGGGCTTCACGCCGGAAGAACGCCCATTCCTCGAACTGCGGACAGTCGCCGGGCGTGAAGCCGTCCAGGAAGTCGCCGGAATAGAGGCGGCAGGCCAGCTCGAATTCGCCGCGGTCGCAGGCCGTTTCGAACAACCCCGAGTCGACCTCCAGCTCGACCGCGGCGGCCCATCGAACCGTCGCGCGATCGATGGTGAGGCAGCCGTCGCCGAGCGTGAGCTGGAGCCGGTGCAGCAGGCGGCGCAGCCTTGCGCGCGCCACCTCTTCCGAACTCTCGGGCCAGAGCATCGTCGCCAGCACGTCCCGCGCGACGGGGCCTTTGGCTTCCGCCAGATAGACCAGCAGGGCGAGGCCCTTGCGCAGCGCCAGCGGGCATGGCTGACCGTCGCGATGCAGCTCGGGGAAGCCAAATGTCCGGACGCGGAACTGAACCATCGGGATGCGACCTGCATGGCTGCGTCCGGGGGACGCTCGGGGGACGGTCGATTGGTAAGGGCTCAGGCTCGCACGAGACGTGACCGATCCCAGGATCGGGCGTCTCGATCACGGCCATGCCGTCCTCGATGCAACAAGGAAACATTCATGTCCGGACGCCTCCTCATCATGCTCTACGCCATCACGAGCTATGCCGTCTTTCTTGGGTCGTTCGTATGGGCGGTCGGTTTCGTCGGCAATTACAACTATCTCACGACCAAGTCGATCGACGTCGGCGTGTCCAGCGCCGTGACCGAGGCCGTCGTCGTCGACGTGCTGCTGCTCGCGCTGTTCGCGATCCAGCACAGCGTGATGGCGCGGCCGGCCTTCAAGCGCGCATTGACGCGCATCATTCCGGCCGCCGCCGAGCGCAGCACCTATGTGCTGCTGTCCAGCCTGATCCTGCTGCTGCTGTTCTGGCAATGGCGTCCGATCCCGAATCCGGTCTGGCACGTCGAGGGTGCCGCCGCGGGCGTGCTGACCGGCCTCCACTGGCTCGGCTGGATCATCGCGCTGTCCTCGACCTACATGATCGATCATTTCGACCTGTTCGGCCTGCGCCAGGCCGTGCTCGCCCTCCGCGGCAGCGCCGGGACAGCGCAGCCTTTCAGAACGCCGCTGCTGTATCGGCTGGTGCGCCACCCGCTGATGCTGGGCTTCCTGCTCGCCTTCTGGGCCACGCCGGAGATGTCGGTCGGCCACCTGCTATTCGCCGCCCTCAGCACGGCCTACATCCTGGTCGGGCTGCAGCTCGAGGAGCGCGATCTGGTCGCCCAGTTCGGTGACACCTACCAGCGCTACCGCCGGCAGGTGCCGATGCTGCTGCCGCGGCTGATCGGCGGCCGGCGGACCGCGGAGACCGAGACGGAGGCGCACGGCGCGCAGTAGCCGGCGCGGGCTCGACGTCGCCAGGGCCTCGTCGAGCGCGCTCGCCTTTGATTGCGGACTTGCTCGATGCAGCGCCCACGCAGACGTGAATTGGAGCGGGGGACCTCAGCACCTATGTCGGGCTTGAATGCTGCGATGCAAAATCGCAGATCGACAGCCTCCGTTGCTCATCGGGCCCTATGGCCTGCCGTTCCTCCCCGAGAGAGATCCACGTTGACCACCATCACGTCCGATTCCGGCGACTCGCTGTCGGCCTGGATCACGCTGCTATTGGCCTTTTCCTGCGGGCTGATCGTCGCCAACATCTATTACGCGCAGCCGCTGATCGGGCCGATCAGCGCCGACCTCGGGCTGCGGCCGCAGCTCGCGGGACTGCTGGTGACGATGAGCCAGATCGGCTACGGCGCGGGTCTGTTGTTCGTGGTGCCGCTCGGCGATCTCATCGAGAACCGCAAGCTCGTCATCACGACCATCATCGTCGGCGCGGCCGCGCTCGGCTGCGCGGCGCTGGCGACGAGCCCGTCGACGTTCCTGCTCTCGGCGCTGCTGATCGGCTTCGGCTCGGTCGCGGTGCAGATCCTGATCCCCTATGCCGGGCACATGGCGCCGGAGGCGATCCGCGGCCGCACCGTCGGCAACGTCACCACCGGCCTGATGCTCGGCATCATGCTGGCGCGGCCGCTGGCGAGCTTCGTCGCGGCGCATGCGTCCTGGCACGTCATCTATGCGGCCTCGGCGCTCGCCATGCTGATCCTGGCCGTCGTGCTGCGCCTCGCGCTGCCGCCGCGCGAGCCGCAGGCGCGGCTGAGCTACGGCCAGCTGCTCGGCTCGATGGTCGAGCTCTATCGCGACACGCCGGCGCTGCGCCGCCGTGCGCTGTACCAGGCCGCGCTGTTCGGCGGCTTCAGCGTGTTCTGGACCACGTCCCCGCTGCTGCTGGCCGGGCCCGATTTCCGGATGTCGCAGACCGGCATCGCGCTGTTCGCGCTGGCCGGCGTCGCCGGCGCGATCATGGCGCCGGTCGCGGGCCGCATCGCCGACCGCGGCTGGACCCGGCCGGCGACGATCGCCTCGATGCTGATGTGCGCGCTCGGCTTCGCGCTGACATTGGCGGCACCGCTCGGAACCCCTTGGTCGCTGGCGACTTTGGTGATCGCCGCCATCGCGATCGATTGCGGCGCGCAGCTCAGCCTGATCCTCGGCTATCGCGTGCTGTTCGTGCTCGGCGCCAGCCAGCGCAGCCGGCTGAACGGGCTCTATATGGCCACCTTCTTCGTCGCCGGCGCCGCCGGCTCCGGCCTCGGTGCCTGGGCATACGCCCATGGCGGCTGGACAGCCGCCGCCGCGCTCGGCACGGCGCTGCCGCTCGCCGCTTTGGCCTATCAGTTCACCGAGCCGAAATGATCAGAACGGGCTGCGCTTGAGCCCGGGCACCAGCGCCGCGAGCCGGTCCTTGATCCATGGCGCCGGCGGCAGCTTTCCGGTGGGCATCTCGACCGCGGCGGCCGGCTTGCGGCTCACGGCGAGCGTCAGGGTCGCGAGATAATGGTCGCGCTCCTCCTTCACCGCGCAATGCGCGCGGTGTTCGGGATCGGCTTCGGTCGCGACGCGGTCATTGGCATTGATGACGAGCCGCTGCTTCGGCCGTCCGGTGTAGTCGGGCACGTTGGTGTAGATGAACTCGTTCAGCGCCTCGGGAAAGAACGTCTGTCCGGTCAGCACCGTGGTCTCGTCGACAAACACCCTGAAGTGGATGTGGGTGGCGCGGCCGGCATACCAGCCGGGATAAATCGTCCTGAAGCCGGCCCAGCCGGCGGCATCGGCCATCTGGGTGCCGCGCAGATACGTCTTGCCGCTCTGGTCGAGCTTGTGGGTGTCGCTCTGGCCGGGATAGCCCGAATAGATGCCGCGGGCGTCGCAGTGCCAGATGTCGACGCGCGCGCCTGGTACCGGCGCGCAGGTGCCGGCCTCGATGACGCGAAGGCGCAGCCTGAGCGGCACGCCCGGCCGGTCCTCGGCGATCTCGGCGCGCACCAGCTTGGGATCGAGATAGTAGGGACCGGATTCCGACTGCGGCGTCAGGAAGCAGGCCTCGTCGGCATTCGCCGACGCGGGAGCCGTCTCCGACGCTGCGCGGGCCGGCGGCGTCAGCAGCGCTGCGCCCGCCGAGAGCAGGCCGAGGACGCCACGGCGTGTTGCGTTGGTCAGTGCAGCCTCCCGCGGTCGCATGCGATGGAAGCGGCAGTCGATCAGCCCGGCATGGCAACAATCGGACGCCCGGTGACCATTGGGCCAGGCAGCCCGCTCACACCTGCGTCAGCGGCTTCTCGCCATGGCGCTCCGAGAGCGTGAAGATCTCGACGCCGTCATTGGTGACGCCGACCGAGTGCTCGAACTGTGCCGACAGCGAGCGGTCGCGCGTGACGGCGGTCCAGCCGTCGGACAGGATCTTCACATGCGGCTTGCCGAGATTGATCATCGGCTCGATGGTGAAGAACATGCCGGGCTTCAGCAGCACGCCCTCGCCGGGACGGCCGACATGGATGATGTTCGGCTCGTCGTGGAACAGCCGGCCGAGGCCGTGGCCGCAGAAGTCGCGCACCACGCTCATGCCCTGCGGCTCGACGAAGCTCTGGATCGCATGGCCGATATCGCCGGTGGTGGCGCCGGGCTTCACCGCGGCGATGCCGCGCATCATCGATTCGTAGGTCACCTCGATCAGCCGCTCGGCCTTGCGCGCGATCGGCCCGATCGCATACATGCGGCTCGAATCGCCGTACCAGCCGTCGACGATGAAGGTGACGTCGACATTGATGATGTCGCCTTCCTTCAGCGGCCGGTCGTTCGGCATGCCGTGGCAGACCACGTGGTTGATCGACGTGCAGGTCGAGTAGCGATAGCCCCGATACATCAGCGTCGCCGGATAGGCGCCATGGCTGAAGGCGAAGTCACGGACGAAATCGTCGATTCGCGAGGTCGGCACGCCCGGCTTGACGATGTCGGTGAGCGCATCGAGGCACTTCGACACCAGCGCGCCGGCCTTGCGCATGCCGGCAAAGCCGCTCGGGCCGTGCAGCTTGATCTGGCCGTTCTTGCGCGCAGCAGCGTCGGTCGCTTCGATATAGTTCATGGGCCTGTTTCGTTCTCAGGGGTGTCGCGGGGTGATCGCCTAATTTAATGATCGTGCCGGCCGGTGCAAGCCGGGTGTGCGCGGCCGGACCTGCCGCCTAGCCGGCCGGCACTTCCAGCGTGGTCTCCACCGGCAGGGCACCGCCGCGAACGCGAAGCTCTCGCACCGGATACGGCACCCTGATGCCCTCGCGCTTGAAGGCCTCCCACAGCGCCAGCATCACCTCGCTCTTGACGCTGTCCATGTAGCTGGGATCGGCGATCCATGTGGTCAGCG
This sequence comes from Bradyrhizobium sp. HKCCYLS3013, assembly GCF_051167615.1. Lineage (NCBI taxonomy): Bacteria > Pseudomonadati > Pseudomonadota > Alphaproteobacteria > Hyphomicrobiales > Nitrobacteraceae > Bradyrhizobium > Bradyrhizobium sp. HKCCYLS3013. Next base: position 167,832 of record NZ_JBNPTK010000007.1, read on the forward strand.
AGAACTTCATGCCGGCCTCGGTGAACTCGGTCAGCAGGCAGTTCGGCGCCTTCGATTTCAAGGTGCGCGGCGTCTCGGCCGCGATCTCGGTGGCGAGTTTGCAGACGACGCGGGGATCGGCGTCGTAGTTGGTGCCGAAATTGACCTTCACCAGCGTGTTCTTGTCGGTGTAGGTCCAGTTGGTCACCTTCTGGGTGACAAGATCCTCGTTCGGGATCAGGAACTCGCGGCCGTCGCCGGCGGCAACAGAGATGTAGCGCGTGTTCATCGCGCTGATGCGCCCCGAGCTGTCGCCGATGGTGACGAGATCGCCCGGCTTCACCGATTTGTCAGCCAGCAGGATGATGCCCGCGACGAAATTGGCGACGATGCGCTGCAGGCCGAGGCCGATACCGACACCGGCGGCGCCGGAGAAGATCGCGAGCGCCGACAGGTTGATGCCGACCGCACTGATCGCAATCGCAACGCCGAGGATCATCAGGCCCATGCGGACCATCTTGATCAGGAGCACCTGGATCGACGGTGTCAGGTCGGTCGAACGCGTGATACGGCTCTCGACGAAATTGCTGGCGACGTTGGTCAGCCACAGCACCGCGAGCAGCAGCACGCCGAGCTTGATCACCAGCAGCGGCGTCAACCTGAGGCCGCCGAGCACGACCGAGATGGAATCGAGCGCGTCGACCACATTGTCGAGCTGGCCGATGATGCTGAGCGCCGCGACCAGCCAGGCCGAGATCGACACGATCTGCACGATGAAGGTGCTGCGGATCACCGAAGTGATCAGCCGGATCACCAGCCAGGCCAGCGCCAGCTTGAGCGCGACGGCGAGCAGGTAGCTGCGGCTCGGCCAGGTCCACAGCAACATGCCGGTGCGGGCGATCCGCATCAGGATCACGAACACGACCGTGGTGACGCTCTCCAGCAGCACCCGCAGCAGCTGCCGCAGCGGGCCCGGCCAGCCCATCGCCAGCGAGGTCATGTCGATGCGGGCGCGCACGGCAGCGCTGGCGGCAAAGGCGATGCCGGCGCCGCTCAGCACCAGCCCGAGCTGAAGATAGAACCACGGCGAAGTGACCTCGGCGCCGATCGAGCGGCCAACGGTCTGCAGGAATTCGAGAACGTCTTTCAGGTCGAGGTCCATCAGCGGGGTCTCGGAGGGGAACAGGGGCGCGGGTTGGCCGGATCAGCGGGATTTAGTTCGTTTTCGTCACGGGCGATTGCCGCGAAATATACCCCGAACGCGGGCAAGGATGGAAAAATGGGCATATCGCCGCGATAAGAGCAAATCCGGTTGGCGTGCAAGTGTGGCGACGATAAGGATGTAAAACTCGGATTCATCAACGTTTTTTCATGACATCCCTCGACGCCGTCAGCATTGCAATCCTCCTCGGTGCGGTCCTCGTCATGGCCGGCATCCTGTCGAGCCTGCTGGCGCTGCGCTTCGGCGCACCGCTGCTGCTGGTGTTCCTGGTGATCGGCATGCTGGCGGGCGATTCCGGCCCTGGTCATATCGAGTTTCAGGACGTCCGTACCACCTATCTGGTGGGCTCCGTCGCGCTGGCGCTGATCCTGTTCGACGGCGGCCTGCGCACGCGTTTCCAGAGCATCCGCACCGTGCTGGCGCCCTCGATGGTGCTTGCGACCGTCGGCGTGCTGATGACCGCCTTCATCACCGCACCGGTGGCGAAATATGCCCTCGACCTCGGCTGGACCGAGGCGACGCTGGTCGGCGCCGTCATCGCCTCGACGGATGCGGCGGCCGTGTTCCTGCTGGTCCACGCCCAGGGCCTGCGGCTGCGCCCGCGCGTCGGCGCCACGCTGGAGGCGGAGTCCGGCAGCAACGATCCGTTCGCGGTGTTCCTCACCCTGATGCTGGTCGAGCTGATCTCGGTCGGTCACGGCAGCATCGGACATTTCGTGTTCGAGCTGGTCCGCGAGGCCGTGCTGGGCACGCTGTTCGGCATCGTTGGCGGCCGCCTCGTCGTCATCGGCCTCAACCGGGTCTCGCTGCCGCAGGGCCTGCACGCGCCGTTCGTGACCACCGCCGCGCTGGTCATCTTCGGCATGGCGCAGATCGCCCACGGCTCCGGCTTCCTCGCGGTCTATCTCGCCGGCCTGATCGTCGGCAACCGGCCGACGCGGGCGCACAACTCTGTCGTCACCTTCCTCGATGCCGCGACCTGGCTTGCCCAGATCGTGATGTTCGTGCTGCTTGGGCTGCTGGTGTCGCCGCAGCGGCTGCTCGACAGCCTGCTGCCGGCGATTGCCGTCGCGCTGATGCTGATGCTGGTGGCGCGACCCGTCGCGGTGTTTCTCTGCCTCTATCCGTTCCGGTTCAACTGGCGGGAGAAGGCGTTCATCGCCTGGACCGGCCTGCGCGGCGCGGTCGCGATCTTCCTGGCCTCGATCCCGCTGCTGGTCGGCCTGTCCAACGCCTATCTCTATTTCGACGTCGCGTTCGTGGTGGTGATCATCTCGCTGCTGGCGCAGGGCTGGACGCTCGGCATTGCCGCGCGCAAGCTGCACGTGGCGCTGCCGCGCACCGATCGCGGCCCGCGCCGCATCGAGCTCGATCTGCCCGGCCAGCTCGAGCAGCAATTGGTCGGCTATTCGATCCGCTCCAAGAGCCTGTACTTCCGCCGCGGCCTGATCCCGTCCTGGTCGAAGCCGACCCTGGTGATCCGCAACCAGCAGATCCTGTCGCCGCCCGAGGCCGAGCCGATCGCGCCGGGTGACTACCTCTATCTGCTGGCGCCGCCGGAAAAGGCCGAGTCGCTCGACCGCTTCTTCGTCGACATGCCGCCGTCGGCGGCGCCCGACCCGCATCTGCTCGGCGACTTCATGGTCTCGGCCGAGCATACGCTCGACGAGGTCGCCGGCATCTATGGCGTCAAGCTCGGCGAGGGCGAGGACAAGCTGACGCTGGCCGACTATTTCGACATTCACCTCGACAACGCGCCGAAGGAAGGCGCGACCGTGGCGCTCGACACCATCGTGCTGGTCGCCCGCTCGATCTCCGGCGGCCGCGTCAACGTGGTCGGCCTGCGCCTGCCGGAGGACGAAGAAGAGGTGCCGGTGCTGACGCGCAAAGAGCGGATGAAGCGCAGACTGGCCGAAGTCTGGTCGTCGGTTGCGGGAGTGTGAGCGTCACTCTGCCGCGGGCAGGACCGCGATCGAAATCGCATTGTCCGGCGCGCCGCTGACCTGCAACACCAGGGGATGCGATCCCAGCTCGTACTTCAGGGTCTTGCGGATGCCGTCGCAATCGGTGGCGCCGCTGAAGCCGGCGGGTTTGAGGATCTTGCCGTCCTGCACGACGTCGATCCAGGCCGCGGCCGACAGGCTGATCGTGTACACGCCCGCCTTGGGCGCTGCGGTGATCCGCGTGAGGCCGGCGAAGGTGCCGTCCTTGGGCGCGCGTTCCGGTGGCATCGCCAGCCTGGCCTCGGCCGTCGGACGCAGCTCCAGCACCATGCCGGTGGCCGGGATGGCGGCGATCTCGGCGCCCGATACCAGCTTCTCGCGGTTGGCCGCGGTCAGAGCGGCACGCTCGCGCGCGATGTCCCATTTGAATTTGTCGCAGCCGCTCGGTTCGGCGGCAACCGCAGCCGAGCTCGCGGCCAGCGTGAGGAGGAAGGCAGTCGTGGCGGGACGGATCAGGATCATGACGGACTCGCGACTGTTGCGCCGCGCAGCGGCGCGCGGCATTTCGATACCGCGATAACAGGAGGTGGAGGGACCGTCATCCCCTTCGATCGTCGCGCTCACGGCGCGAACGATGTCATTCTAAAGCAATCCAGCCTTACTGCGATTCAGCCTTACTGCGATTCCTGCGCCGCGTCAGCCGTCGCTGAATCAATTCTTGGCGTCCGGCGCATGCAGCACCGCTCGGCAGCCAGGCGGCAGTTGCGCCATCGTAATCGGTTGCGGCGGCTTGGGTGGCTCTTTCGGCGGCAGCGGATGCAGCACCGCGTCCGAGAACCAATAGTCGAGGTCGCCGCAGCCATCGCCGCCCTCCTGGTTGGTCTGGCCGTGGCAGTCCGGGTTGCCCGGCGGGCACACCATGCGGATGTGGAAGTGATAGTCGTGTCCCCACCACGGCCGCACCTTGGTGAGCCAGCTGCGGTCGCCCCTGGCGTCCCGGCACAGCGCCTTCTTGATCGCGGCGTTGACGAAGATGCGCTGCACCGACGGCTCCTGGGCGGCGGCCCGGATCACGGCGAGGTGGCCCTTCGTGAACACGCGCGGATCGACATCGAGGCGATCGGGCCGAACCATCATGACCGCCGACATCTCCTCGCGCTCGTTGCGCGACAGCCTGTGGTCGGGCATCGGCGTCAGCCAGATGTCGGCGTCGAGCCCGATCTGATGGCTGGCATGGCCGCTCAGCGCCGGACCGCCGCGCGGCTGGCCGATATCGCCGACCAGGATGCCGGGCCAGCCAGCATCCTTGTGCGCGCGGGTCGCCAGCCGCTTCAGCAGCGCGATCAGGTTGGGATGGCCGAAATTGCGGTTGCGCGACAGCCGCATCACCTGCCAGCCCTCGCCATTGATCGGCATTCGCTCGGCGCCGGCGATGCAGCCGCGATTGTAGGTTCCAATCACCTTGGTCGGTTGCGCCGACGGCAGGATCCTGCGAGCGAACAGCTCCTTGGCCGGCGTATTCGGATCGTCCGGATGCGCCAATGGCGGCAGGGCCTTTGGCTCGACGCTGCCCTTGTCCTGGGCATGGGCCGGGGTCGCCGCGGCAATGACGGCCGAACTGATGATGGCGACCAGAATCAGGCGGACATGCATGAAGCCAGTGTAGCGTTTGCCGACCGGCCGAGTTGCCCAATTCTACGTCAACAGCAGGTCATTCAAGCTATTTTAACCTGGCTCTAACCCTGCTGCCGGATTGGCGGAACTGGCTGAACTCGGTTCAATTGCGTGAGTTCGTTCGGTAAATGAACAATAAGCGCAAGGCCACTGCACGGTATGCGGGTCTTTTCTGGCCGGTGGCAACCGACGTCACATATCGCTGGTTGTACCGCAGCCCTTGGTTGATCCTCGGCGCAAGGCTCAACTCTCCAAATACGCGAGTGCATCTCCCTATTCCCGTAACCAATGGCTGTCGTGTTCTGCATCAAGATACCATTTTTTCAGAAACGTGGCTGAAAACTGCCTTTTGAGAAGGAGAGTGAGGCACGCGATGCGGCCCGTTCGGCCACCCACGGCAAAAAAGCGCAATCGCGTGCCAAGCGCCCGCGATGCAGTTCACCCGGTCAAGCCAAGCCCGAAATTGCGGCGGCACAACCTGCGCAAGCTTGGCCCTGGCGATGGGAGCAAGTGCGCCGAAATGGCGATGGCGGAGGCGAAGAAGGCGCATGATCGGCTGATCGAAGCGATCGACCTTCTTCCCGAGGGGATCGTGTTCCTCGACGCCGACGGCCGTTACATCCTCTGGAACAAGAAATACGCCGAAATCTACAACCGCAGCTCGGACCTGTTCGAATCCGGCGCCCGGCTGCAGGACACGATCCGGATCGGCGTTGCCCGCGGCGACTATCCGGAAGCCGCCGGCCGCGAGGAGGAGTGGATCGCCGAACGGCTCGAAAAGCTGTTTCATCCGAGCGGCCGCCACGAGCAGAAGCTGTCGGACGGCCGCACCATCCTGATCGAGGAGCGTCTGACCGGCGATGGCGGCATCGTTGGCCTGCGCGTCGACATTACCGAATTGAAGCAGCGCGAGGAGTCGTTCCGCCTGCTGTTCGACGGCAATCCGGTGCCGATGATCGTCTGCGCGACGGATGATGGGCGCGTGCTCGGCGTCAACGAAGCGGCGGCCCAGCATTACGGCTATAGCCGGGACGCCTTCGAGCGGCTCAGCATCCGCAGCCTGCAGGCCTATGACAGCGAGCCGCCCTGGGCAGGCGAGCAGTCCAGCGAGGAGCAGGCGGCGCGCACCTGGAAGCATGTCCGCGCCGATGGCGCCCTGATCGATCTCGCGATCTATTCGCGCCATCTTGTCCACAACGCCCAGCCCGCGGTGCTGCTGGCGCTGATGGACATCACCGAGCGCAAGCGCGCCGAGGCGCGGCTCGCCTTCCTCGCCCAGCACGACGCACTGACCGGCCTGCCGAGCCGCAACCTGCTGCGCCAGAAGATCGATGACAAGCTTTCCCAGATGCGGCGCGGCTCCGAGAAGATCGCTGTGCTGGTGCTTGGCCTCGATAATTTCAAGTCGATCAACGATACCCTCGGCCACGCGGTCGGCGACCGGCTGTTGCGCGGGGTCGGCAAGCGGTTGCGCTCGGTCCTGCGTCAGGAGGACATCGTCGCGCGACTGAACTCCGACGAGTTCGCGGTGGTGCAGGGAGGGCAGGCGCGGCCGGAGGATGCGGCCCAGCTCTGCCGCCGGCTGCTGGAGGCGATCGCCGATCCCTATCTCATCGACGGCAGCTCGGTGACGATCGGCGCCACGATCGGCATCGCCATGGCGCCGAACGACGGCGACGACGCCGAGAAGCTGCTCAAGAATGCCGACATGGCGCTGTCGCGCGCGAAGAACGAGACGCGCGGCACCTTCAGCTATTTCGAGTCCGGCATGGATGCGCGGGCGCAGAGCCGGCGCAAGATCGAATCCGAGCTGCGCGAGGCCATCCAGCGCGACCTGCTACAGCCGCATTATCAGCCGCTGATCGACCTCTCGACCGGACGCATCACCGGCTTCGAGGCGCTGGCGCGCTGGCCGCATCCCGAGCGCGGCATGATCCCGCCGTCGGAGTTCATCCCGGTCGCCGAGGAGACCGGCCTGATCTCGGCGCTTGGCCGCGCGATGTTGCGCCAGGCCTGCAACGACGCGGCGAAATGGCCGGACGACGTCCGTGTCGCCGTGAACATGTCGCCGCTGCAGTTCCGCGTCGGCAATGTGCTGTCGCTGGTGATGGACGTGCTCAAGCAGTCGGGCCTGCCGGCGAGCCGGCTCGAGCTCGAGATCACCGAGACGCTGGTGCTGGAGAAGAGCGGCCAGGTGCTGGCCACCCTGCATGCGTTGCGCGCGCTGGGCGTCCGCATTTCGATGGACGATTTCGGCACCGGCTATTCCAGCCTGAGCTATCTGCGCAGCTTTCCGTTCGACAAGATCAAGGTCGATCAGTCCTTCATCCGCGGTCTCGCCGCCAATCGCGAGGCGCAGGCGATCGTCCGCTCGATCGTCAGCCTCGGCAAGGGGCTCGGCGTGACGATCACGGCCGAGGGCGTCGAGACGGAGGCGGAGCTCCGCTGTCTGCGCGCCGAGGGCTGCCATGAAGGGCAGGGCTATCTGTTCAGCCGGCCCCGGCCCAATGTCGACATCGTCCGGCTGTTGCAGGCGCAGCGGGACGCCATGGACGGCGCCTCACCCGGCAACGCGCTGGTGGCTTGAGCGAGCGACGCTGGCCGCTGTTGGACGCGCCTCGAAGCGCCGCCGATAAGCCGCGGGTGATGTTCCGACGATGCGCCGGAAAGCGACGCGAAAGGTTTCGAGCGACCGGTAGCCGCACTGCGCGGAGATGTCCGCCAGGGAGAGCGTCGCATTCTCCAGCAGCTCCCGCGCCCGCGTCATGCGCTCCTGCTGTAGCCAGGCCGCGGGGCTCGCGCCCGTGCTGTCCCTGAACGACCGCAGCAAGGTCCGCTCGCTCATTCCGGCGCGTTTGGCCATCGCGCTGATCGCGATCGGCTGCGCCAGTCGCGCGCGTGCCCAATCCATGACGTCGCCGATCGTCCGTCCCGGGCGGATCTGGACCGGTGCGACGACGTATTGCGCCTGCCCGCCGTCCCGGTGCGGCGGCATCACCAGCCGCCGGGCAACGCTGTTCGCAACCTTGCTGCCGAAGTCGCGCCGGACCAGATGCAGGCAGGCGTCGATGCCCGCCGCACTGCCGGCCGAGGTGACGACATTGCCCTCGTCGACATAGAGCGTGTCCTCCTCGATGCGAATATTCGGATAGAGTCGCTTCAGGTCGGGGATGTGCCGCCAATGCGTGGTGGCGCGCCTGCCGTCGAGCAGCCCTGCCGCCGCCAGAACGAACACGCCCGAGCAGATCGACAGGCACCGCGCCCCGCGCGCCGCCGCCTGCGCGATGGCGCGCAGCAGGCGCTCGGGCGGCCGCTCGTTGCGATCGCGCCATCCCGGCACGATGATCGTGCTGGCAACCTTCAGCCGCGCAAGCGGCGCGCCGGCCTCCACCACGATGCCGCCGATGGCGCGTGACCTTCGTCCCTCGGCCGAAACCACCTTGAACCGGTACCACGGGAAATCGAACTCCGGCCGTGGCAGCCCGAAGACCTCGACCGCGATGCCGAACTCGAACGTGCACAGCCCGTCATAGGCGATGACGGCGACGAGGCCGGGATCGTGCGGAGGGCTGCTGGCTGCGGCTGACGGCATTGGCGGAAACCTACCGGACTTTGTCCGATCCGTCACTTGGGTCGCCCGGCGCAGCGCGCGAGATTGGAGCTCACGCAACGTCGCAGGAGAGAGACGATGACGACCGATGTCACCGAGGTGCCCGCAGCCCCGTCAGCCCAGGCGCTCGCCCATTTCGAGGCGATGCTCTCCTTCGAGACCGATTGCTGGGACGTGCACGAGAGTCTGCATGCAGCAGCTCCGGACTTCATCCTGGTGGATGTCAGGGGCCCGGCCTCGTTTGCCAGGGGGCATATCGCCGGCGCCATCAACATCCCGCACCGGACCATGACCGCGGAGCGGATGGCCGAGTACGCGAACCACAGGCTGTTCGTGGTCTACTGCGCCGGCCCGCACTGCAACGGCGCCAACCGCGCCGCGATCCGGCTTGCGCGGCAGGGACGGCCCGTGAAGATGATGATCGGCGGCATCACCGGCTGGCTCGACGAGGGCTTTGCGCTCACGGCCGGCGATTGAACCTGAGCACCCGGTTCTTACGCCATCCTCCGTGTCGTCCCGGCGAACGCCGGGATCCATACCGCGGGAGCTATCGAGGGACGGGGGCTGGCAGTTGTCTGCCTCACGCCAGCCGGTGGCTATGGATCCCGGCTCAAGGGGCCGGGACGACACCGGTTTTCGGAGGCGCAGCGTCGGCAACTATCACTATGCCGCCTTGCGCAAGCCCGCGAGGAAGGTGTCGACGCTCTTGAACAGGTCGTTCGCATGCTTGCCGAGGTCGCGCGTCGCGACCATGACGTGATCGGCGAGCTGGCGCGACTGCTCGGCCGCGTCGCTGGCGCCGACGACGTTCTGCGACACCTCGTTGGTGCCGGACGCTGCCTGCTGGACGCTGCGCGCGATCTCGCGCGTCGCCGAGCCCTGCTGCTCGACGGCGGCGGCGATGGTCGCGGCAATGCCGCTGATCTCCTGGATCGTGCCGCTGATGCCGCCGATGGCGCTGACGCAGTCGGACGTCGCGGCCTGGATCGAGGTGACCTGGCCGGCGATCTCTTCCGTCGCCTTGGCGGTCTGACCCGCCAGCTCCTTGACCTCGGCGGCGACGACCGCAAAGCCGCGGCCCGCCTCGCCGGCGCGCGCCGCCTCGATGGTGGCGTTGAGCGCCAGCAGGTTGGTCTGGCTCGCGATCGCGTCGATCAGGCGCAGCACGTCGCCGATCCGCTCGGCGGCGGCGGCGAGGCTCTCGACCATCTCGGTGGTCTGCCGCGCCTTGACCACGGCGCCGTCGGCGACCTTGCTGGAATGCGCGACCTGGCGGCCGATCTCGGTCACCGAGGAGGCGAGCTCCTCCGAGGCCGCGGCGACGGTCGATACGCCGCTGGAGGCTTCCTCGGACGCCGCCGCCGCGGCCGCCGTGCGCTGCGAGGTGCCGTTGACGCTGACCGTGATCTCGTGGACGACGCGCTCCATGTCCGCCGTCGCCTTGGCGACCGAGGACACCACGCCCTTGACGTCGGCCTCGAACCGGTCGGCCATCTGTCGCTGTAGCGCCTGCTTCTCCTGCTCGGCGCGGTGTTGCGTCGCCTCCTGCGACTCGCGCAGGCTGGCCGTCTCGATCATGTTGCGGCGGAACACGTCGACCGCCTGCGCCATCGTGCCGAGCTCATCCTTGCGCTGGCCGCCGGGGATTGCGACCTCGGTGTCGCCGCTCGACAGCCGGTGCATGACGGCAGTGATCGCGACCAGCGGACGCGAGATGCCGCGGGCGACGAACAGCGCAACGATGACGGCGAGCAGCAGGATCACGACCGTGCCGATGATCAGCTGCTGCTGCGCGCTGGCGGCGGCGGCCTCGTAAGCCGTGGTGTCCTTGATCAGCTCGAGCACGGCGATCGGGTCGCCGGCGTAGTTCCTGATCTGGCCGGCATAGACCGCGGCGGGCTTGCCGGCCAGGGTGGCATCGCGCAGCAGCGCCGTGCCCTTGAACACTGCGAGCACCTCGTCCGGGGTAGCGACGGTCTCGTCGCCGAACGTCGAGGACAGCCGCTTCGGCTGGCCGTCGTTGATCCAGTAGACGGCGAGATCGATGCCGAAGCGCTGCTTGGCGCGCTCGACGAATTCCTTGCCGAAGGCGGCGCCGACGTCGACGGTCGCGATCACCTTGCCGTCGCGCACGATCGGGGTCATGCCGAAGATGCCGAGCGACAGCCGGCTCTGCTCGACGCCGGCGATCAGGCGGCCGGTCTGGTTGGCCTGCACCACCGTGATGCGGCGCTTCGAGGTGTCGTCGCCGAACACCTTCGGCTCATGCACGCGATAGAAATTGGTGGCCGGCGGCGCCCATACGTTCACCAGCGGAATGCCTTGCGCCTTCAGCGACGTCATGGCGCCGCCGAGCAGGGCGCCGAGCGCGTCGCGGTCACCCTTGAGATAGGCATCGGCGATCGGCGGCAGCGCCGCCAGGGTGGAGCTCACCGCCAGCGCGGCGCGGCCTTCATAGTCGATGCCGGCCGACACGCTGTCGAACTGCAGCTTCAACTGCTGCTCCAGCGCCAGTCGGGTCAGGGCGCGCTGCTGGATGACGGAGAAGGTGCCGAGCACGGCACAGGCGATGGCGACGGTGAGTGAGAGCGCGATGATCAGGCGGGCGGAGATCGATCGGAGGCGGGACATTGGGGCATTCCTTGCTTTGCAGCAAGGGTCCCAGAATACCATTAAGGAACAGATACCGTAGTTGTACGGGAACACCGATTCAGCCGAGGGCGTCCCACGTTCCGCGTTCCCGTCGATCGCATTGGACGATCGGGGTGTCGTGCTCTTCCGTCACGACGTCATCATGGCCGGGCTTGTCCCGGCCATCCCCGTCGTTCGGCACGCTGACAACCACGTGGATGCCCAGGGCAAGCCCGGCCATGACGGAGTAACTAATTGGCAGGATGGCTCGTCGCGACTGCCCAGCCGTTCTATGGGCGATAGCCCTGCGGTCGATCGAGCGGGCGGCGATCCGCCCTCAGCTGTCGACCTTGAGCGCGGCGATGAAGGCTTCCTGCGGGATGTCGACCTTGCCGAACTGCCGCATCTTCTTCTTGCCTTCCTTCTGCTTCTCCAGAAGCTTCCTTTTGCGCGTGATGTCGCCGCCGTAGCACTTGGCGGTGACGTCCTTGCGCAGCGCGCGCACGGTCTCGCGCGCGATCACCTTGCCGCCGATCGCCGCCTGGATCGGGATCTGGAACATGTGCGGCGGGATCAGGTCCTTCATCTTCTCGACCATGGCGCGGCCGCGCCCTTCGGCGCGGGTCCTGTGCACCAGCATCGACAGCGCATCGACCGGCTCGTTGTTGACGAGGATCTGCATCTTGACGAGGTCGGCCGGCTTGTAGTCGGTCAAATGATAGTCGAACGAGGCGTAGCCCTTGGAGACCGATTTCAGCCGGTCGTAGAAATCGAACACGACCTCGTTCAGCGGCAGGTCGTATTTGACCATCGCACGGGCGCCCACGTAGGTGAGCTCCTTCTGATTGCCGCGGCGGTCCTGGCACAGCTTCAGCACGCTGCCGAGATATTCGTCCGGGGTCAGGATCGTGGCCTCGATCCAGGGCTCCTGGATCTCGGCGATCTTGACCACGTCGGGCATGTCCACAGGGTTGTGGATCTCGATCTCCTCGCCGTCGGTCAGCTTCATCTTGTAGATGACGGAGGGCGCGGTCGCGATCAGGTTGAGATCGAACTCGCGCGACAGCCGCTCCTGGATGATCTCGAGGTGCAACAGGCCAAGGAAGCCGCAGCGGAAGCCGAAGCCGAGCGCGGCGGATGTCTCCATCTCGAACGAGAAGCTGGCGTCGTTGAGCCGGAGCTTGCCCATCGCTGCGCGAAGCGTCTCGAAATCGTCGGCGTCGACCGGGAACAGGCCGCAGAATACGACCGGGATGGCCGGCTTGAAGCCCGGCAGCATCTCCGAGACCGGCTTGCGGTCGTCGGTGATGGTGTCGCCGACACGGGTGTCGGCCACCTCCTTGATCGCGGCGGTGATGAAGCCAATCTCGCCGGGCCCAAGCTCATCGACCTGCTGCATCTTTGGCGTGAAGAAGCCGACGCGCTCAACGTCATAGGCGGCCCCGGTGCCCATCATCCGGACGCGCTGGCCCTTCTTCATGACGCCGTCGACGATGCGCACGAGAACGACGACGCCGAGATAGACGTCGTACCAGCTGTCGACCAAGAGCGCCTTCAGGGTCGCATCGCGGTCGCCCTTCGGCGGCGGCAGCCGGGTGACGATCGCCTCCAGCACGTCGGGAATCCCGAGGCCGGTCTTGGCCGAGATCATCACCGCGTCGGAGGCGTCGATGCCGATGACGTCCTCGATCTGCTGCTTGATCTTCTCGGGCTCGGCGGCCGGCAGGTCGATCTTGTTGAGGACCGGAACGATCTCGTGGTTGTTGTCGAGCGCCTGGTAGACATTGGCGAGCGTCTGCGCCTCGACGCCCTGGCTGGCGTCGACCACCAGCAGCGAGCCCTCGCACGCCGCCAGCGACCGCGAGACCTCGTAGGCGAAGTCGACGTGGCCGGGCGTGTCCATCAGGTTGAAGATGTAGTCCTTGCCGTCCTTGGCGCGGTACTGCAGGCGCACGGTCTGCGCCTTGATGGTGATGCCGCGCTCGCGCTCGATATCCATCGAATCGAGCACCTGTTCCTTGCCCGCCATCTCGCGGTCCGACAGGCCGCCCGTCATCTGGATCAGGCGGTCGGCGAGCGTGGACTTTCCATGGTCGATATGAGCGACGATGGAGAAGTTGCGGATGTTGGGAATGGGGACGGTCGTCATGGGTCGCGCAGATAGCATCCCGAGCCCCCAACCAGCAACCATATTGCTGAATTTCCAGGGCCTTTCTTCACGCCAAGCTGATTCCCCGTGGCCCGAAAACAGGCTACCGAGGGCGGATGTCGAGTACCTCTCTTCCGCCTCTCGCGGCGCGCATGCGCGGCCGTCTCGGACCGCGGCGAATCTCCGCCTGGCTGGTGGCGCGCGCCACGGCGCCTGCAACGTCGGCCTGGGTGGTCATCGCCTTCGTGGTCGTCCATGCCGTGCTGTGGACCGCGATCCTGACCAATCTGAAGGCGGCGCAGGACGTCCACATGGACGTTGCCGAGGCCTATGCCTGGGGCAGCCGCTTCCTGTTCGGTTACGGCAAGCATCCGCCACTGTCGGGCTGGATCGCCGGGCTGTGGTTCTCGGTGTTTCCGGTCAAGGACTGGGCGACCTATGCGCTGGCGATGGCCGTGAACGGCAGCGGCCTCGTCATCGTCTGGCTCGCCAGCCTCAAGGTGGTCGACCGCCGCCGCGCCTTCTTCGTCATGGTGATGGTCGCGCTGTACCCGATCTTCAATTTCAAGGGCTTCAAGTACAACGCCGACCTGGTGCAGCTGCTGAGCCTGCCGCTGCTGGTGCTGGCCTATCTCAACGCGTTCGAAAAGCGCAGCGCCGCCTCCGGCCTGTGGCTCGGCCTCGCCGGCGCGGCCGCGCTGATGACCAAATATTGGGTGCTGACCATGATCGGCGCCATCGGCCTTGCCGCGCTGCTGCACCCGGAACGGCTGCGCTTCCTGGCGTCGCCCGCGCCGTGGGTCGCGATCGTCGCCATGCTGGTGGCAATGATCCCGCATCTGGTGTGGCTGTGGCGGGTCGATTTCGTCGCCATCACCTATGCCGGGGATGTCTATACGCTGTCGGACCGCGGCCGGGCCGCCGAGCTCGTGCTCGGCTATGTCGGCCACAATCTGGCGCTGCTGGCTTTGCCGTTGGCGCTGGCGGCGCTGGTGATGGCCTGGCCGCCGCGCTTCGCCTTCCGCAACTGGCGCGGCGGTCCCAATCCCGGCGTGAATGTGAGCCAGGCGATCAATGTCTGGCTGGTGCAGGCGATCGTTGCCGTCGGGCCGCCGCTCGGCGGCCTCGCCTTCACGATCTACATGAAGACCGATTGGGGCATCTCGCTGTTCTTCCTGGTGCCGCTGGCGCTGGTCGCGATCCCTGCGCTGCGGCTGCGGTCGGTCATGCTGCCGCGGCTGGCCGCCGTCTGGCTCGTCCTGTCGCTGCTCACGCTGATCGCCTCGCCCTGGATTGCCCGGCGCGAGATGGCCGCCAATCCGAACGGCGCCACCGGCTACGGCGCCCGTTCGGAGCTGGCGCGGGAACTGACCAAAGCCTGGCACGCCCGATTCGGCTCGCCGTGGCCGCTGGTGGCCGGCTTTTCCGAGATGAACACGCCGATGACCTTCTACAGCCCGGACCACCCGCGGCCGTTCACCGTGCCCTACACGGCAGAGGAAACCTGGAGTTCCGGCCTGAGCACGCTGGAAGACCTCGAGCGCGAGGGGTTCATCGGCATCTGCGACACCACCGACAACCGGATCGCGGCCTGCGAGGCCTGGATGGCCAAGGAGGCCCCGAAGGCCGAGCCGCTGGTGATGACCACCCAGCGCTTCTTCCACGGCCAGGCGGGCCCTGCAATCGTTTGGAAGGTGTATATTCAGGGACCGGGCAGGTAACCCAGAGCACGTCATTCCGGGTTCGTGCTTCGCGCGCCCCGGAATGACGATCCTAGGTGGTCACACGCCTTCTTCGTGGAACTTGTCGTTCACCAGGTCGGTGATCGCCTGCAGCGCGGCGTCGGCCTCGGGGCCGGTGGCGGAGACCAGGATCTTGGTTCCCGGCGCCGCCGCCAGCATCATCAGGCCCATGATCGAGCGCCCGCCGACGGTCTCGCCGCCGCGCGTCACCCAGACCTCGGCCTGGAACTTCTCGACCATCTGCACGAATTTCGCCGAGGCCCGCGCATGCAGGCCGCGCTTGTTGGTGATCAGCAGCTCTCGCGAGAGGGCTCCGGCAGGGACGGCCGGGCCGGCGACGTTGTCCTGCGGAGCATCCTCGTCGCTCATTTGCCGGCGAGCACGCGGCTGGCGATGGTGACGTATTTGCGGCCCGCCTCCTGCGCCATGGCGATGGCGTCGGGCAGCGAGCGTTCCTCGCGCACCTTGGCGAGCTTCACCAGCATGGGCAGGTTGATGCCGGCGAGCACCTCGACCTTGGGCCGGCTCATGCAGGAGATGGCGAGGTTCGACGGCGTGCCGCCGAACATGTCGGTGAGAATGGCGACACCGTCGCCGGTGTCGACGCGGTTCACGGCTTCGATGATGTCGCTGCGACAGAGATCGGAATCATCGTCGGCGCCAATCGTGACCGCTTCGATTTGTTTTTGAGGACCCATGACGTGTTCCAGCGCCGCCCTGAACTCGTCGGCGAGGCGCCCATGGGTCACCAGTACCAGGCCAATCATCGGATACTCCTCGCGGGCGCCTTGGGTGCACCGCACGAACGCGCCACTTTGACCATCCGGAGCCCTCGCGCAAGGGGGCATATTCGCGAGTCTCCCGGATTCTGGCATACAGAATGGGAGCTGGCGGCGGTCTAATCGGTCGCGATAGTGGGGCTGATATGGTTACCAATTTGCTCCACACAATCGGCCGAAAGATTACCGGAACATGAAAGTCTGGGTGGTAATAAGTGCCGCCACAACCATCGGGAAGGGTGAAAAACCCGGCCCCACGGGTATCCGTGGCAATTCGATACCGTTGAGGTGAATCCGAAGCGATTCGGCGTTCGGCAGGCGGGCAGCGTCCTCGGCCATCAGGTCAACCACAAGCCCAAGTTTCGCCTCCGACACATGGTCGCAGGCGCGGATTCCAAGGCCGCGGATCTCGATCAGCCCGGCCAGGGCGGGCGCGGGGCTCACCCACATTTCCCCGCTGCGTGTGGCGAGATGAACACGGTCGTCGCCCACCAGAACCGTTGGCGGCAGCTGCCCCGCGCGTCCGGCGAGGATCAGATCGAAGGCGAGTCGGGATTTGCCGGAACCGGAGGGACCCCGGATCAGGACGGCCTGCTCCCCCACCTGGACGGCAGATGCATGGATGCTCGCCGTTTCGTTCGTCACGACGCCGGCAGCCGGACGATGAAGCGAGCCCCGGCCGAGGTCGGATGTCCGTCGGCGTCGACAGGGCCGGGCCGGTTCTCGGCCCAGATCCGCCCGCCATGAGCGTCGATGATCTGCTTGGAGATCGACAGGCCCAGGCCGGAATTCTGGCCGAAGCCCTGGTGCGGCCGGTCCGTATAGAACCGCTCGAAGATGCGCTGCAGGGCGTCCTCGCGAATGCCGGGACCGTCATCGTCGACGGTGATCTCGATCTCCGAGCGCACGCGCCGGCAGGTGATGCGCACCTTGCCGCCGGCGGCGGAGAACGATTGCGCATTCGACAGAAGGTTGGAGATCACCTGGCCGAGCCGCGAATCATGACCAGGCACCGAGAAGGTGTCGTTGGCGCCGCGGCCCTCGAAGCGGACCTCGACGGTGACGTCGGTGCCGAGCTTGGTCTCGTTGGCGACCGAGGTCAGCGTGTTCAGCAGGCGGCGCAGATCGACCAGGGTCATGTCCTGGCGTTGCAGCTCGGCATCGAGCCGGCTGGCGTCGGAAATGTCGGAGATCAGCCGGTCGAGCCGCTTCACGTCATGCTCGATCACGGCCAGCAGGCGGGCGCGGCTGTTGTCGTTGCGCGCCAGCGGCAGGGTCTCGACCGCCGAGCGCAGCGAGGTCAGCGGGTTCTTGAGCTCGTGGGCGACGTCGGCGGCGAACATCTCGATCGCCTCGATGCGGTTGTAGAGCGCGTCCGTCATGTCGCGCAGCGCGCCGGAGAGATGGCCGATCTCGTCGCGGCGGCGGGTGAAGTCGGGGATCTCGACGCGGGTCTTGATGCGGCGGCGGACCCGCTCGGCGCTGTCGGCGAGCCGGCGCACCGGACCTGCGATGGTGCTGGCGAGCAAGAGCGACAGCACGATCATCACCGCGGAGGCAACGCCGCCGACCTTCAGAATGGCAAGCCGCTCGGCGGTGACCATCTGGTCGATGTCGTCGCCCTGCGTCGACAGCATCAGGGCGCCGTGGATGGTGCGCGAGCGCTGCACCGACACCGCGACCGAGACGATCACTTCACCGCGCGAGTTGACCCTGACCATGCTGCGCTTCTGGCCCTTCAGCGCGTCGGCGACTTCCTCGTAGCCGTTGCCGTTCTCGGGGCCGTATTCGCGGTACAGCGGCAGGTCGCCGCGATTGAGCCAGGTGCGCACCGAGATCAGCGCGCGCTCGACGAAGCCGGGCTTCTCGCTCGACGGCGGCGGCAGGTCGAACCGCAGCACGTTCTCCAGATTGCGGCTGTCGAGCAGCAGCCCGCCATTCGGATCGTAGATGCGCGCGCGCGTCTTGGTCGGCGAGATCAGCGTGCGCAGCACCGGCGCGACGCGTTCCGGATTGATCGGGAAATCGAGCGGCGAATATTCGTCCGGCGCGCCGTAGCTCTCGCCCGGCTTGAGATCGAGCAGGCGCTCGGGGTCGATGGTGATGGTGTTGGTCTGCACGGTTGCCGAGGCGGCGATGGCGCCGGCGATGATCTCGGCCTGCACCAGCAGACTCTGCGCGCGCGCGTCGATCAGGCCGGCGCGGAACTGCGACAGATACAGAATGCTTGCAACCAGTGCGAGCAAGCCGGCGATGTTCAGCGAGACGATGCGGCGGGTGAGGCTCGAGAACGACAGCGCGAACAGGAACTGTCCGGCGCGGCGCAGCCAGCTCAGCGGACGCTGCCAGCCGGAGACCCTCGGGGTCTCCTCCGCCGCGTCGGACGCGATCGTCGCCGCGGCGTCGTGGCCATTCACTGCTGGGTCAAGCTGCGTGCGATCGAGCAATGTGAGTGCTCCGATTCCGAATTTCGTAGGGGTTGTGCGGCGAATTCCCGTGAGAACTCGACTTGCCGCACCCGAATTCGCCGCAACAATGGCCCCGTTCCGGCATCTGCGCCCGGATAAACGCGCAGGAGGCGTAGCCTATCCCAATCCAGACCGCGACGTCAGCGCGCAATTTCGCATGACGTCGCGCAAGGCAATGCTTCAGGTCCCTGCTTCAGGCCTTGGCATCAGGTTTCCTTGAAGCGATAGCCGACGCCGTAGAGGGTCTCGATCATCTCGAACTCCTCGTCGACCATCTTGAATTTCTTGCGCAGCCGCTTGATGTGGCTGTCGATGGTGCGGTCGTCGACATAGACCTGGTCGTCATAGGCCGCGTCCATCAGCGCATTGCGGCTCTTGACCACGCCCGGACGCTGCGCCAGCGCCTGCAGGATCAGGAACTCGGTGACGGTCAGCGTAACCGGCTCGTTCTTCCAGGTGCAGGTGTGGCGCTCCGGATCCATGCGCAGCAGGCCGCGATCGAGCGCCTTGGCGTCGTTCTCCTTCGGCAGCGCCGTCGGATCCTTGGGCTGCGAGCGGCGCAGCACGGCCTTGACGCGCTCCACCAGGAGGCGCTGCGAGAACGGTTTGCGGATGAAGTCGTCCGCGCCCATCTTCAGGCCGAACAGCTCGTCGATCTCCTCGTCCTTGGAGGTGAGGAAGATCACCGGCAGGTCGGACTTCTGGCGCAGCCGCCGCAGGGTCTCCATGCCGTCCATGCGCGGCATCTTGATGTCGAGGATGGCGAGATCAGGCTGGCTGGTCCGAAAACCGTCGAGCGCCGACGCACCATCGGTATAGGTCATGATCCGATAACCCTCGGCCTCGAGCGCGATGGAGACGGATGTCAGAATGTTGCGGTCGTCATCGACCAAGGCGATTGTGGGCATGAGCCTGCTTTCAGAGTCTGGTTACGCCGAGACTTCGAGAATCAAGATAAGGGCCGCGTATTTGGGCTTCGAACATGGTCAACGAGCAATGCAAGCTGGGCTGAAGTGTGACCGAGTTCCACAAATACCATGGCAAAGTCTTGTGCCGTGCCCAGGTTTGTGGCCCGTTTAGCCGAAAAAAGGCCTTCATTGCAACTGGATGGACGAGGGAAAGACGATGTCTGCGAGCTTTAACCCTAACCGCGTCACGCATTCCCTGCTGCGCCGAAGCCGGCAGGGCGCCCTTGCGACCTTGATGGTTGGTTCTGGCGATCCCTACTGCTCCCTCGTCAACGTCGCCACCGCGTCCGATGGTGCTCCGATCATCCTGATTTCGCGATTAGCTGTGCACACCAGAAATCTAATTGCCGATTCGCGCGTGTCGCTGATGCTCGATGAACGCGCGCCGGGCGATCCGCTCGAGGGATCTCGCATCATGCTGTCGGGCAAGGCCGAGCAGGCCGCCGACGACAATCGCGAGGTGCTGCGCCGTCGGTATCTCAATGCGCATCCGTCCGCTGCGGACTATGCTGAATTCGCCGACTTCTCGTTCTTCGTGATTCGTCCGTCAGGCGCGCATCTCGTCGCCGGATTCGGCCGCATCGTCGATCTCAAGCCGGAGCAGTTTCTCACGGATATATCCGTTGCTGACGAACTGATTCTGGCAGAGCAGGGCGCCGTCGATCACATGAACGAAGATCACCGCGAGGCGCTCGCCCTCTACGCGACGAAGCTGCTCGGCGCCGAAGCAGCGGAGTGGCGGTGTAGCGGCTGTGACCCGGAGGGATTGGATCTGATGGCCGACGGCAGGACGCTGCGGCTCGAGTTTCCCGAGCGCGTGACCACGCCCGGGGCGTTGCGCAAGATGCTGGTGCGGCTTGCTGACGAGGCCCGCGCGAAGTGAGGTGTAGTTCGAGCCCACTTTGATGACTGTGCTCATCTCCCGTGACGGAAGACGGCGAAGTTCACGCATGAAGGCAGCTTGTGGTGAATCTCGATGTGCGCGCTCCCTGTCCTGCAGAGGGGTGAGCGTCGCGCAAACTTCGTGGCGTGGGCGCGAGTGAGCTCGTTGACGTCGCGGCCGGGAGAATCGGACGATGTGATCCCGCAGGCGCGAGGCCATCGTGAAGGGAAGCTGGCTGATCGGGTGTGGCGACGACACGGCCGATCACCGGCACATTCCGTCGGCTCGGGCGGCCTCCCTTGATCGGTTTCCGCGAGGCGCTGCGAGAGCCGCTGCCGGATGCTCGGTCGTCGCTTGGTCTTCGTTTGCCTGCGCGAATCCGTCGATTCGAGCGTCGTTCATCGTTCCTTGTGAAACCCAACCGCGCTGATATATCTGTTGCGTTGCAGCATCTCAGCGCAGCGCGGGGTGGCTGCTGCTGGAATGTGCATGACGCGGCAAAAGATGAGCTACGTGCATCACGAATTGCCAATAACCAATTAGGCCGGATCGTCTTGGCAAGACCAGCGTTGATCAGTATTAGGTCGGCGACCGCGCTTCGATAAGGCGATGTAACGGCAACGGTCACCGCGCAACGCGCGCGACTGCGCGCAACAGACGCGGGCTCTCAGGAGGGATCTTCGTGCAAGAGACGGGTATTCGCAACGGCGCCTTCGGTGCCGACAAGTTCGGCTTAAAGAACCTCAAGCAGGTGCACTGGAATCTCGGCGCTCCCCAGCTCTATCAGTATTCGCTGGCGGCGGGCGAGGCGGTGCTGTCGGCCGACGGGGCGCTTTGCGCGGATACTGGCGAGTTCACCGGTCGCAGCCCGAAGGACAAGTTCACGGTGCGCGACGCCTCCACCGAAAAAATGTGGTGGGCGGGCAACCAGGCGATCACGCCCGAGCAGTTCGAGGCGCTGCATCAGGATTTCATCAAGCACGCCGAAGGCAAGACCCTGTTCGCGCAGGATCTCTATGGCGGCGCCGACCCCACCTTCCGCATCAAGACGCGCGTTTTCACCGAGCTCGCCTGGCACTCGCTTTTCATCCGCACGCTTCTGATCCGCCCCGAAAAGATCGAGCTCGACACCTTCGTGCCGGAGCTCACGATCATCGACATGCCGAGCTTCCGCGCCGACCCGAAACGTCACGGCGTGCGCTCGCAGAACGTCGTCGCGATCGATTTCGCCCGCAAGATCGTCCTGATCGGCGGGTCTTATTATGCCGGCGAGATGAAGAAGAGCGTGTTCACGACGCTCAACTACTATCTGCCCGCGCGCGGCGTGATGCCGATGCACTGCTCGGCCAATGTCGGGCCGAAGGGCGACACCGCGATCTTCTTCGGCCTGTCCGGCACCGGCAAGACCACGCTGTCGGCCGATCCGAACCGCACCCTGATAGGCGACGACGAGCACGGCTGGGGCCCGTCCGGCGTGTTCAACTTCGAGGGCGGCTGCTACGCCAAGTGCATCAAGCTGTCGAAGGAAGCCGAGCCGCAGATCTTCGCGGCGTCGACCCGTTTCGGCGCCGTGCTCGAGAACGTGGTGCTCGACGAGGACAACCGCGTCCCCGATTTCGACGACGGCTCCAAGACCGAGAACACCCGCTCCGCCTATCCGCTCGACTTCATTCCGAACGCTTCGCGCACGGGCCGTGCGCCGCATCCGAAGAACGTCGTGATGCTCGCCGCCGACGCCTTCGGCGTGCTGCCGCCGATCGCAAAGCTGTCGCCGGCGCAGGCGATGTACCACTTCCTGTCCGGCTACACCGCCAAGGTCGCCGGCACCGAGCGCGGCCTCGGCAACGAGCCGCAGCCGGAGTTCTCGACCTGCTTCGGCTCGCCGTTCCTGCCGCTCGATCCGTCGGTCTACGGCAACATGCTGCGGCAGCTGATCGCCGAGCACAATGTCGACTGCTGGCTGGTCAACACCGGCTGGACCGGCGGCAAGTACGGCACGGGCTCGCGCATGCCCATCAAGGTGACGCGTGCGCTGCTGACGGCGGCACTCGACGGCTCCTTGCGCAACGTCGAGTTCCGCACCGACAAATATTTCGGCTTCGCGGTGCCGACCGCGCTGCCGGGCGTGCCGAGCGAGATTCTCGACCCGGTCAACACCTGGAAGGACAAGGCCGAGTTCGACAAGACTGCGCGCGCGCTGGTCGGCATGTTCCAGAAGAATTTTGCCAAGTTCGAAGCCCAGGTTGACGCCGACGTCCGCGCTGCGGCGCCGGATCTGAAGCTGGCTGCGGAGTAGGGCTGCAAACGCAAATGGGCCAGCCGCATTGCGGCTGGCTCTTACTATTTTCCCGCTCCCTCTGCTGATGCACGAGAGGGGCGAACTCAAGCCCCATCCACCGCTGTCGTCCCGGCGAACGCCGGGACCCATAACCACAGGGCGGTGTGATGCGGCATGCTGGCCGCTCCAGCCTTCGCCAAATTGCCGACGGTGGTTATGGGTCCCGGCTCAAGGCCGGGACGACACCGTTCATTTTGCCGGCGTCCAGGCTCACGCCTTGAAATACGCGATCTGCGTCGTCGTCGCGAGCAGCCGGCCGGACGGCGACCACAGCTCGCCATGCTGGTCCTGGTAGCTGCGGTTGAACACCTTGGCGTCTGCGGTCGCGAGCACATGCGTGATGTCCTCGGCGGCCAGTTCCTCGCGGCTGACGTGGAAGTAGGTGGTCAGCGACACCGTGCCGAACGGAATCAACTCGCCACGGACATGGAACGCGCGGCCGAAGAAGGCGTCCGACATCGACAGCAGCGACAGGCAATCCAGCTTGCGCGGCTTGCGGTCGGAGATCCACAGCCGCGAATAGGCGCTGCGCGGTTCGTCTGAACGACTGCCGAACTCCGGCCGTCCCTCCACGAAGCGGAAGTCGTACTGCTTGGTCCAGGACATTCCCGCATCAGGATAGCGCCTGACCTGATCGAACGGCGGCGCGTCGGGCTTGACGGCCGGCTGGTGCGACCACGATGGCCGGCGCTCGGCGAAGACAGCGGTCGCCAGCGTGGCCGCGTCGGCATCGCCCTGGCTCAGCTCGACGCACCAATGCTGCGAGGAGCGGTTGGCCTTCACCAGCCGGACGTCGAGATCGAACGGCCCTTCCGCGATCGGCGCGCAGTAGTTGACCGTCAGCGCCAGCGGATCGCCGGCGATTTGCGGATGCTGGATCAAGGCGCGCAGCACGGTCGCCGCCGTGACGCCGCCGAACGGGCCGACGAAAGCCCAGTAGTCCGGGCTGGTCCTTCCCTGCCAGCGGCTGTCGCCGGCGGTGACGCGGGTGGCCTCGTCGAACAGGTGAACTGGCGGTTCGGTCATGCATTCCTCCTGACGGTCATCGTATGATGGCCGTCAGGTGAAACGCAATGGAACGCCTCTGCAATGACGTCATGGGTCATTGCTGAAGGCGAGGGGAAGGGCCCGTCACGCCCGCTGCGCGTGCACCGGTGCCATCACCGGGCCGACCGGCACGTTCCAGATATCGTCGGCATATTCGCGGATGGTGCGGTCGGAGGAGAACCACGCCATGCGCGCGACGTTGAGGATCGAGGCGCGGGTCCAGGCCGGCACGGTCTGCCAGCGTGCATCGATGCCGCGCTGGGCCTCGTAGTAGGAATCGAAATCGGCCGAGACCATGTAGTGGTCGAGATGGCGCAGCGCATGTGCGATGGGCTCGAACCGGCCGGGCTCGTCCGGCGAGAACGCGCCGGTCGCGATCGCATCGATCGCGCGCGCCAGCCGCGGTGACCGGTGGATCACGTCGGTCGCGTCCAGCCCCTGCTTGCGGCGGAGCATGACCTCGTCGGCCTCCATGCCGAAGATCGCGATGTTGTCGGCGCCGACATTGTCACGGATCTCGATATTGGCGCCGTCCAGCGTGCCGATGGTAAGCGCGCCGTTCAGCGCCAGCTTCATGTTGCCGGTGCCGGAGGCCTCCATGCCGGCGGTCGAGATCTGCTCGGAGAGATCCGCCGCGGGAATGATCGCTTCGGCCAGGCTGACATTGTAGTCCGCCATGAACACGACCTTCAGCTTGCCGCCGATCGCGGGATCGTTGTTGACGACCTCGGCGACGTCGTTGATCAGCTTGATGATCAGCTTGGCGTAGCGGTAGCTCGCCGCCGCCTTGCCGGCGAAGATCTTCACCCGCGGAACCCAGTCGCGCTGCGGATCATCTTTCATGTCCTGGTACAGGGCGACCGCTTCCAGGATGTTCAGGAGCTGGCGCTTGTATTCGTGAATGCGCTTGATCTGCACGTCGAACAGCGCGCCCGGATCGAGGCGCACGTTCATGCGCTCGCCGATCAGGCGCGCCAGCAGCACCTTGTTGTGGTGCTTCACGCTGCGGAACTTCTGGTGGAAGCCGGCGTCGGCCACGTAGCTCTCGAGGCTCGAGAGCAAGGTCGGATCGTCGACGACGGCGTCGCCGCAGGCCTCGCACAACAGGTTCGTCAGCTTGGGATTGGCCAGGGTCAGCCAGCGGCGGAAGGTGATGCCGTTGGTCTTGTTGGTGATGCGGCCGGGATAGAGATGATTGAGATCGTGGAACACGGTCTCCTTCATCAGGTCGGAATGCATCGCCGAGACGCCGTTGATGCGGTGCGAGCCGACGAAGGCGAGCTGGCCCATGCGCACGCGGCGGCCGCTCTTCTCGTCGATCAGGGACACCGAGGCGCGGTAGTCGATGTCACCCGGTGCGCGCTGCTCGGCGAGCGCGAGATGCTGCGCATTGATGCGGTAGATGATCTCGAGATGCCGCGGCAGCAGCCGCTCGAACAGCTCGACCGGCCAGGTCTCGAGTGCCTCCGGCAGCAGCGTGTGGTTGGTGTAGGACAAGGTCGCGATGGTAATCTTCCAGGCCTCGTCCCAGCGGAAATTGTGCAGGTCGACCAGGATCCGCATCAGCTCGGCGACCGCGAGCGAAGGATGCGTGTCGTTGAGCTGCACCGCGGCCTTCTGCGCCAGGCTGCGCAGCTGGCCGTCGGAGCCGAGATGGCGCTTGACGAGGTCCTGCAGCGAGGCCGAGACGAAAAAGTATTCCTGGCGCAGCCGCAGCTCGCGGCCCGCCGGGCTCTCGTCGTTCGGATACAGGAACTTGCAGATCGCCTCGGCGCGCGCCTCTTCGGCGGAGGCGCCGAGATAGTCGCCGGAGTTGAACACGTCGAGCTTCAGCGGATCGGGCGAGCGCGCCGACCACAGCCTGAGCGCATTCACATGCTGGCCGCGCCAGCCGACGATCGGCGTGTCATAGGCGACCGCCTGCACGGTTTCGCCGGGATGCCAGATCGCGCGGTCGCGGCCCTTGTCGTCGACATGCTCGACGCCGCCGCCGAAATGGACGTGATAGACCACCTCGGGGCGCTGGAACTCCCAGGGATTGCCGAACGACAGCCAGACGTCGGGATATTCGTGCTGCCAGCCGTCGACGATGACCTGGCGGAACAGGCCGAAATCATAGCGGATGCCGTAGCCGATCGCCGGGATCTGCAACGTCGACATGCTTTCCATGAAGCAGGCCGCCAGTCGTCCCAGGCCGCCATTGCCGAGCGCGGCATCCGGCTCGCATTTGCGCAGGTCCATCAGGCCGACGCCGAGATCGCCGAGCGCGGTCTCGAACACCTTCATCAGGCCCATGTTGTTGAGCGCGTCGGTGAACAGACGGCCGATCAGGAATTCGAGGCTGAGATAATAGACCCGCTTGCGCCCGGCATCGTAGCTCTCCTTGTCCGCGGTCAGCCAGCGATGCACGATGCGGTCGCGCAAGGTCAGCGCCGCGGCGTGATACCAGTCCTGTTGCGTCGCCTGGCTCGCCTCCTTGCCGATGGCGAGGCGAAGCTTGGCCAGGATGTCGCTCTTGATCTCAGCGACCGCCAATTCGTCGACGGGCTGGCCGGTGCTTACGAAGCTGCGCTGGGACGGCTGATCTGTCACCTTGGAAACCTGTGATGCTACGAGGAACCGGTAAAAGCATACGATGGTTGCGCGCGGTCCGAAACCCGGGGAAAGGCTGGTCCGCACAGCAAGGTGATGGAAAATGATGCAAAGTTCAGGCCGGGTTCCGGGCAGGGAACGCGGAAGGCTGTTGCTGCGGGTGCGTGGGAGAGATGGATCGAGGTCTCTCGACCGTCGTCAATCCCGGCGAAAGCCGGGATCCAGACTCACCGGCCTACGATCAGGCCCGACAAGTCACTCCAATCAGGGTTGTCCGTCTCAATCAGCTCGACCTTCCAGTCGCGATGCCAATTCTTGAGCTGCTTCTCGCGGGCGATCGCCTCTAGCGGGCGCGCGAAACGTTCGACATAGACAAGCCGAAAAACCTTGTACCTGCTGACGAACTTGGACCCTCGCCCGGCACGGTGGTCTTCAAGGCGCTTCCTGACATCGTTGGTCACCCCGATGTACAGCGTGCCGTGGTGGCCACTGGCAAGAATGTAGACCGTCCATGCGGCCTCAGTGCTCATAGCGCGTGCCAAACAATCGGCTGCGGTGGGTCTGGGTCCCGGCTCGGGGCCGGGACGACGACAATTGACTTCCTTTTTCAAATAGAACAAATTAAGAACAATTTAGCAAGCGATCGTTATCCCTACAGCGATTCGATCCGCCAGCCCCCGGCATCAGTGCATCCCGCGAGGACACCCATGTCCAATATCGCCTTCGATCCTCTGGCCCTGACCCGCATTGCCGACTTCGCGCGCAGTCTGACGCGGCTGCACAAGACCGCGCGGCGGCGGGCCGTCGACGACGACCAGATCGACCGCGCGTTCAACGCGGTGTGCATGTCGGTCTGGGGCTACACCACCGACGACATTTCCGACGACCTGTTCTCGGCCACCGACCACACCTTCCTCGATGGCCTCGACGAGGCGCGGGCGCGCATCTTTGCCGCCGAGCAAGGCTACGACCTGGTCGACGACGAAGGCATGCTGTCGGACTGGTGGGGCTTCTGCTGGATGATCCTCGCCGAGAAGCGCGGCCTGCTGACGCCGGACAACCGCGCCGCCGCGCGGGCGGCGATCGAGGAAAAGTACCTGGAAGCGCCGAACGTCATCGGCGTGATCGTGGGACGCTAGGTCAGCGTTCCGTCATTGCGAGCGCAGCGACGTGTCCGCCGAAGCCCGCAGGGCGAAGGCGGAAGCATCCAGGGTGGAGTGCGAGACTCTGGATTGCTGCGCT
Organism: Bradyrhizobium sp. HKCCYLS3013; assembly: GCF_051167615.1. Taxonomy (NCBI): domain Bacteria; kingdom Pseudomonadati; phylum Pseudomonadota; class Alphaproteobacteria; order Hyphomicrobiales; family Nitrobacteraceae; genus Bradyrhizobium; species Bradyrhizobium sp. HKCCYLS3013. Next base: position 195,099 of record NZ_JBNPTK010000007.1, read on the forward strand.
GCGCTCGCAATGACGAGGACTAAAATTCAATCCACATCCGCGCGCTTGGCGCGGCCCGCGGCCGGCTTCGGCGCGATTGCCATCGGCGGCGCGACGCTGACATTGCCGGCATTGGCCTCGGGCGGCGGCATGGCGGCGAGCGCATCGGCCGCCAGCATCTCGGCGCGCACCGGCGCCACCTTCATCTCGCTCAGCTTGGCCCGCGTGTCCGAGGTCAGCCCGGGATAGGAGGCGACCGGCTTGAAGTCGGCCGGCTGGCCGCCGCTGCCGCGCGTGCCCGAATAGGCGACGAGGCCGTCGCTGGTGGCGACCACGTCGCCGGGACGCAGCGAGGTGTCGAGCGACAGGTCGACCGGCGCCAGCCCGGCCGGATCGCGGCCGTTGCAGGTGCAGTCGGCGCGCAGCGCCTGCCGATAGGCGAACGCGGTCTCGCTGTCGGCATAGCGCTCGCCATTGCTGGCGGTCGCGTAGTCGATGTTGGAGCCGTAATAGATCCTGGTCGGGCTCGCCGGGCAGAACGCCTGGCACATCTGCGCCGGCGAGGCGAGGCCGCGCGTCAGCGGAAAATAGCGGCCGTCACAGGTGCGCACGCAGAACGCCGCGCCTGATCCAGACGCCACGCGCGGCTGCGGCGAGCCTTGCGGATTGGTTCCGAACGGATCGGAGAAGGAGCTGCCCTGCGCCGGCCGCTCCGATTGCGGCTTGTTGAAGCCGCCGAACAGGAAGTCGAACAGGCCCTGGGCCGACGCCATCCGCGGCGCCAGCGCGCCGGCCGCGACGAGGCCGACCGTCGCCGCGACAGCGACGTGGCGGATCCTCCGCCGAAACGACAACACGCTACGCAACGCCCGCTCCATCGCCAGGATCTTCACCGCAAAGCCACGCCGTGACGCGGCAACCCATGTCGCCCGATCATGTGCGATCGAACGCGCCATGCCCAAGGCACGGCGTCATCAGCTTTGCGGTAACCTTAACGGGCGTTGGTAAATGAGCGGTATGCGCGGACGGCGAATTGCGCCGCGCGCCAGGCGCCTCAGAGGAATTCGCGCGCCTTGTAGAGCGCCTGGAACGGCAGGCCGGCCTGGGCGAAGGTCTCGGCGGCGCCTTCCTCGCGATCGACCATGGTGAACACCAGCGCCACTTCGGCGCCGGCCTCGCGCAGGGCTTCCACCGCCTTCATCGCCGAGCCGCCGGTGGTGGTGACGTCCTCGACCACGACGATGCGTTTGCCCGCCAGGGTCTCGTCCCGGGCGAGGCCCTCGATCGCCAGCCTGGCGCCGTGCTCCTTCGGCTTCTTGCGCACGAAGAAGGCCGCGATCGGATGGCCCTTGATCCAGGAGATCTGGGCGATGGCGCCGGCCAGCGGCACCGCGCCCATCTCCAGGCCGCCGATATAATCGAAGCCTTCGTCCTTCAGCGCCTCATAGGTGAGCTCGGCGAGCAACGTGGCGCCCTCCGGGTCCATCATGGTCGGCTTCAGGTTGAAATAGAAGTCGCTCTTGCGGCCGGAGGCCAGCGTGATCTCGCCACGGCCGAACGAGCGCCTGCGGATGATCTCGAGGAGGCGGGCGCGGGAGGCGGATTTGGACACGGCGTTTCCCCTGAGGGTGGATTCTTGGGTGGCGCAATCTATCGGGGGCGGGCGGCGGAGACCAGCCGCCACGATGTCCCATCAACAACGCTACGTTTGAAGCCGGATGCAGTTTCGAGCTAATGGGAGCCCGCGACCAAGCAAGGACGATTGGGAAGGATGCCCGTATGACGATCGAGCTGTACACCTGGAACACCCCGAACGGGCGCAAAATCTCGGTCGCGCTGGAGGAGATGGCGCTGCCCTACCGCGTCATTCCGGTGGACATCACCAAGGGCGCCCAGATGGCGCCGGAGTTCCTGGCGATCAGCCCCAACAACAAGATCCCGGCGATCGTCGATCCCGACGGCCCGGATGGCAAGCCGGTCAGCGTGTTCGAGTCCGGCGCCATCCTGCTCTATCTGGCCGAGAAGACCGGCCAGTTCCTGCCGAGATCCGTCGCCGAGCGGATCCCGGTCTATGAATGGCTGATGTGGCAGATGGGCGGTTTCGGCCCGATGCCCGGCCAGGTGCACCATTTCATCGCGCTGACCGACGAACAGGACCGCGCCTACGGCCTCAAGCGCTACATGGCCGAGACGGTCCGGCTCTATGGCGTGCTCGACCGCCGGCTGGCGCAGCACGAGTTCGTCGCAGGCGCGCTCTCGATCGCCGACTTCGCCATTCTCGGCTGGGCCTGGCGCCACCCGCGCCACAAGGTCGATCTGGCCGACTTCCCCCACGTCAAGCGCTGGTACGATACCCTGATGGCCCGCCCCGCCGTGAAGCGCGGCATGGAGGCGAAGCTGGATTGAGAACCGCCTCCGTCGACGAAAGGCGCCGCATTTTCCACATCGGCGGTGCGCTCCCTCTCCCGCCTGCGGGGGGAGGGCGGGGGAGAGGGAGCCACACAGGCAGTATCGGTTTGACGGAGACTTCCGAGAGCCGGGTCGAGCCTCACCCCCGTCGCGCCTCCAGCGCCATGCGCACCGCAAGTCCCGCGAGCACCGTGCCCATCAGATAGCGCTGTACCAGCGCCCAGCTCGGCCGTGTCGCCAGGAACAGCGCGATCGATCCCGCCGCCATGGCGATCATGGCGTTGACGCTGACGCTGATCACGATCTGGATCGCGCCCAGCACCACCGACTGCGTCAGCACGCTGCCGACGGCGGGATCGATGAACTGCGGCAGCAGCGCCAGATACAGCATCGCGATCTTCGGGTTCAGCAGGTTGGTGGCGAGCCCCATCAGGAACAGCCGACGCGGGCTGTCGATGGCGAGCTTCCTCACCTGGAATGGCGAGCGTCCGCCCGGCTTCACCGCCTGCCAGGACAGATAAAGCAGGTAGGCCGCGCCGGCGAGGCGCAGCGCGTCATAGGCGAACGGCACGGCAAACAGCAGCGCCGTGATGCCGAACGCCGCGGCCAGCATGTAGGCCAGAAAGCCTGTGGCGACGCCGCCGAGCGAGATCAGGCCGGCGGCGTGGCCCTGCGTGATCGAGCGCGAGATCAGATAGATCATGTTCGGCCCGGGCGTCAGCACCATGCCGAGCGAGACGAGCGCGAAGGCGAGCAGGGACGATGTGTGCGGCATGACTGGCTCGATGATCGGGATCTCTGCCGCCTGCTTTAGCGCGGACGATCACGCATCGTCATCCGATCGATTGCACCGAGAGCAATCAGCCCGCCGGCGGCGGCGCGGCGTTCAGCGCCGGCAGCCGTCTGCCGGAGCGGTCGAACACACCGGCGATGCTCAATGCCAGCAGCACCAGCAGAATGGCCGCCGCGAGCGGCACGGAGTGCCCGATCATGGCGAGCAGGCAGGCCCCCAGCGCGATCACCACGCCGATCTCCAGCGGCGCGATCGGCTCTCCGGCGTCGCTCCGCGCCTTCCAGTGGATCGCGATCCCCGCCGCCACCATCGGCATGTCATAGATCATCGCATAGGGCGTGGCGATGATGCTGCCGACCGCGACCAGCGCGATCGCCTGCTGCGTTGAGCCGCGTCGCCACGCATCCCAGACCATCACGACGATGGAGCAGGACAACAGCAGCTGAACCAGGTAGCCGATCGGCGGCGGCGCGCCGAGCGTGTGCAGGCCCGCGATGACCGTCGGCATCATGTGATCGAGGCTGGGCTGGTTGGCCTGCAATTGCGCCTGATAGCTCGGAAACTTCACGATCCATTCGAGCCAGATCCACGGATCGAGCGCAGCGCTGGTAACGACCGCGACGATCACGGTCGTGGCGATGGCCGACAGGATGGCGCGCCAGTTGCGCGACGCCAGCAGCACGACCGGCATCAACAGCACGAATTGCGGCTTGTAGGCGAGCAGGCCGAGCAGGACGCCGGCAATGACGGGATGGCGCGCGAGCAGGCGCAGTCCGCCGATCAGCAAGGCCGCCGAGAGAAAACCGTTCTGGCCGGTGATCGCGTTGATCAGCGTCGTCGGCGCGGCGAGCAGCGCAAGGCCCGACAGCGAGCGCCAGTCGCGGCCGAGCGTCGCCAGGCCATGCAGCGCGAACGTCACCGAGATCCAAGAGACATAGGCGACAGGCAGCGCCAGCATCCCCAGTGGGATCAACGCCAGCAGGAAGGTCGGCGGGTAAGGATAGGGAAATCCGCCGCCGCCGAGGGCGGGATCCAGCGTCTGCTGGTAGCGCGCGAGCGCGACAGGATCGTAGATGCCGGCGCCAGACAGCGCGGCATACTTGCCGAACGACCACAGGCCGAAGAAGTCACCGAACGCCGGCTGCGGCGAGGACAGCGCCCAGCTGACGAGATAGGCGCCATTGTAGAGCACGAGCGCGACCAGCACGATCAGCAGCGCGCGCCGGTCGCGCATCTCGGGGTGGGCTGCGGATGAGATCGCGGTCATGGGAGCCTGTCGAGGCCAGGGTGTTCGGCGCCATCGGCGCAGTCGTGGCGTAGGGTTGGTCGATGCCGTCACGCGATCACGCGCACGCGGTGCCCCTCCAACTCTGCCAGGGCACGCTGCACGCCGTGTTACCGGCCGTCCGGATGACCAGGCGCGATCTCATCGTGCCTAACGACAGGTAAAATCGCCGCGGGGGCCGAGTGACCTCGGTTGGGGGCCGGCGTCGCCGCCGCATCAAGCAACGTTCTCGCCCCAAAACTTTCTTGTTGCTATTTTTCCGAAATCATGGTTTGATCCGTGCATCCCGTCCTCATGCAGAGGGGCGTACGCGTCGTCACGATACGTAGAGGCGGGGAGCGGTGGCCGCGGGCCTGTCAGGTGCTGATGCGCTGGACGATTGGCAGCTCGCGGACGTTCAAGCCGTGTGGTCCTGGCGCCCCGAAGCTGGCGCCAAGCCTGCGTGACATCACGTGTCGCGCTGGTGACGGGGGCAAACAAGCCGGTCCCCGGGGAGCAACTGTCTTTTTTGTAGACCGGTGATCGGCCGGCCTCAAGGCTGGCGCGAAGGCGCGCCACCGCCTTCGGCGGCTGACGGCCTTGACCCCGTCCGCTCGCCGGTCTGTTGGCTTGGCGTGCGCTCGGGCGGAGCCCGAGCGGCTATGAGGCGCTCGACCCGTTCACAACGTGGAGCGCCGGATTCCACTTTTGGCGGCGTTTGACCATGACGTTGAGAATGCAGATCAGCTTGCGCATGCAGGCGGTCAGCGCGACCTTCTTCAACTTACCTTGGGCGAGCAGGCGCTCGTAGAAGGCCTTCAGGACTGGATTGCACCGCGTCGCGGCGCCCACGCAGGCCATGTAGAATGTGTTGCGAGTTCTGCGGCGTCCGCCCTTGACGTGCCGATCCCCGCGACGCCGGCCACTGTCATCATCGTACGGCGCAACACCCAGCAGCGCCGCGACGGCTTTGTCGCTGGTCTGGCCGAGCTCCGGCATGGTTGCTATCAGCGTAGCACACGTCGTGCGGCCGATGCCCGGAACGCTTTCGATGATCTCGGCGAGCTCCGCAAAATGCGGCGTGCTTTCGATCAGGGCGGAGATCTCTGCCTCGAGCTCGGCCAGCTCGGCGCTGATCGCCTTGGCGATGCGCGTATGCAGACGCTGTACTTCTACAGGCAATTTATGCTCGCCCTGGTTCTTCAGTCTGACCAGCATATCTTTCGTCGCTTGGCGCACATTGACCATCTGCTGAAGCTTCTCTCGGGCGGCATCGTAGGCTTGCACCGCAGCTTCGTTGAAGGTCTCGGCGAACCAGGCGATCGTGTCCGCATCGATACTGTCGTTCTTGGCCAGGCGCCCGGCCGATTGAGCGAAGCTCCGCACCCGCTTTGGATCGACGATACGAACGTCGATCTTGGCGGCTCGCACCAGTTTGGCCCACTCCCGCTCGTAGCCGCCGCTGGCCTCCATCACGACCTTGGTGACGCCGTGCCGGCGCAGCCACGCCACGAAGTCGCGCTGGCCTTCCTTCGTCCTTTCAAACATCTGCTTGGACCCGGGCGCTCGGGTACAAGCATCGACCTTATCCTTGGCGACATCGACACCCGCGACAACGAGATCATTCTGTGCCATCATCCAGCTCCCTTCCTTGCAAGGTGCGGGCTCGAAGCCCGTGCAACTGTTCGGGTTGAAGGAAGACACCGGACCTGTCCCACGCTCCCCGACAGGCTCTAGGGCCTTTGAGCACGATCGGGCTCAGATCCAGCGACGGGCGGTTGGTCAGAACCGCCCGTTCGCACATTCTGGCAGGTTTCGAACACACAAGAGCGCGGAGCAGACGTTCAACCCATCGCGCAGGGAGGGCCGGGTCTGTCCGGCTGAACCTGTGGTACCTGCCGCCTGCATTTTTTTCGCAGGCGGGCCACGGGCCTCAGTCGGGGCCCGGCCTTCCCTGCGCCCTTTGCGCCGTTGCAAAAGGGCCGACTGATCGCAAGCCTCGGGCACGATGTGCCGCGAGAATGCAAATCCTTGTCCTTATTCTGTCGTCAGTTGTTTGAAACGTGAATGCGTCTTCTCGCCCCGCTGTCGTCCCGGACAAGCCGTGACGCGCGCCAGCGCGGCACGGCGCCGATCCGGGACCCATACGCCGCGGCGGTCGTGTCGGGCAAAGGGCCAATGACCAGTGCGCCTCAAACCATTCCCTGGGGGTATGGATCCCGGCTCAAGGCCGGGACGACAGAAGGGGGCGGCGATACAGCGAGGCCTCCACCAACCGTCGATGATGCAGGAGGGCGCCGTGTTATCAGCTCAATGCGCCTCGTCCCAATTATCAGCCGCGCGTGCGTCGACGTGCAGCGGGACCGACAGCAGCACGGCCGGGAACGGCGCGTCCTGCATGACGTGCTGCACGACCGGCAGAGTTGCCGCGACCTCGTCGTCCGGGACCTCGAAGATCAATTCGTCATGCACCTGCAGCAGCATCTGAGCCGACAGCTTCTTTTGCGCCAGCGCCTCTTCCACCCGCGTCATGGCGCGGCGGATGATGTCCGCAGCCGTGCCCTGCAGCCGCGCGTTGATCGCGGCGCGCTCGTTGAAGGCGCGGACCGAGGCGTTCGACGCCTTGATCTCCGGGTAATGGCACTTGCGGCCGAACAGCGTGACGACATAGCCGTTCTTGCGGCAGAACTCGCGGGTCTCGTCCATATAGTCGCGGATGCCGGGGAAGCGCTCGAAATAGCGCTTGATGTAGGCCGAAGCCTCCTCGCGGGCGATGCCGAGCTGGTTGGCGAGGCCGAAGGCGGAGATGCCGTAGATGATGCCGAAATTGATCGCCTTGGCCCGGCGGCGGACTTCGCTCGGCATGTCCTTGATCGGCACGCCGAACATTTCCGAGGCCGTCATCGCGTGGATGTCGAGCCCGTCCTTGAACGCCTGCTTCAGCACGGGAATGTCGGCGATCTCCGCCAGCAGCCGCAGCTCGATCTGCGAGTAGTCGGCCGACACCAGCTTGTGGCCGGGTGCGGCGATGAAGGCGCGGCGGATCTTGCGACCGTCCTCGGTCCGGACCGGGATGTTCTGCAGGTTCGGCTCGTTCGACGACAGCCGTCCCGTCGTGGTCGCCGCCAGGGCATAGGTGGTGTGCACGCGATGCGTCTGCGGGTTGACATAGGTCGGCAGCGCATCGGTGTAGGTCGATTTCAGCTTCGAGACCTGGCGCCATTCCAGGATCTTGCGCGCGAAATCGTTGCCTTGCTCGGCGAGGTCATCGAGGATCGATGCGGATGTCGACCAGGCGCCGGTCTTGGTCTTGGTGCCGCCCGAAAGCCCCATCTTGCCGAACAGGATGTCGCCGATCTGCTTGGGGCTACCGACATTGATCGGCTCGCCGGCCAGCTCCTGCAGCTCGGCCTCGACGCGCGCCGCCGTCTGGGCAAAGTCGCCGGAGAGGCGCGACAGCACCTGCCGGTCGATCGAGATGCCGCGCCGCTCCATGCGTGCGAGCACGGAGACCAGCGGCCGCTCCAAGGTCTCGTAGACGGCGATCATGCGCTCGGCCGTGAGGCGCGGCTTCAGCACGCGCCAGACGCGATGGATGACATCGGCGGCTTCCGCGGAATGCGCGGTGGCGCGATCGATTGCGACCTGCTCGAATGTCAGCTTGTTCCGGCCGCTGCCGATCAGCTCGCTCTCGCTGAGGAGGGCGTGGGCGAGCACGTGCTCGGCCAGCGAGTCGAGCTTGTGCGAGCCGCGCCCGGCGTCGAGCGCGTAGCTCATCAGCAGGATGTCGTCGACATTCGCAAGGATGATGCCGTGTTGCGCCAGCAGCACGGCGAGGAACTTGATGTTGTAGCCGATCTTCAGCAACCCGGCCGATTCGAGGATCGGCTTCAGCGCCGCAAGCGCATCGCTCTCCTTGATCTGGTCGGGCGCGAGCCCGGCATCGAACAACCCGCCGCCATCGCCGGCCTGGCGATGCGCCAGCGGGATGTAGCAGGCCTCGCCCGGCGCCAGCGCCAGCGAAAGGCCGCACAGGCTCGCCTGCATCGGGTCGATCGAGCTGGCCTTCACATCGATCGTGACACGGCCGAGATCGTGCACGCGCGCCAGCCAGTCGTTCAGCTCAGGCAGGCTGCGCACGGTCTGATATTTGTCGCGATCGATCCGCGCGCTCTTCGCCGCCTCGGCCCTGGACTCGGCAAGTCCAGCCGGAGTGCCCTTGCTCATTGCGGACTTGTCTATCCGCGGATCTCCGGTGCGGGGGCTCCCTCCCCCCTTGTGGGGGAGGGTTGGGGAGGGGGGTGCTCCGGAGGGACCGCTCGTGGAGCGCCCCCCTCCCTGACCCTCCCCCACAAGGGGGGAGGGAACGGAGGGAGCAGTGCCTGCGCCACTTTTCAACTGCTCATCCGCCGTCACATCCGCCGGATCGATCTGCGAATACTCCGCGACGCGTCGCGTCAGCGTCGAGAACTCCATCGCCTTGAGGAAGGCGATCAGCTTGCGCGGATCGGGCTCGTGGACGGCCAGATCGTCCAGCGGCACCTCGAGCGCGACCTTGTCGTCGAGCAGCACCAGCTGGCGCGAGATCCGCGCCTTCTCGGCGTTCTCGATCAAAGCCTCGCGTCGCTTCGGCTGCTTGATCTCGCCCGCGCGCGTCAGCAGGCCTTCGAGGTCGCCATAGTCGGTGATCAACTGCGCCGCGGTCTTGATGCCGATGCCGGGCACGCCCGGCACGTTGTCGGTGGAATCGCCGGCCAGCGCCTGCACCTCGACCACCTTCTCCGGCGGCACGCCGAACTTCTCGATCACCTCGGCGACGCCGATGCGTCGGTCCTTCATCGTGTCGTACATCGTGACGCAGTCGTTGACGAGCTGCATCAGGTCCTTGTCCGAGGACACGATGGTGGTGGTGGCGCCGCGCTCGCAGGCGAGCCGCGCATAGGTCGCGATCAGGTCGTCGGCCTCGAAGCCCGACTGCTCCAGGCACGGCAGGTCGAAGGCGCGGACCGCCTCGCGGATCAGCGCGAATTGCGGGATCAGGTCGTCGGGCGCCGGCGGCCGGTGCGCCTTGTAGTCGGCATAGATCTTGTTGCGGAACGTGACCTCGGACTTGTCGAACACGATCGCCAGATGCGTCGGCCGGTCGGTCTCGGGCATGTCGCGCAGCAGCTTCCACAGCATGTTGCAGAAGCCGAGCACGGCATTGAGATTCAGACCGTCGGACTTGCGGTTGAGCGGCGGTAGCGCGTGATAGGCGCGGAAGATGTAGGACGAGCCGTCGACCAGGAACACATGATCGCCTTTGGCCGCGCCCTTCGCCAAATTCTTGGCGGCGGCAGGCACAGGGGCGGCGGGCGTGGCGGCGGCTTTCTGGGGAGCTTTGGGCATGGCCGCAATGTAGGGAATTTGGCCGGGATTGACACCCTCGGAACGGCAGAATCCGGCGCGTTCCCCACGCAAATCGGCGCCGGCTGCGAGCCGTGCTCGCGCCAAAAACTCCGCTGTCGTCCCAGGCAAGCCCCGACGGCGCGAAGCGCTGGCGGGGCGCCGACCCGGGACCTACACTCCCAGGCGGTGATGAGGCGGCATGCTGGAGCCACAGCGTGCCTCACATGGAGGACGGCGGTTATGGGTCCCGGGTCTTCGCCCGGGACGACACCATGGATGTGGCTACTCCGCCGGCTGCAACACAGCCTTCGGCTTTGGCGGCGCGATCCAGAACGCGATCGGGCGTTCGAACAGGAAGCGGGCGCCGGTACGCAGCGCGAGGCGCCAGATCGCGAGCGCGCCGAGCACGCCGGCGATGGTGACGAGCAGCGAGATCGTTCCGATGTCCGTGAGGATCCCGGTCTTCAGCAGCACCGTACGCGTCGCCGCCATCGGCAGGAAGAAGGCGAGATAGATCACGATCGAATGCTCGCCGCAGAACCGCAATGCGTTGAGGAGCTGCGCGCGCGCCAGCAGCGTGCCGGCGATGATGATGGCGACGGCGCCGGCATAGCCGAGCATGAGGGAGACAGCCGGCCACTCGCTGACGCCGAGGTTCACCAGCGACTGGTTGATGACAGCCCAGGCGAGCAGGCCGATGATCGCGAGCATGGGCTGCGCGCGGGCCCGGTCCGACACTGCGAAGATGTAGGTCGCGAACAGATAGCCCGAATAGATGTAGACGAAGCGGGCGCAGAATTCGTCGATCACGGTCCAGCCGGTAACGATGTGCGCCATTTCGAGGCCGGCCGCGATGCCCCAGATCACCGGCGCCGGCAGCCTCCGTGTCAGTTTGATGACGACGAAGAAGATCGGCAGCAGATAGATGAACCACAGCGTGCCGAACGGCTCGATGAAGGATTCCAGATACATATAGCCGGCGTGCGGCCAGCCGGACGCGGCGGCGAAGCCGGGCGCCTTGAAGCCGAACTGGATGGTCACCCACAGCACGTAGAAATAGGCGAAATGCACGACCTTGCGGTCGAGATAGGTGCGCCAGTCGCGGTTGATGACCAGTGGCAGAAACAGGCCGGAAATCAGGAAGAAGTCGGGCATCCGGAACGGCTTGGCGAAGGCGACGACGGCGTGCATGAAGCCGGTCTCGCCGGCGGTGAGCTCGACGCCCAGCACCGAATGCATCATCACCACCATGATGATGCAGATACCCTTGGCGTAGTCCACCCAGTCGATGCGCGTCTCGGTTCCGGCCGTTTTCGGCGTACCATTCGCGGTCATGCTGTCCCTCTTTGGCGCGGAGCTGCCGCATTGTCGGGCAGAGCCGTTAATACTCCTCTCTGTCATCCAAACGTCATGCCGTTTTCTAAATTCCCCTTGAACCGCAAATGGTTTAAGACGCGAAAGTATTAACCTTGAAGGATGGGTTTCGATGCGAATTGCGATGATCGGCACGGGCTATGTGGGTCTGGTGTCCGGTGCCTGCTTCGCCGATTTCGGTCACCAGGTGACCTGCGTGGACAAGGACGAGAGCAAGATCGCCGCGCTGCATCGCGGAGAAATCCCGATCTTCGAGCCCGGGCTGGATGCGCTGGTCGCGGCCAACGTGAAGGCCAAGCGGCTCGATTTCACCACCGATCTCAAGCAGCCGGTCGCGGAAGCCGACGCCGTGTTCATCGCGGTCGGTACGCCGTCGCGGCGCGGCGACGGTCACGCCGACCTCACCTACGTCTATGCCGCGGCGCGCGAGATCGCCGCGTCGCTCACTGGCTTCACGGTCGTCGTGACCAAATCGACCGTGCCGGTCGGTACCGGCGACGAGGTCGAGCGCATCATCCGCGAGACCAATCCGGCGGCCGACGTCGTGGTCGCCTCCAATCCGGAATTCCTGCGCGAGGGTGCGGCGATCCGCGACTTCAAATGGCCCGATCGTATCGTGGTCGGTACCGACGATGACCGCGGTCGCAAGGTGCTCGGCGACATCTATCGGCCGTTGTCGCTGAACCAGGCGCCGGTCATGTACACGGCGCGGCGCACCGCCGAGCTGATCAAATACGCCGCCAACGCGTTCCTCGCGACCAAGATCACCTTCATCAACGAGGTCGCCGATCTCGCGGAGAAGGTCGGCGCCGACGTGCAGGAGGTGGCGCGCGGCATCGGTCTCGACAACCGCATCGGCGCCAAGTTCCTGCATGCCGGTCCCGGCTTCGGCGGCTCGTGCTTCCCGAAGGACACGCGCGCACTGATCAAGATCGCGCAGGACTACGATACGCAGTTGCGCATCGTCGAATCCGTCCTGGCCGTCAACGACAACCGCAAGCGTGCGATGGCGCGCAAGGTGGCGCATGCCGTCGGCGGCAATCTGCGCGGCAAGACAGTCGCTGTGCTCGGCCTCACCTTCAAGCCGGAGACCGACGACATGCGCGAGGCGCCGTCGATCCCGCTGGTGACCGGGTTGCTCGACATGGGCGCCAAGGTGCGGGCGCATGATCCCGTCGGCATCGAGCAGGCCAAGAAGGAGCTGCCGGAGATCGCCTATTACGACGATCCCTATGCGTGCGCGACGGGCGCCGATGCGATCGTGCTGGTGACCGAATGGGTGCAGTACCGCGCCATGGATCTCGATCGCCTCAAGGAGGTGATGGCCAGTCCTGTCGTCGTCGACCTGCGCAACGTCTACCGCCCGGATGAGATGGCGGCGCACGGCTTCGTCTACGAGAGCGTGGGCCGGCCGGGCGTGAAGGGCGCGTGATGCGGCGTGCGTGACATGGCGTTGTCATACCCCGCGAGGGCGGGGTATCCAGTACGCCCGATCTTCGTCATCTGCGAGATCTGCGTTTACTGGATGGCCCGCCTTCGCGGGCAATGACGGGTTCGACGATTGCCGCTTCGCTTCGATACACCGCTGCCCATCGATGCCGTGCTGGACGAACTGTCCGGCACGCTCGCACGCAGCAGCACCGCCGTGCTGGTGGCGCCGCCTGGTGCCGGCAAGACGACCCGGGTGCCGCTGGCGCTGCGCGATGCGCCGTGGGTCGGGACCAACAAGATCATCGTGCTGGAGCCGCGCCGGATCGCCGCCCGCGCCAGCGCCGAGCGGATGGCGAAGTCGCTCGGCGAGCGTGCCGGCGAGACCGTCGGCTATCGCGTACGATTCGGCTCGAAGGTCTCGCGCGCGACCCGCATCGAGGTCGTCACCGAAGGCATCTTCACCCGGCAGATCCTCGACGATCCCGAGCTCACCGGCGTCGCCGCCGTGCTGTTCGACGAATTCCACGAGCGCTCGCTCGATGCCGATCTGGGCCTCGCTTTGGCACGCGATGCGCAGCAGGGCTTGCGCGAGGATCTCCGCATCCTCGTGATGTCGGCGACGCTCGACGGCGCCCGCGTCGCCAGCCTGCTCGGCAATGCGCCGGTGGTCGAGAGCGAAGGCCGCGCCTATCCGGTCGAGACGCGCTATGTCGGCCGCAAGCCGGATGCGCCGGTCGAACGCCAGATGGCTGAGACCATCGCGGCCGCGCTGCGCGCCGACGCGGGCTCGGTGCTGGCGTTCCTGCCGGGGGCCGCCGAAATCCGGCGCACCCAGACCATGCTGGCCGAGCGCGTCCACGATGCCAGCGTCGAGATCGTGCCGCTGTTCGGCGCGCTCGATTCCGCCGTGCAGGACCGCGCCATCTCGCCCGCCCCGAAGGGGCAGCGCAAGGTGGTGCTGGCGACCTCGATTGCCGAGACCTCGCTGACCATCGAGGGCGTGCGCATCGTGGTCGATTCCGGCCTCGCCCGGGTGCCGCGCTACGAGCCGGACATCGGCCTGACCAGGCTGGAGACGGTGCGGGCTTCGCGCGCCGCCGTGGATCAGCGCCGCGGCCGCGCCGGCCGCACCGAGCCTGGCGTCTGCTACCGGTTATGGGACGAGCCGCAGACGGCCTCGCTGGCGGCCTATACGCAGCCGGAAATTCTCAGCGCCGACCTGTCCTCGCTGGTCCTCGATCTGGCGCAATGGGGTGTCAGTGACCCCTCCACGCTGAGCTTCCTCGATCCGCCGCCGCAACCGGCTTGGAAGGAGGCGAGGGACCTGCTGCGCGAGCTCGATGCGCTCGATGCCGATGGCAGGCTGACCGACGAGGGCCGGCGGCTGCGGGCGCTGGCGCTGCCGCCGCGGCTGGCGCGGATGATCGTCGATGCCGCCGACCACGGCGCGGCGGCGCAGGCCGCCGACATCGCCGCCATCCTGACCGAGCGCGGGCTGGGCGGCGACAGCGTTGATCTCGAGGTGCGGCTCGATCAGTTCCGCCGCGACCGCTCGCCGCGCGCGCAAAGTGCCCGCGACCTGGTGCGGCGGTGGGCGCAGCAGGTGTCGTCCGCGTCCGCCCCCGCCGGAGAAGCGGATATCTCCACCGGCCTGATGCTCGCCTTCGCCTTTCCCGACCGGGTGGCGCGCAATCGCGGCAATGGCAGCTTCGTGCTCGCCAATGGCCGCGGCGCTGCCGTCGACCCAACCTCGTCGCTGGCGCGCGTGCCCTATATCGCGGTCGGTGAGCTGACGGGAACGGCGGCCAGCGGCCGTATCCTGCTGGCGGCCCCGCTGGCGATCGAGGACATCGAGCGCCACTTCGCTGCGCATATCGAAGCCAAGGACGAGGTCAGCTTCGATCATGGCGCGATGGCATTGCGGGCGCGCCGCAAGCGCAAGCTGCACGCGATCACCATGGCCGATGCGCCGGTCGCGCTGACGCCTTCGGAGGAGACCGCGCGCATCTTCGCGGAAGGAATCTGCGCGGCCGGGCTCGACCGGCTGCCCTGGTCGAAGGCCGCCAGACAATGGCGCGATCGCGTCGCCTTCCTGCGCAAGGCGGAGGGCGACAGCTGGCCGGACCTGTCGGACGCGGGCCTCGCCGAGCGGCGGGAGGAGTGGCTGGTGCCGCTGCTGGCCGACAAGACCTCGCTCAAGGACGCCTCGCCCGGCGACGTCTCCGATGCCGTGATGGCGCTGCTGCCGTGGGATCTGCGCGCCCGGCTCGACCGGGAGGCGCCGACCCATTTCGAGGCGCCGACCGGCACCATGCTGGCGATCGACTACGAGGCTGAGCAGGGGCCCACCATCGCGGTCCGGCTGCAGGAGCTGTTCGGTCTCAACGTCCATCCGTCTATCGCCAGGGGGGCCGTGCCGCTGGTGCTGGAACTGCTGTCGCCGGCGCAGCGGCCGGTGCAGGTGACGCGCGATCTGCCCGGCTTCTGGCGCGGCTCCTATGCCGCGGTCCGCACCGATCTGCGCGGCCGCTATCCGCGCCATCCCTGGCCCGACGATCCCGCCCATGCCGAGCCGACCCGGCGGGCCAAGCCGCGGGGGACATAGCTCATGCAAATTGTACCGCCGCCGTCGTTGTCGTTAACGCTTCACTCATCGTTTTCGCCAAAATGGCGGCGGCAGCCGGTCACTCGCAGTCGCCCGTCAGCGGCTTTGATGGTCAAATCGGTTGCGGGGTAAAGTCGGGCGTTTGCGTCATGCGTAACATAATGATCTTTGCGGCCGTTCTCGTCGGTCTCGGCACCTTCATGGCGCAACTGGCCGATCGCCTGACCCCCGCGTCGGCATCCGCGACACCGTCCGCGCGGGTTGCCACGGTGGAATCCTCTGCCGCGGGCCAGCGCAGCCTCAGCATTCCGACCGACCGTCGCGGTCACTTCCGCGCCGACGGCCGCATCGACGGTCAGCGCATCAGCTTCATGGTGGATACCGGCGCCTCGATGGTCGCGCTGAACGAGAGTTCGGCCGCCCGCTTCGGCCTCCGTCCGGCGCGCGGCGACTACACCGCCACCGTGACCACGGCGAACGGCACCGTGAAGGCGGCCCGCGCCAGGCTCGCGATGGTCGAGCTCGGCGAGCTCACCGTGCGCGACGTCGATGCCCTGGTGCTGCCCGATACCGCGCTGTCGGAGAACCTGCTTGGCCTGTCCTTCCTGTCCAAGCTGAAGCGCTTCGCCTACGCCAACGGCCAGATGGTGTTGGAGCAGTAGGCTGCGCCTTCACCGCATCTTGGTGCATGCAGTGACGGCCCCCATATACCGGCAGGCGGATTGGTTCAGCGGACGGGGCGGTCCCGCCTGATTGTTGCCTGCATTCATCTGCCTTCTGCCATTGTCGTCCGACGTCGTATCAGGCACGACTGCATTCTTCCGTTGATGTGATTTCCCGAGGCCGTCTCCTGATGTTTCCGAAACCCAAGCCCGTCCTGGTTCCCAATACCTACGCCTTCGAATCCGAGCCGATGGTGAAGCCGACGGGCTTCCGCGAATATGACGCGCGCTGGCTCTTCAGCAAGGAAATCAACTTGATGGGGGTGCAGGCGCTCGGCATGGGGCTGGGCGCGCTGATCGCCGAACGCGGCGTCAAGCGGGAGATCGTGACCGGGCACGATTTCCGCGGCTACTCCGCCTCGATCAAATACGCCCTGATCTCGGGCCTGATGGCCGCCGGCTGCAAGGTGCACGACATCGGCCTTGCGGTGACGCCGATGGCCTATTTCGCCCAGTTCGATCTCGATGTGCCCTGCGTCGCCATGGTGACCGCCTCGCACAACGACAATGGGTGGACCGGCGTGAAGATGGGTGCCAACCGCCCGCTCACCTTCGGCCCGGAAGAGATGACCCGGCTGAAGGAGATCGTGCTCAACGCCGAGTTCAAGAACGCCGGCGGCGGCTCCTATCAGTTCCACGAGAATTTCCCGGCGCGCTACATCGCCGATCTCACCAGCAGGCCGAAGCTGAAGCGCAGGCTCAAGGTCGTTGCGGCCTGCGGCAACGGCACCGCCGGCGCGTTCGCGCCTGACGTGCTCGAGGCGATCGGCTGCGAGGTCATTCCGCTCGACACTGAGCTCGATCACACCTTCCCGAAATACAATCCCAATCCCGAAGACATGGAGATGCTGCATGCCATCCGCGATGCCGTGCTCGCGCATAAGGCCGATGTCGGCCTCGGCTTCGATGGCGACGGCGATCGCTGCGGCGTAGTCGACAACACCGGCGAGGAGATCTTCGCGGACAAGGTCGGCGTGATGCTGGCGCGCGACATGTCGGCGATCCACAAGGACGCGCAGTTTGTCGTCGACGTGAAGTCAACCGGCCTGTTCATGACCGATCCCGTGCTGCAGGCGCAGGGCGCGAAGACGGCGTATTGGAAGACAGGCCATTCCTACATGAAGCGCCGCACCAACGAGCTCGGTGCGCTTGCCGGCTTCGAGAAGTCGGGCCACTTCTTCTTCAACCGCCCGTTCGGGCGGGGCTATGACGACGGTCTGGTCTCGGCGATCGCGATCTGCGAGATGCTCGATCGGGCGCCGGGCAAGTCGATGGCCGACCTGAAGGACGCGCTGCCAAAGACCTGGTCGTCGCCGACCATGTCGCCGCATTGTGGCGACGAGGTCAAATACGGCGTCGCCGACGCCGTCGTGAAGCACTTCCAGGCGCTGCAGCGGCAGGGCAGCAAGGTGGCGGGGCAGCAGATCCGCGATCTCGTCACCGTCAACGGCGTCCGCGTCACGGTCGAAGACGGCAGCTGGGGTCTGGTGCGGGCCTCATCGAACAAGCCCGAACTCGTGGTGGTGGTCGAAAGCCCGGTGTCCGAGCGGCGCATGCACGACATGTTCGAGGCGGTCAACGAGGTGCTGCGGACGCATCCCGAAGTCGGCGCCTACAACCAGACGATCTGAGGCCGCGTTGATGATATCCCGCTAGGGCCGATGCTCGCGCCGATCCCATCCTGTTCGATGCGATCAAGCGGCCCTCAGGGAGCTCAGGAACTGATCGACCTCGGATTTGAGTCGGCTCGATTGCGAGGTGAGTCCGTTCGCGGATTCCAGCAGCCGCGAGGCGGCGCTGCCGGTCTCGTCGGAAGCGCGGGTCACGCTGCCCATGCTTTGGCTGACCAGCCGCGTGCCTTCGGCCGCCTGCTGCACGTTGCCGGAAATTTCCCCGGTGGCGAGGCCCTGCTGCTCGACCGCGGTGGCGATCTCCTTGGAGATGTCGTCGATCTCGGCAATCGTTCCCCCGATCGCCTGGATGGCGGAGACGGCGTCACCCGTTGCGCTCTGGATGCTCTGCACCTGGCTGGAAATTTCCTCGGTGGCCTTCGCGGTCTGATTGGCGAGCGCCTTGACCTCGCTTGCCACGACGGCAAAACCCTTGCCGTGCTCGCCGGCGCGCGCCGCCTCGATGGTGGCGTTCAGCGCCAGCAGGTTGGTCTGGCTGGCGATCGTCTGGATCAGCGTCACCACCTCGCCGATCTTCTGGGTGCCGGCAGCCAGGCTCTCGACCACCGTGTTGGTGCGGCGAGCTTCGTCCGCCGCTTTCGCGGCGATCTCCGCCGACCGCGTCACCTGCTGTGAGATATTGTTGATCGACGCGGTCAGCTCTTCCGTTGCGGCAGCGACCGTCTCGACATTGGTCGACGCCTGTTGCGAGGCGCCGGCCGCGGCCGACGTCTGGCGCGAGGACTCCGCGCTGCTCCGGCTCATCGACGAGGACAGGCTCTGCATCTCGTTGGCGGCGACGGCCACCGCCTCGACGATGCCCCCGATCTTGCGCTCGAAGCCTTCGGCGAGCTCGCGACGGGCAAGATCGGCCTGCTGCTTGACGCGTTGCTCGGCCTCGAACCGCTCGGCGTTGGCGCGCGCTTCGGCCGCGATCGCCGATTCGGCTTCCGCGGTCTTGCGCGCGCTGGTTTCGAACAGCT
Source organism: Bradyrhizobium sp. HKCCYLS3013 (assembly GCF_051167615.1). NCBI lineage: Bacteria > Pseudomonadati > Pseudomonadota > Alphaproteobacteria > Hyphomicrobiales > Nitrobacteraceae > Bradyrhizobium > Bradyrhizobium sp. HKCCYLS3013. The sequence continues at coordinate 213,717 of NZ_JBNPTK010000007.1, forward strand.
GCGTCAGCTTGAGCGCAAGGGCGATGAGAACGCCGGCCTCGATCAGCAGGATGACCGCATGCAGCACAACGCGGCCGAAATCAGCGCCGCCCGGGTAGATCGCTGCAGGAAAGACGAAGTTCAGGACCAGATGATGCAGCGCGACGGCGACCGTGCCGGCCAGGATCGGCCGGTAGTCGCAATATGCGACCAGACAGGCGAGCGCGGCGAAAAAATACATGTGCATGTCGATCTGCCAGGGATGTCCGGACATCTGGTAGACGAGCACGGATACGCCGCCCATGACGGCGACTGCGACGGTGAGCTGGGTCGACAAGGCGTCGCCGGCGCTGCGCCAGGAAAGGGTTGCCACCACGGCCATGACGATCATGAGCATGGTTGGCATCAGCCAGTCGCCGCGCGACAGCCCGATGATGAGGGAGAGCGGAACGTGAACCCAGAGCATCGCCAGCAGAAGCTTGCTGGTCGTGTGCCGGAGGGTTGCCAGATCGCTGGTCTCGACGTTCATTTCCGATTCCCCCAAAGAGATCATTTTGATCATTTTGCAAAGCAGGCAGAGACCGCCTGCGGATCGATGATGAGCCAGGCGCCGGCCTCGCGCAGCCGCGCCGAGCCGTCGTGTTCGCCGGGACGAACGACCAGCAGCGATGAAATGGCCGTTGTGCGCACGAGCGCGGCGTCAGCCGAGGCCGCGGCGAGCATTGCGTGTTGCGCGCTCCACCAAGGTGGGAAAGCGACGGCCACGATTTCGCTCCCCGCGCGCACTTGGAGTGACAGCGCGGCGACCGCGACAAAGCTCGCGATCAGAAGCGCCGTGGCATTGAGCCACGGGCGCGAAGACTGAGGTATGGTTGCACCGGACGTCATCGCATCCAAGAATAGAGGGATGGGAATAACTTCCGGTAAACGTTCGTTAGGGATGACGCCTGAGTTTGGGGACGCCAGCGCTGCAACATCCAAGCGGCCCGGAATGCTCGGCTCAGACCGGCGGCACCGGCAGCGCCGTGACCGACTTGATCTTCTCCATGGCGAAGCGCGAGGTGACGTTCTTGAGAGGCACCGCGCTGATCAGCTTCTTGTAGAAGACATCGTAGCTCTGCATGTCCGCAACGACGACGCGCAGCATGTAGTCGACGTCGCCGGCCATCCGGTAGAACTCCATCACCTCCGGCATCGAGCTGACCGCCTCGGCGAATTTGCGCAGCCAGGCCTCGGAATGGTCCGCGCTCTCCACCGACACGAACACGGAGATGCCGAGCCCGATCTTGTTCTGATCGACCAGGGCCACCCGGCGCAGGATCACGCCATCGGCCTCCAGCCGCTGGATGCGCTTCCAGCACGGTGTCGACGACAATCCGACCCGATCGCCGATCTCGGCGACGGACAGCGATGCGTCCTCCTGCAGGACCATCAGAATCTTGCGGTCGATCGCATCGAGCCGGCGATTGGCCTCGGAGCCTTGGGCGGCGACATCGGTCATGGAGAAACTTGTTCCATAAGAAGGCTATAAAACCCTCATATAGAGAAAATCGTTCCAAGGCAAGGATCGGCCGTTCAGCCCTTTGCCGCCGGGTCTGGCCGTTTCCGCGGCGAGGCAGGCTGGTTTCCTGCTACCGCTCGTCGTTCTCTTTCAACCAGCGGCCGACCAGATGATGAGCAATGGCGAACGGATGCGGTCCTGCCAAGCCATCCGGATGCTGCCGCAGCAGCATCTGCCGGGCCTCGTCGCGGCTGAACCAGCGCACGTCCTCGAGCTCGGTGCGGTCGATGACGATGTCTTCGTTGAGCGCCCGGGCGCTGCAGCCGATCATCAACGACGAGGGGTAGGGCCAAGGCTGGGTCATGTAATAAGTCACGTCGGTGCAGCGAATGCCGGATTCTTCGAACACCTCGCGACGGACGGCGTCCTCGATCGTCTCAGCCGCCTCGACGAAGCCGGCGAGGCAGGAATACATGCCGGTCGGAAACTGCTTCTGCCGCCCGAGCAGGCACTTGTCGCCGGAGGCGACCAGCGAAATCACGACCGGATCGGTGCGCGGGAAATGCTCCGTCTTGCAGCTCGGGCATTCGCGCTTCCAGCCGCCCTCGCGCATGGCGGTCTTGGCGCCGCAATTGGCGCAGAAGCCGTGGCGCTGATGCCAGGACACCAGGGACTTGGCCATCGCGATGGTGGCGAGCTGGTCGACCGGGATCGCGCCCTGCATCGCCATGCCGCGCAACTCGGTCACGGACACGTCCTCCCGCCCGGCGAGCTTCTCGACCGCGGCCGGCGAGATGCCCATGCCGAACACGGCCGCTCCGTCCTGCAGCCCGAGGAAGATCGTTCCCGGATTGGCACCGAACTTCAGCGCCTCGTCGATCGACAGCAGCGCGCGCAGCTGGTCGCCCTCGCGCTTCAGCACCAGCGAATCGCGATGCACGACATAGGCCCGCGTCGACGGCTTGCTCTCGAAGGCAATCAGCTTGTCGTCGTGGAAGCGCAGATGGGCGGCGCGATCGATCGGATGGCCGACGAAGGCCGGCTTGCCCAGCGGAAACAAGTCGAATGGCGACATCTCTCACCCTAGCCAGATCTTGCGCCTGATAGCGCTGATGAACTGCTGCACCTCCTGCGCATCGTGGGGCACGGGCGGCGCGGCGCCCCACACCGGTCGCGGCCAGGCCACGTCACTTGTGCGTCGCGCGATGATGTGGACGTGCAACTGCGGCACCATGTTGCCGAGCGCGGCGACGTTGAGTTTGTCGCATTTGGTGATCTCTTTGAGCGCGCGTGACGCCCGCGTGATCTCGGTCATCAGCTGCGCCTGCGCGACCTCGTCGAGATCGATGATCTCGACCGCGCCCTCGCGCCGCGGCACCAGCAGCAGCCAGGGATAGTTCGCGTCCTTGATCACCAGCACGCGGGACAGCGGCAGGTCGCCAATGTCGATCGTATCCTTCGCAAGTTGCGGATGCAGCGACCAGGCTGATTCGGGCATGCGGCGGTTCCTGGCGGATGGTCAGGCGGGAGCTCGACGGCACCTAAAGCCTTTCCGAGCTGCGGCACAAGCCCGCGGGGCGGTAGAGCGGGCCGGCGAAGCTCGCGCTTGCTTTCCGGACCGTTTGGCCCCAAATAGGCAGCGGGAGATTGGCGGTGGACGAGCCACTCGCCAACCGGGTCAGGTCCGGAAGGAAGCAGCCCTAACGAGGTCCGGATCGGGTCGCTCGTCAGTCTCCTACCTGTTTTTTCGAGCGAATCGCGCAAAGATGGCGGGGACCCCGCGCAGGGCGGGCGCTCGACCGCGCTCCGGTTGATTGCGTCGAGGCTGATGGCGTCGACGATCGCGATCGATGCCGGACTGGAATGCTCACTTGCGGATCGCTCGATGACTGACGCTGGCGCCCCACCTGTTCCGCCTGACAGCGCCGACGCTCCCGCCAAGCCCTACCGGGTGCTGGCGCGCAAATACCGCCCCTCCAGCTTCGCGGATCTGATCGGCCAGGAGGCCGTGGTGCGCACGGTCTCGAACGCGTTCGAGACCGGCCGGATTCCGCAGGCCTGGATCCTGACCGGCGTCCGCGGCGTCGGCAAGACCACCACCGCCCGCATCCTCGCCCGCGCCCTGAACTACGAGCTGCCCGACGGTTCGGTGAAGGGCCCGACGATCCACATGCCGGTGCTCGGCACCCATTGCCAGGCGATCATGGAAAGCCGGCACATGGACATCCTGGAGATGGACGCGGCGTCGCATACCGGCGTCGACGACGTCCGCCAGATCAACGACAGCGTCCGCTATGCGCCGGCCAGCGCGCGCTACAAGGTCTACATCATCGACGAAGTCCACATGCTGTCGACGGCGGCGTTCAACGCCTTCCTGAAGACCTTGGAGGAGCCGCCGGAGCACGCCAAGTTCGTGTTCGCCACCACCGAGATTCGCAAGGTCCCGGTGACGGTGCTGTCGCGCTGCCAGCGCTTCGACCTGAGGCGGGTCGAGGCCGACGTGCTGATGAAACATCTTTCGGGCATCGCGACCAAGGAAGGCGTGACGATCGAGCCCGAGGCGCTCGGCATCATCGCGCGCGCCGCCGAAGGCTCGGTGCGCGATTCCTTGTCGCTGCTCGATCAGGCGATCGCGCACAGCGCCGGAGAAGTCCGCGCCGACGATGTCCGGCAGATGCTCGGCCTCGCCGACCGCACTCGCGTCATCGACCTGTTCCACCATCTCGCAAGCGGCGACATCGCCGCCGCCTTCAAGGAATTCCGCGAGCAATATGACGTCGGCGCCGACCCCGTGGTCGTGCTGTCGGACCTGGCCGAGTTCGTGAACTTCGTCACCCGGGTGAAGGTCGTGCCGGCCACGGCTGACAACGTCGCCTTCAGCGAGACCGAGCGGCTGCGCGCGCGCGACTTCGCCACCAAGCTATCGATGCGCGTGCTGTCGCGGATGTGGCAGATGCTGCTGAAGGGCATCGCCGAGACTCAAGGTGCGACGCGGCCTGCGGCTGCGGCGGAAATGGTGCTGGTGCGGATTGCCTATGCGGCCGATCTGCCGACGCCTGACGAAGCCATTCGGATGATCGACCAGAACGGTGGTGGCTCGCCGATCGTCACGAACGGCGGCGGGGCACGTCCTGCGCCGGCATCCACCATGAGCGCGGGAACGCCGCCTGTGATGACGTCGGCGCCGATGCAGGCGCCGCGCGCGCAAGGCCCGACGCTCGCCGCGGTCGGCGGTTCGATGCGCCCGCAGGCGATGTCATCGCAGCCGTCACCGGCATCGCAGGACCAGCCCGCGCTGCGCTTGGCGAGCTTCCAGGAACTTGTCGCGCTGGCCGGCAAGAATCGTGACCTGATCACCAAGAGCGCGCTGGAGATGGACGTGCGGCTGGTCCGCTTCGAAGAGGGACGGCTGGAGATCGCGCTGGAACGGACGGCGCAACGCTCGCTTGTCTCGGACCTCGGCCGCAAGCTGGAAGACTGGACCGGCCGGCGCTGGACGGTGATCGTTTCCAACGAGCCGGGTCAGGCGACCTTGCGCGAGCAGAATCTGCGCGCCAAGAGCGAGCGCGAGGCGGCGGCGGAGGCCGATCCGCGCGTACAGGAGATCCTGGCGCGGTTCCCGGGCACCAAGGTGGTCGAAGTGCGCCGGCTCGCCCCCGAGCCGCCCGAATCGGACGCCAGTGCTGTCGAGCCGCCCGACGAGTCCGACGATGACGATTTCTAGAGCATGATCCGGAAACGTGGAAACCGGTCTTCCGAAAGATCATGCTCAACAAGAAGGCTGATGATGAGGTGCTCCGATGGCTGACTTTCTCGGCATGATGAAACAGGCGGCGCAGCTGCAGACGAAGATGCAGGAAATGCAGGAGGAGCTCGGCAACGTCGAGGTCGAGGGCATCTCGGGCGGCGGTCTGGTCGCCGTGCGCATGACCGCCAAGATGGACGTGAAGAGCATCAAGATCGATCCGTCGCTGCTCAAGCCGGAGGAGGCCGAGATCCTGGAAGACCTGCTGGTCACCGCGCACGGCGACGCGCGGCGCAAGGCGGAAGCCGCGATGCAGGAGAAGATGCAGGCCATCACCGGCAAGCTCGGCCTGCCGCCAGGCTTCGGTTTTGGTTAGTTGACCCGATGACATTCGTGAACTGATGGCCGTCGCCGGTCCTGAGATCGAACGCCTGATCCAGCTGCTTGCGCGCCTGCCCGGCCTCGGGCCGCGCTCGGCGCGGCGTGCCGCGCTCCATCTGATCAAGAAGCGCGAGGCGCTGATGGTGCCGCTCGCCTCGGCGCTGCAGGTCGCGATCGACCGCATCCAGGTCTGCAAGACCTGCGGCAACATCGATACCCAGAATCCCTGTACGGTGTGCACCGATCCGCGGCGCGATCCCGCGATGATCGTCGTCGTCGCCGATGTCGCCGATCTCTGGGCGCTGGAGCGCGCCAAGGCCTCGAACGGCCGCTATCACGTGCTCGGCGGCACCTTGTCGCCGCTCGACGGAGTCGGTCCGCAGGACCTCACCATCGACGCGCTGGTGCAGCGCGCGCATGCGCCGGAGGTGCAGGAGATCATCCTCGCATTGAACGCGACGGTCGATGGCCAGACCACCGCCCACTACATCACCGACCTCCTGCAGGAGGCGAACGTCAAGGTCACGCGGCTGGCGCATGGCGTGCCGGTCGGCGGCGAGCTCGACTATCTCGACGAAGGCACGCTCTCGGCCGCGATGCGGCAGCGGACCTTGTTCTAGGCACAGACGAAAGTGGAATGATGACGAAACGCGGATTCGGCAAACGGCTGGCTTTGGGCGCGATTTGGGTGGCGCTCTCGGCTCCGTCCGTCCTGGCGCAGCAGAGCGAGACACCGCAGAAGGTCGGCAAGCCGCTCAATGCCGGTGACGTGCTGTCCGGCGAGCTGAACGCGCTGAAGCTGAAAGGCGCCAAGCCGGGCCAGCCCTCCGCGGCCTATCAGATCACCAGCGAGCCGCGCCGTCTGCCGCCGCCGAGCGGGTTGTGCAATCTCGAGACCGGCCCGGAGACGTTCCAGCTCGTCACCGCGAACACGGCTCAGGCGTCGCAGCTCAAGGGGTTGCTCGGCAAGCAGATCGCGGTCAAGGTCGACGAGATCGCCTGCGCGCATGATGCGGGACAGATGAGCGAGGCGGTCGTGACCAAGTGGAGCTTGGTGAAGCGTTGAGGCCGCTGGGAGCATTCACGCGAATGCAACGCCACGATTTCCGCTGTCATCGCCCCGCTTGACCGGGCGATCCAGTACGCCGCGGTCTCGCGGTCGATCGCCGACGTCTCCGCAATGCCGGATCACCCGCCTTCGCGGAGGATGACAGTCTAACTCCAGGCGGCAGCTAGACCTTCACTGGCCCCAATTCATCGAAATGCCCGCGCCGCTGCAGCCAAGCAAGCAGCACGAGGCTCGGGATCGCGACGAGCGCGCAGATGACGAAGAATGTGGGCCAGCCGGTCGCCTTCGCCACATAGCCCGCGCCCGATGACAGATAGGTTCGTCCAACCGCGGCGAGTGCGGTGAGCAGCGCATATTGGGTCGCGGTGTGCAGCGGATTCTGGCACAGCGCAGAGAGATAGGCGACGAAGATCACGGTGCCGATCGCGCTGGTGAAGTTCTCCGCAGAGATCGCCAGCGCCAGCGCCCATTGATTGACGCCGACGATGGCGAGCCATGAGAACGACAGGTTGGCCAGCGCCTGCACGATGCCGCCGATCCACAGGCTGGTGGCGAGCGAATAGCGCCGCGCGACGAAGCCGCCGGCAAAGCCGCCGGCGAGCGTGGCGGCGAGGCCGACGCCTTTCACGATCGCTGCGTAGTCGACCTTGCTGAAGCCGAGATCGATCACGAACGGCGCGGTCATCGTGCCGGAGAAGGCGTCGGTGAACTTGAACAGCACGACGAAGGCGAGCGCCGTGAGCGCATCACGTCGGCTGAGGAACTCGACGAAGGCTCCGGCGGCCGCATGCATCACGCGGGTGAGCGCGGTGTCCGCGCCCATCGCGGCCTCCGCCTGCTGCGACTGTGCCGGCTCGGTCGCCGCGAGGGCCGTGATCGTGCCAATCAGCACCATTCCGGCCATCGCGACATAGCCCCACATCCAGGACGACGGACGCGTCAACCCCGAGTTCTCGAATGCACTGACCACCACCAGCGCGCCGGCGGTCGAGACCAGCATGCCGATGCGGTAGGCGGCGACATACGCCGCCATGCCCGCGGCTTGCTCGCTCTCCGGAAGGCTCTCGACGCGGAAGGCATCGACCACGATGTCCTGGGTCGCCGACATCGCGGCGACCAGCAGCGCGGCCAGCGCGACCATGAACGGCGCATGCGCCGGGTCAGTCACGGCCAGCAGCAGGATGGCCGCGATCAGCAGCAATTGCGCGAACACCAGCCAGCCGCGCCGCCGCCCGAAGGCGCGCGTCAGCAGCGGCACGTGCAGCGCGTCGACCAGCGGCGCCCAAAGGAATTTCAGCGTGTAGGGCGTGCCGACCAGCGCGAACAGCCCGATGGTCCCGAGATCGACGCCGAGCTCGCGCATCCAGATCTGAAGCGTCGAGCCGGACAGCGCCAGCGGCAGACCTGAGGAGAAGCCGAGGAACAGCACCACGAGCACGCGCGGCTGCAGGTAGACGGCCATGCTTTCGCGCCAGGTGGGGGCGAGCTTGGCCTCAGGCTTTGCAGCGGTTGCTCTGATGTCGGAGGCGGCGTCAGGTGCGGTCATCGATGGGTGGTAGCAGATCTGGACAGCTTTCGCGACGCCGCGGTCATTCCCCCGCCTGCATCCGCCCCGCCAGCGGAAACAGGTCCGGCGTCGCGCCCGCGCCCGGCGCAACGCGCGGAGAGTCCGCCGGCGCATCCGGCTTGCTGAAATCGAGCTCCTCGATCCGCGCGGCGCGCTTTTCGATCTTGTCGGCGGAGATGAGGATCTGGCGGATGTCCTCGCCGACATCGCCAAAATGCTTCTGCAGCTTGAGCACGCGCTCGCGCAGGCGGCCGAGGTCGTCGCCGAGATGGATGACCTCGTTGCGGATCTGGTCGGCGGCGTCGCGGATGCGCGCGTCCTTCATGATCTGCTGCATGACCTGGATCGCGAGCATCAGCAGCGACGGCGACACCAGCACGACACGGGCGCGATAGGCTCTCTGGATGACATCGTCGAAGCCGTCATGGATCTCGGCGTAGACCGATTCCGACGGCACGAACATCAGCGCCGTGTCCTGCGTCTCGCCGACCACGAGGTACTTCTCGGCGATGTCGTTGACGTGGCGCAGCACGTCGGTGCGCAGGCGCTGCGCGGCGGCGCGCTTTTCGTCCTCCGTCTCCGCGTCGTGCAGCGCGGTCACTGCCTCGAGCGGAAACTTGGCGTCGATGCACAGCGGCCGCGTGTCGGGCAGGAACACGACGCAGTCCGGCCGCTTGCCGCTGACGAGCGTGTACTGGAAGGCGTAGCTGCCCTTCGGCAGCCCGTCCTGGACGATCGCCTCCATGCGCGCCTGGCCGAATGCGCCACGCGACTGCTTGTTGGCGAGCACGTCGCGCAAGGTCGTGACCTGTGTCGTGAGCTCGCTGAGATCGCGATGCGCGTTGTCGATGATGCCGAGCCGCTCGTGCAGCACGCGCAAGGAATCCATGGTGTGGCGCGTGGTCTGCTCCATCGATTGGCCGACGCGATGGGTGACGGCGTCGAGCCGCTCGTTGACGCTGCGCGCCAGGTCCACCTGCCGCCCGGCAAGCAGCTGCGCCATCGCGTCGACCCGGCCGGAGGCCTCGCTCTGCACCCGGATCATCTCGCCGAACCGCTGTTCGATCTCATCGGCGCGTATCGCCTGCTGGGCCGCGAGCTCGGCGCCGCGCCGGCCGGAGCGCACCACGGCCGCGACGATCATCAGCAGCAGGAGCAGAACCAGCACGCCAAACCCGATCAGCGCGTCGCTGGCGCGCACCGGCAGATCGCCGATCATGACGACGACAGGATTGAGGGACTGGCTGGCGGTCATCACCCCCGTCTATCCGATTCGCAAGACCTCGCGAACGAAGAGAGAACGTTTATGGTTAAGGCCGGGTAAAGAATCATGGTTAACGAGACATTGAAATTCATGGTTAGCGAAGTCTTAACTGCGAGCCATCACATTGACCGCGCCGGTTCCGCGGCTTAAATCGCGCGCCATGTCCCTAAGAGAAATCATCATCCTGCCGGACCGGCAGTTGCGGCTGGTGTCCAAGCCGGTCGAGAAGGTCACGCCGGAGATCCGGCAGCTGGTCGACGACATGTTTCAGACCATGTACGACGCGCCAGGCATCGGGCTCGCAGCGATTCAGGTCGCGCAGCCGCTGCGCGTCATCACCATGGATCTGGCCAAGCCCGACGCGAACGGGGAAGGCAAGCGCGAGCCGCGCGTCTTCATCAATCCGGAGATCGTTGCCAAGTCGGACGAGCTGTCGGTCTACGAGGAAGGTTGCCTGTCGATCCCCGAATATTACGAGGAGGTCGAGCGGCCGGCGCGTGTGCGCGTACGCTTCACCGATCTCGACGGGCTGGTCCGCGAGGAGGATGCGGAGGGGCTCTACGCCACCTGCATCCAGCACGAGATCGACCATCTCAACGGCGTGCTATTCATCGACTATCTGTCGAAGCTCAAGCGCGACCGCGTGATGAAGAAGTTCACCAAGGCCGCCAAGCGCGCCGGCGAGTAACGATCAACTCTCTCCTCCGTCATGCCCGGGCTTGACCCGGGCATCCACGTCTTGCCTCTCGCGTTGGCATTGCGACGTGGATGGCCGGGACGAGCCCGGCCAATGACGGCAGGATGAAGCCTTGAGGGGCGCACCAGATGCCGCTTCGCCTGATCTTCATGGGCACGCCGGATTTCGCCGTGCCGACCCTGCTCGAGCTCGCCGGCCACGGCCACGAGATCGTGGCCGTCTACACGCGCGCGCCGAAGCCCGGTGGCCGCCGTGGCTTGGCCTTGGCCCCGACTCCGATCGAGACCGAGGCGCGGCGGCTCGGCATTCCCGTGCTCACGCCGAAGACGCTGAAGACCGAGGACGCGCTGGCTGCGTTCCGCGCCCACCAGGCCGACGCCGCCGTCGTCGTCGCCTATGGCATGATCCTGCCGCAGGCGATTCTCGATGCACCAAAACTCGGCTGCTACAACCTCCACGCCTCGCTGCTGCCGCGCTGGCGCGGCGCTGCGCCGATCAACCGTGCCATCATGGCAGGGGACGCCGAAAGCGGCGTGATGGTCATGAAGATGGATGTCGGTCTCGACACCGGCGACGTCGCGATGGCCGAGCGTCTGCCCATCACTGACGCGATGACGGCGTCCGACCTGCACGATCGCCTGTCGCGGATCGGCGCCGACCTGATGGTGCGCGCGATCGCGGCGCTGGCGCGCGGCGGGCTGACGTTGACGAAGCAGGCCGAGGACGGCGTGACCTACGCGGCCAAGATCGAGAAGGCCGAGGCGCGGATCGACTGGACGAAGCCGGCGCATACGGTGCTGCGTCACATCCACGGCCTGTCGCCGTTCCCCGGCGCCTGGAGCGAGGTCACCCTCGATGGCGAGGCGGCGCGTTTGAAGATCCTGCGCTGCGCGCTCGCCGACGGCCGGGGCGAGCCCGGCGCCGTGCTCGACGAGCAGCTCACCATCGCCTGCGCCGACGGCGCCATCCGCGTCACCGAGCTGCAGCGCGCCGGCAAGGGCCCGATGAAAGCCGCGGATTTCCTGCGCGGCACGCCCGTCGCGCCGGGCCGGCGCTTCGGCTGACCAATTCAGCTCGTCATGCGCGGGCTTGACCCGCGCATCCATCTCGCGAACAAGCTTCGTCCATGGATGGATTGCCGGGTCAAGCCCGGCAATGACGGCCAAACGCGATCGAGGCGATGCCCCGCTACAAGCTCACCATCGAATATGACGGCGCGCCGTTCTGCGGCTGGCAGCTGCAGGCGACCTTGCCGTCGGTGCAGGGCGCGCTGGAAGCGGCGGTGCAGGCGACCTGCGGCGTGCCGACGCGCGTGCACGGTTCTGGCCGTACCGACGCCGGCGTCCACGCCATGGGGCAGGTCGCGCATTGCGACATCGCCAAGGAGTTCCGCCCCGACAAGCTGCGCGACGCACTCAACGCGCATCTGCGGCCGAACCCGGTTGCGGTGCTCCATGCCGAGATCGTGCCCGACAGCTTCGAAGCGCGGTTCTCCGCGCGGAAGCGGCACTACCGCTATCGCATCGTCAATCGCCGCTCCAATCTTGCGCTCGAGGTCGGCCGCGTCTGGCGCGTGCCGCAGCGGCTGGATTCGGAGGCGATGCATGCGGCGGCGCAGCGGCTGCTCGGCAGGCATGATTTCACGACCTTCCGCGATACGGAATGTCAGGCGAAGTCGCCGGAGAAGACGCTCGATCAACTCGATGTCGTGAGGGACGGCGATGCGATCACCATCCTCACCTCCGCGCGCTCCTATCTGCATAGCCAGGTGCGCTCGATGGTCGGCTCGCTGGTGTGGGTCGGGCAGGGCCGCTGGACCGCAGATGATCTCGCCGCCGCGCTCGCCGCGCGCAATCGCGCCGCCTGTGGCGTCGTCGCGCCACCGGAAGGGCTCTATCTCGTGAAGGTCGACTACTAATTGAGGCTGCTCCACTGGAGATTGCGGTGGCGCACAATCGAGGCGCGAAGCGATCAAGATCGCTGCCGCGGAGACACCCTGGATCCCTCGCTGTGCTCGCAATGATCCGCAGCGAGTGGGTCACGCGAAGTAGCGATCGAGAATGCCGCGATAGATCTTCGTCAGGGTGGCGATGTCGGCGACCGAGGCGCGCTCGTCGATCTGGTGCATGGTCTGGCCGACCAGGCCGAACTCGATCACCGGGCAGTAGCTCGAGATGAAGCGCGCGTCCGAGGTGCCGCCGGTGGTCGAGAGCTCCGGCTTGCGGCCCGTCACGCTCTCGATCGCGGCAACCGCGAGGTCGGTGAACGGTCCGGGCTTGGTCAGGAACACGTTGGAGTTCGACGGCAGCCAGTCGATGCGGGCGCGGATGCGATTGCCGCAGGCCTTCGCCAGCCGCTCCTCGACCAGCGCGCGCAGCGTCTCCTGCGTATGGCAGTCATTGTAGCGGATGTTGAATTTCGCCCGCGCCAGTCCGGGAATGACATTGCTGGCGGCGTTGCCGACGTCGACCGTGGTGAATTCGAGGTTCGACGGCTGGAACTGCGCGCTGCCGTGGTCGAGCGGTTCGTCCGACAAGGCCACGATCAGGCGCGAGATATCCGGCACGGGGTTCGAGGCGCGGTGCGGATAGGCGACGTGGCCCTGCTTGCCCTCGACGATCAGGGTGCCCGACTGCGAGCCGCGGCGGCCGATCTTGATGCAGTCACCCATGACTTCCTGGTTCGACGGCTCGCCGAGCACGCAGTGGTCGAAGCGCTCGCCGCGCTCGGCCGCCCATTGCAGCAGCTTGATGGTGCCGTTGATCGACACATCCTCTTCGTCGCCGGTGATGAGGAACGAGATCGAGCCTCTCGGCCGTCCACCCTTGTCGCGCAGATAGTCCAGCGCCGCGGCGACGCTGCAGGCGATGCCGCCTTTCATGTCGACTGCGCCACGGCCATAGATGTAGCCGTCCTTCACCTCGCCCGAGAACGCGGGCAGGCTCCACGCCGCTTCATCGCCGGGCGGCACGACATCGGTGTGACCGGCGAAGGTGATGTGCGGCCCATCGGTTCCGATGCGGGCATAGAGGTTGTCGATGTCGGGAGTGCCGGCTTCGGAGAACGTCACGCGATGTGTGGTGAACCCCGCCTCTTTCAGCAGGGTTTCGAGCACGCCGAGCGCCCCGGCATCGGCGGGGGTCACGGAGGGACAGCGGATCAGGTCGCGGGTGATGGTGAGGGCATCCGTCATGTCCTCCGCTTAACATGCTCATTTGGCAGCCGGCTAGTGCTGCCGATTGCCGCTTCGGCCAGCAGCGGGGCTGCTCACATGCGGCGCGAATTCCAGCTCCTTGTGCTGGTCCCAGGCGCCCCGCGGCGGGGTCTGCTGGCCGCAGCGTCCGCTGGGCCCGACCTTCGCCAAGGGGCTCGGCCCAAACCGATTGGTCCAACGATCGCCGGCCAGGCAGTACAACTCGATGAAGCCCCACAGCGAGAGCAGTGCGGTCAGGCCCTCCATGATCGTCGGAAGGATCGTGCCGGGCAGGCGCTCGGCGTACTGGTTGGCCAGTCCGGGACCGACGAAGAACGGCACCATCCACCAGCCGCTCTTGTCGCGGTCGTGCAGCCGCTTGATGACGCCCGCAGCAAACACCCAGGCGAACACCGGGGTGAGAACGACATGGACGGCGACGGACGGGAGATCGGCACGCGTCAGGCCGCGAAAGGTGTCGGGGTCGAGGACTGCAAAGATGTCGGCGAGATTGAGCTTGGCGACCGCCGGGCCGCCCAGCAGCCGGCTTGCGCCGGCCATCAGCGCTACGGCGAAGAGCATCCAGCCAAAGATCACCAGCAGCGACAGCCAGAGCTTGGCGCGGTTGATGCGGCCGTCGAAGCGGAACAGAAACCAGGTCCAATCCATGGGCGATCTCCGGACGGGCGGCGTGGCCGGTCCGGAGATTCGTCGTCTTCACCGCAATGGGGGTTCGATCAGTCGCGCAACAGCTCGTTGATCGAGGTCTTGGAGCGGGTGCGCTCGTCGACGCGCTTGACGATGACGGCGCAGGCGGTGGAGGGGCCGATCTGGCCGTTCTTCATCGGCTTGCCCGGCAGCGCGCCCGGCACCACGACGGCATATTCCGGCACCTCGCCGACGAAAACCTCGCCGGTCTCGCGGTCGACGATCTTGGTCGAGGCGCCCAGGAACACGCCCATCGACAGCACCGCGCCCTTGCGCACGACCACGCCTTCGGCAACCTCCGAGCGCGCGCCGATGAAGCAGTCATCCTCGATGATGACGGGACCGGCCTGCAGCGGCTCCAGCACGCCGCCGATGCCGACGCCGCCGGAAATGTGCACGCGCTTGCCGATCTGGGCGCAGGAGCCGACCGTCGACCAGGTGTCGACCATGGTCGCCTCGTCGACATAGGCGCCGAGATTGACGAAGGACGGCATCAGCACGACGTTCTTGGCGATGAAGGCCGAGCGGCGCACGATTGCGCCCGGCACGGCGCGGAAGCCGGCGTCACGGAAACGGTTCTCGCCCCAGCCCTCGAACTTCGACGGCACCTTGTCCCACCACGACGCCTGGCCGGGGCCGCCGGGGATCACGCTCATGTCGTTGAGGCGGAACGACAGCAGCACCGCCTTCTTGAGCCACTGGTTGACGCTCCACTTGCCGTCCGTGCCCCGCTCGGCGACCCGGGCCTCGCCCTTGTCGAGCAGCTCCAGCGCGCTCTCCACGGCGTCGCGGACCTCGCCCTTGGTCGTGGTCGAGACGCCATCACGGGCATCGAAGGCGCTGTTGATGGTGGATTCCAGGGCGGACAGTGACATCGGTCGATCCTCGCTTGGTCCCGGGCCGACCGGGATAGACTTGTAGAAGCTGGGGGCAGGGCGGCTTTTTCCGGGTTTGGGGCAAGGGAGTCAAGGCACCCACCGGCGTCGTCCCGGACAAGCGGAGCGCCCGGCTGTCGCTATTGAGACGACTTTATATCGCGAGCGCCGATCCGGGACCCATAACCACAGGGAGACGTGTTGGGCACATCCTTAGCCACTTGCGTGCCCACACATCCGCCGGTGGTTATGGGTCCCGGGTCAAGCCCGGGACGACACTGAGTTTGTCGGACGCCCATCGCATCTCATGTCCGCCGGACGCTTCGCTTGTCCGGGACGACAGCGGAGCTATTCAGCCAGCAGCCGCTGCAAGAACCCGGTCAGATCGTCCGTCACATGATCCACATGCGGATCATCGCGGCCCGACAGCTCCCAATCCTCGCGCACCACCTCCTTGGTGCCGTCCGGTACGACGAGCACCGTGGTCATGCCGAGGTCGTGCGGGACGACGAGGTTGCGGGAGAGGTCCTCGAACATCGCGGAGCGCGTCGGATCGACATCGTGCAGCCGGACGAATTTGTCATAGGTCTCGCGCGCGGGCTTCGGTGTCAATTCGGCGGCGATGATGTCGAACACGCCATGGAAATGGTCTGCGATGCCGAGCCGGCTCAGCACCGCGCCGACATGGTCCACCGAGCCGTTGGTCAGGATCAGCTTGCGTCCGGGCAGTCGCTCGATCGCCGCGCCCATCGCCGAGTTCGGCTCCAGCGGCGAATGGTCGATCTTGTGCACGTAGGCCAGGAAGTCGTCGGCATGCACGCCGTGCTCGGTCATCATGCCGCGCATCGTGGTGCCGTAGCGGCGGTAGTAGTCCTTCTGGATGCGGCGCGCTTCGTCCGCATCGACCTTGAGCCAGTTGGACACGAATTCGCCGATCCTGGCATCGACCTGCTGCCACAGATTGACGTGATGCGGATACAGCGTGTTGTCGAGATCGAACACCCAGGTGTCGACGTGATCGAAGGCGCGGGGGGACTTTGTCATGTGTGCCTCGGTCCATCATGCGTGGGTTCATTCGGCCACAGTGGCGCGGCATATTCCGCTGTCGTCCCGGCGAACGCCGGGACCCATACCGCGTGATCTGTCTTGAGGCAGGATGGCTGACGCTGGCGGCCCAAACCACGGCCGGTGGCTATGGATCCCGGCGTTCGCCGGGATGACGGCGGAATTTGTTGCGGTATCCCGGGACTCATCGATGCGTCCATCACGGCAACGCAAACCGCAGCGTCTTGCCGCCGCGGGTGATGTCGACCGAAGTGAAGCCGGTGGCCGCGAAGCCGCGGCTCGGGCAGTCGCCCTGCTCGGAGGTCTCGAACTTGTTCTCGCGGGTGCAGAGCTGCACCAGGCCGCCCCAGTTCAGCGGCTTGTTCTTCAGCTTGATGGTGCGGTTCTCATCGTCGACCGCCTCGGCGAAGCTGTAGACCTTCTTCGGCTGTCCGGTGATGTCGGGATGCAGGCACTTGCCGGCATCGATCCGGTACCAGCCGCGGCTCACCACGGTGCGGCCGTCGTCGGTGCCGACCGCCGCCATGACCTTGTGCGGCGTGTCGTTGCACCAGGTCAGTCCCACCGGGGATGGTGTCTGCACCGCATCGACCATCGTGGCGAAGAAGCTCGGCTGCGACACGACATCAGAAGACAAGCCGCGGCTTTTCAGGAACGCCGCGAGCGCGGCCTGCGTCTTCGGTCCGTCGACGCCGTCGATCGGTGAGGCGTCATAGCCGGCGATGCCGAGCAGCCGCTGGATGCCGGCGAGCCGCGCCTGCTCGTCGTCATATTCGGCGCTCTCGGCGAGATAGGCGATCAGGGTGCCGTCATCGGTCTTGCTCGGCGTGACCTGTGTGAAGGCCGCCGGCGTCTGCCCGGTGCGGCACTGCCGGGCGGCGGCGATGACGAAATTGTCGGGCGCCACGCACAGCTGGTCGTTGCCGTTCTCGGCGAGCGGCGACGCGCCGTAGAGGCTGAGCGCACGCGCATGCAAGAGAATGCGGTCGGCGGTCAGCGTCCCCTGCAGCACCACGCGGCAGGTCGCCGGATCGAGCCGGAACCAGCCGCGCGTTGCGGTCGCCGCCTTCTCGTCGATGCCGATTGCGGCCTCCACAACGTAGCTCATGCGATTGCAGAGCTTGAGGTCGGCGCGGGCAGGGGTGGTGAAGGCGAGGAGCGGAAGGAGGACCGTTAGGGCAAGTAAAGCGCGCGCCAGGATGGACTTCGCTCGTCCACCTCCCTCTCCGCCGTCATGGCCGGGCTTGACCCGGCCATCCATCTTTTTGCGAGCACCAGAGAGTAAGGCGTGGATGCCCGGGCCTTCGCCGCGCCGAAGCGGCTTCGGCCGCGCAGGCGGGTCAAGCCCGGGCATGACGACCTTTAATGTGGTGGCGGCCGTGCCCATCACTTGTGGATCAGCGTGCCCGTGCCCTGGTTGGTGAACAGCTCGAGCAGCACCGCGTGCGACACCTTGCCGTCGAGGATGACGACGCCCTGCACGCCCTGCTCGAGCGCGTAGATGCAGGTCTCGACCTTGGGGATCATACCGCCGGAGATGGTGCCGTCGGCGATCAGCTTGCGCGCGTCCTTGATCGAGATTTCCGGGATCAGCTTCTTCGACTTGTCGAGCACGCCGGGCACGTCGGTCAGCAGCAGCAGCCGCTTGGCCTTCAGCGCGCCGGCGACGGCGCCGGCGAAGGTGTCGGCATTGACGTTGAAGGTCTGGCCCTCCTTCGAGGTCGCGAGCGGCGCCAGCACCGGGATCAGCTCGTAGCCGATCAGCTGGTTCAGCAGCGTGAGATCGACCTTGTCCGGCTCGCCGACGAAGCCGAGATCGACCACCTTCTCGATGTGGCTGTCGGGATCGACCATGGTGCGGGTCGCCTTGACCGCGCGCACCATGTTGCCGTCCTTGCCGCACAGCCCGACGGCCTTGCCGCCAGCCTCGTTGATGTAACCGACCAGCTGCTTGTTGATCGAGCCGGCCAGCACCATCTCGACGATCTCGATGGTCGCGGCATCGGTGATGCGCAGGCCGGCCGCGAATTCCGAGACGATGCCGAGGCGCTTGAGCATGGTCGCGATCTGCGGCCCGCCGCCATGCACCACCACCGGGTTGATCGCGGTCTGCTCGAGCAGCACGATGTCGCGCGCAAACGCCTTCGCGGTGTCCTCGTCACCCATGGCGTGGCCGCCATATTTGATGACGATGGTTTCGTCGTCATACTCCTGCATGTGCGGGAGTGCTTCGGACAGGATGCGGGCCTGATCGAGCGGGCTGATGGTGGTCGCGTCGGTCATGTCTGGGAGGTCTCGGCTGTCAGGGGCGTCGCGCCGCGTTCTAGCCGATTGGAGCCCGCGGCGCAAAGCGCCGGATCAGGCCCGCCGCGGCCACAGCGCGCAGACCGCGAGTGCGAGCCAGCTCGCGATCTGCAGGCTACCGCCGATCGGTGCTGCGAACGGAAACAGCCGGTCGCCGGTGAACTGCCGCATCAGGAGGTCGCCCGCGAACAGGGCTGGGCCGAGCACGAAGCCGATCGCCGTGGCCAGGCCGATGCGCCTCGCGACGACGCCGCGTTCGGCCAGCGCGATGGTGCCGAGCAGGGCGCAGGCATGGAACAGCAGCATGGTCGAGGCGGTCGCGAGCCGGGATGCATCGGGATCGTGCGCGGCCTTGGCCGCCAGCGCGACGCCGGCGGCGCCCATCAGCCCGGCCATTGCGACCAGGATTCGCCACGGCGTCATCATGTGCTCCGCTCTTCCAGCAGCCGCACCATGGCGGCGCGCAGCTCCGGCATGCCGGTGCCGGATCGTGACGACGTCGCCAGCACCTGCGGGAACGCCGCCGGATGCTTGGCGAGCGCGGCCTCGGTCTCGGCGATCCGGCTTGCGAGCTCGGCCGGCTTGATCTGATCGGCCTTGGTCAGGACGAGCTGATAGCTGACGGCGGACCGGTCCAGCGTCTTGAGGATCTCCTGATCGACTTCCTTCAGCCCATGACGGGCATCGATCAGCACATAGACGCGGGCGAGCGAGGCGCGGCCGAGCAGGAATTTGTGAATCAGCTCGGTCCAGGACGCGACCTTGGTCTTCGCCGCGGCGGCATAGCCATAGCCGGGCATGTCGACCAGCCGCAGCGGCGCATGCTCGGGCCCCTCGAAGAAGATCAGCTCCTGGGTGCGGCCCGGCGTATGCGAGGTGCGCGCCAGCGCGTTCTGGCCGGTCAGCGCGTTGATCAGGCTGGACTTGCCGACATTGGAGCGGCCGGCGAAGGCGACTTCGATCGCCCCCATCGGCGGCAGGCTTTCGATCGACGGTGATGCGTGCGTGAAGCGCCACGCCTGCGCAAACAGCTTGCGGCCTTTCTCGATCAGGCGGTCGTCTGCATCGGCGCTGGTGGTCATGACAAGCCTTCGCTCTTCGTCATGCCCGGGCTTGACCCGCCTGCGGGGCCGAAGCCCCTTCGGCGCGGCGAAGGCCCGGGCATCCACGCCCATTGCGCGGGATATCAAAACGTGGATGGCCGGGACAAGCCCGGCCATCACGGTAGATGGTTCGTTGCTTCAGCGGCTCACACCGCCTTGGTCGTCAAGCCGCTTTTTTCCTGAACGTGCCGCGGATGTTGTCGAACAGCTCCACCTTGACGCCGTTGCGGCGCATGATGAAGCCCTGCTGCAGCACCGACAGCGTGTTGTTCCATGCCCAGTAGATCACGAGACCGGCCGGGAAGCCCGCGAGCATGAAGGTGAAGATCAGCGGCATCCAGTTGAAGATCATCGCCTGGGTCGGATCGGGCGGCGTGGGGTTCAGCTTCATCTGGAACCACATCGTGATGCCCATGATGATCGGCCAGATGCCGAGCGCGAGGTAATGCCCGAACAGCGGCAGCTGGGTCGGATCGAAATGCAGGAGCCCGAACAGCGTGAACAGATTGGTCGGATCCGGCGACGAGAGGTCCTTGATCCAGCCATAGAACGGCGCGTGTCGCATCTCGATGGTGACGAACAGCACCTTGTAGAGCGAGAAGAACACCGGGATCTGCAGCACGACCGGCAGACAGCCGGCGACCGGGTTGATCTTCTCCTTCTTGTAGATCTCCATCATCTCCTGCTGCTGCTTCATCCGGTCGTCCGGATAGCGCTCCTTGAGCGCCTGGAGCTGCGGCTGGATCGCCTTCATCTTCGCCATTGAGGCGTAGGACTTGTTGGCGAGCGGGAAGAACAGGAGCTTCACCAGCACCGTCACCAGCAGGATCGAGATGCCGAAATTGCCGAAGAAGCGGAAGAAGAAGTCGAGCGCCAGGAACATCGGCTTGGTCAGGAAGTAGAACCAGCCCCAGTCGATCAGCAGATCGAAATGGTTCAGCCCGAGCTTCTGGTTGTAGCCGCCGAGGCCGCCGATCGGGAAGTTGATGCCGACGACGCCGGCCTCCTTGGCGCCGGCGAACAGCCGCGTGGAGACGCTGGTCGAGCCGCCGGCCGGCACCGTCTGCGGGGTCTCGACATAGTCCGTCTGGTAGCGATGCTGGTTGTCGACCAGCTTCGACGAATAGTTCGCCTGCAGGCGGGCATCCGTCATCGGCAGCAGCGCCGCCGCCCAATATTTGTCGGTGATGCCGAGCCAGCCATTGGTGACGTCGAACTTCGCCGCCTTCTCGTCGTCCATCTTCTTGTAGGTGAATTCCTGCAGGCCCTTCTCGCCGAGATAGCCGATCAGGCCTTCGTGCAGGATGTAGTAGCCGGACACGTGCGGCGTGCCGTGGCGCGAGATCAGGCCGTAGGGATACAGCGTCACCGGCGCGTTGCCGGCATTGGTGACGTCATCCTTGATGGTGAAGAGATAGTGGTCGTCGACGGAAATGGTGCGCTGGAAAGTCAGGCCGTCGCCGTTGGTAGTGGTCAGCTTCACCGGGGTCGACGGCGTCAGCGCATTCGAGCCGTCCTGCTGCCAGACCGTGTTCTGGTCGGGCACCTGCACCTTGGCGCCGGCGGCGTTCACCCAGCCGAACTCGGCGTAATAGGGTTCGGCGGTGTTGGACGGCGAGAACAGCACGATAGCCGGCGATTTCGGATCGACCGTCTCGCGGTACTGCACGAAGGCCAGATCGTCGATCCGCGCGCCCTTGAGCGAGATGCTGCCGGTCAGCCGCGGCGTGTCGATCTTGACGCGCGGCGTGGCGGCGATGGCGGTGTCGCGCGGCATCACGCCGGTGCTGGTCACGGCGCCGCCCGGCGCGCTCGGGCTGCCGGTCGCGGTCGCGCCCGGCTGCGGGGTGGCTGACGGCGCGGCGCTGTCGGGCTGGGTTGCCGGCGCCTGCTTCTTGGCGAGCTCGGCCTGCATCTGCGCCTGCGCGCGCTGCTTCTCCATCTGCGGGCCGTTGTAGAAGACCTGCCACAGGATCAGCACGAGGCCGGATAGAATGACGGCGAGGATGGTGTTGCGATTGTCGGTCATCGTTTTCTTATCGTCTCGTCGTTCAATCCGGTTTGCGGGAATGCGCGTCCGGAGCGGAAGCGTTCTGCTGGTTCAGCTTGCGCGGCTGCGGCTTGGCCTGCGGCCGATCGAGGCGGCGGAGCGTCGCCTGGAGGTCGGCGAGCATGGTCTGGAAATCGCGTGACAGGGCATCCCGCCGGCCGACCAGCACGTAGTCACTGTGCGGCCGCATCGACAAGGGATCGAGCCGTTTCACAAGCTCGCGCAACCGCCGACGGATGCGATTACGCTCCGTGGCGGTGCCATTCTTCTTGGTGACGGTAAAGCCGATCCGGACCGGGCCCTGGTCCGGCCGTTCCCGGCGCTGGACCACGAAGGCAGGGCTGTTCGCCCGCACGCCATCGGCAACGGCGAGGAAGTCCGCCCGCTGCCGTAGCCGATCCATGATGGAAATCTCCGGGACAGACGCCCTGGCTTCAGGCGCTGAGACGCTTGCGGCCCCGGGCGCGACGCGCGGCAAGGACCTTGCGGCCGCCGGTGGTGGCGAGACGGGCGCGGAAGCCGTGACGGCGCTTGCGCACCAGTTTGCTGGGTTGATAAGTCCGCTTCACGGGTCGTTCTCCGCTGACGGGCAATTTGCCAGTTGACAACTTGCCTGCTTGAAATGTCGATTGATGTCCGGTGATGCTTCCGGGCCCGAAATGGACCGCTGCCGGCCCTGAAATCGAGCCGCTCCCGGGCGAGCCGGGTCATCGCGGACGGTTGGCGCGGCTTATAAGGGAGCGTCCCGCCTTCGTCAATCGCGGCAAGGCGTCATAGGCGGTGCAGGGATCGACGACGTCGAGATCCCGTAAAGACCTTCGTCACCAGCCGCGGGTCAGCGTCGCGAACGACACGAGGCAGGACGAGAACGCAAGACCCTGCGCACAAGACGAAGGCAAGAATAGCCTCGGCGCGGCGGGGTTGAAGATGTCAGAGATCGTGCAGTTTTGGGTTCCATTATGAACGATTTGGAAACCGGAACATGAGCGATCCGTAATTTGACCGGACTCCGGTGCAGTCCCATCTTGCGGTCCCGTAAGGGTGGGGGTGTCTCTTACAAGGGCGATACGTGACCGAGAGCGACAACCAGCCAATCCTGGAGCGCCTGCGACCGAAACGGTCGCGCCGGCTCGGCTTGTCTGGCAAGCTGCTGCTGTTGACCATTCCGCTGGTGATGATCGCGGAGGTGCTGATCTACGTGCCGGCGATCGCCAATTTCTGGACCAACCGGCTCAACGACCGCCTGGCGGCCGCCAATACCGCTGCGCTGGTGCTCGACGCCGCACCGTCCGGCATGGTGCCGGATTCGCTGGCGCGGCAGATCCTCACCTCCATCAACGCGCGCGGCGTCGCCATCAAGATGGGCCAGCAGCGCCGCCTGCTCGCGAGCGCCGACCTGCCCGCCTCGATCGACCACGACTTCGACATGCGCGACATGACGGCGTGGTCGTCGATCGTGAATTCGCTGACGATGATGACGGAGACCGGCGATCACACCATGCGGGTGATCGGGCCGGCGCCGGGCCGGGCCCAGTTCATCGAGGTGGTCACCGACGAGAAGCCGCTGCGCAAGGCGATGTACCGGTTCTCGCGCAACCTGCTCGGCGTGTCGCTGCTGCTGGCGGTGCTGACCGCGGCGCTGGTCTATCTTGCTCTGCATTTCCTGTTCGTGCGGCCGATGCGGCGCCTCACCGCGAGCCTCGTCGGCTTCCACGAAAATCCGGAGAGCGTGGCGCGAATCATCGTGCCGAGCCAGCGTTCCGACGAGATCGGCGTCGCCGAGCGCGAGCTTGCCGACATGCAGCGCGACCTCGTCTCGATGCTGCATCAGAAGAGCCGGCTCGCCGCGCTCGGCCTCGCCGTGTCCAAGATCAATCACGATCTGCGCAACCTGCTGGCCTCGTCGCAGCTGCTGTCGGACCAGCTCGCCAGCGTGCCCGATCCGCGGGTGCAGCGCTTCGCGCCGAAGCTGATGCGCTCGCTGGAGCGCGCCATCGCGTTCTGCCAGTCGACCTTGTCCTACGGCAAGGTGCAGGAGCCGGCGCCGGACCGCCGCATGGTGGTGGTCGAGCCCGTCGTCGCGGAGGTGCGGGAGACCGCCGGCCTGTCGCCGGATGCCTCGATCACCTGGATCGCTGCGATCGAGCGCGGGCTGAAGATCGATGCCGATCCCGACCAGCTGTTCCGCGTGCTGCTCAACCTGGTGCGCAATGCCGCCCAGGCCCTGGACAGCCTCGCGGCGGATGCGGGCGTGCGCCAGATCCGCATCACCGGCCGCCGCGAGGGCGGGGTGGCGATCCTGGAGGTCTCGGACACGGGTCCCGGTGTCCCGGCGAAGGTGCGAGAGCACCTGTTCGAGGCCTTCCGCGGTGCCGGTCGTCCGGGCGGCTCGGGGCTGGGCCTTGCGATCGCGGCCGAACTGGTCCGGGCCCATGATGGCGACATCCAACTGGTCGAAGGGACCCTGGGGGCCACCTTCCGAATCACGATCCCTGACCGCCCTGTCGAGCTGCAGACCTTCTGGACCGAGCGCGCCAGCGCCTGAACCGGACCGGCCCACCTGCCATTCCGGCGGGCGATGCCGCAGGCGTCGAGCCCGGAACTCCCGTTGTGTCGGAACGAGCCCGTCCGCTCCGGCCATGCCAAACCGTGCCGGCGCGTCTGCGGAAAAATGGTCGCAAAATGTCCCGCTCCAGCCTTGCCAAGCGGTCTCCGAGCCGTTAGTCAGGGGCCCTTCGCGAGGCCTGCCGGCGTTTGCCGCTCCGGCCTTCCGGGATCCGGCCCCTGGCCCGGAGCCTGCCAAATGCGAAAAATGCGCCCGTAGCTCAGCTGGATAGAGCATCAGACTACGAATCTGAGGGTCGGACGTTCGAATCGTTCCGGGCGCGCCATTTGCCGATGATCCACACCACGTTCAGTTCGCACGACCATCGCTTCCGATCGATGCGTCGATCGGCGGATCTCGGGTGCGCAGGAGAACAATCGTGAGTCGCTTCTGGTCAGAGCTCGTTCATGGGCTGTCGCCCTATGTGCCCGGCGAGCAGCCGCAGATCCCGGGCCTGGTCAAGCTCAACACCAATGAGAGCCCGTTCGGACCCTCGCCCAAGGCGATCGAGGCCATACGGGCGGCCGCTGCCGACACCTTGCGGCTCTATCCGGATCCGCAGGCAACGCAGCTGCGCGAGGCGCTCGCGGCCTATCACAAGGTCTCACCGGAGCAGGTGTTCGTCGGCAACGGCTCGGACGAGGTGCTCGCGCACACCTTCGCGGCGCTCCTGAAGCAACCCGCGCCGCTGCTGTTCCCCGACGTGACCTACAGCTTCTATCCCGTGTATTGTCGCCTGCTCGGCATCGACTACACGACCGTTCCGCTCAATGCCGAGATGCGCGTGCGTATCGACGATTATGTCGGTCGCCCCGGCCCGGTGATCATCGCCAATCCGAACGCACCGACGGGCATCGCGCTGCCGAGCGCCGAGATCGCGCGACTCGCGGCGGCGCGTCGCGACGCGGCCGTCGTCATCGACGAGGCCTATGTCGATTTCGGCGCCGAGACCGCGATTCCCTTGATCCGTGACTACCCCAACCTGCTGGTGGTGCAGACGATGTCGAAATCGCGCGCGCTCGCAGGACTCCGCGTCGGCTACGCGATCGGCGATGCCGCGCTGATCGAGGGCCTGACGCGGGTCAAGGACAGCTTCAACTCCTACCCGCTCGGCCGGCCCGCCCAGGCCGGCGCGATCGCCGCGATTGAGGACGAGGCGCACTTCCAGCAGGCGCGCTCGGTCATCATGAAGAACCGCGCCGACCTCACCGCTGCGCTGGTTCGGCTCGGCTTCGAGGTGCTGCCGTCCAGCGCCAATTTCGTCTTCGCCCGGCATCCGGACCATTCCGGCCAGGCGCTGTCCGCAGCCTTGCGCCAGCGCGCAGTGCTCGTCCGCCATTTCACCGCCCCGCGGATCGCGAACTATCTGCGCATCACGATCGGCTCGGAGACGGAGCTTGCGCGGCTGACGGACGCGCTGCGCGAGGTGCTGGCGCAGAATGGTTGAGGGCCGTGGCTGAGACGACGATCGGTCGGAGCGGATCCGCCACGGCCGGCACACTCTGCGACGTCTGGATGCCCTTGCTCCAAGACATCAGGCCCGAAGCGCGCGCAATCTCCAGCAGCCGGGACACCTGCACGTGAATGTCCGCCGTCACGTCGCGGTCGAGCCTGTCGCGCCAGCGCGCAGGAATGGCCGCCAGCGCGCGTTCCTCGACATCAGGCGCGGTCATGCGGAGCCTGCTCACACATAGTCGACGCTCACGCGGTAGTCGCCGCCGATCACGAGGTATTCGCCTTCGCCCTTCAGCGCATGTGACGACAGCAGGCCGTTGAAGAACACGATCTTGCTGACGGGAATCCTCGCGGTGAGAATCATGTCGCCGAAGCAGCCCGCAGTGTCGCGGTCGGAGGAGAACGAGACGAGGTTGTTGAGCCGGACCACCGCCTCGCGCCGTGTCGTTTGCTCCACGATCCAATGCTCGTCGAACGAATTGACGCCGCGATGCAGCGTCAGATGCGTCTCGTCCGGAAAGGCGAAGCGGCGGATCGCCCATTGGCAGAATTCGAACAGCAGATCGAGTTGCACCCAGATTGCATTGTTGTGGAAGCGGCTCGACATCTTCTCCTGGACATAGGTCGTCCAGGCCCGGCTTGCCACGCGTTCGATGATCTCCTTGTGGTAGGACGGACCGAGGCCGAACCGGCTCTCGACCCAGCCCTTGAGCACGGCGCCTTCCGGGCCGTTGCTGTCGAAGCCCCAGCCCTGGATCAGCCGCAGGAAGGACGAGCGGAAGCGCCGCTGGCCGCCGGACGTCGCGGCGCGTTGCTCGGGATCGAGGCCGAACATCGCCATCATGTAGGTGGTGAAGGCTTCGCCGGCTTCGGCGAGATGTTCGGCCTGATCGAGCATCGTGAACAGGCTGGGGTTCATCTCCGTGACGCCCCAGATGTGCAGCGGCACCGCGCTGTCGTTGAAGGCACAGCTCGCCAGCCACGCGGAGGGACGCCCGACGAGATTGGTCGAATGGCCGATGCCGCGGTGGGCGCGCTGTGCTGCGTCGTTCATGGCCGGCATGATGCCGTGTGGCAGGCCGAGAGCGCAATCCTCGTGGAGTCGTCGAGGAGCATCAGCCAGATGACCAGCAATCCGCCGGCCAAACCGACCACGGGCAGGACCGCATAGCGCCCGAGTTGCAGGATGCAGATGAGAACCAAGCGCTTCATTCACACGCCCGAGACGCCGTCCTCCGGCCGCACCAGCTTGATGTCCTGCGCTGCGGCCCACGACCAGATGTCCTGGCGCTTCAGCGCGGTCGCCATCAACTCCGGAAACTGGTGCGGCGTGCAGGCGAACACCGGGCAGCCGAGCGAGGCCAGGATTGCGGCATGCTTGCCGTCATAGGCCGGACGGCCGTCGTCGTTGAGCGCCAGCAGCACGATCAGGTTCACGCCCGACGAGACCAGCGCCTTGGCGCGGGCCAGCATCTGCTCGGCGATGCCGCCCTCGATGAGATCGCTGATCAGCACCATGTGCGTCCGCGCCGGCTCGCGGACCAGGCGCTCGCAATAGGCCAGCGCCTGGTTGATGTCGGTGCCGCCGCCGAGCTGCACCGAGAACAGCACCTCGACCGGATCGGCCAGCTCCTCGGTGAGGTCGATGATGTTGGTGTCGAACACCACGAGCTTCATCGCGATCGCCGGGATCGAGGCCAGCACCGCGGCGAAGATCGAGGAGTAGACGACGGAGGTGCCCATCGAGCCCGACTGGTCGACGCAGAGGATCACCTCCTCCAGATTGGTCCGGCGCGCGGCGCGCGCGTGCCCGATCAATGTCTCCGGCACGATGGTGCGATGCTCGGCCTGCCAGTGGCGCAGATTCCTGCCGATCGTGCGCGGCCAGTCGATGTCGCCGGCGCGCGGCCGGCGGGTGAGGCGGCGGCGGTCGACCGCGCCCCGGATCGTCTCGGTGGTGCGGGCGTCGAGCTTTTCCATCAGCTCCTTCACCACCTTGGCGACGACCTGGCGCGCCGTCGCCTTGGTCTTCTCCGGCATCACCGCGCGCAGCGCCATCAGGTCGGCGACGAGATGCACGTCGGCTTCGAGGGCGGCGAGGAACTCCGGCTGCAGCAGCATCTCCTTCAGGCCGAGCCGCTCGAACGCGTCCTTCTGGATTACCTGCACGACCGGCGCGGGAAAGAACTCCCTGATGTCGCCGAGCCAGCTCGCCACGCGCGGCGCCGAGCCGCCGAGGCCGCCACGTCGGCCCCCGCCGCGCTTGCCGCCGGAGCCGGCGTCATAGAGTCCGGCCAGCGCCGCATCGAGCCGCCGATCGCGATCGGACAGGCCGGCCTGGTCGTCGCCGCCGAGCACGAGGCGCCAGCGGCGGTTGCGCTCGGCAGCAGCGTCGTCGCTCATCGATTAGCCTCCTTGATCGGCCGGTCGGCGCCCAGGATGGTCAACAGCAAGGGCAGAGCCGCATCGAAGCCGGCAGCGCTGGCCGACAGCGCTGCGAGCGGCTGCAGCGGACTCGCATCTGAAGTGGAAGCGACGGCCAGCGGCCGCTGCCTGGCCAGCTCGTCGAGCAGGCGCCGCCGCTCGTTGCGGTCGAAGCTCGCGAAGGCACGGCGCATCACCGGCAGCAGGTTGTTGAACGCCTCGTCGTCGATCGCAGCCAGCCAGCCGTCGATGATCCGGCGCAGCATCTGGTCGTGCAGCAGCACCTGGCCGCTCTGGCCGAGAAACCCGTCGAGCCAGTCGCCGGCCTCCAGGGTCGGCACGCTGTGGGAGAGCGCGCGCGACAGTGCCAGCGCGGCCTGCTCCGGTGAGACGATGCCCTGATCGTACAGCAGGCGGCCCGCCAGGCCCTTCACCAGCGGATGCGCTGCCGCATCGGCGGCGACATGCAGCAGCGTGCGGCTCCAGCCGTCGCGCAGGCCGCGATCCTCGATCAGCCCGATCGCGACGTCGAGCCGCGCCAGCCTGCCGCGCAGATCGGCGGCGACGTCGGCTTGCAGGTTGCGGCAGGCATAGACGAGGCCGGCACAGATCGCCTCGACGAGGCTGGTCACCAGCAGGCGCAGCGCCTCGGTCGGCAGCGCCCGCGCGGTGCCGTAGCGCAGGATTTCGGCGAGCGGCGGCACGGCCTCGGTGAGGTCGGCAACGTCGCTGGTCGCAGCCGAGCGCTGTTGCAGCAGCACGATCGTCGTTTCGGCCGCCTCGCTCAGACCCGCTTCGAGACAGCCGCGCACGAGGTCCGCGACGGTGTTCAACGAGGTCGCCGCCTGCGCGTGGGTGACGGCGGCGTTGCCTGCGGCCTGCGCGACGGTCGTGCCGTGCACCAGCGCCTCGACCAGACGCACCGAGAATTCCGGCTCCCAGCGCAGCCGCCAGTTCTCGCGAAAGGTGCCGCGGCTCTGTCCCGATCCCTGCAACCGTCCCCACGGCACCTGGATCAGCGCGAGGCGATGCAGGAGCTGCGACTTGGCAAGCCCAGCCTCGCTGCGCAGGTCGAGCGCCATGTCGGTGTCGAGCGCCTCGGGCTTCAGCTTCAGCTTGCGCTGCCAGCGCGCGAGATCGGCGGCGAGCGGCATCTGCGGCACGCTGTCGTCGATCTCGCCGACACGTTGCCCGATGATGAGCTGCTGGTCGATCAGGCGGAACGGCGCCGTCTCGCCTTCGCAAAGCGTGGCAAGGCTCGCCTCGCGCATCTCGGCCAGTCCCGGCAAAGCGACGTCGCGCAACGCGGCCAGCGTGATCGCGAGCCGGGACGCCTCGATGACGGATGCCGTCGATGCCGGCCGGCCGTTCCGCCGCAGCAGCTCCGCGACCCGCGCCTGCCAGCGCGTGGTGAAGCCGGTGGCGTCGAGTGCTGCGGCTTGGCCGTGCTGCAGTCCCTGCCACAGATGCGCGTACCAGCCGGGCGAGATCACGCCGGCGCCATAGCCGGACGAAGCGGCGAGGCGTGTCTCCGTCCACGGCACCCAGGTCGCGGTGACCTTGACCCGCGGCAGCCCCTTCAACAGCGCGCGATCGTCCTTCAGCGCCACTTTCCGGCGCAGCGCCGGCACGTGCCAGGCGCCGCAGATAACGGCGACCGTGCCGTCCTGCGCGCTCAGCGCCGCTGCGATTTCCAGGCGCATGTGCGCTTCGCGGCGCAGCTCGCGCTGGGCTTCATCCGCCGGCTGATAGGGCAGGGGATCGATTGTCTCGCGCAACGCCGCGATGGCCGCTTCCAGCGCGGCAAAGATCTCCGGTCCATGCGTGCCCTGCTCGACGATCGCGTTCCACCAGGACTCGCTGTCGTCATAGCCGGCGAGCGTGGCGAGATAGGCCAAAGGATCGCGCCGGATCTGTGCCAGCTCCGGATCGGTGGTCTCGGGCTGCTCCTGCGCAGCCGCGTTGGCGTCCTCCGGCGTGGCCTTGCCTTCATCGCTCTCCGGCTTCGCCGCCTTGGCCCGTTCGGCCAGCCGATGCGACGCCGGCAGATCGATGAAGCGGACCGGTCGCTGCTTCGCCAGCGCCCAGCGGATCGCCTGCCATTCCGGCGAGAACACCGCGAACGGGAAGAAGCTGGCGTTGCTCGCATCGTCCTGCGCATGCACCAGCAAGGCGATGGGCGGCACCATCGCCGGCGATGCGGCGAAGGAGATCAGCTCATCGGCATCCGGCGGACCCTCGATCAGCACGACCGCCGGATCGGCGGCGTCGAGCGCCGCCAGCACGGCGCGTGCCGAGCCGGGTCCGTGATGACGGATGCCGAGGAGGTGCAGGCGATCGGACGAAGCTGCGGCCACGTCACATCACTTCGCGGATCGCGCCGTAGAGATCGGCCCAGGGCTTGCGCTCGCGCACCACGGTTTCAAGATATTCCTGCAGCACGACCTTGTCCTGCACCGGATCCTTGACGATGGCGCCGACGAGGTTCGCCGCCATGCTCTGTGCGTCGATCACGCCGGAGCCGAAATGGCCGGCCTCCGCCCAGGCGCCGATCGTCACCGCGATCGCCTCCGCCGTCGACAGCGAGCCTGACGGCGACTTCAGCTTGAGCCGGCCGTCGAGCGTCTGGCCGTCGCGCAGCTCGCGGAACACCGTGACGATGCGCATGATCTCCTGGTCGGCCGGCGCGATTGTCGGCAGCTCCAGCCCGCCGCCGATCTCGCCGACCCGCTTGGTGACGATCTTCACCTCCTCATCCAGGTCGGCGGGCAGCGGCAGCACCACGACATTGAAGCGCCGCTTCAGCGCCGAGGACAATTCATTGACGCCCTTGTCGCGCGCATTTGCCGTCGCGATCATGTTGAAGCCGCGCCGGGCGTGCACGGCGTCGTTGATCTCCGCGATCGGCATCAGCTTCTCCGACAGCACCGTGATCAGCGTGTCCTGCACGTCCGACGGCATGCGCGTCAGCTCCTCGAAGCGCACGATCCGTCCGGCCTCCATCGCGCGCATCAGCGGGGTCGCCACCATGGCCTCGCGCGACGGGCCTTTTGCCAGCAGCAGCGCATAGTTCCAGCCGTAGCGGATCTGGTTCTCGTCGGTGCCGGCGGTGCATTGCACGATCAGCTCGGACGAGCCGGAGATCGCGGCGGCGAGATGCTCGGAGACCCACGACTTCGCTGTGCCGGGCACGCCCAGGATCAGCAGCGCGCGATCGGTCGCGAGCGTCGCCACGGCGGTCTCGATCAGCCGGCGGTTGCCGATATATTTCGGCGTGATCTCGACGCCCGATCTGGTGCGGCCGCCCATCAGATAGGTCACGACCGCCTGTGGCGACAGCCGCCACTGCGCCGGCCGCGCCCGCGTGTCTTCCTGCGCCAGCGCCTCGAGCTCGTGGGCATGCAGCGTTTCCGCGGAGCGGCGCAACTGGCCGTCGGTGGGGCTCGCATCGGCGTTCGTCATGGACGTGCTCCGGAGTGTTGGATGGCGCGTTACGTCGGCAACGCGCAAACGAGGTCGGCGAAATCCTTGGCCGCCCGCGCAGTGGCGGGGGACAGCGGGGTGAGCGTGGCGATGAAGGCGGGCATCGTCGCGCGCGGCATCAGCGCAGCCATGAGCACCAGCCGGCCGTCGTCCTTCTGCGCCGCCAGCGTGGTCGCGTCGGCGAGGTCCTGGATCGCCTTCTGCCAGGCCGGTGACGCCAGCACGCGTTCGGCGACCTCCGCTGCGAGCGGCTGGCGCGCCTTCGCCGCGAGCGACATCAGGGCATATCCGTGCAGTGAGTCGCCGCCGCAGAGACGCGCGCCGATGATGCGCAGCACGGTGTCGTCGTCGCCTTCGGCCGCGGCGGCATCCATCAGCAGCATGAGCACGCGATGCTCGGATGGCGGCAGTGCCGCGATCAGCGCCTCGGGCGATACGCCGACCGCGGCAGCGAGCGCGCCGAGCTGCAGCCCGCCGAACAGCCGCTCGCGCAACGCCTCGGCCTCCTGCCATTTCAGGCCGTCGGCCGGCAGCTTGAAGGTCACTGTCGACGCCGAGCCGAGGCCGATCTTGGCGAGGAACGAGCCCGCGCGCTGGAAGCACTGAGCGGCCTCGCTCAGCCGGGTGCCGCGTTCGGCGCGTTCAGCGATGCGCGTGAGGAGCTGTGCGGCGATCTGCTTGATGCTGTCGGCGCGATCGGCGCTCAGGCTCTCCAGAAACGGCTGATCATCGGAGCCGAGGCCGACCATCAGCGCATCGAGCAGCGCAGCGCGGACCGGTGCGGGCTCGCTCTTCCACACCGATTCGATCAGCGCGCGGCCGTCGGCGGGATTGTTGCGGCGCTGCTCCGCGACGAAGGCGCGCCGCTGCGCCTTCGGGAAGGTGGTCCAGTTCTCGATGGTGATGCGTTCGAAGAACAGGCCCTTCGTCGCATCGTCATCGGCGTCGGAGGCGATCAGCGCCAGATAGGCACGCTCGGCGAGGCCGTGGTCCTCGGCATTGGCTTTGATGTGCGGCACGAGATCCGGCAGATCGAACGGGTGCAGCCGGCAGCCGGCGGCCTGGACACGGTGCAGCGCGAGCGGCAGGGCGCTCGACGCCAGCGACTTCTCGACGCTGCGCGCCAGGGCCTTGAGCGCGCGCCGCGCCGGTTCGGGCAGGATGGGCCGCGCGTCCTGGTGCAGCCGCAGGGCGGCATCAGGGACGGGATCGGCGACAGGCGCCGTCGCGCCGGCGAAGCGCTGCCATTGTGCGGCCAGCGCCAGCAGGGGCAGCGCCGGCTCGCGCCCCTGCGGCAATAGTTCGGCCAGCGCAGGCGGCGTTGCCAAGGGCTGCCGCGCGAGGCCAAGCAGGAAGGATTGGCGCAGACGGGCATGGCTCTGGGGATCGATTGCGCTCGCCATCGTCAGCCCTCGTAATGCCAGCGGCCGAGCGCCGTTTCGGCGGCGAGCACCTGCGCAACGCGGCCGTCCCACAGACACAGCAGCGACAGGTCGTCGAGGCCGAGCAGCGGGGTCAGCTGGTCGAACTGGCTGCGTTCCACCGCGATCGCATCTCCGGCCTTGTCGGTGATGGCGAGCGCGCCCTTGCCGGTGGTGTGGAGCGTGACGCCCGCAAGCAGCAGCGGCCAGCGATCGAGCCACGGCAGGGCGGCGAGCCGCGCGGTGTAGTCCTGCAGCGCTGGTGCGAGCCCCGGCAGCGGCCGCGGCCAGGTCGCGGTCGCCGCCGTCTTGCGGCTCGCCAGCAGCCCGCGCAACGGCGCGGCGGACGGATAGAACACGACCTCGCCGTCGATGGTCTCCCCGGGCGCGAACGGAAATCCGGCGCCGCCGCCGGACACCGGCACGAAATCGACCAGCACCGCGGCGCGCGGCTGGCTGAGGTCATCGCCAGTGTTGACGAGCCATGTCTCGAGCCTGCGCAGCTTGTCCGGCTGCACCTCGGACAGGTTGGCGGCAACGATCCACACGCTGCTTGCGCGCGGCGCCGCGGCGTCCGCCAGCAGCTCCTCGCGGCGCAGCGACCAGCCGACCGCGCGTCGGACATCCTCGCGCAGCGGCGCCGGCAGGCGGTCCTGATGCCGGTAGGCCGAGGCGATCAAGGTCATCGTGCCGAGCTGCTCGATGGCGAGATCGGCGCGGCGATCCTCGCGGACACGAAACAGTTCGGACGAGAGCTGATCGAGCCGCGCAGCGAGGCCGCCGGCCTTGGCATCGACCAGCCGTGTCGACAGCGTGCGCGCGGCGGATGCGGCGCGGGTAGCGAAATCGGCAAGCCCCTGGTTGAGCTGATCCGCGATCCAGCGCTCCAGTTCGTCGAGCCCGGCGAGGATCGCGGCCTCGCGCTCGGCCCTGATGCGCTGGCGTTGCGCCTCGGCGCGCGCGGCAGCCTTTGGATCGGCGGGAGCAATCGTCGCGGTCTCTGCCAGCGCAGCATCGAGCGAAGGCGGCGCGCCCGCATCATCGCCCTCCGGCTTCGGCTTGCCCGGCGCGCGGCCGCTCGAGCCGCGCCGCCGCGCGCTCCAGTCGTCGACCCATTGCGGCGGGCTGGTGGTCTCGAACCGCTCCGGCTTGTCGACCCGCAGCCACAGCACCGCCAGCACATGCTTGCAGGGAAACTTGCGGCTGGGGCAGGTGCATTTGTAGCCGCTGCCTTCGGCTGCGGTGACCACGCGATACGGTGTCGCGCCCGAGCCCTGGCATTCGCCCCACAGCACCTCGGCATCGCTGCTCGCGGCGAGCACCGGCCAGTTCGCCGGCTTCACCAGCTTCAGCGCCGCGGCGAGTGAGGCCTGATCAGGCGCGAGCCCTTCGATTCGTTCGCGTGTCAGTGACACCCACTCTCCCAACCGGCTGATCGCGCGATGCCGCACTCCCTAGCAGATGGTTGTGGAGCCGCACAACAATTCGAGCGCGCCGCCCGCCGATTTCCTTTCGCGTCGCACGGACTGGGCAAAGCGTGCAACGCTCGGCTTGTGACGCGCACGTCGGCAGAATTGCGAAATTTCCCGGGCGCACATGCGGCGGACGTCGATGCCTTCGACGCTGCGGCTCGGACGGAACGACATTGCCGCCGGGCAGGCGAAACAGTTGGCGTGTGAAGCGCAATGGCGCGCTGCCTGGCTCGTCGTCGTCTATCAACTCGAAGCCGGCTGTTCAAACGCGCGGGAATTTTTCCCGGTCATGCACCGATGAGATGCCCGGAGCGTCTGCGTCGTTCTGTAATCCTGCGGTAAGGCGCGTGACGCTTACTTCGAAGCGTCCTTACGGCCGACGTCACATCGGTTTCGCCATCGACAGCGTGTCATGATGAGCCAATGCTCGCCGTCTCTCGATGTGGTGCTCGATCGGAAAGACAACGGAGCGGCGTCGCAGCCCTGAAGCCCGACCTGATCAGGTCGGCTCCGTCCCACCTGCGGCGCCTTCCATCATGAGCTGGTGCCGCATGGCTTCGAACGTCGTCGGAGTCCAGTGAGCAGGCCGTTCGGTTTGTGTCCCAGCCCCACACGTCCGAACGGCCTGCCATGATGGACCTCGCGTGAGGTTCGCGCTCACACGCGCGCTGTCCGTCCGTAATGATGCTGTAAGTCGCCGCTGCCAGTCTCCCGCAACGACGGCTGAGCCGATCGCAAGGAGAACCCAATGAAACGAATTTGCGCGCTCATGATCGTGGCCTCGACCATCGCTGCTACGATCGCCACGCCGGTGCACGCCGGCGGGAATCGCGGAGCGGCGGTGGCCGCCGGCGTCGCCGGCGGTCTGGCGATCGGAGCCCTGATCGGGTCTGCGGCAACCGCCCGTTCCGCGCCCACCTATGTGGACAGCTACGAGGACTATCCACCGCCGCGGGTCGTCTATCGTCGTCACCGCGTCTATGAGTATGATGCGGACTACGGCAATTATGGCGACGGCTATCTGTCCGGCTACCGGGACGGCTATTCCGACGGCTCCTGGGACAACGACTGAGACGGCCGCCCGGCATCCGACGATGCAAGGCCCCGCAGATGCGGGGCCTTGTTATTTATCTGCATGCTCGGATCCGCCGACGATGTTGCCGCGTCCCGCGTTGTCTCAGCCCTATAGTTCGCTCGGCCGTGTCACCAGGAAGGCCACCACCGTTCGTGTGCAACCCGTCCAGCCGAGCAGCCGCGCCTGCACCGTGAACTCACGCCTGACGTAGTTGCCGGATCGGGCGGCCGCCGCTTCCGCGGCGCCGATACAATCCGCCTGGTCGCGAAAGCACAGCGAAATCCAGCCTTCGCTGCCAGAGTCCGCACCGGTCTTGTGGGCTGAGATGGGCAGACCGTAAGCGGGATGGTCAGCGCTGTAGAAGGCGGTCGCGAGCGCAAGGCTCTCGGTGCCGCCGACATGCGCGAGCGGTGTTCCTGTCAGATCCCGCCATAGCCGCGTCGCTTCCTGTGCAGTCTGCTGGTAGAAGGTGCGGCCTTCCTCATAGCCGTGCCGGTTGCGGTAGAAGGCGTGCAGCGGCGCCGCGACGATCGCGGCCAGGACGGCGATCCCGGCCGTCAGCACCGCGATGTTGACGGTGTGGAAGCGGGCAATCGGATAGCTTGCGCCGCAGACGACCACCACGACGAACAGGAACAGTCCCTGCAGCGCCCACAGCGATGGCAGGTCGGTCCCCATGATCAGCGCGTTGACGACGGGCAGGCCGACCGTGCCGATGGCGATGTACGACAACAGCCGGAGGCCGTCGTTCAGCGTGGTCATCTCCGTGGCGAAGGACCTGATCCTGGCGCCGGCGACGATCAGCCAAGTGACGGCTGGCACGGCCATCGCGGCTGCGAGCCCCAAGAGGAAGAACAGGGCATCCCGCGACGACGTTGCCAGGGTGGAGCGCGCGTGCATCAGCGCGTGCTGGATGGGCGCGGCGTCATGTCCGACCAGCCAGTCGAGATGCATCGACAGCGCGGCGAGGCCGGCGACCGTGGAGATCCATGGTGAAGCCGACGTGAAATAGGCGCGCCGCTGCGGATGCGCTATGGCGGCGAAGGCAAAACTCATCACCAGGAAGATCGAGTAGTACTTGCCGAGCACGGCGAGTGCGGTCGTCAGGCCCGCGGCGGCAGCCCAGGACGTCGTTCGCGTTTCGAACGCGCGCAGGAAGCAGTAGGTGGCGAGCGGCCACGTCGCCAGCTGCACCGAGTTGGCGTTGAAGCGCTGCGCGTGAAACTGATAGGCCGGCGTCAGCATCAGCAGCAGCAGCACGATCACCCGCTTGTCGCCGCCGACGAAGCGGCGCGAGACGAGATCGACGAACCACAGCGCCAGCGCCGCATTGGTCATCGCCATCACGTGGAACGACCAGTCGGAAAGCGGGAAGACGGCGGTCCAGGCGCCGGCGATCCAGCCCATCAGCGGCGGATGCTTGTCGTAGCCCCAGGCGAACGTC
This sequence comes from Bradyrhizobium sp. HKCCYLS3013, assembly GCF_051167615.1. Classification (NCBI taxonomy): domain Bacteria; kingdom Pseudomonadati; phylum Pseudomonadota; class Alphaproteobacteria; order Hyphomicrobiales; family Nitrobacteraceae; genus Bradyrhizobium; species Bradyrhizobium sp. HKCCYLS3013. The sequence goes on from NZ_JBNPTK010000007.1 coordinate 250,597, forward strand.
CGCCCGAACGTCCAGGTCTCGATCACGTCAGGATGCAGGCCGGCACCGGCATAGGCGATCGAAAGATAGACCGTCCACACGGCCACGAAGCACGCCAGCAGCAGCGGCACGGCCCAGCCGGCCTCGATGCCGTCCAGCCAGCGCAGGAATGGACGACGCCAGGCCGCCGGATGACAGTCCGACCGTTCGGCGACGGTCGAGAACGCAAAGTCATAGAACATGTCGATGTCGATCAATGATGAGGCAACGGATGTGACGCGCGATCGACGCCCCCGGCCGATTAGGAATGGCGGATCGCCCGGTATGTCCGGTCGATCATGCGGCAGGCTTCATGCGGGCGAATCCTCGGCGCGTGTTTGAGCGCGCCAGTCTCGGCCAAGACGATTACGAAAGGCTGACGTTACCGGCCTGCCGGCTGATGGAAAATCGGATGTCCGCGGCCTGGCCCGTCATGCGACTGCAATCGCGCCGGCCGAGAAACCGTTCAGCTTGCAATCGGAGATGTCGCGACAGGCGTGCAATCGGCCTTGTCAGAACCAGTCAACTTCGATTGAGCCACGAAAAACAACGGTACCAGAACGCCGCCACGTAATCCTATTGTAATCCGTCCGTAATGATAGGAACAGCCGATTGTCGGTGATGCGGGAGGATGGCGTGCGCGTTCTGGTCGTTGAGGATGATCCCCAGCTCGGGCTCTGGCTGCGGGATGCACTCGCGACGGCGTTCGGCTCGTCGGACATCGTCACGACGCTCGACGAGGCGCGGGCGGCGATCGCGGTGCGGAATTTCGAGCTCGTGGTGATCGACCGCGGTCTTCCGGACGGCGACGGGCTGGCGCTATTGCCGGATCTGCGGCAGCAGAAGCCGAGCCCCGCGACCGTGGTGCTGACGGCGCTCGACGATCCCGCCGACATCGCACGTGCGCTCGACGAGGGCGCGGACGACTATGTCGCCAAGCCATTTGAGCCTATTGAACTGGTGGCACGGGCGCGGGCGGTGCTGCGCCGTCTATTTCTCGACCGCGGCGCGATGGTCTCGATCGCCAATCTGGGATTCGACATCGTCAACCGTGCGGTCTGCGTCGACGAGGCGCCGATCGTGGTGCCCAGGCGCGAACTTGCGATCCTCGAGGCGCTGGTTCGCCGCAGCGGGCGTGTCGTGCTGCGCGAGACGTTGGAGACCGCAGCCTACGGCTTCGAGGACGAGATCCAGTCGAACGCGATCGAGGCCCATGTGTCGCGGCTGCGCCGCCGCCTGCGCGAAGCCAATTGCAAGGCCACGATCAGGCCGGTGCGCGGCCTTGGCTATCTCCTCAGCGGCGAGTGACGCAGATGAGGTGGCAGAAGCTGAGCCGCATCCGGCGCTCGATCACGCTGCTCTCCGCGACGCTGATTGCGGTCGTCACCACCATCATGCTGATCTGCGCCGCCGCCTTGCTGATCCGCTTCGGCGGCGACGATGACGGCACGTGGGGTGCGGCCGACGTCGCCGACGCGCTGAAGGAGGCCGTGGCCCGCGATGCCGGCGGCCAGCTGATCGTCAAGCAGACGCCCCGCCTCGACACGATCATGCAGGACTTTCCGACGTTCTGGTATGTCGTCTCCGACAAGAGCGGCGAGGTGAGCTACGGGCCGATTCCGAAATGGCGGCCGCACAAGGGGCCGTCCTCGCGGGACGGCACCAGCTTTCTTGCCTATGCGATCGACGGCGAGACGAGGCGCCTGAAACGGATGACGGCGGTCCGGAATACGCCGGTCGGCGAGGTCTGGATCGAGACCGGCGGCGTCGCCTACACGTCGACGCAACTGATGACGGGCACCTTGACCGATGCGACGATCGTCGCGCTCCCGATCATCCTGGTCCTGGTCGCGACGGTGCTGGCGGCGCTGCTGTTCGTGCCGACGCTGATCGCGCGTCCGGTGCGCGCGGTCGCGCGCGCGGCCGAGATGATCGACGGCGTGCCCGACGGCCGAAGGCTGCCCGAGCGCGACGCGCCGGCCGAACTGCTGCCGCTGGTCACCGCCTTCAATCGTGCCCTGACGCGCATCGACCACGCCGCCGAGGCGCAGCGCAACTTCCTGTCCAACGCGGCCCATGAGCTGCGGACGCCGCTGACCAACGCCCGCACCATGCTGGAGGCGGTGCCGGATGCCGGCCTGCGCGCGAAGCTCGTCGGCGAGAACCAGAAGCTGTCGTCGATCGTCACCATGCTGCTGCAACTGGCGCGGATCTCGATGGAGCCGGACGAGCCGGGCGAGATCGACCTGGTCGCGCTGGCGCGGCGCGTCACCGCCGAGCACGTGCCGATGGCGCTGCAGGCCGGGCTCGAGATCGGCTTCGCCGGCTGCGATGCGCCGGTCCGGATCCGCGGCTCGGAGCCCGCTATCGCGGTCGCGCTCTCGAACCTGATCAGGAATGCGGTCGCGCATGCCGGCGCGGGCGGTCCCATCCTGGTCGAGGTCGACTCCGCTGCCCGCCTGCGCGTGATCGATTCGGGGCCCGGCCTGCAATCCGATCAGCCCGAACGCCTGCTGCAGCCGTTCGAGCGCGGCCACGCCCGCGGCGAAGGCATGGGGCTCGGGCTCTCGATCGTGTCGCAGGTCATGGCGACGCATCAGGGCCGCGTCGCGCTGCGCGAGACGCCGGGCGGCGGCACCACGGTCGAGCTGAGCTTCGCGCGCGCCGCGCCTCAGCACGGCGGCGCTGCGAATGCGGCCCTGCCGGCCGTCCGGCGCACGGCCGAGCAGGCGGGATTGCTGCCGCCCTCCTGACGCCGGGACGTCGCTTCCGGCGGTTCGGTGCTCAGCGTGGCTCCCTGCTGCGCTGCCACTTTAGGAAGTCGCTGTAGAGTCTCGCGGCCTCGTCCGGCGACATCCGCGCCTGCGCCTTGCGCTCGTCGAGAAACTTGCGGAATTCGGCCGGGTTGGCATCCTGGCCCGGCGACTGCATCGCGCGGGCGCCGTCGAGCCATTCCTGCGCCGCCTTGAAGCGGATCATGCCCTGCACCGGCGCCGACAGCACGGTGTCGCGCCATTTCGGATGCCGCGGCGGCGACTGCAGCACCTGGATCTTGCCGAACAGCGCGTCGACGAACCGCGCGGTGCGGCGATAGCGTTCGCTGTTCTCCGGCCAGTTGTAGACCATGAGCACGGTGGAGGCCGCGACGGCGTCGACCTTCGTGCCCGGCGGCACCAGGTTGGGATATTCCTCCGACGAGAACGTCGTCGGCAGATAGATGTCCTGCAGCACGCGGTCATACGGGACCGGCAGCAGATGCAGCCGGCCGCCCTCGTTCTTGATGCCCTTGATGATCGGCGCGTCCTTCGACACCGAGGCGATCCAGGCATCGCCCTGGCCGTCGATCAGCTTCTGCAGCCCGCCGGTCGGGTCGGTCTGCGAATCGATGTCGGCCTGGATGCCGAGCCGCCGGAAGATCGTGCGCGCCGCCGGGAGGCCGATCGAGCGCTCGGCGAATACGCGCTTGCCGTTGAGATCCGCGAGCGAGCGGATCTCGCGCCGCGCGATGATGTGAACGTCGTTGTGGAACAGCTTCGCGATGTAGCGCACGCGCTGGGCAATGTCTGGAATGTTGTATTCCGTCTTGACGAATTCCAGCGCGTCGGTGGCGACGAAGCCCATGTCGATGTTCTTCAGCATGACGATGTCGATGAGGTTCTGCGCCGAGCCCTTGCCGAGGATCGGCAGCACGCGCAGGCTCTCGCCATCATCCAGCACCGCTGCCATGTCGGAGCCCATCACCGACATCGGCCCGCCGATCGGCGCGGTGATCACGGTGACGGTGCCGGAGTTCAGCGCCTCGCGGTCCGGCAGCGTGCCCACCGGGGCGCCGGCCGGCGCGCGCTGCGGTGATTGCTGCGCCCGGGCGCTGCCGGTCGGCGCCACGAGGGATGACAGAACCGATGCAAATACGAATGCGCCAACAGCTACGCGCGCGACACGATTCACCGAACGCTTCCTCGATACATTCTAAATTAGAGGTGGACTTAGCAGTTCGATCCCGGCCGAAGTTTGGCCGCGAGGTGACGATCCGCGAAATGCTGCAAAGTCGCCCGGCCCGCTGCACGGCTGTGCTGAAAATGCGGTGCAGGAGCGTGATCGCGTGCGAGGACAGCTGTTGGCAGCGCCCTGTCCTCGATCACAGGCCGTGTCCGGTGGAGAACGACCGTCCTGCGTGCGTGTCGAAACGCCGCACGCCTGGTTGAATGATGACGCTGTTCGTGTGCGCTCACGCGCTCGCCGCGTCGAGCCGCGCGACCTGGTCCGCGGTCAGCGCGAGCTGCGTCGCCGCCACGAGGGTGTCGACCTGCTCGGGCCTGGTGGCGCTGGCGATCGGCGCCGTCACCGAGGGCTTCGCCAGCAGCCACGCCAGCGCGATCGAGGCCTGCTGCGCTCCGGTCTCCCTCGCGACCGAATCCAGCGCGGCGAGGATGCGCATGCCGCGCTCGTTCAAGTATTTCGGAATGCTGCGCTGGCCGCGCGGGCTCTTGCCGAAATCGGCCTCCGAGCGGTACTTGCCGGTGAGGAAGCCGGCGGCCAGCGAGAAGAAGGTGATGACGCCGACGCCGTTGTCCTCGCAGACGCGCTGCAGCGCGCCTTCGTAGGATGCGCGCTCGGCGAGGCTGTATTCCGGCTGCAGGCTCTCATAGCGCGGCAGGCTGTTCGCCTTGGAGATGTCGAGCGCGGCCTGCAGCCGTTCCGCCGAGAAGTTCGAGGCGCCGATGACCCGCACCTTGCCGGCCTTGATCAGCCTGTCATAGGCCGCCAGCGTCTCCTCCTGCGGCGTCGCCTCGTCGTCCTTGTGCGACTGATAGAGGTCGATCACGTCGGTCTGCAGCCGGCGCAAGCTATCCTCCACCGCGCGCGCGATGTAGTCGGGCTTCAGCCCGACCTTGCCGTCGCCCATGTCCATGCCGACCTTGGTGGCGAGGATGACACGATCGCGATTGCCGCGCAGCTTCATCCATTTGCCGATGATGGTCTCGGACTCGCCGCCGGTGTGGCCGGGCACCCAGCGCGAATAGACGTCCGCCGTGTCGAGGAAGTTGAGCCCGGACTCCAGCACCTTGTCGAGCAGGCGGAACGAGGCTGCCTCGTCCACCGTCCAGCCGAACACGTTGCAGCCGAAGCAGAGGGGCGGAACGTTGAGGCCGGACCGGCCGAGCGGGCGCATCTTCATGGGGAGGCTCTCGATGATGATGTTGGATCGATCTGTGGCGGACGCCTGCCGCAGATTGCCGTCATTCGCCGCGCGTGACCAGCGCGGCAGGAGCATGGCGGGGCTTCCCGGCCGCATCCAAACCATGGCGCGGCTGCCGCGAAGAGGGTCCGGCCGCGTCAGACTTTTCACTCACTTGCCGATGATGGTCGCGGCTTGCGAACGCCTCGCAGCTGGGGACGCGGGGGCCATGATCGAGGAGTCCGTCTGATGAACACGCTGACCTATGACCAGCTCGGACTGAGCTCGGAGGGCCTCATGATGCCGGACCCGGCCGCGGCGGCGAAGACCACGACCACCAACACGGCCGCGGCCGCCTCGCCGTTCGTGCTGCCGCCCGGCGCGGTGTCGGATCCGGTGGTGCATGCCGACGGCTCCGAGACCGTCGCGGTTCACACCGGCGGTCTGACCTTCAACCTCACCTTCGATGCCGCCGCTGCGGCTGCGCCCGAAAGCTTCCGCGCCGGCGTCGAGCAGGCGGCGGCGATCCTGTCCTCGGCGATCACCGATCAGGCCACGGTGAACCTCGCGATCGATTTCGCCGGCACCGGCGGCGGCGCCGGCGCCAATGTCAGCAACGGCGTGCTCGCCAACTACACGCAGCTCCGAGCCGATCTGCAGGATCACGCGGCGGCCGGGGACACCGTGTTCGACAATCTGCCGACGACCAGGGCGGTGCAGGGCCATTCCCAGGTGTTCGTCGCCAACGCGCAGGCCAAGGTGCTCGGGCTGATCGATCCAAACAGCACGACGACGGAGGACGGCTTCGCCATCTTCAACACCGACATCCCGACTCAGTCCCTGGTCGGCGTCGCGCTGCACGAATTGTCGCATGCGCTCGGGCGCGTACCGTCGCCGGGCAATCTCGACATCTTCGACCTGTTCGATTTCACCAAGCCGGGACAGCATCTGATCAACAACAACATCGCCGCCGGCCCTCCCGCCTATTTCTCGCTCGACGGCGGCGTGACCAAGATCGCCGATTACGGCCAGATGTCCGACCCGGCCGACTTCCTCAACACCGGCATCCAGGGCGCGCGCGATCCCTTGAACGAGTTCTACAACCCGACCACGTCGCAGACGCTGTCGCCGATCGATCTCGTGGTGCTGGAGACGCTCGGCTACAACATCAAGACGCCCGACACGCAGGCGCTGCTGGCCCAGATCCCGCAGGCCGCAGGCGTCGCCGCGCCGGTGCAGACGCCGGCGCAGGCCGCCGCCATCGCCTCGGCGGTGGCGGCCGAGACCGCCGCCAGCCTGACCAAGCTCGGTGACGCCGCAGGCGCTGCGCAGGTGCTGGCGAACGCGCAGGCCGATGCGACCGCGGCCAATGAGAGTGGCAGCACCCATGCCGCCGGCACCATGCACGAGGCCGCAGTCCACGACCCCTATGCCGGCAACTCCCACTACGACTCCATGATGGCCCTGCACCTGCACAGCATCACCGCGAACTGAGAGGCGTGCGGGCGAGCGCCGTCCCCGGGCACGGGCGGCGCAGGCGATCGCTCCGAGACGTCAGGGCACGGACGCCGGCTTGGCCGGGCGCAGGGTGACAACGACGGGAATGGCGAACGCGTAGATGGCGACGACCGACAGCCAGATCGCCCCGGGCCATTGCTCCCTGACGGCGAAGTACAGGCTCGAGAAGCCGAGCGGCGCAACGATCGAGGCGAGGCTGACGGTGGCGGCGAGCACGCCCTGGAACTGGCCCTGTAAATTCTCGTCGACCTGCCGGGTGGCGAGCGACTGCAGGGCCGGCATGCCCATGCCGCCGAGGGCGAACAGCGGCATGGCGCCAAACACCATCCAGCTCTGCCTGGCGAACGCCATGGCCGTGAGAGCCGTGCAGACACAGGTCACCCCGGTCAGAATGGCGCCGCGCTCGGTCAGCAATCTTACCGCCGGGCCGGGAAGGAACATCTGGGCCAGCATCTGGCACACGCCGAAGGCGCCGAGCGACAGGCCGATCCAAAGACCGCTCCAGTGGAAGGTGTCGCCACCCCACAGCGCCCAGCAGACGCCATAGGCCTCGCCGGTCGCGCTGAACAGGAAGAAGAGGAGAACCACCGGCAGCAGGCTCTTGACGGCGAGCACCCAGCGCAGTGGCCGCAGCGGGTTGAGGACCGCGATCTCGATCCTGCCAGGGTCCGGTGGTCGCGATTCCGGCAGCATCAGCAACGCCAGCAGCGCGTTGCATCCGTTCAACGCCGCCGCCGCGACGAACGGCAGCCGCAGCCAATGGTCGCCGAGCGCGCCGCCGAGCACGGGCCCGATGATGAATCCCATGCCGAACATCGCATTGAGGAGTCCGAAGCGGCGGGCTCGCTCCTCCTCGGCAGAGATGTCAGTGATGTAGGCCGTGGCCACCGAGACGTTTGCGCTGGTGACGCCGGCGATGGCGCGGCCGAGCAGGAGCATCCAGAGATCGGACGCAGCGGCCAGGAACAGGTAGTTGACGATGGCGCCGGTCAGCGAGACCAGCAGCAGCGGGCGCCGGCCGAGCCGATCGCTCAGCGAGCCCAGCACCGGCGCGCAGATGAACTGCATCGCGGCGTAGAGCGCCGTCATGACGCCGAGAAGGGACGCCACGTTGTCGGCGTGCGTCACGTCGTGCAGCAGCGACGGCAGGATCGGAAAGATCAGCCCGATGCCGGCGGCATCGAGCACGATGGTCAGATAGATGACGGCAACAGCCCTGGTCATGGCGCGCTCCGGTCCACGCGAGCCGATGGCGCAGATACGCGCGACCGCTCGCTGGAGCCTGACGATCGGTCAGGCGATTGATGTGTGGGAGACGCTGGGCCGGTCCATGCCAGAACGGCAGATGGACGGCTTGTACTCGGCCGCAGGCAACGGCCGCTTTTCGCGACAGGCGCCGTCTATACGTGACGATCGGGCAGCGCAAGCGGCTTTTTCCGAACGACGATCGGCGCGTTCAATGCATATTCATCGACACGACGCCGGAGCTCTGGTCGGGTGATGGCAGGCAGACGTCGATGGGCTGTCCCGGGGCGTTTCGTGATCCGCTCCAGCAATGCGCCGTATCTTCACTGCACGGCCGGCCGGTCGTCGAGAGCCCCCGTCCTGCCGCGTTGCGGCTGCGCGTCGTCACGCAGGCCCAGCGGTCGGACGTCGCGTTGGATCAACGGGGTGAGCAGGTGCTCGGCGAGATAGAGGGACGCGAGGGGGCGCAGGTGCGCATTGTCGAAGCTCACGAGACCCTCGCGCCGGTTGCGATCGAGATAGATCAGGCAGCCTTCTCGATTGCAGAAGAAGTCATGAAGGCTCTGGTACTCGAACGGTTCGTCGGCCTGGAGCTCGTTTCGAAATGCCTTGTCGATGCCGAGCGCATGCTGGTCCAGGTGCGTCGCGATACGTGCCGGCGTGAACTGCCAATAATGCTGCATGACCACCTTGAAGAGGAACGGCTCCCAATGAGGCGCCAGTCCGAGCACGATCACCCGTTTCACGCCGATCCGTTTGATGTCCCGGGATACTTCGCGCAGGTAATCCGTATCGAAGGAATTGTTGAATGAGATGACCACGACATCGGGAACGACATTCTTGATCGTCGACAGCGCAAAGGCGTTGGACGTCTCGCAGTAATCGGTCGTCAACTTGGCCAGATCGATCGGGTGTGGACGGCACCCCGACGCATAGACCAGCAGCAGGGACGTATCGGCCGGCAGCGTCTTCCGTAAGCCGTAGAAGAGATGGGCCGAATGAGAGTCGCCCCAGAGCAGCACCGTTCTGCGGGAGTGGCTGGTGTAGCAGTCCGAGCTGATGCCGTCCCGCGGGACGCGCGTGGGAAGCGCGCTCTCGAAGTTGTAGAAGTTGCATTGGTTCTGGTTGATCTCCACCAGCTCTTCCCGGGCCGGCGACACGCCCGTGCGGAACGAATCGAAATAGGCTGCGTAGCTGTTCAGATCGCCCGGCTGAAAGGTCCAGCCGTAGGTCATGGCCAGGGCGCCGATTCCAGCGAGCGTCGCCAGGGCACCGCCGAGCAGCGGGACCGAGCGCAAGGGCGATTGCCCGAACCGGATTGGACGTTCGAGAAATCGATAGGTGATCCAGGCCAGACCGGCGCTCAGCGCGACGCCGCCGCAGCGCAGCGGCGCGGAGCCCGCCTCGCCCATCCAGGCCCGGGTCAGGACGAGCAGGGGCCAGTGCCAGAGATAGAACGGGTAGCTGATCAGCCCGATTCCGACCAGGACAGGATGCGAAAGAATCCGGCGGGCGACCCAGCTAGACGGTCCGGCGCCGACGAGCATGCAGGTCGCTGCGACAGGCAGCAGTGCCGCCCACCCGGGAAATGGCGTATTTCTCGAAATCAGGATCAGGCTCGCCGCCAACAGAGCTATTCCCGACGCCGCGAGCCGATCGGAAACGACCGATCGATGTCCCGTGTCAGGGACGGCGCCGAGGAGCGGCCTGGTGTATGGCGACGATGCGATCGCCAGCAGACCGCCTGCAAACAGCTCCCATGCGCGCGTGAGCGGGGAGTAGAACGCCTCGGTCGGGCTCGTGCCCATGGCTCTGATGTTCAGCAGAAATGACCCGACGAGCAGCAGCCCCACGAGGTACGGCAAGGCGCGCTTCCTTGTCCGCCAGCACAGCCACAGCAGCAGCGGCCAGAGGATGTAATATTGCTCTTCGATGCCGAGCGACCACAGGTGAAGCAGCGGCTTCGTTTCCGCGGCCAGGTCGAAATAGTTGGCCTCCTTCCAGAACAGCAGGTTCGCGGCAAATCCGGCGCTCGCCGCGACCTGCTTGCCGAGCTCCTTGTATTCGTCGGTGTACAGAAGAATGCACCCGAGCAGGAGGACGGCCAAGAGAACTACGATGAGGGCAGGGAAGATGCGCTTGACACGGCGCGCGTAGAAGGTCCGAAGACGAAATGATCCGTTCGCCAGATCCGCAACGATGATCGAGGTGATCAGGAACCCGGATATGACGAAGAAGATGTCGACTCCGATGAAGCCGCCGCGAAGCACATGGGGAAAGGCGTGGAACACGACGACGGACATGACTGCGACAGCTCTCAGTCCGTCGATATCCGGCCTGTAGGCCGTGCCGACCACGGGAGCCGGTTTCGAGCCGGCCACTGGCGCGTGCATGTGCGCTCTCTCCCCCAAAAGAACGTTCGGCTTCCAATCGGCTTGGCTGCCGTCAATTGCGCGAAAATTTCTATTTCACAATTATGACGGATGGCGCGGGCCAAACGCAATCACGAATGAGCGTCGTGAGGAGGTGATCGCCAAGTCGGTCGCGAACGTCGAAGCCGTCCGCGGTGAGCCCGCGCTCATGATGCCGCGTGGCTATTGTCTGTCTCCCGCAAAACGACGTATGTGAATCCGGTGGCACGGTGATCGCTCGGGGCGATGCGATCGATGCGCAGGGGGATGGACGATGGGGATCAAGGCAGCTCTGCCTGCGGCGGCGATCGCTGTTCTGATGGCCGGTGGATGTGCGATGTCGCCGGAGGGACTCGACTCGCGCGACGTCGCCGACAGCAGAAGCTTTTCCGAAAGCTACGAGGAAATCTATCGCCGCCTGATGGAGACCGGCAAAAGCTGTAATCCGCCGGTCCGGGTCTTTGGCAATCCGGCCAACCCGGGCGGGGGACAGATCGAAGCCGAAGGCGAGCTGCACCGCGACCGCGGCTTTGCGGAGTTTCGCCTGGTCGCAGGCAGCTATGGGGTCCGGATGAACTACTTCGCCTCGGCGCGCATCGAAAAGTCCGGCTCCGGATCGCGCGTGAGCATCAAGGTCAGCAATCCGCTGGGAGCAGGACCCCTGAGCAGCCGGATCTATCGATGGGCGAGCGGCGACTCGAGCTGTTAGCTTGGCTCAGTATTGCCGAGTCTTCTTGGTCTAGACGGCCGCGGGCCGGCCGATGTGACCACCGTGGACGATCATCGGAAGGCGCCGCAATCGTGAAGAAGCTGAAGCCGATGCCTCTTGGCGAGGTCTTCCGTGAGGAGTTCCCGATGCCCCTCGGAATGTCCAGGGGCGCGCTGGCCAAGGTCTGCGTGGTCCTCGCCATTTAGGCGGCTTAGCCCGATAGATACTCTAAAACGGCTGCCACAGCTGCGTTTCTCATTTGTCTTGCTCGGACATTGCCGACGTAACTAGCTTCCATCAGTTTCTTTTCTGAGGCCTTAAGCACGTCGCCTACTGTCAAAAGCCCCAATTCGACGAGCTTTCCATATTGCCATTTTGAAATGTCAAGAACATCAATCGATTTAGTCAGCTGCTCCTTTAGGGCTGCTCCTTTTGACTCATCTGGCGCGTTTATCGTCTGGTCAGCCAAGCTTTTGAAGGCCGAATGATTTGCTCCAAACTCCGTCATCCGCTTGGGGGTTAGCCCCTTCGCAATATCGAACGAAGTGGATGCAGGCCGCGCCTCAAGTGAGAATAGGCAGCCTAGATTGATCATGTAACGCGTGCCAACCTCAGCGCGGCTAGCCTTAATCCCTGAGGCTTGCTCAATAACCACCCCGGTGTAGGACAGTATACGAAGAGCTTCCTTTACGAGCGCCGGGGCGTCTCTGTGAATCCATACGTATGCACTCGTCGCTTTGTCCGCCGCTAAATATTGATCGTTTTTTGTCTTTATCTCTGGCAAAACTATCGACTCAATAAATTGTCTTCCCCAGTCAATTACAGTTCGGTGACCCGAATACTTGTCTGCCAGTAGAGAATGTTCGGACCAGATGTCGCTTCGATAATATTCCCGAATCGTGAGATTGATTTGAGTAGAGTCGACGGCTGGCGATGATGCGAGAGTTTTGAGGAGAAGCCGAGGATTTCCGGCGGCAGCATAGGCGAGAACCGCAAAATTCTTCCCATTCCGTGCGATATTCTTGAGAACTGTGGAGTCTGCTTGCTTTTCCACAATTTCTCTCATGTTGTCTACGTAGGTCGGCGCCAGAACGTCTCGGTCAATCGAAATCATAGTTGCGTCATGTGCAGGCTGAAAGGTCTCTCCGTAGCTTGTTACGCCGGGGTAAACTGCCGCATTGCAAGTGATACAATGGCTGCGTAAGTCGCGGAAAAGCGTGAAAAACAACCGCTGTTGTTCTGGCAGAAAAATATGCGCCGCCTCGTCGATCAGAAGTACGAAGCGACTAATTGACAGTTCCGACGAAATGTCTTCGAGAGCTTCTTTTAATGCATCAACGGATGGAACAATTTCGAGATTTTCTATCGCTGAGTTCGGGTTTTGCCAAGAGTCTTCAAACGAGCCAGCGATAACTTCAAGTCGTGTCGGCTGGGCGTCCGAGACTGTATCAGATCCGGCCAAAAGTCGGGCGCTTTGAGAAACGGAGCTAAGCAAGCCTTCCTTCATAAGAGAACGAATTATGGCGGAGCAAATTCTCGCGAGCATCCAATGTTTAAATTGATCGGGATCGGCCGATTGGAGAAGTGAGCTTCTAACGAAGCTTAGATATACGGGAAAGACTCTGTCTTGCTCGAAGCTGACGGCCAACTCTCGCTGTGCAACCCGAAGCAAGAAGGATTTTCCAACCCCTCGGCTCCCAATCAAAATTGTGGGATTCCGATTCTTTAGTGCGTCGACAGTTGCTCTATCTTGGGCCGTCTCAACAAAATAGTCGACAACAGCCTCCGGGCGTATGTCCTCAGTTCGAAAGAAGAAGTCGATCATAGGTTAGCCCGCTGCGTAGAAGTCTCGTACAGTGGAGATAGTTCCGAATGAGTCGAGCATCAAATGCTCTAGTTTGATGCGTTGTGGCTTGCCAATTAGCCGAAGATACCTGCAAGCGAAAGCGAAGAGTATGCAGAGGCGTATCGTGTCGGCTCGTGCTGCCCAGTTGATCAGCTGATCTCGCTCGAACCGGATGGACTGATCGGTGTCCGACAAGTTGTAGGTGTGACGGTTGCCGTGTACGTATTCGGAACATTCCCGATAGACAGTTCCTGCTAATGTTGCATATTGTTTTCCGAGTCGTTCCATCCCGGGATTGAACGCTTCGATAAAGTTGTGTGCGAAAACGCCATCCGACGGATCGGTCAGCGCGTTCCAGTTTATATCTCGTTTTTTGACTTGCCATTCGCGCAAATGAAACTCGTTAGCCGAGAAATGGATGCTCGAAAGTGAGAGCTCAAAGAACAATCTGAGACTAATCGTGGCGTGTCGATATTTAGCGGCAGCAATTGCGTAAAGTGCAAACTGATACTCACGTATGGCTAGTCCCATAACTTCAGCCTCGGGTCGTTCTTCGATCGTGGCGAGTAAGAGTTCGAAGTCAGCGGCGAAATTATGCGATCGCGTGAATGCTTCAAGGGCTTCTCGGTCGTCGAGAAGATCGATGAGGCAATCGACGCTTCGACCGATTAAGACGAGATATGGGATCGAAATATTCATGTGACTAAAACGTCGTCCATCTAAAGGGTTCTCAATGGGAGCTTAGCAGGAAGCTAGAGTCGCTAAAACAGCGTATTCGCTTGTTGGTTGTACCTCTGCTTAGCAGGTGCTCGCCCGCATCGTCGACAGCCCGAGTTCACTCGGGGGGAGCTCGACGGGCAATTCCCGCATCGCCGCCATGCGCAAACTGCCCGTCGAGCCAGTTTGTCGCATGCTGCGCGCCTTGTGTCGTCGGGCAAATCAAGTGGATGCTCTCGGCCATCCCGTTTGCGATGAAGAGGGACGTTTCGGCCGATCGTCACGGAGCGTAGCAGCGGGGAGCGGTGGACGTGTCGGGCTCGGGGCTTTCGCGCAAGCGGGCCGGCGAATGAGCCTGGGACGTACGGTCAAGTCGCGTGGTCCTGGCCTCCCGACGCTGAGGTCAAGCCGGTCGATGATGCGGAAACGCGTCTCGCCGGTGATGGGGGCAAGAAAGCCCGGTCCCCAGGGAGATCGCGAAGCAGCCGTTCAAACCACCGCGCGGGGAAGGCCGGGTCGTCCGGCTGAACTCGTGGTACCTGCCGCCTGCATTTTTTTCCGCAGGCGGGCCACGGGCCTCAGTCGAGGTCCGGTCTTCCCCGCGCCCTCTCATCTGTCGAGGGCGATGTCGGCAGCATCACCTGGGCGCGGATGGCGTCGCGGGAGTGCGGTGGGCTGTTCGGAAAAATTGTGGAGTGGATGTGGTGGCGGGAACGGGGGTGGATGCGTCACAGACGCCGGCGCTTCCGGTGCGCATGCGTTGGCGAGATGGCGGCAACAAATTCGGTGTCGTCCCGGGCTTGACCCGGGACCCATAACCACAGGCGGATGTGTGAGGCAGGCTGGTGCTTCAGGATGTGCCCAACACGTCTTCCTGTGGCTATGGGTCCCGGGTCAAGCCCGGGACGACAGCGGAGAACGAGGCGGGTGCGTGCCCATGCCATCAAGCTTGGCGCGCGCTCGACAACTACTTCCTGATCTTCACGCCCTTGGTCGTGAAGCGCTGCGGCCGCTGTTCGGGTCGCACAGGCCGCCGCGTGACGGCAGCCTTTCCCGTCCCCGGCGGCTGATGTGCGGGCACCAGCTGATCCGGGCGCGAGCCGATCAGATCGGCGCGGCCCATGGCGCGCAGCGCGTCCCGCAGCACCGGCCAGTTGTCCGGGTCGTGATAGCGCAGGAACGCCTTGTGCAGGCGGCGCTGCTTCAGGCCCTTGATCGCCTCGACCTTGTCGCTGCTGCCATGGCGGACGCCGCGCAGCGGGTTGACGCCGGTGTGGTACATCGCGGTGGCCGTGGCCATCGGCGACGGCAGGAAGGTCTGGACTTGATCCGCGCGGTAGCGGTTCTTCTTCAGCCACAGCGCGAGGTTCATCATGTCCTCATCGCTGGTGCCGGGATGGGCGGCGATGAAATACGGGATCAAATAGTACTTCTTGCCAGCCTGCGCCGCGGCGGCGTCGAACATCTGCTTGAAGCGGTGATAGGTGCCGATGCCCGGCTTCATCATCTTGTCGAGCGGACCACGCTCGGTATGCTCCGGCGCGATCTTCAGGTAGCCGCCGACGTGATGCGTCACGAGCTCCTTGATATAGGCCGGGCTCTCGACCGCGAGGTCGTAGCGCACGCCCGAGGCGACCATCACGCGCTTGACGCCCTTGACCTCGCGGACCTTGCGATAGAGCCGGATGAGATCGTCATGCGAGGTGTTGAGGTTAGGGCAGATCTCCGGGAAGACGCAGGACGGCCGGCGGCACGCGGCCTCGACCTTGGGGTCCTTGCAAGCCATCCGGTACATGTTGGCGGTCGGGCCGCCGATGTCGGAGATCACGCCGGTGAAGCCCGGCGTCTTGTCCCGGATGCGCTCGATCTCCTGCAGGATCGAGCCTTCCGAGCGGCTCTGGATGATGCGGCCCTCATGCTCGGTGATCGAGCAGAAGGTGCAGCCGCCGAAGCAGCCGCGCATGATCGTCACCGAGAACTTGATCATGTCCCAGGCCGGGATCTTGGCGTCGCCATAGGACGGATGCGGCGCGCGGGCGTAGGGCAGATCGTAGACGCTATCCATCTCCGCCATGGTCAGCGGGATCGGCGGCGGGTTGAGCCAGAGGTCGCGGTCGCCATGGCGCTGCACCAGGGGACGTGCATTGCCCGGATTGCTCTCCCGGTGCAGCACGCGCGAGGCGCGGGCATAGGCTTCCTTGTCGGCCTCGACCTGCTCGCAGGACGGCAGGCGGATGATGACGTCGCCCTTCTCGCGCGCGGCGCCTTCGTCGGCGGAATCGAGATCGTCGGCGTGCAGCTCGACGAAGCCCTCTGGCACTTTGCGGAACAGCGCGGTGCCGCGGACCGACTGGATGTCCTTGGGCGCTTCGCCGCCGGCGATGCGGTGCGCGACCTCGATCACGGCGCGCTCGGCATTGCCGTAGATCAGGATGTCGGCCTTGGCGTCGGCCAGCACCGAGCGGCGCACCTTGTCGGACCAGTAGTCGTAATGCGCGATGCGGCGCAGCGAGGCCTCGATGCCGCCGAGCACGACCGGCACGTCCTTGAACGCCTCGCGGCAGCGCTGCGCATAGACCAGCGTGCAGCGGTCCGGCCGCCTGCCGCCTTCGCCATTGGGGGTATAGGCGTCGTCGCTGCGGATGCGGCGGTCAGCCGTGTAGCGGTTGACCATGGAGTCCATGTTGCCGCCGGTGACGCCGAAGAACACGCGCGGGCGTCCGAGTGCCTTGAACGGCTCGGCCGAATGCCAGTCGGGCTGCGAGATGATGCCGACGCGAAAGCCCTGGGCCTCGAGCAGCCGGCCGATGATCGCCATGCCGAAGGAGGGATGGTCGACATAGGCGTCGCCGGTCACCAGCACGATGTCGCAGGCGTCCCAGCCGAGCGCGTCCATCTCCTTGCGGCTCATCGGCAGGAACGGCGCAGGCTTGAGGTCCGCGCGATGACGCGGCCAGGAACTCAGCGGTGGGGCGGTGAGGGCGATGTTCATCGCTCACGCATAGAGCCGCGGCGCTGCGAGTTCAACCGAAGCCCCGGTCGCAGGCGAGGCCCGGTGGTCAAATTGTCCGGAATGGTTCCCGCGGCGTTGCGCGGCCGACCTGACGTCGCAGTTCCTGCCGTCTCAGTTGAGGTGATGCGAGGCGCCGTTGCGGCGCTTGAGCCAGCCATGGCCGAAATAGGCCAGCAGCGCGGCTGCGGCGAGCATGATCCAGATCGAGGGCATCTTCGAGCGCTGGCTGCCGCCGGCCTCGCCGACCGTGACCGGCCCGTTGCCGGGCTCGGTCATCGACACCAGCCGCAGGCCGGCGGCGTCGGTCGCGCGCCGCATGTCGGCGATGGCGGAGTGGGGCAGCGGGTCGGCGGCGAACGGCCGACCTGTCGCCGGCGCGGGCTCGTCGGACGCGGCGAGGTCGCCCGGCGGCGGCTCCATCGCGGATTGCGCGGCGTGGCTGCCGGCGGGCAGCTGGGCGAAGGAGTTCAGGTTCGCCGGCCGATGCGGCTTCGGCCCATGCTGCGCCATCCGGTCCGGCTTCTCGGCCTTGTCCATCTTTTTCGGCGTCATGCTCTGCGGCACCGCGACCCGCACCTGCGGCCGCGAATAGGACGCGGGCTGGGTGACGGCCAGCATGCGGTCGGACCAGGCCATATAGGCCTTGCAGAGATCGTTGCAGTATTGGCCGTTGACCATGTCGGCGGATCCGGCCTGCGCGGCGCCGGGCGCGGCAACACAGATGATCGAGACCAGCGCGGCGGCCGCTCCGAGCCTCGACGATGTCAAAACAGGCAATGCGCTCAACTGGCCGATCATCGCAATTTCCCCCGTCGCGGTTTCACGCCGTTTGAGGAATAACGACAGCCGGTCTGGTCGAGAGTTGGATCAGATCGCGTCAACATCCGGATGAGTTGAGGTCAATTTGCTGATGCGAGGCGTTATCAATAAGCGGCGGGCTTTGCTGTTCGACATCGACGGCACGCTCGCCGATACCGACGCGCTGCACCTGCAGGCCTTCAACGCGGTGTTCGGGCCGTATGGCCATGTGTTCGACCGCGCACGGGCGGCACGCGAACTGCTCGGCCGATCCAATTTGTCGATCTCCGCCCAATTTCTGCCCGATGAGCCGCCCGAGCGGCGCGCGGCGGTCATGGCGCAGAAGGAGGAGGTGTTTCGCAGCCTCGCCGCCGGCGCGGTGCAGCCGCTGCCGGGCCTGATGGCGTTGCTCGATCGGGCCGCGGCGGCGGCGATTCCGGTGGCGGCCGTCACCAACGCGCCGCGCGCCAATGCCGAGCTGATCCTGCACGGGCTCGGGCTGATGGACCGGTTTCGCGCCGTGATCATCGGCGACGAACTCCCGCACGGCAAGCCGCACCCGCTGCCCTATCTGGAAGGCCTGCGCGCGATCGACGCCGTGCCGGAATGGTCGGTCGCCTTCGAGGATTCCCGCGCCGGCATCGCGGCGGCGACGGCGGCTGGCATCGCCACCGTCGGCATGCGCACCAATCTCGCTCATGACGAGCTGATCGCGGCGGGCGCGGCGCTGACCGCGGCGGCGTTCGATGACGCCGACGTGCTCGATCTGGTGATGGCGCGGCTGGGAGAGCGACTGTGAGCGACGCCGCGGAGCTGACATGTCGCTGACATCGGGCAACAGCTTGCGGTCACCGCGCTTGCGCGATGGTCCCGACCAACGCGGCCGCTCGCTTGGCCGTCACGAGATCAAGGTGAGACGCATGCGCAAGTTGTTGATCGCGGCCGGCCCCTCGGAACAGCCGTTCCGGCTGATGTTGCAGGTCGATGACGAAGGATCAGCATCCAATCAGCGCGGCCGTCGCGGCAGTGGAGCCGGGCGAGCCAAGCGCGGCCGCGCCAAGCGTTCGGCCCGGCCGTTTCGCTGGGCGCAGCCGTCGCGCGCAATGGCCGCCATCCTTCGCGGCTTGCGGGCGACGCTGCTGGCTCTCTCTCCCGTGGAGATCCGGAACGATGTGAGCGTACGGCAGGAGGTCTTGCGGGACACGTCGCCGGTCGTGCCACGGCTTCGCGCCGTCAGCGGCTGCGGAGGAGCGCGCGAGGCCGCCGCCGTGCCGGCCGGCGCGCCCAACGCGGTCTTCTGCGCTGCGGCCACGCCGCGCCATCACGTCCGGTCGATGGAATCGCCGCGCGCCCAGCGCCGGCGGCTGCGGGCGCGCTGATCGCATCACCGCATGGGTGCCCTGCATGCTCCGTCCGTCGCCCCTTGCTTGTCCGCAGCCCGATGCCGTGATTGAAACGGACGGTGCGCGCCAGGCTCGCTGGGCTCGCCTCGCAGGAGGACGGATCGATCATGTTCGTGGCGCGTGTCGTGCCGATCGCCGTCGCCTTTTTCTGCGCGACCGCCGCCCTCGCGGCCGACAAGCCCGGCGAGACCAAAGGCACGGTGCTGGAGCCGTCGCCCGCCAATCTGGCGCTGACGTGGAGCGGGGCCAACCTGGTGTTGCCGGCGACGCTCGCCGGCGGACGGCGCTGGGAGGGCCGTGCGGAGGACGCGCCCGACGTGATCGGGATCGCGCCGCTCGCGATCGTGATGCACGGGTCAAGCGGCGTGGCGCCGGCCGTGAAGGAGTTCCAGGCCTGGCTCGCCGACGAGCTCGGCGTGGCGTCGGTGGCGCCCGACAGCCTCGCGATTCCCGACCGGCTGACCTACACCTCGCCGGTCGACGTCGCGACCTATGAGCGTGTCCACGCCTTGCGGCTGGCCGAGCTCGAGAACGCGCTGAAGGCGTCGCGCGACTGGAGCTGGGTCGACCGGCTGCGGATCGTGCTGGCGGGCACCAGCGAGGGTGCGGTGGCGGTCGGCCGCTACGCCGGCAAGGACGTGGCGGCGCGGCTGATCTATTCGTGGTCGTGCGAGGACAACTACTTCGTCAGCGCGCCCCGGCTCGGCATCGGTCCGAACGAGCCGGTGCTGAACGCGATTTCCGCGCGCGATCCGTATTCACGGCCGCCAATCCCTGGAACAAGGACCGCGCCGTCACCGGCTCCTGCGCCGCCGCGCTCAAGGACGATGCCAAGGCGGAGGTGATGGTGATCGATGCCGACGTCCATACGATCCTGAACCGGCCGGAGGTGCATGAGCGGAGCGCGCGATTCCTGCGCGGCGTGTTGGAGCCATGATCGGCCGGGCGGAGGATTGACGACGTGCTGAGACTGCTCGTGCTCGAAGGCAATTCGCTGGACGGAAGGCGCCGTTGGGCCGAGATCGCAGGTGCCACGCCGTCGGAGAGCTACGCCGACGTGCTCCGCGCGCTCGCGCCAGAGGCGGCGATCGACATCGCCACGCCCGCCGATGCCGATGCGCGCCTGCCGCAGCCGATCGAGGCCTATCAGGGCATCGTCATCACGGGATCGGCGCTCAACATCTATCAGCGCGAGCCGGAATCGCTGCGCCAGATCGAGCTGGTGCGCACGGTCTTCGCGCGGGGCGTGCCGATGTTCGGCTCATGCTGGGGACTTCAGCTCGCCAGCGTCGCGGCCGGCGGCGAGGTGTCGCTCAATCCGGCCGGCCGCGAGGTCGGCTTCGCGCGCAAGATCGCGCTGACGGAGGCGGGCCGCGATCATCCGATGCATGCGGCGCGGGGCGCCGTGTTCGATGCACCGGCGATCCACAGCGACATCGTCACCAGGCTGCCGCCGGATGCGACGGTCACCGCGCGCAATGCAATGAGCGAGGTGCAGGCCGCGGAGATCCGCAGCGGCCGCGGCCGGTTCTGGGGCGTGCAGTATCATCCCGAATTCAGCCTGCAGGACATCGCCTGGGTGATCCGCCGCATCGGCCGGCCGCTGGTCGAGGAGGGGTTCTTCGCCGATCCGGCGGAGCTCGAGCGCTACGCCGCCGATCTCGCGACCCTGCATCATGACCGCGCCCGGCGCGACATTCTGTGGCGGCTCGGGCTCGATCAGGACGTCGCGAATGACCGGGTGCGGCAGGCCGAGATCAGCAACTGGATCGTCTCGCTCGGGCGGGGCTGAGCGCTCTACCGCATGAACTGAATGATGAGCGGCGCCAGCGTCACGTTCATCAGCCCGACCAGCACCATCACGAGGCCGGCGACCGCGCCTTCCTCGCGGCCGATCTGGTGGGCGCGTGCGGTGCCCGCGCCATGCGCGCCGACCCCGAACAGGGCGCCCTTGGCCAGCGTCGAGCGCAGCGGCAGCCGTGCGAGCACGACGTCGCCGACGGCCGCGCCGATGATGCCGGTGAGCACGACGAACACGGCGGTGAGATCGGGGATGCCGCCGATCTCGCCGGAGACTTCCATCGCGAACGGCGTGCTGATCGAGCGCGGCAGCAGGCTGAGGCGCAACTCGCCGTCGATGCCGAGCACATAGGCCAGCGCCCAGCTGGTCGCCACCGCGGTGAGGCTGCCCGCGACCATGCCGGCCAGCAGCAGCGGCCAGCGGCGGCGGATCAGAGCCCGCTGCTCGTAGATCGGCACGGCGAAGGCGACGGTGGCCGGCCCGAGCAGCGCCACCAGCCAATGCGTGCCGCGGATGTAATCGCGGTAGGAGACGTTGAGCGCGAGCGCCGCGATCATCAGCAGGGCCGGCGCCACCGCGAGCGGCATCAGCCACCAGCGCGGCCAGCGCCGGTGCACGCGCTTGGCGAGCAGATAGAGCAGGATCGTCGCGAGCGACCAGACCGCCGCCTGGATCAGCGGCTCACGCCACAGCGCGGCGAGGGTCATGACGCTCGGTCCAACGGTAGCAGAGGTCGATTGTGAGCGCGGTCACGCACATCACGGCGGTGGTGCTGACGACGATCAAGGCAAAGATCTTCAGGCCGAGCAGGCCGAACAGCTCACGATGGTCGAGCAGCGCCAGCACCGCCGGCACGAAGAACAGCAGCATCTCCGCCAGCATCCAGTTCGCGCCGCGCTTGATGCTCGCGACCTTCAGTCCGCCGGCCAGGATCAGGACGAGCGCCAGCGCCATGCCGATGATGCCGCCGGGCAATGGCAGGCCGGTCGTCCGGACCAGCGCCTCGCCGACGGCCCAGAACAGGCCGAGCAGACCGATCTGCGCCAGCCGGTTGCGGCGGATCAGGCGATGAACCCCAATGGAAATGCTGCGATGCATCATGCGGTGGCGTCCGAAAAGTGATTGCGCTTGCAATGTATGCCGCATCGCAGCATGTAGAAAGCGAATTGAATGAATGATAATAAGTCGAATATAGAATATTTGGCCTGATTATGGAACTTCGTACCCTCAGGACCTTCGTCGAGGTCGTCCGCCAAGGCGGCTTCTCCCAGGCCGCCAAGGTGGTGTTCGCGACGCAGTCGACCGTGAGCAAGGCCGTCAAGCAGCTCGAGGACGAGCTGGGATTGCCGCTCTTGGACCGGCTCGGCCACAAGAGCCGCATGACCGCCGCCGGCGAGATCGTCTATCGCCGTGCCATTCGTCTGCTGGCGGAGCGCGATGATCTGCAGGCGGAGCTCGCCGAGCTGCGCGGCTTGAAGCGCGGCGTGCTGCGTCTCGGCCTGCCGCCGATCGGATCGAGCACGCTGTTCGCGCCGTTGTTCGCGCTCTACCGCCAGCTCTATCCGGAGATCGAGATCCGGCTGGTCGAGCACGGCAGCGACCGGCTCAGCGAATTGCTGGCTGCAGGCGACATCGATTTCGCCGGCCTGCTGCCGCCGATCGCCGATGAGTTTGCCGCGCAGATCGTGCGCCGCGAGCCGCTGATGGCGCTCGTCGCGGTCGATCATCCGCTGGCCCGCCGCGAGACGATCACCCTTGCAGAGCTGCGCGAGACGCCGTTCGTGCTGTTCGAGGCCGGCTTCGCGCTCAACCGAATCCTTCGCGAGGCGTGCCGCCGCAACGGCTTCGAACCTGTCGTGGCTGCGCGCAGCACCCAGATCGATTTCATCGCCGAGCTCGCCGGCGCCGGTCTCGGCGTCGCCTTCCTGCCGCGCATGATCGCGACCCAGCGCACGCAGGTGCCGATCAGTCTCGTCCTGCTTGATGAGCCCGGCACCGAATGGACATTGGCGATGGCCTGGCGCCGCGGCGCCTATCTGTCGCCTGCGGCTGCGGCGTGGTTGAGGCTGGTACGCGAGCGCGGCGAGGCTTGAGCAATCACTGCGACGATGTCGCTTCAACGGTGAGAGACGTGCGGCAAGGGATCCCAGTCCTACGGCCTGACTCACAGCGCGCGACTCGCAGCGCGGAACCAGCTCTGCTCCGAAGGCGTTTCCGCATGATCCGAAAAGAACGTGACACGTTTTTGCGTGCCTCGAGCTCATTCATTGAACCGGAGGGCAAGGATGTGCCGTTGGATCGCCTATCGCGGAGAAACGACCGCCTTCGAGCATTATGTGACCGAGCCGGAACATTCCCTGGTGACGCAGAGCATCCGCGCGCTGGAATCGACCGCGGGCACCAATGGTGACGGCTTCGGTCTCGGTTGGTACGGCGATCATCCAGAGCCGGGGCTTTATCGCGAGACGCGGCCGGCCTGGTCGGATGAGAATCTCCGCTATCTCAGCCGGCATCTGCGCTCGCATCTGTTCTTCGCTCATGTCCGCGCCGCGACCGGCACGGCGGTCACTCGCCAGAACTGCCATCCCTTCGCCTGCGGCCGCTGGCTGTTCATGCACAACGGCTTCGTCGGCAGCTGGAACAGGCTGCGGCGCAAGGTCGAGGCGCTGATCCCGGACGCGCTGTATCCGTCGCGGCTGGGCACGACCGATTCTGAAGCCGTGTTCCTCGCCATTGTCGGTGCCGGCATTGATCCGGACCCGATCGGCGCGACGCGCAAGGTGCTGCGATCACTCTGTGAGCTCGTCAATGAGGATGGTCTGCGTGAGCATCTGCGCTTCACCTCGGCGCTGTCCAACGGCCACGATCTCTATGCGTTTCGCTTCGCCGAGAATGACCGCGCCAATTCGCTGTATTTCCGCGAAGACGGCAATCAGGTGATCGCGGTCTCCGAGCCGTATGACAAGGAGCCTGACTGGATCGAGGTGCCGCCGGACCACGTGCTGGTCGCGCGCGCGGCAAAGCCCGCCGAAATTGTTCCGCTATTCGCCGCAGGGACTGCTGATTTTGCTGCGGAACGCAAGCGATCACAACGGGTTGTCGGAGGTACTTAAAACAGCAGGAACTGAAAGATCCCGCGATGTGCGGCATTTGTGGCGAAATCAGCTTTTCCGGAAGGCCCTCATTGTCCACGCTCGGCCGCATCAACGATGCGATGCAGGCGCGTGGTCCTGATGCGGCCGGCCTCTACGTGCAGGGCGGGCTTGCGCTCGGCCATCGCCGCCTGAGCATTCTCGATCTCTCGGCTGCGGCCCAGCAGCCGATGATCGACGCGGCGCTAGGTCTCGGCCTGGCATTCAACGGCTGCATCTACAATTTCCGTGAACTTCGCGACGAGCTGAAGGCGAAGGGCTATTGCTTCTTTTCCGACGGCGACACCGAGGTCATCCTCAAGGCCTACCATGCCTGGGGCAAATCCTGCGTGCAGCGCTTCAAGGGGATGTTCGCCTTTGCGCTGTGGGAACGCGACAGCGGGCGCGTTCTGCTGGCGCGCGACCGTCTCGGCATCAAGCCGCTCTACTACACCGATGGTCCTCACGGCTTTCGCTTTGCGTCGTCATTGCCGGCGCTGCTGGCGGGCGGCGAGGTCGATACGGCGCTCGATCCGATCGCCTTGCATCACTTCTTCAGCTTCCACGCCGCCGTTCCGGCGCCGCGCACGATATTGCGCGGTGTGAAGAAGCTCGAGCCTGCCACTCTGCTCACGATCGAGCCCGACGGCACGCAGCATCGCGAGCGCTACTGGCATTTCTCGGTCGGGGAGCAGCGTCCGACCGATCGCGCCATGAGCCAGCAGGAGTGGTCGGAGGCGCTGCTCGAGGCGATGACGACAGCGGTCGACCGCCGGCGCGTGGCCGACGTGCCGGTGGGCGTGCTGCTGTCCGGCGGCCTCGATTCGTCGCTGCTGGTCGCGCTGCTGTCGAAGCTCGGACACGAGGACATCCGCACCTTTTCGATCGGGTTCGATGCGGTGGGCGCGCATTCCGGCGACGAGTTTCGCTACTCGGATATCATCGCGCGGACGTTCGGGACCAATCACGAGCAGATCAGGATCGGCGGCGACCGCGCGCTGCAGGCGCTCCCCGGCGCCATTGCTGCCATGTCGGAGCCGATGGTCAGCCATGACGCCGTCGCGTTCTATCTGCTGTCATCTGAGGTCGCCAAGCGCGTCAAGGTGGTGCAGAGCGGACAGGGAGCCGACGAGGTGTTCGGCGGCTACAGCTGGTATCCGGGCTTCCTCTCGGCCAATGATCCCGTTCAGCAATATCAGAACGCCTATTTCGACTGGACGCATTCCGACCTGCAGCGGTTGCTGGCACCGGAGATGCTTGGCGACGACGACGCGAGCCTGGCATTCGTGGAGCGCTTCTTCGCAGCTCACGCTGGAGCTTCGGCGGTCGACAAGGTCCTGCAGATCGACACCGAGATCATGCTGGTCGACGACCCCGTGAAGCGGGTGGACAACATGACGATGGCGTTCGGGCTGGAAGCGCGGGTACCGTTCCTGGATCACGAGGTCGTCGAGCTGGCCGCGCGCATGCCCGCCGAGCTGAAGGTGAAGAACGGCGGCAAGCATATTCTCAAGGAGGCGGCACGCCGCTGCGTGCCGGCGGAGGTGATCGACCGCCCGAAGGGATATTTTCCGGTGCCTTCGTTGCGCTATCTGCGCGGCCCGTTCCTCGACTACGTCCGCGACGTGCTCAACGACGACAAGGCGCGCGCACGCGGTCTCTACCGACGCGATTTCATCGACCACATGTTGCAGCACCCCGAGGCCGAGATGAGCCCGAAGGGGCATTCGCGGTTGTGGCAGGCGGCCCTGCTGGAGGCATGGCTGCAGACTCACGGCATTTGACGTCGGAGAGGATTGATCACATGGGATTGGATCCACGCATCCTGGAGAAGCTGCGGCTCGGCCTGAGCGATGACGAGCGGCGTCTGGTGATCCGCTCGGCCACCGGCAGCGAGGAGGTCACGGAATATTCGTTCGGCATCGAGGAGGAGTACTTTCTCGTCGACGCGCAGACGCGCGATGTCGCGATCCGGACGCCGGACGACCTGTTCGAGGCCGCCAACTGGTCGACCGGCGGACAGGCGATGCGCGAGATGCTGCAGGCCCAGCTCGAGGTCGCCACCAACGTCCATGTCGATGTCGGCGATGCGCGCGAGGAGCTGAAATTCCTGCGGCGCGAGGTTGCCAGCGTGGCGAGTCAGTATGGCCTGACCATCCTGGCCTGCTCCACGCATCCGACCGCGACGTGGCGCAGCTCACTGCCGAGTCCCAAGCCGCGCTACGCGGAGATGATGGAAGACCTGCGGATCGTCGGCCAGCGCAACATGCTGTGCGGCATGCATGTGCATGTGCAGTTGCCGGACCCGGACCTGCGCTTCGCGGTGATGCGGGCGATGCTCCCCTACATCCCGGTGTTCATCGCGCTCTCGGCGTCCTCGCCATTCTGGAATTCGCGCGAGACGGGCCTGAAGGGCTATCGGCTCGCCGCCTACGACGAGCTGCCGCGCAGTGGCCTGCCCGAGCTGTTCACCTCGAAGCAGCAATATGATCGCTATGTGGCGGCGCTGACGAAGTCCGGCGTGATGCCGGACGAGAGCCATGTCTGGTGGGCGATGCGGCCGTCGCTGCGGCATCCGACGCTGGAGCTGCGTGCCCCCGACGTCTGCACCGCGGTCGACGACGCCGTCGCGATTGCCTCGCTCTATCGCGCCTTGGCGCGCCATCTGTACCTGAATCCCGATCTTGCCGAGGCCGTCGGCAACGTCGAGCGTGCGATCGCGGTCGAGAACAAGTGGCGGGCGCAGCGCTATGGCACCGACTGTCTGTTCGTGACCGAGGACGGTCCGGTGACGGGCCAGGAGATCCTCAACCGCATGATCGCGGACGTCGCGCCGCATGCGGAGGCGCTGGGATGTCTCGCCGAGGTCGAGCACTGCCGGATCATCATGCAGTTCGGCAGCTCGGCCGACTATCAGCTGCAGGCCTATCGCGAGTCCGGCGGGCAGTTGTCGGCGGTGACGCGCTGGATCGAGGCCGCCACCGTGTCACGCGCCGAGCCGCCGCGCTCACAGGCACCGGTCGAGCCGGCCCAATGACGCCGGCCTAGATCGGTTGCCTGATCACATGGCCGTCGCGCGCCACGAGGCGGCCGTCCTTGTAGACCGAGCGGCCCTTTGGCACGGCGACGACGGCCTGCGGAACGTGCTCGGCATCGAGGGTGACAAAGTCGGCCCGCGCGCCGACGCGCAGGCCGTAATCGGCAAGCCTCAAGACCTTGGCGCCGGCCTCGGTGACGAGGTCGAAGGCCATCCGCAACTCGTCATCGACATAGAACCCGGAGCGGTAGCCGACCATCATGGCGCGGTTCAACAGATCGCCGTCGCCATAGGGCCACCAGGAGTCGCGGATGTTGTCGTTGCCGCTGAACACGGTGACGCCGGCCGCGCGCAGCAGCGCCACCGGCGGGAAGGGCCGCGCACCCGGCGCATTGGTCATAATGGCAACGCCAGACGCCGCCAGGACATCGGCAATCTTCTTCAGCGGGTCAGCAGGCAGGTCGCCGAGCGCATAGGCGTGGCTGACCGCGACGTGGCCCTGCATGCCGAGGGCGCGCGTGCGCGCCGCGATCTGCTCCAGCTCGAACAGCCCGAGCATGCCCGGATCGTGCAGATGAATATCGACATCCACGCCGTGCTTGTGCGCTGTGCCGAACACGACGTCGAGATGCTTCTCGACGTCGCGGTCGAAGCTCGCGGGGTCGAGCCCGCCGACGAGGTCGGCGCCGAGCCGGATGGCCTCGTCGAGCAGCTCGGGCGTGCCCGGGCTCTTGAGGATGCCGCTCTGGGGAAAGGCGACGAGCTGGATCTCGATCAGCTCGCGATACTCCTCGCGCACGCGCAGGATCGTTTCCAGCGATGTGAGGCCGACCGAGCCGTCGACCATGACGTGGCTGCGCATCCGCGTGGTGCCGTGGCCGATGCAGAGATCGAGCTGGTTGCGGGCGCGCACGTCCATCGGCGCGGCCGCGGCCATGTTCTGCGCCTGGAACGCGACGCGCTCATGCACGTCGAAGCCATTGGTGCAGGGCTTGTGCGGCTTCCACGCATCGCCATAGAAGCTGGTGTCGAGATGGATGTGGCCCTCGACGAAGCCGGGCACGACCAGCGCGCCGCCGAGATCGACCACCTCGCGCGCCTCGGGGCGCTCGGTCTCGGCGAGAAGGCCGCTGATGCGGCCGCCGTCGACCGTGATCGCATGGCGCGCGCCGCGGTCGAGCCGCGCATTGATGAACAGCTTGTCGACGGCCATGCCCGAGATCCTTCCCATTCGTCCGCCCGGCATCGGAGCCGCATGACTGCGGTCCGATGCGCGATGAGACGATATTCTTGGTCAGGAGCGGCCGGAGCCGCAAGCATCTTCAGGCGGCAATCGCGTGCGGCAGTCCGGCGAGCCAGTCGCGCGCCAGCGCGATGTCCGCCTGCGACAGCTGGTGCCCCGCCGGCAGCGTCGTGTGAGTCACGTCCGCGCCGGCCTCGGTGAGCTCAGTGCACAGCTTTGCCGAATTGCTGGCGGGCACGATCGGATCGGCCAGCCCCGACAGCATCAGCACCGGCTGACGCGTCAGCTTGACCGCCGGTGGCTGGCTCAGCGGCACCATGGCTCGGAACAGCACCGCGCCCGCCAGCGTCTCCGGCTGCAACAGCAGCAGCGCTGCGGCGATGTTGGCGCCGTTGGAGTAGCCGACCGCGACCGGTGCTCCGATCCCATAATGCCGACGCGCCTCGCCGACGAAGGCGCCGAGCTCCCGCGCGCGGCGGCGGACGTCGTCCTCGTCGAATACACCTTCCGCCAGGCGGCGGAAGAAGCGCGGCATGCCGTGCTCGAGCACCTGCCCGCGTGGCGAGAGGAGAGCCGCGCCGGGCGAGAGCGTGGCGCCGAGCGGCAAGAGATCGTTCTCGTCGCCGCCGGTGCCGTGCAGGAGCAGCAGCGGCGCTGCGCCGTCCGCGCTTGCGGGCTGGAAGCGGTGGGTGAAGGACAATGTGGCGGTCATGATGCGGCCTCCTCGAGGTTGGGCAGCACGCCCTCGATCTGCTTGCGATGCGATTCGAGGAAAGCGGGCAGCTTCAGGTTTTGTCCGAGCTCGGCGACCGGCTCGTCGACCGCGAAGCCCGGGATGTCGGTCGCGATCTCGAACAGCACGCCGCCCGGCTCGCGGAAGTAGATCGAGCGGAAGTAGTTGCGGTCCTTCTGCTCGGTCGGATGCAGGCCGTGGCGATCGACCAGCCGCTGCGCCATCACGCCCTGTTCGGCGTCGTCGGCGGCGCGGAAGGCGATGTGGTGGACGGAGCCCGCGCCCTGCGCGCCGCGCAGGAAGCCCTTGGCCTCGTAGATGTCGACCACGCTGCCTTGCGCATCGCCCGGCGCCTTGAACCGGATCACCGAGCCTTCGCGGCCCGTCTCGGCAAAGCCGAACACGTCGGTCAGCACGGCTGCGGTCTTCTCGGCGGAGTCGAGCAGCAGCGTGACGCCGTGGAAGCCGCGGATGGCGTGCTCGGCCGGGATGTCGCCGTTGCTGTATCCGGGCTCGTTCTCCGCGCCGGGGACGCCGACCAGCGCGAGCGCCATGCCGTCGGGATCGGTGAACGGCAGCACCGACTCGCCGAAGCGCTTCTCGAGCGCCTCATAGGCGATGCCCTTCTCGGTCAGGCGCTGCGTCCAGTAGCCGAGCGAGCGCTGCGGTACTCGGAATGCGGTCTGGTGGGTCTCGCCGACGCCGCGGCGGCCCGGCCGCACGCCGGCCCAGGGGAAGAAGGTCAGGATGGTGCCGGGGCGGCCGGTCTCGTCGCCGTAATAGAAGTGATAGGTGCCGGGATCGTCGAAATTGACCGTCTTCTTGACGAAGCGCAGCCCGAGGTCGCGGGTGTAGAAGCCGAAATTGCGGATCGGGTCGCCGGCGATGGCGGTGACGTGGTGAAGTCCGGGCATGTGAATCTCCTGTCGGTAGGCCCAAAAGGGCCGCTTGAATTCCTGGACGCCATATTGGTCTGCTTTGGTTTGGAGACAATCCGTGCTCTTGTGACGTCTCTGTCTACGATTTGGCGACAATGACGGCCCGGAGACCCTATGGACAAGCTGAGCAGCCTGCGGGCCTTCGTGAAGGTGGTCGAGAGCGGCAGCTTCGCCGAAGCCGGCCGGCAGCTTCGGCTGTCGCGCTCGGCGATCTCGAAATATATCGGCGAGCTCGAGCAGAGCCTCGGCGTGCAGCTGATCGTCCGCACCACGCGCCATGCCAGCCCGACCGAGACCGGCCAGCGCTATTTCGAGCGCGCCGTCGCGATCCTCGCCGAGCTCGACGCCGCCGATCAGGCCGTCAGCCAGTCGCAGGCCGCGCCGCGTGGGCTGTTGCGCGTCAATGCGCCGATGTCGTTCGGCACCATGCGGCTCGGGCCGGTCGTGGCCGATTTCATGGCCCGCTATCCCGAGCTGCAGTTGCAGATCGTGCTCAGCGACGACCTGCTCGATCCGGTGCAGGACGGGTTCGACGTGACGTTGCGGATCGCCGAGCTGGAATCGTCGAGCCTGGTGGCGCGGCGGATCATGCCGGTCGAGCGCGTCATCTGCGCCGCGCCGGCCTATCTGGCGCGGCACGGCACGCCAGAGAGCCCGGAGGAGCTCCGCCGCCACACCGCGCTGACCTACGGCTTCCTGCTGACCGGCAATCAGTGGAAGCTCACCGGCAGTGACGGCGACCACTGGATCCAGCCGGCATGGTCGTTGTGCGTCAACAATGCCGAGGTGCTGCGCGATGTCGCCATCAAGGGGCAGGGCGTTGCGCTGATCCCGCGCTTCATCGCGGCGGACGCGCTCGAGAGCGGGGCGCTGACCGCGATCCTCGCCGACTACGCCGCGCCGCCGCTCGCGCTCTATGCGATCTATCCGCCGACGCGGCACCTCTCGGTCAAGGTGCGGCTGTTCATCGACTTCCTGGTCGAGCGGTTCGGCAGGGAGCGCGACGTGACCAGCCCATAGGCTGCAACTGAACGGCAAATCGCCTCGAACCTTTAACCGGGCGCTGATAGTGTTCCGAGCCGGCAGCAGAGAGGAATGATGCATGGGGCGGCTGAGCACGCATATTCTGGATACGGTCAGGGGCAAGCCCGCGGCCGGCGTCGCGATCGATCTCGATGTCCTCGAACCCGACGGCTCCTGGCGCCGCGTCAAGCAGGTGCGGAGCAATGCGGACGGGCGGACCGATCAGCCGATGCTGGCGGACGATGACTTCGCCACCGGCACCTACATGCTGACCTTCCATATGGGAGCTTATTTCAAGACCCATGGCCTCGCCTTGGGCGACCCGCTGTTTCTCGATCTGATCCCGCTCCGCTTCTCCGTCGCCGATGCCGGCGCGCACTACCATGTGCCGCTGCTGGCGACGCCCTGGAGCTACCAGACCTATCGCGGGAGCTGAGCCGGATGAGTGCTGACGTCTATCCGCGCGACATGGTCGGCTACGGCCGCACGCCGCCGCATCCGCGCTGGCCCGGCGATGCCCGCATCGCGGTGCAGTTCGTGATCAACTACGAGGAGGGCGGCGAGAACAACATCCTCCACGGTGACGCTGCCTCCGAAGCCTTCCTGTCCGAGATCGTGGGCGCCCAGCCGTGGCCGGGCCAGCGCCACATGAACATGGAGTCCATCTACGAGTTCGGCTCGCGCGCCGGCTTCTGGCGGCTGTGGCGGATCTTCACCGCGCGCAAGCTGCCGGTCACGGTATTCGCCATCGCGAGCGCGATGGCGCGCAATCCTGATGCTGTCGCCGCGATGAAGGAAGCCGGCTGGGAGATTGCCTCCCACGGCCTGAAATGGATCGACTACCGCGATGTCCCCGAAGCCGACGAGCGCGCCGATATCGAGCAGGCGATCCGCCTCCATGCCGAGCTGACGGGCGAGCGGCCGCTCGGCTTCTACCAGGGCCGCACGTCGGAGCGCACGCTCGACATCGTCCTCAACCAGCAGGGCTTCGTCTACAGCGCCGATTCCTATGCCGACGAATTGCCGTACTGGATCGCGGGGCCGCACGGCCCGCAACTGATCGTGCCCTATACGCTCGATGCCAACGACATGCGCTTCGCCACCCCGCAGGGCTTCAACTCCGGCGACCAGTTCTTCGCCTATCTGAAGGACAGCTTTGATACGCTCTACGCAGAGGGCGCGGAGAGCCCGCGCATGATGTCGGTCGGGTTGCACTGCCGGCTGGTCGGCCGCCCCGGGCGCGCGGCCGCGCTGGCGCGCTTCCTCGACTACATCACGGGTCATGACAAGGTCTGGGTCGCGACCCGGCTGGACATCGCCCGGCACTGGATCCGGACGCATCCGCCGGCTGGCGTATGGCGGCCGTCGCAGATGTCGCGCGTGCTGTTCGTCGAGCGCTATGGCGACATCTTCGAGCACTCCCCGGAGATTGCCGACCGCGCCTATCGTGCCGGCCTGTCCGCCTTCGACGACGCCGCGGATGCGCTGCATACGACGCTCATGAACGTCGTCCGCGCCATGAGCCGCGACGAGAAGCTGAAGCTGATCCGCGCCCATCCGGAGCTCGCCGGCCGCGAGGCGCTGGCGGGTGAGATGACGAACGACTCGATCGGCGAGCAGGGTCGGCTCGGCTTCACCGCGCTCTCGCGCGCCGAGTTCGAGCGCGTCGCCGACATCAACCGCCGCTACCGCGACAAGTTCGGCATGCCGCTGATCGTCGCTCTGGCGCTGCACGCCGACCGTCCCTCGGTCATCGCCGAGATGGAACGCCGCATCGGCAACGATATGGATACCGAGATCGCCAACGCGATCGACCAGATCGGCCACATCACGCGGGCGAGATTGGCGAAGAAGTTCGAGCAGGGGTGAGCAGGCGGGCTGGTGTCGTCGCCTGTTAGTTGGTTCGGTGCGCGCGCCTCGCAGCCGGTGGGCTCCCTCTCCCCGTTCTTACGGGGAGAGGGCTGGGGTGAGGGGCAGCCGCACGAGTGGTGTTCGTTGTTGGACCTGTACCCCCTCACCCGGATTGCATCTGGCGATGCAATCCGACCTCTCCCCGCAAGCGGGGCGAGGTTAAGACCGCCGTGAGCTCATTCAAACGAACCAAGCAACACTCTCTCCGCCCGCGCCGCCACGTCCAGCAGCATCCGATCGCGCCCGCGTGCGGCGATCAGTTGCAGGCCGAAGGGCAGGCCCTGCGAATTGGTCCCGCACGGAATCGAGATCGCCGGCACGCCGGCGTGGTTGGCGTAAGGCGTGAACACCGCGTGCGCCCGCGGCATGGCGGGTTTGCCACCAATCTCCGCTGGGCCGAGCTGCGTGAACGGCCAGGCGACGCAGGGCACGGTCGGCGCGAGCAGCACGTCGACCTCGGTGAAGAACGCCGCAAACGCGCGCGCGATCTGCGTGCTCGCTTCCATCGCGCGCGCCACGTCTGCGCCGCTCAGGCCGAGGCCGCGCTCGATCTGTTTGGCGATGTCCGGGTCGAACTGCGTGGGATCGCTGCGAAAGCCTTCGCCGTAGAGTGCGGCCAGCCCGGCGTGCTGCAGCGGCATCACCGCGTCCTCGGCGAGGCCTGCCGGCCAGATCGGATTCTTGTCCTCGATTGTCATGCCACTGGCGCGGAGCCGGGCGACGGCCTGCTGCAAGCCGGCACTCACCTCGTGATCGACGGCGACATCCAAGCCGAGCCGCGGCGAGAATGTCACGCGAAGCGGCTTCTCCTGATCGGCCGCGGCCACATCGAACGCATCGGGATCGCGCGGATCGGCACCGGCCATGACCTCGAACGCAAGCCTGGCATCGGCGACATCGGCGGCGATCGGCGCAATCACCGAAATCCGCCAGAACGGCTCGGCAAAGCCCGGCCCATAGGGGATCGCACCATAGGACGGCTTGAAGCCGACCACGCCGACATGGGCCGGCGGACGCCGGCTCGAGCCGCCGGCATCGGTGCCGATCGCGAGCGGCACGAGGCCTGCCGCGACCGCTGCCGCCGGCCCGCCGGACGAGCCGCCGGGCGTGAGCTGCTGATCCAGCGGATGGCGGGTCGGCCCGTACAGGAGCGAGGTCGTCACGCCCTTGCAAGCGAATTCGGAGGTCGCGCCGATGCCGACAATGACGGCGCCAGCGCGCCGCACCCGCGCGATGGCGATCGCATCCTCTGGCGCAATGAAATCGGTGAACAGCCGCGAGCCCTGCGTGATGCGCCAACCCTCGACCCAGATGTTGTCCTTGACCACGATCGGCACGCCAGCCAGCGGGAGCTGCTCTCCGACTGCAACACGCGCGTCGACGGCATCGGCCTCAGCGTACGTACGTTCGGGATCGATCGTGACGACGGCGTTGAGGTCGCGCGCCGCGGCAATGCGCGCAAGCGCCTGCTCGGCCGTCTCTCTGGCCGACGCCTGCCGTTCCAGGACAGCGCTTGCGATCTGGGATGCCGTCACGGACATGATGTCTCAGTCCATTGCGTGGCTGGCGCGACGACCGATTTCGCGTCTATCATCGCAGCAAAGACAGGATGAGGTGGGTGATGGCCGGCGGGATCTCGGTTCATGCGGTTGACGTGGCGAACGGGCGCCCCGCGCGTGGCCTGCGCGTCGCGATTTGGCGCCTGACGCCGGATCGCACGCTGCTCGCGGAGGGACAGCTCGGCGCCGACGGCACGCTGCAGGCGCCAGTCGTCAAGGGCGAGGGCGTCACGGCCGGCGAGTATGAGGTGCTGTTCCATGTCGGCGAGTTCTTCGGGGCAAACGCTCAAACGAAATTCCTCACCACTGTGCCGTTTCGCTTCGCGATCGACAAGGTCGAGGAGCATTTTCACCTGCCGCTGAAATTCACGCCCTGGGGCTATTCGATCTTTCGTGGGGCCTAGTGCGTCGCGCGCGGCCGTCCTTCGAGACGCCCGCCTGCGGCGGGCTCCTCAGGATGAGGGCTGATTTCGCGGCGAGATATTCACCCTCTCCATGAACACACGGCTCATAGTTCACGTGTAGCTCCAGCTTCGGCCCGGACTCTCTTCTCGCTTCCCGATCCCTGGTCTTTTGATGCAACCTCCGCAACGCTGCGCGATGCAGTGCCCTCGCCCCTTGTGGGAGAGGGCATCGCCGGCTGATCCTCAGGCTCGGTCGGGTGAGGGGTCCTCTCCGCGAGCGCAACTCGTTGAGACAGACCCCTCACCCGACCGAGATCGTTGCGCTATTGTAAATGCCCTCTCCCATAAGGGGCGAGGGCGCAGTCACGGCCGTCCCGCCCGCGGCAAGGTCGATCGGTTTCTCGCTTCTCCATGAGGTTGCTCTCCATGAACACGCTGACAGCATGTTCATGGTCCTGTGTGCAGCGGCCGCTCCGCCGCTTGACCCTCATGGTAAGGAGCGCCGCCTCGCGGCGCGTCTCGATCCATGAGGCCCCCGACCTCGCGCCACTAACCCGTCAGCCGCTTCGACAGTCCCGTCGTCCTCTCCATGATCGCCATCAGCGCGATCGTGGCGATGATCAGCACGCTCGACAGTGCAGCGATGGTGACGTCGAGCTTGCCTTCGAGGTCCTGCCACATCCGGATCGGCAGCATGTCGGTGGCGGCATCGCGCAGGAACAG
Source organism: Bradyrhizobium sp. HKCCYLS3013 (assembly GCF_051167615.1). Lineage (NCBI taxonomy): Bacteria > Pseudomonadati > Pseudomonadota > Alphaproteobacteria > Hyphomicrobiales > Nitrobacteraceae > Bradyrhizobium > Bradyrhizobium sp. HKCCYLS3013. The sequence goes on from NZ_JBNPTK010000007.1 coordinate 285,957, forward strand.
CGACACCGGCACGTTGTCGAACGACGACATGAAGGCGATGAACGCGCCGGAGATGATGCCGGGGCGGATCAGCGGCAGCACGATGCGGCGGAACGTGTAGAGCCTGCTGGCACCGAGGATTGCCGAGCTTTCCAGCAAGGTCGGCTCGAGCTGGGCCAGGGCGGCGACGGTGTTGCGGACGACGTAGGGCACGCAGACGATGGTGTGGCCGATGACGAGTGTCAGCAGCGACACCGGCAGGCCGACCAGCGAGAAGAACATCAGCGCCGCAAGCCCGAAGGCGAGCGCGGGCAGCACCAGCGGCGACATGAACAAGGAGTCCAGGAGCTTTGCGGTCAGCGTCCTGGAGCGCGAGATCGCCAGCGCCGCGGCGACCCCGAGCACGATCGAGAGCCCGGTCGACCACAGCGCGACGACGAGGCTGTTGCGCGCGGCGAATTGCAGTTGCCAGGCGTTCCACAATTCGACGTACCAGCGCGTCGAATAACCGGGCGGCGGGAATTTCAGCGAGAAGCCGGACGTGAAGGAGACGATGACCACGACCAGCGACGGCGAGACGATCAGGATCAGCGCCATGATGGCAATGACCGTCATCACGATCTGGAAGCTCAGCGCTTCCCAGTTTTTTCGCCGCCTGCTCATCGCGCCTCTCCATAGCCGCGGGCACGCCGCCCGAGCATCGAGAACAGCGCGACGATGGCGAGCACCGCGAACAGGAAGATGATCGAGATCGCCGCCGCGAACGGCCAGTTCTGCAGGGTCGAAGCCTGCTGGTACAGATACATCGGCATGAACAGCATCTGGCCGCCGCCAACCAGCGACTGGGTGATGAAGGCGGTGATCGCCGCGGCATAGGTCAATGTGCAGCCGGCGATGATGCCGGGCATCGACAGCGGCAGCATCACCTTGAAGAAGGTGCGCCAGCTGCCGGCGCCGAGCGAGGCCGAGGCGTCGGAGAGGTTGGGATCGATGCGGCCGATCGCCGTGATAAGGGGCAGCACCATCAGCGGCATCTGCACCTGCGCAAGCGCGGCGATGAGCCCGCCTTGCGTGTAGATCATGCGCAGCGGCGTGCCGATCAACCCGAGTGATTGCAGAACGGAGTTGATGATGCCCTGCCGTCCCAGAATGACGATCCAGGCGAAGGTCCTGACCACGACGCTGGTGAGCAGCGGCAGCAGCACGATCATGATGATGAGCGTCTGCACCCGGCTGCCGGAGCGCTGGTACAGCCAGGCGATGGGATAGCCGAGTACGAGGCAGGCGAGCGTCACCTCGGCGCCGAGCAGCAAGGTCGAGCCGAGCACGGCGAGGCTGAAGGGGTCGGTCAGGAACTTGATGTACTGGCCGAGCCCCCACACCGTCGCCGCGGTGTCGTTGTGCAGCGAGAGAAAAAGAAGTTGCGCCAGCGGCAGCACGAAGAAGATGGCGAATGCCAGGCTCAGGGGCAGCGCAAGCCCCAGGCTGAAGCTGGTCACGTCTCCAGGCGCTGCCGTCGCGCTCTTCATTGCGTCAGATCTTGATGTCGCGGTTGAACTTCTCGATCCAGGACGCGCGCTGCTCGTTGATCTTCTTCCAGTCCTGGAACACGAACTTCTTCTTCAGCTCCGCGGTGTCCTTGGCCAGCACCTTTGCGATCTCGCCGGTCATCGCGACCTTGGTGTTGGTCGGCACGATCAGATAGGGCGGGTTCATCAGCGCCGTCTGCACCTCCGGCGACAGCGCCGCCTCGATCAGCTTGAAGGCGAGCTCCTTGTTCGGCGAGTTCTTGACGATGTGGATGGTGGTCTTGAAGGCGATGGCGCCTTCCTTCGGCGCCACGAACTCGACCGGCACGCCCCGGGCCTTCAGGATCTGGATGGCGTTGAAATTGCCGGGCGAGATGTCGATCTGGCCCTGCTGGAACAGGGTCGCCAGCGCGCCCGGATTGGCGGCGACGGCGGCGAGGTTCGGCTTCAGCTCCTCCAGCGCCTTGAAGCCCTCATCGACATTGGCCTCCGAGCCGCCGCGCATGCGCGCGATCTCGACCAGCCAGCCGGTGCCGAGCGTGGAGTTCAGATTGGTGATGCCGACCTTGCCCTTGAATTCGGGCTTCCACAGATCGGCCCACGACGTCGGCGGCGTCTTCACCGTCTCGGGATTGTAGGTGAGGCCGACGACCTGGAAGAACGGCGCCGGGCCCATGGCGTCCTGCGCTTCGGGAATCAGGTCCTTGAAATAGGCGCTCTTGTCGGCCGGGTAGGGCTCGACGAGATCCTGTCCGATCGCGACCAGCGCCGGACCGGGATCGTGCAGCATGACGTCGATCGGCGGATTGGCCTTGGCGGCGTTGACCTTGGCGATCTGGTCGACCGACAGCATCGGATCGAGCACGATCGCGGCATCAGCGTTGGCCTTGCGGAAGGCAGGGACGAGCACGGCTTTATGTGCTTCTTCCCAGCTTCCGGTGAAGGTCGCGAACACCAGCGGTCGCGCCTGCGCGAGGCTGAGACCGGGGAAGGCGTGCATGGCTCCCAGCGTCAACGCGCTGGTCAGGAGCCGGCGGCGGTCAAGCATCATGTTTCACTCCGATGTGTCGGTTGGTTCATTGGGGGAAGACGGTGGCGAGGCCCGGCGCGAGCGGCGCGACGCGCACCGGCGTGCCGGCCTCGCGCAAAGGCGTGGCGCCGGTGCGGGCCTGCGAAATCTTGATGCTCGATCCGTCGCGCGCCTTGATCTCATGGACCACCGTGGCGCCGAGCGGCAGCGCCATGCCGATCTCGCCGGCAAAGCCGGAGTCATCGCCGACGAAGGTGAGATGCTCGGGACGCAGGCAGACGGTGACCTTGTCGGAGGCACGGACCGGCTGCGGCGCTCGGGCGATGATCTCGCCGCCGGCCTCCAGCGCGACCTTGACGCCGTTAGCATCGGCCGTCACGACCACGCCCTTCATCTTGTTCGCGGTGCCGACGAAGCTGTTCACGAACAGCGTCTGCGGCTGGTCGTAGATCTCGGACGGTGTGCCGAACTGTTCGAGATGGCCATGGCTGAGCACCGCGACGCGATCGGCCATCGACAGCGCCTCCTCCTGGTCGTGGGTCACGATTAGCGTGGTCGTGCCGGCCATGCGCTGCAGCCGCTTGACCTCGATCTGCATGTCCAGCCGCAGATTCTTGTCGAGCGCGGCGAACGGCTCATCGAGCAGCAGGATCGACGGCTTGATCGCGAGCGCGCGCGCCAGCGCCACGCGCTGCTGCTGGCCGCCGGACAATTGTCGCGGCAGCCGCTCGCCGAACGGGCCGAGCTGCACCATGTCGAGCAGCCGCTGCGCCTCCTTGTTGCGCGTCGCCTTGTCGACGCCGCGCGCGGCGAGGCCGTAGCCGACATTCTCGGTGATCGAGAGATGCGGAAACAGCGCGTAGTTCTGGAACACGATGCCGACCGCGCGGCGATTGGGCGGCAGCGCGTCGACGACGTCGTTGCCGATGATGACACGTCCCTCGCTCTGGCCGATGAAGCCGGCGATGATGCGCAAAAGCGTGGTCTTGCCGCAGCCCGAGGGCCCGAGCAGGGCAATGATCTCGCCGCCTTTCACGTCGAGATTGATGTCGGAGACGGCGATCGTTCCGCTGGCGAAGCGGTGCGTGATCCGATCCAGAACGAGCGACTTGGCGTCCGATACGCTGGCCATGGGCTTCCTGCTCTATTCGTTTGAAAAAGCAAGAAGCGTGCCGCCTTTTCAGGCAGCGGCGGCGGCTTGTGTACAGAAGTGGAAGTGGGGGTAGGGGAGTAGGACGAGTTTCGCCCCGAGCGCCAGCTAACAACATTGGCTCGGCCCAACTATCCGTCGCGATGCTCCAGTCGCGCGGCCAAGGCCTCCGGCAGCCCCGTCGTCGGCTTCGCGGCCGGGCGGCGGAAGGTGCCGGCGGTGGCCTTGCGCATCCTCAGCGCCAGCAGTGCCTCGGCCTGCTTCACCGCCGCGATCACCTGGTCGACCACGGGCACGGGAATGCGGTGCGCGACGCGCGCGGCAAGGCCCGACAGCGGCGCGCCGGCAAAGATCAGCACGTCGGCATCGTTCTCCTCGACCGCGCGCAGCGCCAGCTCGACCAGCAGCTCTTCCTTCTCGTGCTGCACGTCGGAGATCTGCTTGAAGCTGCCGTCGAGCATGCGGATGCCGGCGCAGCGCTCCATCAGCCCGTGCATGCGCACGCACTCCTCGTACCAGGGGCCGAGCGCCTGCGCGAAAGTGACGATGGCAAAGCGCCGACCGGCCATGCAGGCCGTCAGCATCGCCGCTTCCGCAAGCCCGATCACCGGCACGTCGAACAGCTCGCGGGCCGCGAACAGGCCGGGATCGCCGAACGCGGCGATGATCGCGGCATCGAACGTGCCGTTGCGTTCTGCCAGCATCTCAAGCGCCACCGCGCCGCCGATCTGCGCCTCGGCGCGGGTGGCGATATAGGGTACGCCGCGCGGCGCGGTGCAGGGGATCAGCGTGGTGCCGGGCGCGGCGGCCTCGCGGCCGACCTGCAGCATCAGCTCGGTGATGTCGGTGCGGATGTTGGGATTGAGCAGCAGGATGTTCATGGCGCCTCGCGAGTGGATATGCGAGCTTGCCCGAGGGATTGCTGCGTTGTCCAGAACGGTGGCCGTCAGGGCGCGCCTTCGACCACGATGCCTATCAGCGTGGCAAGCAGAGAGAGGATCGCACCGATGCTGAGCAGCCGCCGCAGCTTCAGGAACCAGGCGCGCGGGTGGTCGCCGCCGAAGCTGTACTCATCGGAGACCTGCGCCGTCAGCAGCGCGACTGTGAGCAGCACCAAAGCGGGCAGCGGCGGCAGCAGCAGCGCGACCCAGCCGAGCAAAGAGGGCGTCACCCCCCAGCTCATGCGCGGCCAGCCTGCCAGGACCGGCGTCTGCACGGCGATGCCCCAATGGATCGCGCCGAGAAAGCTCACGACGACCGCGCCATAGCCGATCTGCGCGCGCAGCGCGGCCTGCCGGATCGGATCGTCACCTGCGATCGCCAACACCGCGAGGCCCGCGAACGGAATCAGCCCGGCGAGGCCGAGAATGCGTATCGGAGCGGGGACGCCGGACATCATGATGCTAGCCTTCTCGGCACTTGGCGACCGCAGTGGAGGTCCGGCCGCGGTCGGATCGGCAGCGGTCCGAACAGTATTTCACCTCGTCCCAGTCGCGTGCCCATTTGCGCCGCCACGCGAACGGGCGGCCGCACGCAGCGCATATCCTGGTCGGCAAGTCGGCCTTGCGCCGCATCTTCGGCATGGCGTCACCACGGGACCGGCGTGCCGCGCCGGGGCAGGGCCGCATCCGCTGCTGCCTTGCCGGAGCGCGTCGCGATCCGTTCGCCCATCATGTTCGTCCTCGCCGACCAGTGCGCGGCGCCGGCTCCGGCCGGCACCATCCACGCTGGGCAACGATCGACGGGCAACGACGGATCAGTGGCCCGTGGTCGCGGCTCAGGCTTTGGTCACGTGCACGGCGGGTGTCGCACCGCCGTTCCACTTGCCCTCGATCGCGCGCTCGATCTGGGCCGCGAGCTGCAGCAGCAGGCCGTCGTCGGCCTGCTTGCCGATCGCCTGGATGCCGAGCGGCAGGCCGTGCTCGTTGGTCGCGAGCGGCAGCGAGATCGCGGGGATGCCGCAGAGATTGGCGAGCGGCGTGAACGCGAAGTTGCGCCACAGGTTCTCGAACCAGTCGAGCACGGACGGATTGTCGCTGATGGTCAGATATTCGGTGGTGCCGATCTTCGGCGTCGGCAGCGCGGTGATCGGGGTCAGGATGATGTCCCAGTCCTCGAAGAAGGCACCGAAGGCGCGCGACGTCGTGTTGAACACCGCCTGCATCGCCGCGCGCTCGGCGAAGCTCGTATCGCGACCCGCTTCCCAGATGCGGATGTTGATCGGCTCGATCAGCTCGGCCGGCGGCCGCTCGAGCTTGCGCTGCGCCAGCAGGTTGTTGATGACGATCGCGAAGTTGGAGATGTAGCAGGTCGTCTGCGCGGCGAACGCGGCGCGATAATCGACGTCCGGCAGCGCGTAGCCGACGTGATGGCCGAGGCCTTCCAGGAACTTGCCGACGCGCGCCAGCTCGGCCGCGATGTGCGGCGTGGCGCGATAGTCGCCCCATTGATGCGACAGCGCGATTTTCAGCTTGCCGGGATCGCGCTTGATCAGCTCGACATACGGCTCCGGCGTGGTCCAGTACGGCATGAACTCACCCGGCGCGCCGCCGCGGCAATGGTCGACGAACGCCGCGGTGTCGCGCACGCTGCGCGACTGGCAGCCCTGGATCGAGACCAGCCCGGAGAGATCCGACAGATGCGGCGCGATCGAGAACACGCCGCGCGAGACCTTCAGCCCGATATTGCCGTTGACGCCGGCGGGAATCCGGATCGAGCCGCCGCCATCGGTCGCATGCGCGATCGGCACGACGCCGGCGGCGACCATCGCCGCGCTGCCGGCCGACGAGCCGCAGGTCGTGTAGTCCGTATTCCAGGGATTACGCGTGACGTAGACGGCCGGGTTCTCCGCCGAGCTGCAGACGCCGAACTCCGGCGTCGTGGTGCGCCCCATCAGGTTGAGGCCGGCCTTGCGCATCTTCCCCGTGAGATGCGTGTCGGCGGCGGGGCGGTTGCCGCGCATGTAGAGCGAGCCCTGCTCCTGCAGCCGCCCAGCCATGGTCGGTCCGAGATCCTTCATCAGGAACGGCAGGCCGGCGAAAGCGCCGTCGGCATTGGCGCCCGCCTTGATGGGATCTTCGACGGCGTCGGCAAAGACCTCGACCACGCCCGACAGCGCGGGATCGACCTTGGCAATGCCTTCAGCGGCCTGCCGCGCCAGCTCCGCCGCCGTCAGTTCGCCATTGCGAACGCGCGCCGCCAGCGCCATGCCATCATGCCGGGCCCACTCGTCCCAGCTCATCGCCAACGTCATCTGTCTTCCGATCTTTCGCGCGGCGCATCGCGTGTTCGATGAGTTCGCGCCTTGCATGTTCCGCGACGCGAACCTTAGTTTGCGAAGGCGGCGAGTCAATCAAGCACGCTGCATGCCGCCAATACGGCGCGCTCATGCGCCACGGCTTACCGGTGATCGCACAGGTCCACGCGCGTTCCGGAAATCGGCACTCGTGCAGGCTTGGGCCGATCGCGGGCGGACGCGCGCGATGCACATATGGGTCTGCCGAGCGTCGTGCTCGCCTGCGCGATCCTCGTGCCTGCGCTCGGCGCCAGATGAGTGGTTCCGCTTGTTACATTGTTGCTGATCGACAACCGTGCCGGCCACATGCTATCCGCTGGCCGAACAGGGGGCGCGGTGCGCATCATAGGCCAGCGATATCTCACGAGCCGTCCGCGCATGCTGCGCCGGATCGCGGCTGCTTGCCTGATGCTCGCCTATGTCCTCGCGGGGGCGCTGCACGGCGCCTGCGACATCGACGTTGCCCATCCCTTTGCCGGCAAGCCGGAGATCGCGTCGCTGCTCGACAGAACAGGCCACACCGATCAGCGCGGCGTCGCCGACCATCATTGCCATGGCTGCTTCTCGGTGGCCGTGCCGCAGCCGCAGCTCGCCGCCGTCCCGGCCGAGATCGTGGCCGCAGCCCGCTGGGCCGTTCCGCTGCCTGGTACCGCCGTCAAGTCCGAGTCCGACTCTCCACCGCCAAGACACCTGAGCTGACGCAACGTGCCGGACGGCCGACGCCGTCCATCCTTGCCCGTCCAGACAGGTTCATCTCATGCCATTCCCCGGGATGGCTGCGCGCGTCATCGGCGCCGCAGCCCTGCTCGCTCTGTCCGTGCACGCCGCCGCGGCGCAGACGCTGACCCTCCGCGCGGCGCTGTCGCGCGCGCTCGCCGCCAATCCACGGCTGTCCGCCGCCGACCGCGACATCGGCGTCGCTTCCGGCCAGCGGCTGCAGGCCGGCGCGCTGCTCAATCCGGAGCTGTCCTACGAGCAGGACAATTCATTCGGCTCGGGTCCGTATCGCGGCACGCGATCGGCCGAGACCACCTTGCAGATCAGCCAGGCGTTCGAATGGTTCGGCAAGCGCGACGCGCGCATCGCCGCCGGCCAGGCCGGCGTACGGGTCGCCGAGATTCAGCGCCAAGCGGTGCGGCTGGAAGTGCTGTCGGAGACCGCGATCGCCTTCGTGACGGTGCTCGCCACGCAGCGGCGCATCCAGATCCTGGACGATCAGGTCGCAGCGCTCGATCGCCTGACGCCGCTGCTGCGCCGTCGCGTCGAGGCCGGCGCGTCGTCGCCGGCGGAGACCGGCCGCGCCGAGGTCGCCTCGGCGCTGGTGCGGGCCGATCGCGAGCGCGTCAAGGCGACGCTGTCGAGCGCGCGCCGCGAGCTCGCCGTGCTGATCGGCGACAGCTCGGCGAAGCTTCCGGCCGTCACCGGTCGTTTCGACGCGACCGGCCAGCCGCCGGCGTTCCAGACCGTGATCGCGGCCATCGATGCCAATCCGCAGCTCGTCCGCTGGACCGCGGTCTACGCGCAGCGCAATGCCGAGCTGCTGCTGGCCCGGCTCAAGCCCTATCCCGACGTCCGCATCGGTGCCGGATGGCGGCACTTCAACGACACCCAGGATGATGCCGTCAGGCTCAGCGTCTCCGTGCCGATCCCGGTGTTCGACCAGAACCAGGGCAACATCCTCTCGGCGCAGGAAAGCCTCGCCAAGACCGAAGCCGAGCGCAAGGCCAACCGCAACGCGCTGCTGGTGATCGCCGGCCGCGCCTACGATTCGCTGCAAGGCTCGCTGCGCGAATTGTCCGTGCTGCGCGAGATCGCAATCCCGAAGGCGCAGGAGGCCGCCGACGAGATCGCGCAGGGCTACAGCGCCGGTCGCTTCTCTTTGCTCGAAGTGCTGGACGCACAGGCGAGCGTGGCACAGGCGCGGCTGCGCGAGCAGGAGGCGCTGCAGAACATCCATGTCGCCGTGGCGACGATCGAAGGCCTGGTCGGCCGTCCCTTCACCCTGGCACGGGAGACCGCGCGATGAGACCATTCACCGTCATCCTGATTGCCGTCCTCGCCGCCGCGGCCGGCGCCGGCGCATCGCGCCTGCTGGGCGAGGCGGAGCCGCATGCCGACGCAACGGTCGGCCATGCCGATCATGCCGAGAAGGCGGCGCCGAAGGATCATGTCGAGCAGGACGAACATGGCGCCGACCGCATCCGCATCAGCGACGTGAAGCTCGCCGCGGCCGGCGTCGCGCTCGCCGAAGCCGGACCCGCGACCTTGTCGGATACGCTATCGTTCAACGGCGTGCTGCGCGCCAACCAGGAAGCATTGGTGCAGGTGACGCCGCGCTTTCCCGGCATCGTCCGTGCCATCAAGAAGCGCATCGGCGACACCGTCGCCAAGGACGAGCTGCTCGCCGCGATCGAGAGCAATCAGAGCCTGACGGCGTATGATCTCAAGGCGCCGATCGGCGGCACCATCATCGACCGCCAGATCTCGCTCGGCGAATACGCCTCCGAGCAGAAGCCGGCCTTCGTGGTCGCCGATCTCTCCACGATCTGGGTCGACCTGTCGATCTACCGCCAGGATCTCCGGCGCGTCCGCCTCGACGACGAGGTGCTGATCGACCCCGATGACGGCCGCGGCGCGATCCGCGGCCACGTCTCCTACATCGCGCCGGTCGGCGCCAGCGAAACGCAGACCGCGCTCGCCCGCGTCGTGCTGGCCAATCCCGACGGCCGGCTGCGTCCGGGCCTGTTCGTCACTGCGCGGCTGGTTCTGGCCAAGCGCAGCGTCGCCGTGGCGGTCCGCGCCAGCGCGATCCAGACCCTGGAGAACAAGACCGTCGTGTTCGTGCGCGAGGAGGGCGACAAGATCGAGGCGCGTCCCGTCGCGCTCGGCGAATCGGATCCGACCTATGTCGAAATCCGTGACGGTCTCTCTGCCGGCGAACACTACGTCGCCGAGAACAGCTTTGTGGTGAAGGCGGAGATGGGCAAGGGGGAGGCCGAGCATGATTGACGCGATCCTCGCCTTCGCCGTGCGCCAGCGTTGGCTGGTGCTGCTCGTCGCGCTCGCTGCGGCCGGATTCGGCGCCTGGAATTTCACCCGGCTGCCGATCGACGCCGTGCCCGATATCACCAACGTGCAGGTGCAGATCAACACCAAGGCGCCCGGCTACTCGCCGCTCGAGACCGAGCAGCGCATCACCTTCCCGGTCGAGACCGCGATGGGCGGCCTGCCGAAGCTGGACTACACCCGCTCGCTGTCGCGCTATGGGCTGAGCCAGGTCACCGTCGTGTTCCAGGACGGCACCGACATCTATTTCGCGCGCCAGCTTGTCAACGAGCGCATCCAGCAGATCAAGGACCAGCTGCCGCCCGGCGTCGAGGTGGCGATGGGACCGCTCTCGACCGGGCTCGGCGAGATCTTCATGTATGCGGTCGAAGCCAGGCCCGGCGCCAAGATGCCTGACGGCGCGGACTACTCGCCGACGGATCTGCGCACCATTCAGGACTGGATCATCCGGCCGCAACTGCGCGGCGTGCAGGGCGTGATCGAGGTCAACACCATCGGCGGCTTCGAGCGCCAGTTCCACGTGCTGCCCGATCCCGGCCGTCTCATGGCCTACAAGATCAGCTTCCGCGACGTCATCGCCGCGCTGGCCTCCAACAACGCCAATGTCGGCGCCGGCTACATCGAGCGCAATGGCGAGCAATATCTGGTGCGCGCGCCCGGCCAGGTCGGCAGCGCCGCCGAGCTCAAGGACATCGTGATCGGCGCCCGCGGCGGCACGCCGGTGCGCATCGGCGACGTCGCCGAGGTCAACGAAGGGCGCGACCTGCGCACGGGGGCGGCGACGCTCAACGGCGACGAGACGATCCTGGGCACGGCGATGCTCCTGATCGGCGAGAACAGCCGCGCCGTTGCGCGGCGCGTCGCGGCCCGGCTCGACGACATCGCGAAGTCGCTGCCGGAGGGCGTGGTCACGCGCACGCTCTATGACCGCACCCATCTGGTCGAAGCGACGATCCGCACCGTGGAGAAGAACCTGGTCGAAGGCGCCGCGCTGGTCGTCGTCGTGCTGTTCCTGCTGCTCGGCAACATCCGGGCCGCACTGGTCACAGCCTGCATCATCCCGCTGTCGATGGCGATGACCATCACCGGCATGGTCGAGAGCAGGGTCAGCGCCAACCTGATGAGTCTCGGCGCGATCGATTTCGGCATCATCGTCGATGGCGCCGTCATCATCGTCGAGAACTGTCTGCGGCTGCTGGCGCAGGCGCAGCATCGCAAGGGCGGGCTGCTCACGACCGCCGAGCGGTTGCAGACCATCGTCAGCGGCGCGCGCGAGGTGATCGGCCCGAGCCTGTTCGGCACCGGCATCATCGCCGTGGTCTATCTGCCGGTGCTGACCCTGACCGGCGTCGAGGGCAAGATGTTCACGCCGATGGCGCTGACGGTGCTGATGGCGCTCGGCGCCGCCGTGCTGTTCTCGATCACCTTCGTGCCGGCGGCGGTCGCGATCTTCGTCACCGGCAAGGTCTCCGAGCAGGAGAATCTCGTCATGCGCGGTGCGCGACGGATCTACGCGCCGCTGCTGCGCGGCGTGATCGCGCACCGCCTGATGGTCGCGGCGGTCGCCGTGATGATCGTCGCGGCGAGCGGCTTTGCCGCGACGCGCATGGGCGGCGAGTTCATCCCGAGCCTCGACGAGGGCGATGTCGCGCTTGCGGCGTTGCGCATCCCGGGAACGAGCCTGACCCTCTCGGTCGACCTGCAGAAGGCGCTGGAGGCGCGGCTGCGGCTGATACCCGAAGTGAAGGACGTCTTCACCCGCATCGGCACGGCGGAGGTGGCGACCGATCCAATGGCGCCGTCGCAGGGCGACGGCTACATCATGCTGAAGCCGCGCCAGGAATGGCCCGACCCGGCGAAGCCGAAGGCGCAGCTCGTCGCCGAGATCGAGGCGGCGGCCGACGAGATCCCCGGCAGCAACTACGAGATTTCGCAGCCGATCCAGTTGCGTTTCAACGAGCTGATCTCCGGCGTGCGCAGCGACGTCGGCATCAAGATCTTCGGCGACGACCTCGACATCCTGCAGGGTGCCGCGCGCCAGGTCGAAGCCGCGATCCGCGGCGTCAATGGCGCCACCGACGTCAAGACCGAGCAGGTCGCGGGACTGCCGATCCTGACCGTCAGGATCGACCGCCAAGCGCTGTCGCGTTACGGCCTCAGCGTGGCCGAGGTGCAGAGCGTGGTGGAGATCGCGATCGGCGGCAAGGCCGCCGGGAAGCTGTTCGACGGCGACCGCCGCTTCGACATCGTCGTCCGGCTCCCCGAGCGTCTGCGCGGCAATCTCGATGCGATCCGCGCGATCCCGATTCCGCTGCCGGCGGGTGAGGAGGCGAATGCCGCGCCGCTGCGCACCGCGTTCTCCTCGGTCGCACAGCCGCGCTACGTGCCGCTGTCGTCGGTGGCCGCGGTCGCCTCGGCGCCGGGCCCGAACCAGGTCAGCCGCGAGAACGGCAAGCGGCGGATCGTCGTGTCGGCCAATGTTCGCGCCCGCGACCTCGGCTCGTTCGTGACCGAGGCGCAAGCCGCCGTTGCCGAGAAGGTCAAGCTGCCGCCGGGCTATTGGATCGGCTGGGGCGGGCAGTTCGAGCAACTGGTGTCGGCGACCAAGCGTCTCACGATCGTGGTGCCGATCGCGCTGGCGCTGGTGTTCCTGCTGCTGTTCATGAGCATGAGCTCGTTCGCCGACGCCGCGCTGGTGTTCTCCGGCGTGCCATTGGCGCTGACCGGCGGCATCGCCGCGCTGCTGCTGCGCGGCCTGCCGCTGTCGATCTCGGCCGGCGTCGGCTTCATCGCGCTGTCAGGCGTCGCCGTGCTCAACGGTCTCGTCATCATCGCCTTCATCGAACGGCTGCGCCAGGAGGGGCGCTCCGTCCGCGCGGCGGTGGAGGAGGGCGCGCTGGCGCGATTGCGGCCGGTGCTGATGACGGCGCTCGTCGCCTCGCTCGGCTTCGTGCCGATGGCGATCGCGACCGGCGCCGGCGCCGAGGTCCAGCGCCCGCTCGCCACTGTCGTGATCGGCGGCATCATCTCGTCGACGGTGCTGACGCTGCTGGTGCTGCCGGCGCTGTACGTGCTGTTCAGACGCGAGGCGCGGAGCGTGTAGGCGGAAGCGGCATGCAGTTCGCGACTTCGTAGCTGCATGCCGCGCGCGCTGGCGTCGAACCTAGTTGAAGGCCATCGGCGCCGCGCTGGCCATCCAGCCGTCCGGCCGCGCGTTGCGGGCGAGCCGCTGATATCTCGGCGCACGGGCTTCGCGCGTGACACGCGCCGCTGCGCCGAACATCGTGGAACCGCCCGTCGGGTTCACGATCGTGTAGCCGGCAATCGAGCGCGGATGCTCGCGGGTGACGTGACCGCCGGAATTGCCGTCGTGCACATACCAGATGTTGCCCGCGACCTGCTGCTGCAGGATCATGACGTGGCCGGAGCGGACCGCCGCCATGCCCGGTGCGGGAGCCGCGCGTGGAAAGCGACGCCAGTTGGATGCGAGATTCAACTCGGGAATGACCCGGCCGAACGTATAGAGCGACGCTTCGCAGCCACAGAAGGCATGCGGGCATCCCGACGGCCGGCCACCGACAACGCGGCCCTCGCCGGGGATCGAGGCCATGGCGTTCATGAAGGAGTGATGGTGACGGTACGAGTAGTGATGATGATGGTGACGAGGACGCGCCTCGGCTTGAACGGAGAGAGCCAGCAATGCGGCGACGACAATAACAACGCGGTACATTTGGAGGACTCCTGTACGCTGTGAAATCCCCCTGCCGCGCGCCAATCAACCTCTAAACATGTCCTCAAAGTGACCGAATCCCCTGTGAGCCATGCATTTGCGCGACAGCGCTGTCCGGTCATCCCGGTTCCAATTCATGAGGAGTGATTGACTCTCGATGTCGAGGATGACTCACAAACAGTCGAGTGTTCCGCGTGGGAAGACCATGCTACCTACTAACAATGCGGCGACCGAGGCGGGCCTTCAGTCGTCCTGATAGCTGCAAGGATGCAGTCGGTATAAGTAACATCCTCCACGCGTGCGGCGCTCTTGGACATTCCAGCGCACTCATAGGAGATCGTCATGACCACGTTCCGCGGCAGTTGCCTCTGCGGCCGGGTCGGCTTCGAGGTCGATGGGCCGTTCGACAAATTCCTCAATTGCCATTGCTCGCCAGCCGGCGGCTTCGATGAGCCGCTCGGCACCGTTCCCGATCGCCACGTGCACTGGGCGTCACGTGCCGACTGGTACGTCGATGGTGGTGGGCTGCGTGTCGACGACTGGCGCGATCGAGAACGCCGCCCGTCGGGCGACTCATGTCGTTGGGCTGTGATGAACAGGCCTGTTCCTGCTCCTGATCTGCTCGATCGCCGCTGCGTCTGGAGACTGATTTCCTGAGCACGTTCAGGCCGATTTGGGCTGTCCAGTCCCGGCAGAAAAAATATCCTGCTTGGCGGTTTCGGAAAATCATGATTGTTTGTCGCTGTCCCGCCTCATCGACGAGGGGCGTATCGCGGTCGTCACGACACGTGGAGGCGGGATGTGATGGGCGGGCCGGTTTGCAGCGTGGTCATTCGCGCGGACGAACAACATCGGCTCGCACGGTCAAGTCGCGTGGTCCTGATACTCCGATGCCAGTATCAAGCCTGCGTTGGCGCCAATGGCGCCGCGTGGGTGACGGTGACCAAAAAGCCCGGCGCACCGGGGAGAACGCGAAGCAGCCGTAAAGCCATCGCGCAGGGAGGGCCGGATCATCCGGCTGGACCTGTGGTACCTGCCGCCTGCATTTTTTGAGCAGGCGGGCCACGGGCCTCAGTCGAGGTCCGGCCTTCCCTGCACCCTTTCGTTTGAAGAGGGTGAGACCACTGTATCACTCGGACGCGTGGGGCGCCGCGAGGCTATGGACGCACATCTCCATATGCCGCTCAAAATTGTTGATCACGACGCGCCACTGGCTCAGTGCCGACCCTCCCCCTCCAGGGCAGGGCTATCGCATATGGAGATACAGGGCCATCGCGATGAACGATTCTGCAGGTTAGTTACTCCGTCATGCCCGCCTTGCCCGGGCATCCACGTCGTTCTCAGCATGATGACGCGGAGAGAGGTAAGCGCAAAACCTCGATCGCCATATGTGATAGCCCTGCCCTCCGAGGGAGAGCGGCACCGAGCTCGCGGCTCAGCTTTGGAAAGCGACGGGTGCGGACCCACAGGGCCGTTTTGAGGTGTCAGCCATGTCTCCGAACGCCTTCACGGCAGTTGTCAGCGCCATGCTCGGCGGCGACAAGGGCGGAGAGGCGATGCCGGAGTCGCCCCCGTTCGCCATTGACCGCCCGACCGTTTGGCCTATCTCTTCAACACCGCAAAGAAACGGAACTGGACACCCCTGATGACCGCACATGTCAGCAACTTCGATGCCGCCATCGATCCCGTGAAGCTCGACCGCCTGGCCGAGGTCGCGGTGAAGGTCGGCTTGCAGCTTCGGCCCGGTCAGGATCTGCTGCTGACCGCGCCGTCGGTGGCGCTGCCGCTGGTGCGCAAGGTCGCCGAGCACGCCTACAAGGCCGGCGCGGGGATCGTGACGTCGTTCTTCTCCGACGAGGAGCTGACCTTGGCGCGCTATCGTTTCGGCCATGACAACAGCTTCGATCGCGCCGCCGACTGGCTCTATCAGGGCATGGCCAAGGCGTTCTCGGAGAACACCGCGCGGCTCGCCATCGTCGGCGACAATCCGATGCTGCTGTCCGGCCAGGATCCGGCCAAGGTGGCGCGCGCCAGCAAGGCCAACTCCAAGGCCTATCAGCCGGCGCTGGAGAAGATCACGAATTTCGAGACCAACTGGAACATCATCGCCTATCCGAGCCTCTCCTGGGCCAAGCTGGTCTTCCCGGATGTCCCGGAAGAGGTCGCGGTGGCGAAGCTCGCGGACGCGATCTTCGCGGCGTCGCGCGTCGATCGCGAGGATGCGGTGTCGGCCTGGGAGCGCCACAACGCGGTGCTGCGCGAGCGCACCGAATGGCTCAACGGCCAGCGCTTCAGTGCGCTGCATTACACCGGACCCGGCATGGACCTGACGATCGGTCTCGCCGACGGCCATGAATGGGAGGGCGGCGCCTCGACCGCCAAGAACGGCATCACCTGCAATGCCAACATCCCGACCGAGGAAGTGTTCACGACGCCGCATTGCCGTCGCGTGTCGGGTCACGTCGTCAGCTCCAAGCCGCTGTCCTATCAGGGCACGCTGATCGACAACATCCAGGTGAAGTTCGAGGAGGGCCGCATCGTCGAGGCCAAGGCCTCGAAGGGCGAGGAAGTGCTGAACAAGGTGCTCGACACCGACGAGGGCGCGCGCCGGCTCGGCGAAGTCGCGCTGGTGCCGCACTCGTCGCCGATCTCCAAGAGCGGCCTGTTGTTCTACAACACGCTGTTCGACGAGAACGCCGCCTCGCACATCGCGCTCGGCCAGTGCTACTCGAAGTGCTTCGTCAACGGAACGTCGCTGTCGCCGCAGCAGATCGCCGCCCAGGGCGGCAACCAGAGCCTGATCCACATCGACTGGATGATCGGCTCGGCCGACACCGACATCGACGGCCTCCATGAAGACGGCCGCCGCGTCCCGGTGTTCCGCAAGGGCGAGTGGGCTTGAAGGGCGAGTGGGCCTGACGCATGACGGGCCGGCGCCACGTGCACCGGCCCGAAGCGGGCCGCGAGCAGTGCTCGCGGCGGGGCCGTCGTCGATCGAACGGTCCTACTGCTTGGCGCTGCCGGTGGTGGCCTGCACGTCGATCGTGATCCGTTCCGACATGACCGGCTTGTTGTGCGGGATATGGCTCCAGTCGCCGAGCACGAGCTGCAAGGTATGTTTGCCCGGCGTGAGATTGACCGAGGCTTCGGTCTGGCCCTTGCCGAAATGCACGTGGCCGGCATCGACCGGGATCGCCTCGTTGAGTGCGTCGCCCTCGAGCGCGGGCGCGTCGATCAGCAGATGGTGGTGGCCGGTGTTGGGAGCCTCGGTGCCGGACGGCGCGACGCCCATGCCGGACAGGCCGAAGCGGATCAGGACCGGCGAGGAGACGGTGTCGCCGTCCTTCAGGTTGATGAAGTAGGCCTTGGCGTTGTCGGGGGCGGGCGTTTCGCCCGCCATGACGAGGCTGTTGGTTGCAAGTGTGGCAGCGGACAGCGTAAGGGCGAGTGCGAGGCTCAGTCGGCGCATCCTGGGAAATCCTTATCTCTGCGAAGGCGGCAAATCTTTAAAGGCGACGGCACAGCTTGGGGATGGGCAGGGCGACCGGAGGGGCGCCTGTCCGCATCTTGCAGTGCGGCTAAACAGTAGATCAGCAGGTTTGGCGAGGCCGCGAACAAATTGCGGCGTTCGCGTGAAGTTTATAGCGCTGGCGTGGTTGTGATGCGACGGCTGGTCGCGGCGATTGGTTCAAATCTTAACGACTGCGGAAAGCAGCCATTAGGTGCAACCGGCTACGGTCGCAGGCTCATGCCGGCGTTCGCCCGGTCATTTCAGTCCCATGCATTTGAGGTCCACGATGTCGCCGTCCTTGATCGAAACCGCCAACCTCACCGTCGACCTGGCGCCCGCTCCGATCGAGCCGTCGTGGATCATCGAGGGCACTCCGACCGCGACCTCCTGCACCATCGCGCGCAGCAGCGACGGGCTGGGCTCGACCATCGTCTGGCATTGCACCGAGGGCAAGTTCAACTGGTACTACGATTTCGACGAGACCATCCTGATCCTCGAAGGCGCGATCGTGCTGGAGAGCGATGGGCTCCCGGCAAAGCGCTATGGGCCGGGCGACGTGATCTTCTTCCGCGACGGCGCGCATGCCAAATGGCATGTCGAGGGCCACGTCAAGAAGCTCGCCTTCTGCCTGAAGACGCAGCCCTATGTGCTCGGCCTCGCGGTGCGCGTGATCAACAAGCTCAAGCGCATGTTCCTGACGCCGGAAGGCCGCCGCGGCACCAGCCTCGCGGGCGCCTAGACGCCGTCGAGAATGATCACCGTCGGCATCGAGGGCAGCAGCTCGCGCGACATCTTCAACGTCCGCTCGCCGCGCCGGTCGATCTCGAACTGCTGGCCGATCTTGCGCATGAACTCGTCGAGCGGCGTCGCGAAGCGGTGCATCGGCAGCACCACCGAGGCGCGCAGACGCTTGGTGATCTCGGAGATGCCGTCGAGCGACATCGTATAGGTGCCGTCGATCGGCACCATCACCACGTCGAGCCGGCCGATCGCGGCGAAATGCGTCTCGTCCAGCTTGACGTGCAGATGGCCGAGATGGCCGATGCACAGGCCGGCAACCTCGAAGATGAAGATCGAGTTGCCGTCCTTGATCATGTCGGCGCCGATCGAATCGCTGAAATAGCGGCGGATGTCGGTGGTGATGTTGCGGATCAGCACGTCGCCGATCCGCTCGTAGATCTGGGCCGGCTTGCCGTCGTCGCCCCAGCCATGCAGCACGTGCGGGATGCGCGGATCGGGCGCCAGCGTGTAGTGCGTCGAATGGGCCCGGTTCATGGTGATGACGTCGGGCAGCCGCCCGACCTGATAGGCGCCGCTGTAGTCGGTGGCGATGCGGATGCCCATCGGCGTGTCGATGAAGTAGGTCGAGTGGCCGGCATAGGTGATCGTCACCTCGTTGCCGGCCGCCGCCGTCCGGCGCAGGCTGACCGGCACGGCGCGCGGCGGGCCGCCGGCCATCGCCAGGCACTCGCTGGTGCGCGGCCCCGATTGCGCCACCGCGGGCGATGCGAACGCGACCAGGACGGCGAGCAGCGAGACCAGCGAGCGCAGCATGGCAGTTCCCCTTCGACAGCGCGTGTGAGTGTAGCGAGGAATTGCGATCAGAACTATCCTCGGCGCAACGCCCGGCTCGAGAGCGCGGCGCGATGCGGGAGGATGGCATGACGGATCAGGTGTTGCAGCCGCTGCGCGAGATCGACGCAGGCGTGCTCCGCATTGCCTATTTCGAGAGCGGGCCGGCCGACGGTCCCGTCGTCATCCTGCTGCACGGCTATCCCTACGATATCCACGCCTATGTCGAGGTCGCGCCGCGGCTCGCGGCACAAGGCTGCCGCGTCGTCGTGCCCTATCTGCGCGGCTATGGACCCACTCGTTTCCGCGACGCATCGACGCCGCGCTCGGGCCAGCAGGCCGCGGTCGGCGCCGACCTGATCGCGCTGATGGATGCGCTGGCGATCCCGCGCGCGGTGTTCGCCGGCTATGATTGGGGTGGCCGCGCGGCCTGCGTCGGCGCGGCGCTGTGGCCCAAGCGCTGCACGGGCCTGGTCTCCGTGAACGGCTATCTGATCCAGGACATCGCGCGGGCGCTGGAGCCGGCGCCGGTGCCGCGCGAGTTCGCGTTCTGGTATCAATGGTACTTCCAGACCGAGCGCGGACGGGCCGGGCTCGCGGCCCACCGCGCCGAAATTGCACGGCTGCTGTGGCAGCAATGGTCACCGCACTGGCGCTTCGACGATGCGACCTTCGCGCGCGCGGCGGAGGCGTTCGACAATCCCGATCACGTCGATGTCGTGATCCACAGCTATCGGCATCGCTACGGGCTGGCCGAGGGGGACCCGCGCTATCAGGACATCGAGCAGCGGCTGGCGAGCCTGCCTGTCATCGCGGTGCCCACGATCACGCTCGATGGCGACGCCGACGGCGTGATCCCGGCGACGGACGGCCAGGCGCATGCTGCGAAGTTCAGCAACCGGATCGGCCATCGCGTGATCCCTCGGGCCGGCCACAATTTGCCGCAGGAAGAGCCGGCGGCGTTCGCCGCCGCCGTGATGGAGGTGCTGCGCTGAACGCTTCAGGTCCGTGCCGGGCTCAGCTTCCAGGCCGCGAGCAAGAGGCCCGCGGTCATCAGGCCGCAGACGATCGCAGCCTCGGGCAGCGCGAGCGCCAGCGCCGCGGTCGCCGCCCAGCCGATCGAGGAGAAGGCCTCGGCAAAGGTCGCCAGCCGCGACGAGGTCTGGCGGCGCCGGAACTGGCTGCGCCGCGCCTGGATCCGGAACCAGAGCTGGATGGCCGTGGAGGAGACGGTCGCAACCAGAACGGCAACGGCTGTGACCACCGCCTGCGCCGGCGCGACCCAGCCGAGCGCGAGCACGAGAGGCGCAAAGATCATTGCGATCGTGATCAGCACGACCTCGACCTTGGCGCGCACGATGCGCGTCCCCGGCAGCGGCGCCGTCGCCACCAGTTCGGGCGCGTCCTCGCCGGAGATGGTGAGCCAGGCGAGGCCGCCCGCGAGCTGGCCCGCCGCCATCACGACGACCGGCGTGATCAGGAACACCGCCTGCGAGCTGTCGGAGTAGCTGCGCCACAGCAGCAGCGCCGGAGGCACCAGATAGAGCAGTTGCATCAGCGTCTGCGAGATCAGCCAGGGATCGCGCCGCAGCAGCATGAACTCCTTGCGCCGCAGCGCCTGCTGCCGCGAGCCGCCGCGAAACGACCTGACGCGTGCGCCGGCGCGGCTGGAGACGCCCTGGGCCGCGGCGCTGATCGCGGTGTCGGCGAAACGCGGCGAGAACATGATCATGACGACGCCGAGCAGCAGCAGTCCGGTGGCCAGCAGAATCAGCAGCGCCTGGCCGTCGCCGAGCGCCGCTCGGGCCGGCAGCCAGACAAGACTGTCGGGATCGGGCGCGATGGTGGCCGCGGCATCCGAGGTGAGGACGGCGAAGCGCGACAGCGTGCCATAGGAGACGATCGCAGCGATCTGCAGCACGATGACGAAGCCGGCGCCGATCACGGCCGCCAGGATCTGGGCGACCAGCCGCGTTCGCGCCGGGCCGATCAGGCGGAACAGGACGATCGTGATGGCGATGGCGATAGCCGCCGCCGACAGGCCGACGGCTGCGACCACGACGAACGCCGCGAGCCAGCGCGCGCCACCCTCGATCAGGAGCACGTCGACGAAGGGGGTCGCGAGCAGCAGCGCCATGCTGGTCACGGAGAGCGCGATCGCCGCGATCCGGACGGAGAAGATCTCGGCCAGCCGCACCGGCGACGACATGATGAGATCGAGGTCGGCTCGGGCGTAGAACACGCGGGTGACGGACTCGATCGCCTGCGACAGCATCAAGGCCCAGGACAGCATGATGGTCGCGGTGATGACGATCAGCGCGGTCTTGTCGAGCGGCGGCGCGAGATCGGCGTAGCGGCCGACCACGACCCAGGCCGGCAGATGCATGAGGGCGCCGAACAGCACGAGACCGATGATGGCGGCCCGCGTGCGGCGCCGCCGGCCGGCCGTGATCATGCCGAGCCATTCCCGCCAGGCGAGCCGGAGCTCGTGACGGGCGAACCAGGCGAGCGTCGCCGCCCGCGTCATGCCGCGGACTCGACGTCGACCAGCGCGATGAACAGCTCCTCCAGGCTGGTGTCGGTGCGCCCGTTCTGCTGGCGGAGCTCGGCGAGCGTGCCCTCGGCGACGACGCGTCCGGCGGCGATGACGCCAATCCGGTCGGCCATGCGCTCGGCGACTTCGAGAATGTGCGTGGTCATGATCACCGTGCCGCCGCGGCGGACGCGCTCGGCCAGCAGGCCCTTGACGTGCCGCGCCGACACCGCGTCCAGGCCGGTCAGCGGCTCGTCCAGGATGATCAGCCGCGGGTCGTGGATCAGCGCGCCGGCGAGCGCCACCTTCTGGCGCATGCCCTTGGAGAAGCCTTCGCAGCGCTCGTGCAGATGCGGCTCCAGCCCGAGCGAGACCAGAAGCTCGGTTGCCGCCTCACCTGATCTCGCGGGATCGATGCCCCACAGTCCGGCGACGAATTCGAGATATTCGAGCGGCGTGAGCTTGTCGTAGATCATGGGCTCGTCGGAGACCCAGGCCATCACCTGCTTGGCCGCGATCGGGTCGCGCAGCGCGTCGATGCCGAAGATCTCGATCCGCCCGGCATCCGGCCGCAGCAGGCCCGCGACCATGCGCAGCGTGGTCGTCTTGCCGGCGCCGTTCGGGCCGACCAGTGCGTAGAATTCACCCGAGCGCACCACGAGGTCGAGCGCATCGACCGCCGGCCGCTCGAAACATTTCGTCAGTCCTCGCACGGCGAGGGCGGGGCTGCCTGGGATCATGACGGCACTATCGCCTCGTTCGGTTGGCGTCTGCAATGTGGATGCAACTCGTTGCGGCGTGGTGAACGGACCAGCGGTGCCGACCAATTCCGCGCTCCCGCCGTGGTCCTGCGCCACTGGAGAGCTGCACCGCTGCGGGCGATGGTCAATGGTTCACGGAACCCGTGCTCTCAGGCGACAGCACCCGGGCCTCCGCCATCAGCGGCAACGGCTGATACCGGGAGATGCCGGTCTCGTCGATCACGAACAGCGGCCGAACCTGCCGCGCGTCGCTGTCCTGGACCATCGCCATGCGCTGATTGTCGAGCATGAGCCAGCGCCCGTCGAGACGCGCGGCCGCGACGGCGTGATCTTCGCCGCGGACGACGTCGTGCAGGATCACGATCCGCAGATCGTCGGCGGCAATGCCGGCCATCTGAAGCGCGACGAACTTGGCGATCGCGTAGTCCTCACAGTCGCCGGCCCGGTGCTCGAACGTCACGAGAGGAGAGGCCCAGACATCCATCTGGCCATATTGAGCGAGGTCGCTGGCGGGGCGGATGGCCAGGTTGATCGCGCGATTGATCTGGCCGAGCCGTGCCCGCCCCTCGCGGAGACGGCCCTGATCGATGATCGTGAGCAGGCTGAGGGCGGCGGGGGAAACGCAGCGCTCGCGGTCGCCATCGCACAGCGCAAGCTGCACGCGCTCGTCCTCGAGCTTGCGCGCGAGCGCCAGCCACTTGTCGCGCAACGCGCCGGCATCGAGGACCACCCGCGGCAGGGCGAAAGGCTCCGCATCCTCGATGGCGGCGAGCCCCAATGGCCGCGCGGCAGGACCGGCGCTCGCCGGACTGCCGATCCACATGGCGGCGCTGGCGGCCGCGGCCGCCAGCGATGCGCGCATCAGCGCGAGAAAATTCATGTGACGCCCCGTGCCCGGATCTCGGTCGGCGCGATGCAGCGCCTGACGGAACCGGATGCTTGTTGGCGGTCAGCATGGATGTGGAGGCTTGGCCTCTGCTTAAAACCGGCACGCGGGCGATCAAATCGCAGGATTTACGCTGAACGTTGTGTTGCTCCGATGCGACAAATCTTAGCGAAAGCTGAGCGATGGTCGCGAAGGTCGGAAAGGTTCGCGGTGAAGTTGTGCTTTGAACTCAGCCGCCGCTCCCGCCAAATTAATGCAATTCGTCGATTCTTGTTCTCCCACCCACAGTCCTGCACTTGAAATCCGTTGTCAGGGGTAAGCCGGTGCGGATGTCGGTGTCGGCAAAGGTATTGGCTGGTCTATGAATACTTGGAGTTACTTATATTTTCTGGAGAGACATGAATTTTGACTTGGCCGGTTCCGCCCGGAGCCAGCTGTAAAGAGGGCAGAAACTCGACAACATCGTAGCGATCCCGCGGAAGCCGCCGTTTTTGGCCACCTGAAGCACAAGCTGAAGGTGGTTCCGCCAGACACTTGCCAGTGATATGCACGCCTTGAACACTCATTCTTATGTATTCATTAACCATAGTCGGTGGCCCCGTGAATTACGCTGGCAATTCTGACGCCGCGCTTTTCTCCGACGGCCGGGGCGCCTCCTCGCACGGTCACGTGCGGCTGGAGGCGCCGCACGCCCATGCGCCGACGGACGCGATCGTCGTTCCGGACGCGCATTTTCTGTTCAACGCCGATTTCAAGCGGTCCGGCCTCGATCTGATCCTCTCGTCCGATGGGCGCGAGATGGTGCTGCCCGACTATTTCAAGGGCGAGAAACGGGCGCCCCTGGCGTCACCCGATGGTGCGCATCTGACCGGCGACCTCGTCAATGCGCTCTCCGGCGCGGTGCAGGTCAGCCAGGCCGGGGCGGCTGCGAGCGTGAGCAAGGTCATCGGCCATGTGACCAAGCTGCAGGGCACCGCGACGGTCATCCGCAACGGCGTTTCGATTCTCCTGCACAACGGCGACAACGTCGAGAAGGGCGACGTCGTCCAGTCCGGATCGGATTCGACGCTCGGCATCACCTTCATCGACGGCACCGTGTTCGGCCTGTCGTCCAATGCGCGGATGGTGCTGAATGAGATGGTGTACGACCCCAACGGGTCGAACAATTCCTCGCTGATCAGCCTCGTCGCCGGCACGATCTCGTTCGTGGCCGGCGAGACCGCCAAGCACGGCGACATGAAGGTCGACACGCCCGTGGCGACCATGGGCATTCGCGGCACGGCGGTGCTGGTCGAGATTGATTTCACAGTGCCGGGGCAGGGCAGTCTGCCCGATGCCAAGTTCCAGGTGCTGGTCGAGCCGGACGGCCACACCGGCTCCTACGTCCTGTTCGACAAGACGACGCTGCAGCCGATCGCCGTGGTGAATCAGGCCGGACAGCAGATCCAGATCAGCAACGGAATCGTGAATCAGAGCGCTGTCCCGCTCACGCCGGACATCCAGAAGCTCATCAACGACGTCTTCTCGATCAAGTTCACCGACAACACCAATCCGAAGTCGAACACCCACTTCACCGATATCGGGGTGCCGCAGACGCTGACGCCGCTGACCTTGCCCAACGGCACCAGCGCAACGCCGGTGGTTCGCGTGGTCGACGACTCCGGCCCGACGACCGGGACTGGCCAGACCGGCGAGCAGCCGTCGCACATCCCAGGTCCGCCGGACGTCAGGATTCTCGATGCTGGCGGCCGGCTGACGACGGCCTTCGGATTGATGGAGCGTGCCGGTCAGACCGGGAACGGCACCGATCTCGACACCGTTCTCAGCCGCATCAATTTCGTCGACATCAACGGCATCGACCGGCCGACGGTGTCGGTGAGCTTCAAGTCCTATGCCTACAAGAGTGCGCAGCAGACTGATGTCACGGGCTCGTTGAACGCCCTGCAACTGCAGGACGTCATGGCGACGGCCGTGAAGATCGCGGTCACGCCAGATCCGAACAACAAGAACTATGGCACGGCGACGCTGACCTACAGCGTTCCCGACAACTACTTCGACTTTCTGGCGGCCGGCGAGACGCTTACGCTGACCTACCTCGTACGCGTCGACAACAATTTCGCGCCGTCCAATGAATTCACCGTGGTGCCGATCACGATCACGGTGACGGGCACCAATGACAAGCCCGAGATCGTCGCAACCGTGCAGACGATCGCGTTCGAGGGCGGCACCAGCGTGCCCGGCGGGCCGCTGACCTCGGACGATCCGACCTCGGGCACGCTGACCTTCAAGGATGTCGACCTCACCGACAGCCATACCGTCTCGGCCAAGCTGACCGGCGCGGTTCTGGAAGGCGGCGGCAGCATTCCGCCGGCCCCACTGGCGCTGTTCGAACAGGCGCTGACGGCATCACTGGCCTCCGACAGCACCGGGAGCGGCACCGGCAAGATCAATTGGAGCTTCGCCAGCCTGCCGGTCTATGTCGCGGATTTCATCCCCGCAGGCCAGACGCTGACGCTCACCTACACGGTGACCGTGACGGACTCGCAAGGCGCGACATCGACGCAGACGGTCACGGTCACGATCACCGGCACCGACGATCCGGCGGTGGTCTGGATTGCCACGACGCAGCCTGGCGAGAGCAGCGGCGGGGGGGTTCATCTGTGGAGCGACGGCGCGAACTGGGCAACCGGTCTGGCTCCGACCGCCGATGATGACGTCATCATCATCACCGATCAGCTGCACGGCCTGACGCCGGCCTTCCCGGTGAGGATCGATGACGGCGCCTACGCCTCCGCCAAATCGGTCACGCTGAATGACTTTGGCGGCGGCGCCGTCCCCGAACTCGACAATCACGGCTTGCTGACGATCGGCGGCGCGCTGACGGCCAAGGCCGACTCTCGCATCGTTAACTTCTCGGGCGCCACGATTACGGTGAATGGTTCGGCGCAGATGCTGGACCAGAGCGAGCTGCACAATGCCGGCGCTGTGGTGCTGGATGGCGGCGGCGTCTTCGGGGCTGCGGCCAGCATCATCAACACCGGGACGGTCGAGCTGTCGGCTGGCACGCTGACCGTGCATGGCAACGTCGCGAATGCCGATGAGGACAGCTCCGGCTTGATCAGGGTCGACCTGGGCGCCACCCTGACACTCGACGGCGGCAGCATCGACGGCGGCACCATCCTGATCGATGGCGTGCCGATCGTTCAGAATATCGGCACGCTGGACGAAGGTGGGCAGACGCCACCGCAAGCCAACGGCCTGCTCGCCCTGAAAGACGGGGCCGAGATCAGCAATGGCGAACTGACCAATTTCGGCACGATCGATGTGTCTGGTGCCGGAAATGCCATCTCGAATGAGTTCGTCACCAACGTCGGCCTGATCGACATCAAGCCGGATGGCGCGCTCGCGCTCGACGACGACACCAGCGTCGACAATACCGACGGTACAATTACGGTCGAAGACGGTGCGATGCTGACCCTCTCGCAGTCGCGCGTCAGCGGCGGCACGTTGACCAACGAGTCCGGTGGTACCGTCGCCCTGACCGGCGCAGCCGCGCTGATCGGCGGCACGCTCGACAATTCCGGCATCGTCGCCTTATCCGGCACTGGCAATGCATTCGAAGACGAGACGATCACGAATGCGAACGCTGCCGTAATTACCATTGCGCTGAGCGGTGCGCTCTCGCTGAGCGGCACGAGCATCGCCGGTGGGACCATCAGCAATCACGGGACGATCTCCGTCGACGGCGACAGCACGATCGACGGCAGCGCCGTCGCGGGCGGTGCGCTGCTGATCGGTGAGACCGGTCCGCTTGCGGAGATGACGGCCATCCTCACCGTCCAGGGTGGCGCGTCGTTGAGCGATGCCGGCGTCACGATCGGCGACGGATCGACGCTCGAGGTCGCATCGGAGGCGGGCGCGAGCCTGGTCGGTGTCACCGTCGACAATTCCGGCACGGTCCAGGTGGACGAAGCCGCGCTGCTGCTGATCGAGCACAGCACGATCACCGGCGGCGATCTCGTCAACCGCGGCATCGTGCATGTCGAGACCGAGGCGGCGACGACCTTCGACAATGTCACCATCGACAACACCGGCGGCCAGATCATCATCGATGAGGACGGTGTGGTCCCGGTGGCGTCGACCCTGGTGCTCGATGGAAGCACGACGATCACCGGCGGCACGTTGGACATTCGGATCGCCGGCACGTTGGAGATTGCCGGCCACGATGTCGTGACCCTTTCGGGCGTGGACGTCGACAATGTCGGCAAAATGACCGTCGATCTCGGTGCGACGCTCGATCTCGCCGGCACTGCGGTGAGCGGTGATGGCAGTCTCTATATCTATGGGACGATCACGGCGAGCGGCGCGAGCGGACTCAGCGGAACCATCTACAACGACGGCACGATCGAGATCACGGCCGGGACGTTCGAGATCAACGGGGATGTCACCGGCTCGGGGCTGATCAAGGTGGATGCCGGCGCGACGCTGACCGTCGATGGCCACGTCGATCAGGTCATCGACTTCAGCAGCGAAGGAAGCAGCGAGATCGTCATCGACGACGCCAGCTTCTCCGCCAAACTCGCCGGCCTCGGAGCAGACGACAAGATCGATCTCCAGACGATCAAATGGAGTGACGCGACGACGGCGTCCTATGATGCCGAAACGGGCGTGCTCACCGTGATCGACGGTGAAGGGCACAGCATCGCTCTGACCCTCGTCGGCAATTTCAGCGGCCTGCATTTCGCCGGCAGCAAAGACGCGAATGGCGGAACGCTGATCACGTTGACGGCCAAGGACGACGCGCCGGTGATCGCAGATGCCGGCCAGCCGGGTGCGATCACAGAAGCGGCAGCGCAGACCGGGGCATCCGATCCGCAGGTCGCCAAGGGACACATTCATTTCGCCGATGTCGACCTGACCGATCGGCCCACCGCATCGATCGGCACGCAAAGGGTGACCTGGACTGCGGCCGACCAGACCGATCTGTCGAGCCGGCTGAGCTCGGATCAGATCGCTGCGCTCGAACACGCCCTGCAACTCAGCCAGGACGGCAATACCAATAATGGCAAGATCGACTGGGCCTATGCCATTGCTGACGGGAAGCTGGATTTTCTCGGTGCCGGCCAGACCGTCACAGTGACCACCACGGTTCAGGTTGATGATCACCAGGGCCGAATGGTGGCCGCGGACGTCGTCGTCACGATCACCGGCACTAACGATCTGCCGGTCGTGACGAGCGAAGCGCAGGCGGCCGTCGTCGCGGAGCGTACGGCCAGCTCCGGCTCGGACCTGCCCGACACCGCGAGCGGCACCATCACTTTCACGGACGCTGATATCACCGACACGCATGTCCTGAAGGTGATCGGCGACGTCGCGACCTCGGGTAACGACGGCGGCCTGCCGTCGGACATGTCCGTGCTCAAGAGCTGGCTGTCGCTCGGCGCGCTCACCGAATCCGGCAAGGGGACGGGATCGCAGGCCTGGAGCTTCGCTGCCGGCGACAAGGCGTTCGACTACCTCGGCGTCGGCCAGCAGGTGACGCTGACCTACACGGTTGCCATCGATGACGGCCATGGCGGCGTGGTCGAGGTGCCCGTCACCATCACCGTCAATGGTGCCGAGGATGCGCCCGTCATCACCGGTGAGACGAACCCGCCGGTCCAGACTGTCATCTTGGCAGAGCAGGCGAGGGTGCTGGCGAGCTCCGCCAAAACGAACACGGAGGGCATGCCCACCGAGACGTTCGATCACGTGTCGGAAGGCGCGATCTCCGACAACGGACGCGGCCACGGCAGCTTCTACAGCCAGGCGCTGCACGCGACGTTCACGGCCTCCGGCAATGCGGGAATCGTGCACGGCTCGTCGCCGGTATCCGCGGCGCCCTACATGGTCGACGGGGCGGACAAGACCAACTATCTCAGCATCGGCAGCCAAGCCCAGGAGACGATCACCTTTGACAGCGTCAAGAACAGCTTCGGGCTGTATTGGGGGTCGGTCGACAGCTACAACAGCATCTCGTTCTACAACGGCAACAAGCTGGTGGCGTCCTACTCGGGCAGCGACGTCGCGCCGCTGCTCGCCAATGGCGGGCAGGCGTCGCTGGCCTCGAACGGCTATGTCGAGTTTCTCGGGCTGTCGCCGTTCAACAAGGTGGTGCTCGCCAGCAGCCAGAATGCGTTCGAGCTCGACAACGTCTCGGCGGGCACCATCGCCGATCAGCCGGTGAAATTGGCGAGCGACATGTCCGGCACCTTGACGGTGCTCGACAAGGATGTCGGCGACACGCTGACCGCTTCGGTGCACGACAATGGCGTGATCAAATACAATGGCTCTCTCAGCCTGCCCTCGAATGCCCATGTCCAGGCGCTGGCCGATGCCCACGCGATCACCTTCGACAGCGCGACATCCGATGGCGGTGCCGATGTCCTGCACTGGACGTATCATCCGGCCGACGTGAACCTGGATTTCCTCAATCCCGGCGACACGCTGACCGTGACCTATCAGGCGGAGGTCAGCGACGGCCACGGCGGCACTGCGAGCAAGGCACTGACCGTCACGTTGGCCGGCAACGGCGCCTCGACGATCAACGGCACCGATCAGAACGACAATTTCGTCAATGTCGGCGGCGGTGTCACGATCTTCGGCAAGGGCGGTAACGACACCTTCGTCTTCAATCCGCATTTCGGCAGCGCCACGATCGGCGATTTCGATCTCAACAAGGACATCGTCGAGCTCGATCATTCGCTGTTCGCCAGCGTGGACGCGATGGTGGCCGCCGCGCAGTCGGCCAACAACGGCCACGACACCGTCATCACCGATGCGGCGCATGATACGCTCACGCTCAAGGGCGTGACGCTGGATCAATTCAAGGCGCATCACGACGGCTTTCACCTGGTCTGAGTCCGCGGCGTTCGGGCTGCAGGCCACGGTGTGATATCGGTTGCTGCATGAAGCGATTGAGAGCAGTTCCCCGGTGGTTTGCACGCAGGTTTGGCTATGCGCGCCTGATCTGCCTGCTGCTGCTGGTCGCGTTCGCGGCGCTGCGCGTCGCTGATCCGGCCCTGGTGCAGGAGTTGCGTCTTCGCACCTTCGATAATTTCCAGGCGCTCAGTCCGCGGCCCAAGACGGTTCGCCCGGTCACCATTGTCGACATCGACGAGAAGAGCCTCGCTGATCCCAAGCTCGGCCAGTGGCCATGGCCGCGGACGCGCATCGCCGAGATCATCGAGAAACTGACCCAGCTCGGCGCCCTTGTCATCGCCTTCGACGTCGTGTTTGCCGAGCCCGACCGGCTCAATCCGGCTATCGCGGCGGATACCTTCCCCGGTCTGGATGAGGTGACACGTGAGAAGCTGAAGGCGTTGCCGTCAAACGATCAGGTGTTCGCCGAGACCTTGCGAAGATCGCGCATCGTGCTCGGTGAGACGGCCAGCCTCGAGAAGCGCACCGATCTGGACAAGACACTGCCCGTGACCGGCTTTGCGATGCTGGGTGACCCGATCCCGTTCATGGAGCCGTTTCCTGGGCTGCTGCGCAACGTGCCGGTGATCGAGCATGCGGCGGCGGGGCGTGGCCTGTTCACGATCCCGCCCGAGCGCGACGGCATCATCCGCCGGGTGCCGATGATCATGCGGGCACAGGACGTCACGATGCTGGCGCTGAGCTTCGAGATGCTGCGGGTTCTGACCGCCACGGACACGGTGTTCGTCAAGGCTGAGGAGGGCGGCATCACCAGCCTTGGCCTGCGTGGGTTTCAGATTCCGACCGACGGCAACGGCAAGATCTGGGTGCACTACGCCAATCATGATCCATCCATCTATGTCTCTGCCATCGACGTGCTCGAGGGCCGCGTGTCACCGGAGAAGATTGCGCGGAAGCTGATCCTGATAGGCCCGTCCGCCATCGGGTTGAACGACATCAAGACCACTCCGGTGTACTCGGCCATGCCGGGCGTCGAGGTACACGCCCAGGTGCTGGAGTCGGTGCTGACAGGCTCAATTCTGACACGGCCTTATTGGGGCGTTGTGGTCGAGTTCCTTGGGGCCGTCCTGCTCGGTTTTCTCGTCATTGTGTTCGCGCCGCAGCTCGGCGCCATCACCCTGGTGATGGTTGGGGGACTGTTCGCGAGCGCGCTGCTCGGCCTCTCCTGGTACTTCTACACCCAGCACCGGCTGATGATCGACTTCACCTATCCGATGCTGTCGACAACCGCGGTCTACCTGACGCTGATCTTCGCCAATTTCGTCCGCGAGCAGGAGCAGCGCCGGCAGATGCGCTCCGTGTTCGGGCAATATCTGTCGCCCGTTCTGGTCGAGCAGTTGGCGGACTCGCCGCCCAAGCTCGGCGGCGAGGAGCGCGAGATCACGGTCATGTTCTCGGACGTGCGCGGTTTCACCACGATCTCGGAGAGCTACAAGCACGATCCGCAAGGCTTGACCCAGCTCATGAACCGGTTCCTGACGCCGCTCACCGACGCCATCATCGCCCGCAAGGGCTATGTCGACAAATATATGGGCGACGCCATCATGGCGTTCTGGAACGCGCCGCTCGCCGACAAGGACCATCAGATCAACGCCTGCGAAGCCGCGCTCGACATGCTCGACCGGATCGACCGGGTGAACGGCGAGCGCGAGCAGGAGGCCGCGCATGGCGGCCACGTCTACATTCCGCTCAAGGTCGGCATCGGCCTCAACACCGGCATCGGCGTGGTCGGCAACATGGGCTCCGATCTGAAGTTCAACTATTCGGCGCTCGGCGACAGCGTCAACCTCGCCTCCCGCCTCGAAGGACAATCCAAGGAATACGGCTTCCCGATCATCGTCGGCTCGGCGACGGCTATGGCAGTCAAGGACAGGCTCGCCATCCTTGAGCTCGACTTCATCATGGTGAAGGGCAAGACCGAGCCGGAGGTGATCTATGCCATCACCGGCCGCGAGGACGTGATGCATTCCGAGCGCTTCCAGCTGCTGCGCAACCTCACCATCGAGATGCTGGCCGCCTATCGCAACTGCGACTGGGACGAGGCGCTGGCTGCAATCGAACGAGGGCGGAGGAAGGACGAGGCGAAGGAGCTGGCTAAGCTCTACGATCTCTACGAGGCGCGCATCCGCCACTATCGGGTCGATCCGCCGCCCGAGGATTGGAACGGCGCCTACGCGCTGTTGACGAAGTAGCAATCCGTCGAAGGATGGACCCGGCCGCGCTGACGGGCATGGCGCGGCGACGATGGTAATCAATTGCAGATCACATAGGCCGAATAGGGCGGGCAACGCGTGCTGCGTTTCTCAGTGCCGGGAGCGTGGCGGGCGGGACGCGACGGCGGAAGGCTCCGTTTGATACGCGGTGGCTTGCCTCCCTCGTGCGCCAGCGGCGATGGCGCGACGACGTTGCCAGGCTTCGTGGAGGATGTCTGCGCGTCCACCACCGCGATGTTGCCGGCAAGCGCGAGCGTGACGACAACGAGTTTGACTGAACGAAAGCGCCTCCGGCGCTGCAGGATCGGCACGGCGTCGGCGCGATCCAGCAGATGTCGAGCGCTTGGCGTTTGTTGCGCGGCTGCAACAGCGGGATAGGAAAGATTCGGGAGCATGTGCGTCGGATTGTACTCGTTATAGACGTGCAATACAATAATGAACCACTTAAGGTGGCAAAATGCTGCAAATGGGGGGCATTGATGCAGTCTTTCGAGGATACAAGTGCGGCTGCTCCAATGAAGGAGAAGCCGGCATGGGGTCCAGTCAAGCGTTTCGCTCCGCCATATCGTTTCACTCGGCCACACTGGGGCAGCCTCATCGCGGCGGCAGCGTGTGTGCTTGGGGCCAGCGGGGTGTCCGCTGCGGATCTTCCGGTCAAGGCGCCGCCGGCGCCGGTTTCGCTGTGGGAGTTCGAGGTCGGCGCTCGCTATTTCTACAGTTCAGGCCGTACCCGTTACACGCTGGGTGATCCTTTCGTCGCAGGCCAGATCAATTCCCAGCTGACCTACAAGAATCTCAACAGCCATGCCGGCGAAGGCTTCGCCAGGGTCGATCACAATGTCGGCTTCTTCGCCAAGGGCTTTGCTGGCGGCGGAAACATCTTCAGCGGCACGCTCAACGACGAAGACTATCCGCCGGCAGTCATTCCATACTCAAACACGGTCAGCGACGTGAACAGCGGCAGGCTGTGGTACGGCACGATCGACGCCGGCTATAATTTCTGGAGAGGGCCTGCGTTCAAGGTCGGCGCCTTCATCGGCTACAACCATTTCTATGAGACCGTCAACGCGTACGGATGTACTCAGGTCGCGACCAACCCGTTCATCTGTGGTCTCGCTCCGGTTGCCGGAGGCGTGCTGGTGCTCAGCAAGACCGAGAACTGGGACTCGCTTCGTGTGGGGTTGAACGGCGTCTTCCATCTGGGTCAGAACTGGAACGTCACCCTCGATGGCGCCGTTCTGCCCTATGTCCGGCTGAGCGGGTTCGACAATCATTGGCTGCGGCCCGACATCAATCCGCTTCCGCAGTCCGGAAACGGCTGGGGCTATCAGCTCGAAGGTATCGTGTCTTACGACGTGACGAGAAACTTCAGCGTCGGTCTCGGGGGGCGCTATTGGTACGCTCGGACGACATCCGGGACCACGCAATTCCCGGGCGTCCCGGGATCGCCCACGACATTCAGCTACGAGCGGTACGGCGGCTTTCTCCAAGCATCATACAAATTTGACTCGGGCGCGTTCGTCGTCGGCAAATGACATATTGGCTGTTGTGCTGAAGAAGAAGCCCGGCAGACGGCCGGGCTTCTTTGCGAGTGCGACGGCAACCGGCGCCGAACCGCTACTCCACGCCGATCGTGGTCAGGTCCTGGAACCAGTGCTGGGCCTGCACGAACTTCTTCACTTTGGGCGACAGCGCGTGCGGGTTGGTGTCGTGCACGACCCACACCAGCGCGGCATCGTCGACGACCAGCGCATGCGCCTGTGCGATCAGCTCGTCCTGCTTCGCCGGATCGAAGGTCTGCTTCGCCTCGCTGATCAGCGCATCGACCTTCGGGTTCTTGTAGCCGCCCCAGTTGACGCCCGTGGGCGCGATCTGGTCGGAGGCGAAGAAGCGCACG
Source organism: Bradyrhizobium sp. HKCCYLS3013 (assembly GCF_051167615.1). Taxonomy (NCBI): domain Bacteria; kingdom Pseudomonadati; phylum Pseudomonadota; class Alphaproteobacteria; order Hyphomicrobiales; family Nitrobacteraceae; genus Bradyrhizobium; species Bradyrhizobium sp. HKCCYLS3013. The sequence continues at coordinate 320,090 of NZ_JBNPTK010000007.1, forward strand.
ATCGCGTAGAGCGGATCGGAGGTCACATAGGCGATGTTGTTGGCGGTGATGCCGGCGTTCATCTCGTCGGCGGCGCCCTTGCGCCAATGCATGTACAGCGTCTCCAGCTCGACGACCTTGAAGTCGATGTCGATGCCGATCTCCTTGAAGCTCTGCTGCAGATATTCGTTCATCGGCAGCGACAGCATCTGGCCCGTGCCGCCCTGTGCGATGATGAAGGTCGTCTTCAGCGGCTTGTCCTTGGAGTAGCCGGCATCCTCGACCAGCTTCTTTGCTGCGGCGAGATCATATTTCAGGTCGAAGGTGGGCTTGCCGAACCACGGGCTCGACGGGTCGACCTGGCCCTTGGCGGGCTTCGCCAGGCCGTTCATCAGACCGACCACCTCGTCGCGATTGATCGCGAGGTTGAGCGCCTTGCGCAGCCGGATGTCGGTCCAGGGCGATCCCGGCAGAACGCTGAGATGATAGTTCCAGACGTGCGGCGTGACGTTGTCGACCAGCTTCATGCCGGCGGCCTTGAGCTGCGGCACGGCGTCGGGCGCCGGCGTCTCGATCAGATCGACTTGGCCGGCGAGCAGCGCGTTGGTGCGGGTCAGCGCCTCCGGCATCGGTACCAGCACGAGCTTGTCCGTCTTCGGGATGCGGTCCTTGTTCCAATATTCGGAATTCTTCGAAAGCTCCGCGAGCTCCCGCGGTACCAGCTTGGTCAGCTTGAACGGACCGGTGCCCGAGGGCTGGCTGGCGAACTTGTCCCAGTCCTTGCCGAGCTTCTCGTATTGCGCCGGGCTCGAAATCAGGAACCACAGCATCTGATAGGGGAAGAACGAGTCGACCGTCTTGGTCGTGATCTCGATCGTGGAGTCGTCGATCTTGGCGTAGCTCGCCACCGATGGGAGCCGCGTCTTCACCTGCGCGCTCTGCCGCTTGTCGAACTGAGGTGCCTTATCGTTGAGCACCTTGTCCAGATTCCAGATCACCGCATCGGCATTGAAGTCGCTGCCATCGTGGAACTTGACGCCCTTGCGCAGGGTGAACCGCCACTTCGTCTTGTCGGCGTCGTTGACCTTCCATTCGGTGGCGAGGCCCGGAATGAGCTTGCCCGGTTTGTCGGCGACGCTCATGTCCCAGGCCACCAGCGGATCATAGATCGTGTAGCCGGTAAACTGATAGGCGCCGGCGCCGCGATCGGGCTGGCCCGTCGTCAGCGGAATGTCCGCCATTGAGATGCCGTAGCGCAGGACGGTTTCGGCGCGCGCGGCAACCATGGAGAGGCCGAGGGCAAGCGCCGTGGCGAGCAGGGACAATCTAGTACGCATCAGGATGAAGCTCCGTGGGGACCCGGATCAAATTCAATGCCAAAATCCTGCAATCCGGGTGCCAAAGCCAAAAAGCGGATCATTTGAGTACAAACGTTGTGACCTCGCGTCGCAGGACCACGGTCAGGCGCAGGGCTGGCATAGCCGTTGCATAACGCTGCACAGAATTTAGCCAGCTGATCGGAGATAAGATCGTGCTCTCGCGTATTGCGACTTCAATCGACAAACATGCAGCCGTTGCGGCCGCGATGATGACGACCGTAGCGGTCCTCGCGCTACCGGCAACGGCCGGCGCGGAATCGGTGCTGCGCATCGGCATGACTGCGGCAGACATTCCGCGGACGCTCGGCCAGCCCGATCAGGGCTTCGAGGGCAACCGTTTCACCGGCCTCACGATGTACGACGCGCTGACAATGTGGGATCTGTCGTCGGCGGACAAGCCGAGCGTCGTCATTCCCGGCCTCGCCAGCGAGTGGAAGGTCGACGAGTCCGACAAGACCAAGTGGACGTTCAAGCTGCGTCCCGGCGTCACCTTCCATGACGGCGCGCCGTTCAATGCCGACGCCGTGGTGTGGAACGTCGAGAAGGTGCTGAAGCAGGACGCGCCGCAATTCGATCCGAGCCAGGTCGGCGTCACCGCCTCGCGCATGCCGACGTTGGCGTCGGCGCGCAAGATCGATGATCTCACCGTCGAGCTGACGACCAAGGAGCCGGACAGCTTCCTGCCGATCAACCTCACCAATCTGTTCATGGCGAGCCCGACCAAGTGGCAGAAGCTCTATGAGTCCGCGACCGGCGCCGACGACAAGGCGAAGTCGCAAGCCGCCTGGGCCGCCTTCGCCAAGGACGCCTCAGGCACCGGTCCGTGGAAGATGGCGAAGTTCTCGCCACGCGAGCGGCTGGAGCTCGTCAGGAACGAGGCCTACTGGGACAAGGCACGCATTCCCAAGTCCGACAAGATGATCCTGCTGCCGATGCCGGAGGCGAACGCGCGCACCGCAGCGCTGCTGTCCGGCCAGGTCGACTGGGTCGAGGCGCCGGCGCCTGATGCGCTGCCCGAGATCAAGCAGCGCGGCTTCAAGCTCTACGCCAATGAGCAGCCGCATGTCTGGCCGTGGCAGTTCTCGCGCATCGAAGGCTCGCCGTGGAACGACATCCGCGTCCGCAAAGCCGCCAATCTCTGCGTCGATCGCGAGGGTCTGCGCGACGGGCTGCTTGCCGGCCTGATGGTGCCGGCGACCGGCACGTTCGAGAAGGGCCATCCCTGGCGCGGCAACGTCACCTTCGAGATCAAATACGACAAGGCGGCCGCGCAGAAGCTGATGCAGGAGGCGGGCTTCGGGCCGAACAAGAAGCTCGAGGTCAAGATCCAGACCTCGGCGTCGGGCTCGGGCCAGATGCAGCCGCTGCCGATGAACGAATACCTGCAGCAGGCGCTGGCGGAGTGCTATTTCGACGTCAAGCTCGACGTCATCGAGTGGAATACGCTGTTCACCAACTGGCGGCGCGGCGCTAAGGATCCGTCCGCCAACGGCGCCAACGCCACCAACGTGACCTATGCTGCGATGGATCCGTTCTTCGCACTGGTGCGCTTCCTGCAGTCGTCGATGGCGCCGCCCGTCTCCAACAATTGGGGCTTCATCAACAATCCGAAGTTCGATGAGCTGGTGAAGAAGGCGCGCCAGACCTTCGATCCCACCGAGCGTGACAAGGCTCTGGCGGAGCTGCATGCGGCTTCGGTCGATGACGCCGCGTTCCTCTACGTGGCGCATGACGTCGGTCCGCGCGCGATGAGCCCGAAGGTGAAAGGCGTGGTGCAGCCGAAGAGCTGGTTCATCGACTTCTCGCCGATCTCGGTGGAGCCGTAAGCATCCACCATCTACACTTCATCATGGCCGGGCTTGACCCGGCCATCCATGCTTGACCCGCGGAGGGAGCGGTGTGGATGCCCGGGCCTTCGCCGCGCCGAAGCGGCTTCGGCCGCGCAGGCGGGTCAAGCCCGGGCATGACGATCGATAGACTTTCAGTAAGGTGACTCGTGCTTTCTTATGCTGCCAGGCGGATGGTCTATGCGATCCCGATCATCATCGGCGTCGCGCTCGTCTGCTTCATGCTTGTTCACATCACGCCCGGTGATCCGCTCGTCGCGGTGCTGCCGGCCGACGCGTCGCAGGAGCTCGCGCAGCAGCTGCGCGTCGCCTACGGCTTCGACAAGCCGCTGCCGGTGCAGTTCGGGCTGTGGCTGTGGCGCGCCGTCAATGGCGATCTCGGCAGCTCGATCGCGACCGGCCGGCCCGTGCTCGCCGAGGTGCTGCGCGCGGTGTCCAACACCGTGACCCTGGCGATCGCAGCGGCCATCATCGGCTTCTCGCTCGGCCTGTTTTTCGGCCTCGTCGCTGGCTATTTCCGCGACAGCTGGATCGACAAGGTCGCGACCTCGATCGCGATCGCCGGCGTGTCGGTGCCGCATTACTGGCTCGGCATGGTCTTGGTCATCATCTTCTCGGTCGAGTTGAACTGGCTGCCCGCGGTTGGCGCCGGTCCGTCCGGCTCGGGCGCATGGTCGTGGGACTGGGCCCATATCCGCTTCCTGGTCCTGCCCGCGATCACAACATCGGTGATTCCGATGGGCATCATCACCCGCACCGTGCGCGCGCTGACCGGCGACATCCTCAGCCAGGATTTCGTCGAGGCGTTGCGCGCGAAGGGCCTGCGCGAAACCCAGGTGTTCCGCCATGTGCTGAAGAACGCCGCGCCGACCGCGCTGGCGGTCATGGGCCTGCAGCTCGGCTACATGCTGGGCGGCTCGATCCTGATCGAGACGGTCTTCTCTTGGCCCGGCTCGGGCCTGCTGTTGAACTCGGCGATCTTCCAGCGTGACCTTCCGCTCTTGCAGGGCACGATCCTGGTGCTGGCGATGTTCTTCGTCATCCTCAATCTCGTGGTCGACATCGCGCAGGCCGCGATCGATCCGCGCATCAAGCGAGGCTAACGATGAGCGTCAGTCCCCCCGGCGCCATCGACGACGCCTCGCTGCAGGCCGCGCCGGTCGCGAACGCACGCGGCTATTGGGCGACCGTCGGTCGCCGGATCGTCCGCGACAAGGTCAGCATGGTCTGCGTCGCGATCCTGCTGCTGATCTTTCTCTCGGCGCTATCAGCGCCCTATCTGCATCTCGCCGATCCCTATCAGGGCTCGATGATCCGGCGCCTGCGCCACATCGGCACGCCGAACTATCTGCTCGGCACCGACGAGCTGGGACGCGACATGCTGGCGCGGCTGATCTATGGCGGCCGGCTGTCGCTGCTGATCGGCATGTCGCCGGTCATTCTCGCGTTCGGCATCGGCACCATGCTGGGCCTCGTCGCCGGCTATGTCGGCGGCTGGGTCAACACCGCGATCATGCGCACCATCGACGTGTTCTACGCGTTCCCCTCGGTGCTGCTGGCGATCGCGATCTCCGGCGCGCTCGGCGCCGGCATCACCAACTCCATTGTCTCCTTGACCATCGTGTTCGTGCCGCAGATCACCCGCGTCGCCGAGAGCGTCACCACGGGCGTGCGAAACCGCGACTTTGTCGAGGCTGCGCGGGCCTCCGGCGCGAATGCCTTCACGATCATGCGCGCGCATATGCTCGGCAATGTGCTCGGGCCGATCTTCGTCTACGCGACCGGCCTGATCTCGGTGTCGATGATCCTCGCCGCCGGTCTCTCCTTCCTCGGCCTCGGTACCAAGCCGCCGGAGCCGGAATGGGGCCTGATGCTGAACACCTTGCGTACCGCGATCTACGTCAACCCCTGGGTGGCGGCGCTGCCCGGCGTGATGATCTTCGCGGTCTCGATCTGCTTCAATCTGCTGAGCGACGGCCTGCGCAGTGCGATGGATATCCGGAGCTGATGGGCATGGCCATTTTAAACAACGGTCGAACGGCATCGGCAGTGCACCTCTCCCCGCCTGCGGGGAGAGGTCGGATCGCATCGCAAGATGCGATCCGGGTGAGGGGGTACAGGTCTCACCACATACACTTCCCGTGCGGCTGCCCCTCACCCCAACCCTCTCCCCGTAAGAACGGGGAGAGGGAGCGCAGCGGCATCTGCCGCACCTACCTGGGTCTATCGCTATGAGTGAAGCAACAGCTGTCATGGGTCTTGCCCCGATCGAGGATCTCGGCGGCAAGGCGCAGCCATTGCTGCGCGTTGATGGGCTCACGAAACACTTCCCGGTGCGCGGTGGCCTGTTCGGCGCGCGCAAGACGGTGCGCGCGGTCGATGATGTCTCGTTCGCGATCGGCAAGGGCGAGACGGTCGGCATCGTCGGCGAGTCCGGCTGTGGCAAGTCGACGACGGCGCGGCTCCTGATGCATCTGATGGACCGCGATGCCGGCGAGATCATCTTCGACGGCCGGCAGGTCGGCCAAGAGATGTCCCTGCGCGAGCTGCGCCGCGGCATGCAGATGGTGTTCCAGGACTCCTATGCTTCGCTCAATCCGCGACTGACGATCGAGGAGTCGATCGCGTTCGGGCCGAAGGTGCATGGCATGGCGGATGGCGCGGCGCGCGCGCTTGCCCGCGATCTGCTCGGCAAGGTCGGGCTGCGGCCTGAAACCTTCGCCAACCGCTATCCGCACGAGATCTCCGGCGGTCAGCGCCAGCGTGTCAACATCGCGCGCGCGCTGGCTCTCTCGCCACGGCTCGTCATCCTCGATGAGGCGGTGTCGGCGCTCGACAAGTCGGTCGAGGCGCAGGTGCTGAACCTGCTGATGGACCTGAAACGCGAGTTCGGCTTGACCTATCTGTTCATCAGCCACGACCTCAACGTCATCAACTACATCTCCGACCGCGTGCTGGTGATGTATCTCGGTGAGGTCGTCGAGCTCGGCCCGGTCGAGCAGGTCTGGGCCAAGCCGGCGCATCCCTATACACGGGCGCTGCTGGCGGCGATGCCGTCCTCCGATCCCGACAGGCGCACGGAGGTGCCGCCGCTGTCCGGGGATCCGCCCAATCCGATCGATCCGCCCGCCGGCTGCCGCTTCCACACCCGCTGTCCATTTGCCGAGGCGCCATGCGCGAATGTCGCGCCAAGGTTGACGGAGCTGGATACAATGGGCCATCAGGCCGCCTGCCACATGGCGATCCCCGGCTCGGGACACAGCCGGGCGCCGGCCGCCTGACGAGCGGACACCAGCAGCGAGAAGCGTCAATGACCAGACCCACGCCCCAGCAAGTCCAAGCCATCGCGGAGGCCTCCGGCCTGCCCGTCGACAAGGAGGTTGCGACCCGGATCGCCGACTCGATCGGACCGGCCTTCGACAACTTCGCGGCCGTTGCCGGCACCCTGCCGTTCGACCTGGAGCCGGCGAGCTACGTCGTGGCGCAGACGCTGAAGGTGGGCCGATGAGCACCGAACCTGCCTTGATGACCCTGATGGACGTCGCGAAGGCGATCGCGGACAGGAAGCTCTCTTCGGTCGAGGTGACGCGCTCCTGTCTGCATCGCATTGCGCAGTGGCAGCCGAAGCTGAACGCCTTCATGGCGATCGAGTCCGAGCCGGCGCTGAAGGCCGCCGCCGAGGCCGATGCCGCGCTTGCCAAGGACGGCCCCAAGGGGCCGCTGCACGGCGTTCCGCTCGCGCACAAGGACATGTATTACGAGGCCGGCCACATCTCGACCTGCGGCTCGCTGATCCGGCGCGACTTCGTCGCAACGACGACCTCGACCGCGCTGCAGCTGCTGAAGGATGCCGGTTCGATCCGGCTCGGCACCTTGCAGATGGCCGAATTCGCCTACGGCCCGACCGGGCACAACGCGCATTATGGTCCGGTGCACAATCCCTGGAAGCTCGGCTACGTCACCGGCGGCTCGTCGTCCGGCTCCGGCTCGGCGGTCGGCGCGCGCCTGACCTTCGCGGCGCTCGGCTCCGACACCGGCGGCTCGATCCGCATGCCCGCGAATTTCTGCGGCGTCACCGGCCTGAAGGTGACCTGGGGCCGCGTCAGCCGCGCCGGTGCGATGCCGCTGTCGCAATCGCTCGACACGGTCGGGCCGCTGGCGCAGACGGCGGAGGATTGTGCGCTGATTCTCGGGCTGATGGCTGGTCCCGATCCCGAGGATCCCACCGCCAGCGCGGCGCCCGTGTCGGACTATGTCGCCGCCACCCAGGCCTCGATCAAGGGTCTCAGGATCGGTGTGCCCAAGGCGTTCTATGTCGACGACCTCGATCCTGAGGTGGCGCGCTGTCTCGATGCGACCATCGCGGTGCTGAAGACCGAGGGTGCCGATGTGGTTCAGGTCGAGCTGCCGGATCAGCGCCAGCTCACCGCAGCCTGCCAGCTCGTGCTCGCGGTCGAAGCGGCGGCCTTCCATAAGCGCTGGATGATCGAGCGTCCGCAGGACTATGGCCCGCAGGTGCTGATGCGGCTGCAGAACGCTCTGGCCGTCTCCGGCGTCGCCTATCTCGAAGCGTTGCGCTGGCGCGGTGCGGCCCTGGCGGCGCATGTCGCGGCAACCTCCGGCGTCGATGCCGTGATCGCGCCGGTGTCGCCGCTGGTGACGCCGTCGATCGCCGACAGCGATGTCGGCGGCGCGCCCGGCGCGGAAGCCGTGATCCAGCGCATCACCCGCTTCACGCGCCCGGTGAACTATCTCGGCCTGCCGTCGCTGGCGATCCCGACCGGCTTCACGTCGACGGGACTTCCGGTCGGCATGCAATTGATCGGCCGCTCCTTCGATGAAGCCACCATCCTGACCATCGGCGCCGCGTTCCAGCGCGCGACGGATTTCCACGCCAGGGTGCCGACGCTGCCATGAAGCGTAGCGCTCGCTCCTCACATTCGGTGTCGTCCCGGCCAAGCCTGACGTCGCGCAGCGACGGCAGGCGCAGAGCCGGGATCCATAGCCACCGGCCGTCGTTTTGCGATGGCTCGGAGTGGCGATGGTGCCGCAATTGTGGATCGGGAGTATGGGTCCCGGGTCGGCGCGCGACGGCGCGTTGCGCCGCCGTGCTTGCCCGGGACGACACCGAGTTTGTCAGGATCAGATTGCCATGACCAATCTCGTCGAGATCGACAACCTCACCATCCGCTTCACCGGCGAGCGCACCGTGCATGCGGTGAACGATGTCAGCCTGTCGCTCGGCGATGGCGAGGTGCTCGGGCTGCTCGGCGAGTCCGGCTCGGGCAAGAGCGTGACGATGCGGGCGCTGATGCGGTTGTTGCCGAAGAAGCGCACGCAGATCGCAGGCCACGTCAAGGTGCTGGGCCGCGACGTGCTGGCGATGAGCGATGACGAGCTGTCGCAGTTTCGCGGCCGCTCGGTGTCGATGATCTTCCAGGAGCCGGGGCTGGCGCTCGATCCGGTCTATACGATCGGCCGGCAGATCGCCGAGACCGTGATGCGCCACGAGGGCAAGAGCTACGCGGAAGCCTCCGCGCGGGCGCTGGAGATGCTCGACGTCGTCCGCATTCCCTCGGCCAAGCGGCGGCTGGAGTCCTACCCGCACGAGATGTCCGGCGGCATGCGGCAGCGCGCGATGATCGCGCTGGCGCTGGCGTGCCGGCCGAAGGTGCTGCTCGCCGACGAGCCCACCACCGCGCTCGACGCCACTGTTCAGATCCAGATCCTGCTGCTGCTGCGCGAGCTGCAGCGCGAGTTCGGCATGTCCGTCATCTTCGTCACCCACGACATCGGCGTCGCCATCGAGATCTGCGACCGCGTTGCCGTGATGTATGCCGGAGAGATCGTGGAGCAGGGCAGCTTGCGCGATATCGTCCGTCAGCCCGTGCACCCCTATGCCCGGGGCCTGCTGGCTTCGACCATTCACGGCGCAAAACGCGGCGAGCGGCTGCAGACCATCCCGGGCACGCCGCCCTCGCTCGACCAGGCGCCGCGGAGCTGCTCGTTCGCACCGCGCTGCGGCCTGGCGCAGCCGCGCTGCGCGGAGGCGCCGCCGCCGAACGTCGCGCTCGGCCCGCAGCGGCTGGCGCGCTGCATCCTCGCGGAAGCTTCGGCAAGTGTGGCGGCAACGTAACGGTTGGCCCGAAACGCTCCATTCCCAGGCCGGAACTGTGCATCGCGTGTCGAAGCGTCGCGGTCGCCTCGCTAAGGTGCGGCAATGCGCGCCCTCGATCGGCCGCGCCGGTTGAGGACATGCCATGCACGTATCGAACGAAGGTATCTTGGTCATCCTGTTTGTCGGTCTGATCGCTGGCTGGCTGGCCGGCAAGATCGTCCGCGGCACCGGCTTCGGCCTGGTCGGCGACATCGTGATCGGGGTGCTCGGCGCCTTGGTCGCGAGCCTGATCTTCCCGCGGCTCGGAATCCGGATCGGGACCGGCCTCGTGTCGGAAATCGTCTATTCCGCGCTCGGCGCCATCATTCTCCTGCTGGTGGTGCGGCTGGTGCGGACCGGCGGGCGGCTCTAGGGCTCGCGATCCTGCGCGGCTGAACGTTTGCACCGGGCTATGCGACATACCCGAACACATCACTAATTTACGCTAAAGTGAGCATCGTTGGACGCTCACCGCGGGAATCAGTATATTTCGCCTTGTTTACCGCCAGTTTGTGCCTTTGATCGGCGGTCATGCAGCTCATTTGATCAATTGAAGAGATGGTGGTGATGGCGGCCGCACCTCACGTGAGGCAATCCGAGCTCAGCGATGCCTTGCGCGGTTGCCGCAGCGCCTTCATCGGCGTCGGGGTGATGAGCTGCATCATCAACCTGCTGTATCTCACCGGCTCGATCTTCATGCTCGAGGTCTACGACCGGGTGCTGCCGAGCCGGTCCGTGCCGACGCTGATCGGCCTCATCATCATCGCCGCCGGGCTGTACGCCGCCCAGGGCGCACTCGACATGATCCGCAGCCGCATTCTCGGCCGGATCGGCACCGCGCTCGACGAGAGCCTGAACGCGCGGGTGTTCGACACCGTGGTGCGGCTGCCGCTGTCGGCGGGCGGCCGCAACGAGGGGCTGCAGCCGCTGCGCGACCTCGACAACATCAGGAGCTTCCTCGGCAGCCAGGGGCCGGGCGCGTTCTTCGACCTGCCGTGGCTGCCGCTGTATCTGGCGATCTGCTTCGCCTTCCACGTCATGCTCGGCGTCACCGCGCTCGCCGGCGCCATCATCCTCGTCACCTTGACGCTGATCACCGAATTCCTCACCCGCTCGCCGGCCAAGGAGGCGATGGGGCTCGCCGCGCGCCGCAACGATCTGGTCACCGCAAGCCGCCGCAACGCCGAGGTCCTGGTCGCGATGGGCATGACTGGGCGCATGCTGTCGCGCTGGAGCGAGACCAACGAGAAATATCTCGCCGGCAACCAGCGCGCCAGCGATGTCGCCGGCGGCCTCGGTGCCATCGCCAAGGTGCTGCGCATGATGCTGCAGTCGGCGGTGCTCGCGGTCGGCGCCTATCTCGTGATCCACCAGGAGGCGACCGCCGGCATCATCATCGCCGGCTCGATCCTGAGCGCGCGGGCGCTGGCGCCGGTCGATCTCGCGATCGCGCATTGGAAGAGTTTCGTCGCCGCGCGCCAGAGCTGGCGCCGTCTCAGCCATCTGTTGCAGACGATGCCGCAGCGATCGGCGCCGACCCTGCTGCAGCCGCCGGTCGGCAAGCTCTCGGTCGAGGCCATCTCGATCGTCGCTCCGGGGGATCAGAAAGCGATCGTGCAGGACGTGAGCTTCGCGCTGTCGGCCGGCAATGGCCTCGGCATCATCGGTCCGAGCGCGTCGGGCAAGTCCTCTCTGGTCCGCGCGCTCGTCGGTGTCTGGCGTCCGGTGCGCGGCCATGTCCGGCTGGACGGCGCCGCGCTCGACCAATGGTCGACGGATGAGCTTGGCCGCCATGTCGGCTATCTGCCGCAGGACGTCGAGCTGTTCGCCGGCACCGTGGCGCAGAACATCTGTCGCTTCGACCCGAATGCCTCGGCCGAGGGCATCATCGCCGCTGCCAAGGAGGCCGGCGTGCATGACATGATCATCAAGATGCGCGAGGGCTACGATACAGAGATCGGCGAGCAGGGCGCGGCGCTCTCCGCAGGGCAGGCGCAGCGTGTGGCGCTGGCGCGCGCGCTCTATGGCAACCCGTTCCTGATCGTGCTCGACGAGCCCAACTCCAATCTCGACACCGAGGGCGACGAGGCGCTGTCGCGCGCCGTGCGCTCGGCGCGGGCGCGCGGCGCCATCGTCGTCGTCGTCGCGCACCGGCCGATCGGCATCGAGGCGGTCGATCAGGTGCTGGTGATGAAGGACGGCCGGGCCCAGGCGTTCGGTCCGAAGGAGACGGTGCTGGCGCAGGTGCTGCAGCCGCGTGCGCCGTCGCCGATCAAGATCGTCTCGGAAGCCGGAGTGGCGAAGCCATGAGCAGTCAGGTCATTGCCGGTCCACTTCCTGGCGGCCGCAAGACGGAAAGTGTGCGCGAGTCGATCCGCCGCCACCTGCTGATCGGCATGGGCGTCGTCGTCGCGGTCGCCGGCGGGTTCGGCGGCTGGGCCGCAACGCAGCAGATCTCCGGCGCGCTGATCGCGCCCGGCCAGATCGTGGTCGAATCCAACGTCAAGAAGGTGCAGCATCCGACCGGCGGCGTGGTCGGCGAGCTCCGGGCGCGCGACGGCGACGTCGTCAAATCCGGCGACATCGTCGTCAGGCTCGACGACACCGTGACCAAGGCGTCTCTCGCCATCGTCACCAAGAATCTCGATGCGCTGCAGGCGCGCGCCGCGCGGCTGGAGGCCGAGCAGCGCGGCTGGGCCAAGATCCTGTTTCCGCCGCAGTTGCTGCAGCGCATGAGCGATCCCGAGGTCAAGAGCCTGACGGCGAGCGAGACCAAGCTGTTCGAGGTCCGCGTCAACGGCCGCATCGGCCAGAAGGCGCAGCTGCGCGAGCGGGTCACCCAGCTGAACGAGGAGATCGAGGGGCTCTCGGCGCAGGTCAGTGCCAAGGACCAGGAGATCGCGCTGGTGCAGAAGGAGCTCGACGGCGTGCGCCAGCTCTATGAGCAGCATCTGGTGCAGCTGTCGCGCCTGACCACCTTGGAGCGCGACGCCGCCCGGCTCAACGGCGAGCGTGCGCAGTTCATCGCGGCGCGGGCGCAGGCCAAGGGCAAGATCAGCGAGACCGAGCTGCAGATCATCCAGGTCGATAAGGACATGGTCAGCGAGGTGTCCAAGGATCTGCGCGAGACCACCGACAAGATCGGCGAGTTCGTCGAGCGCAAGGTCACCGCCGAGGATCAGCTCCGCCGCGTCGACATCCGCGCGCCGCAGGACGGCATGGTGCTGCAGTCCTCCGTGCATACCGTGGGCGGCGTCATCACCGCCGGCGATACCATCATGCTGATCGTGCCGCAGAGCGACGATCTCCAGGTCGAGGCCAAGGTCAACCCGCAGGACATCGACAAGCTGCAGGTCGGTCAGAAGACCTTGCTGCGGCTGTCCGCCTTCAACCAGCGCACGACGCCGGAGCTGAACGGCGTCGTCAGCCGCGTCTCGCCCGACGTCACCACCGACCAGCGCACCGGCCAGAGCTACTACACCATCCGCGTGTCGATGCCGCCGGAGGAGATCGCACGGCTCGGCGACGTCAAGCTGATCCCGGGCATGCCGGTGGAAGCCTTCGTCCAGACCGGCGACCGCACCGTGATCTCCTACCTGATGAAGCCACTGCACGACCAGCTGATGCGCGCGTTCCGGGAGAAGTGAGATCGTCGGCCGGTCGCTGAGTGGCCACTGGCGGCGCCCCAATTTCGGTGTCATCCCCGCGAATGCGTGGATCCATAGCCACAGGGGGAAGTCGGTTTGCGCAACCGGCGCAACACGCAGCCTGCCCCAAGACAGATCACGCGGTATGGGTCCCGGGTCGGCGCCCGCCGCCGCTTCGCGTCGCCGGGCTTGCCCGGGACGACAGCGGAGGCTATTCGCCGAGCTTCTCCAGCAACAACTCCAGCGCGCTCTTCGCGAACAAACGCATATTGGCGAAGCGGTCGTTGCTGCCGCTTTCCAGTGTCACCACCGCCGACGCTGGCCCGGCCACGGCAAAACACGCATGGCCCGCCGCATCCCCGTAGCGATTGCCGGCAGGACCCGCGGCGCCGGTCTCCGACACTCCCCAATCAGTGGCAAAGCGCGTCCTGATCTGCCGCGCCAGCAGCTCCGCATACGGCTCGGACGCCGAGCGGATCCCTTTCATCGCGTCGTCCGGAATGTCCATCAGCACGCGACGCGCGTCTCGCGTATAGACCACGGCGCCGCCGAGAAAATAGGCCGAGGCGCCGGGCACCGCGAGCAGCGCCGCCGCGATCAGGCCGCCGGCGGAGGATTCCGCCACCGCGATCGTCTGCTTGCGTGCGACCAGCCGCGCCGCGACCTGACCGGCGATGGCAATCAGTTCATCCATGGCAAACCTCGCTCCGGCTCCCGCCGCACCGTCAAAAAAATGGGCGGCATCCGATGATGCCGCCCGCGACGTTAACAGACAACCCGATCAGGCGGCCACGGGTTCGCGCGCCGCGACCGCCTGGCGGCCGCCGCGATAGACCGTCATTGCCGCGATGATGCCGAGCACGGCGGCGCACATCAGCCAGTAGCCGGGCGAGGCCTTGTCGCCGGTCTTGTTGATGAGCCAGGTCGAGACCGCAGGCGTCGCGGTGCCGAACAGCCCAGCTGCCAGCGCAAAGGCGATCGAGAAGCAGGTGGTGCGGACATGCGCCGGCACGATCTCGACCAGGCAGCCCAGCATGGTGCCGCTATAGAAGCCGAAATAGAACGAGAACAGCATTTCGACAGTGAGCAGCTTGCCGAAGCTCGGCGCCGCCGCGAGCCAGTGCAACGCCGGGTAGGCGGTGAGGAATGCCAGCGCCGCGATGGTCACGAGCACCGGCTTGCGTCCGATCCGATCCGACACCGCGCCGCCGACCGGATTCCAGAGAAAGTTGGTCACGGCGACCAGCAAAGTGACGAGCAGTGAATCCGACGCCGACAGCTTCAGCTGCTTGCCGAAGCCGGGACCGTAGACGGTGATGAAGTAGAACATCGTCGTGGTCAGCACGGCGATCATCATGCCGAGGATCACGATGCGCCAGTTCTCCAGCGCCGAGGCGAACACTTCGCGCGCGGTCGGGTGCTTCTTCATCGCGAGGAAGGCCGGCGTCTCCTCCAGCGTGCGGCGCAGGAAGAAGATCAGCGGAATGATCAGGCAGCCGATGAAGAAGGGAATGCGCCAGCCCCAGGCGGCCACGATGTCCGCCGGCATGGCCTGGTTGAGCACGTAGCCGATGACCGACGCGACGAAGATCGCGACCTGCTGGCTGGACGACTGGAACGAGGTGTAGAGGCCGCGATTGCCGGGCGTGGAGATCTCGGACAGATAGACCGACACGCCGCCGAGCTCGACACCGGCCGAGAAGCCCTGCAACAGCCGGCCGAGCAGCACGATGATCGGGGCCGCGATGCCGATCGTCGCATACGTCGGGCAGAATGCGATGACGATCGTGCCGATCGCCATGATGCCGAGCGTCACGATCAGGCCCTGGCGTCGGCCGATCTTGTCGACATAGGCGCCGAGCACGATAGCGCCGACCGGTCGCATCAGGGCGCCGAGCCAGAACACGCCATAGGCATTGAGCAGCGATGCAGTCTCGTTCTCCGATGGGAAGAACGCCTTGGCGATGATCGGCGCGTAGAAGCCGAACAGGAAGAAGTCGAACTGCTCGAGGAAATTGCCGCTGGTGGCGCGCAGGATCGCGCCGATGCGCGAATGGATCGTGGCCGGCTGCGGGATTGACGTTGAGGACACGCGGGGAGACTCCTACCGTCGAGAGGCTCGTGCGGAGGATTTCTACGCCGGCCGATGGGAAAGGTGCGACAATCTGCCACGTCGAGCCCTGGCGGCCAATAGCTTTGCGCCGAAGGAGCCTAGGCTTGAACAGAATTGGCGGCGGCCGATTTCTGCTGCATTGCACCCTTCAGCCATTGCCGGAACGCCTTCAGCTTCGGCGGATCGGTCCGACCCTCCGGCGTCACCAGATAGAAGCCGGCATCGCTCGGCAGCGTCATCTTGAACGGCACCACCAGCCGGCCCTTGGCGATGTCGTCCTGGACGTAGGCGGTCCGCCCAATCGCAACGCCGAGGCCGTCGATCGCGGCCTGGACGGTCATCAGCGACAGGTCGAAGCTCAGCCGGCCCTGCCGCGACATCTCCACCGGCAGACCCGCCGCGGTCAGCCAGAGCCGCCAGTCGTCATCATAGCCGCCGCTGGCCTGCAGCAGCGTGTGATGCGCGAGATCCGCCGGACAGCGCAGCGGCTTTTCGCCCTGCAGCAGCGCCGGACTGCATACCGGAAACAACTCGTCGGCCATCAGCCATTCCGCGCGCACGCCCGGCCAGTGGCCGCGGCCATAGCGGATCGCGGCGTCGACATCGTCCTTGCGAAAATCGACCAGGCCGGTCGAGGTCGTGATGCGCACGTCGATGCCGGGATGGGCCTCCTGAAAGGCCGTCAGCCGCGGTAGCAGCCATTTCGCCGCCAGCGAGGCGATGGTGGAGACCGTCAGCACCTTGGCGTTGTCCTTGCGGACCAGCCGTTCCGTTGCCAGCCGGAGATCGTCGAATGCGGCCCGCACCAGCGGAAGATAGTCGCGGGCCTGCGGCGTCAGCGCGAGGCTGCGGTTCTGGCGGACGAACAAGCGGATGCCGAGCTCGTCTTCCAAGCGCTTGATCTGATGGCTGATCGCGGTCTGCGTCACGTTCAGCTCGGAGGCCGCGCGGGTGAAGCTCAGATGCCGCGCCGCAGCCTCGAACGCCCGCAATCCATTCAGCGACGGCAGCCGTGTCATTCGCGGCCTCCCCGGTTCATGACGTTATTTCATCCGAACCGGTAGTAAATGTCGTTTGTGGATGAAGCGCAAGCGCTCGATATTGCAGCCTCAAGGAATTTTCAGGAGGCTTTCATGTCCGTCTACGTCTCCTCGTCAATGACGAAACATCATGGCCCGGGGTTCTGGTCCGGCGTCGTGGAGCTGCTTGCGGCCTGGCGCTTCCGCTACCGGACCCGGCACGAGCTCGCGCAGTGGTCGGAGCGCGACCTGCACGACCTCGGCCTGTCCCGCAGCGATATCGCCGCCGAGATCGATAAGCCGTTCTGGCGGGGTTGATCCCCCTCACTCATCCCGCCGCGCCGGCGCCGCTCCGCAAAGGAGGGCGCCGGCAAGCTTCCCGGTTGGAGCCGCGCATGCCGACGCCCGCCATTGCCGATCTCGCTGCCGGCTCCAACATCATTCACACGCGGCGCGGTGAGGAGGTGCGCCTGCGCTTCGTCACACCTGACGACGCCGAGGCGCTGCAGAGCTATGTCCGGTCCTTGAGCCAACGCTCGCGCCACAAGCGTTTCCTCGGCGCGCTCAACGAGCTGCCAAAGGCGGTGCTCGGGGATTTCGTCGCGCTCGGCCGCAACGACCGGTACAGCCTGATCGCGACGATGGACCATGACGGCGTCGAAGGCATCGTGGCCGAGGCGCGCTATGCGCTGGACCGCGCCACTGGTCGCGTCGAGTTCGGCCTCTCGGTGCTCGACCGCTGGCACGGCCACGGCATCGGCCCGGCCCTGATCGCAAATCTCGAGCGGCGCGCCCGCGCGCTCGGCGGCGCCACGCTGTCAGGCGACGCGCTGCGTACCAACGACGTGATGATCGCGCTCGCCCGCAAGGCCGGTTTCACGATCCAGCCGCATGCGGATGACTGGACGCTGGTGAGGTTCGAGAAGGGGCTGAGCGGCGTGGTGGCGGATTCACCGAGTGCAGATTTTCAACTTATCAGTCGCGGGCTGCAAGCCGTGATGTTCGACAACAAATAGCGGTCGTCATGTCCCGCGAAGGCGGGGCATCCCGTACGCCGCGGCGTTACAGTGTCATCGGCTATCAGTTGCGATTGCTAAATCGCTCGATCCAGCCGGGCGATGACAGTCGTTGTGAGGCGCCGACCTATCCACGTCATTGCGAGCGAAGCGAAGCAATCCAGAGTCCTTGCTCGGCCCTGGATTGCTTCGCTTCGCTCGCAATGACGAGGTGAGAGAGCGGTGCTCGAAACAGCTACAGCTCCGAGCGACATCAGCTCTCAAAACGTCTCGACCCATGGCCGCAGCTCCATCTCCCAGCTCCAGGCGCTGCGCGGCTGCTGCAGCACGCTCCAATAACTCGCGGCGATGGCATCCGGATCGAGCATCGAATTCGGTCGCTCCGCCGGCTCCTGGCGTTCCGCGCTCCTGATCGCGCCGTCGATGACGAAATGCGCGACGTGGATGCCCTGCGGAGACAATTCGCGCGCCATGCTCTGGGCTAGGCCGCGCAGCGCGAACTTGCCCATCGCGAACGGCGCCGACTGGGCGTAGCCCTTCACGCTGGCGGAGGCGCCGGTGAACAGGATGGCGCCGTGCTTGTTCGGCAGCATGCGCTGTGCCGCCTGCTGCGCCACCAGGAAGCCGCCGAAGGCGCTGATGGCAATCGACTGCTGCACGTCGGCCGGCACGAGATCGGTGAGCGCTCCGCGCGCCCGCGCGCTGGCGTTGTAGACCACGAGATCGGGCGCGCCGATCTCGCGCTCGACGATGCCGAACAGCCGCTCGACCTCCTCCGGATTGGTCGCATCGCAGGGGTAGGCGCGGGCGCCGGTTTCGTTGCAGAGCGCTCCGAGCTTCTCGATCTTGCGGGCGGCCAGCGCCACGCGGATCTTCTCGCGCGCGAACAGCCGCGCCAGCGAGGCCGAGAGCCCTTCGCCGGCACCGACGATGAGGGCGATCTTGTAGGCAGGGATGTCCATGGGCATGTCCTTGAGCCAGAGCGTCCGCAGACATCAAGCTAGTGCACCGGCGGCCGACTTCCTACGGCTCGTCCCCACATTTTTGCTGCGCGTCCTCAGGTGGGACGCGGCTGCAATCCGGCGAGGCAGCCGATCTCCTCCAGCACGACATCGAGCCGGCTGCGATCGTGCAGGAAGGCATATTTGCCGCGGAGCATCGCCAGCGAGCGCGCGTGATATTTCTGCGGCTTCTGCATCCACGTGAAGTCGCCGAACTGGACGCGAAAGGCATCGCGTTTCTCGGCCAGCGCCTGTTCATTGGCGAGCGTCCACGGCATGAACAGCGCGCCGACCTGGCGGGTCAGGATCGGCATCAGGGTCAGCGACAGTTCCGGCCACAGCTCGAACTCGCCTTCGGCGCGCGGCCACAGCATGCGGTGGATCCAGGCCAGCACGTGCGGCGCGCGGCCCTCGATCAAAGCGCCTGCGGTCGGATCGGTCCACAGCTCGTAGAACTGGGCCCACAGTCCGAAATCGCCATAGGCCGGACGCCGGCCGAACAGATACGGCCTGACCGAGAGATGCCGTTCGAGCAGGTCGAGCATTTCGGCAAACCCCTGCTCGATCTGCGGCGCGTTGATCTCGTTCGAGCCGACGTACCACAGCCGCTCGACCATGCGCGCGCGGATCTTCTCGGCCAGTTCGCCGACCTCGATCTCGTCCGCCTTGGGGGCGCGGATGCGGGCGATGCGCCCGGCTGAGGCGCGCTGGTCGAGATCGCGGGCCCAGCGATAGTGGAACATCCACTTGTTGCCCCACTCGTCGCCGAACTCCTCGATCAGGGCCGAGATGAAGCTCGTCAGCGCGTCGCCTGGATGAATCGTCGGCTGCGGAAAGTCGAGCTCGAGCGCATCGATGATCGGCGTCGAGTCCTGCATCGGCACCTCGTCGGGGGCGACCACCAGCGGAATGATCGGCAGCTTGGCGTGCCGTGCGAACTCCGCCTCGCTTTCCGCATTGCGCAATATCCAGTGATGCGGGATGCCCTTGTAACGCAGATACGATCGCACCTTGACCGAATAGGGCGACATCTCCGCCCCGAAGATGCGATAAACCTCCGTCGGCTGATTGGTCATGGATCTGCTCCCGGTTCGGCGCACGCCGCTGCCTGTTGTGTATCCGATCAGGCGCAACCTGTCGAAGAGTCCATCAGAGACTTGCGGAAACGAACGAGGGCTTAACGATCATGCATCAGTTCCTGAAGCGCGATGACGTGATGACCGGCGGCGCGAGGCCGGAGCTGCTGGCGCCCGATACCACCGGGCTGAACTTCTATCGCGCCGACCCCGCGCTCGCCGATCTCTTGCGCATCCATCTGCCCGAGGCGCTGTTTCGGCACCTCGTGCCGCATCTCGACCGCCTCGGCGAGCTCGCCGGCTCCTATCTCGACGAATGCGCCCGCCTGGCTGACCGCCATGGCCCTGTGCTGCACCAGCGCGACCGCTTCGGCCGCGACGTGCAGTGGGTCGAGTACCATCCGGCCTATCGCGAGCTCGAGCGCGCCGCCTTTGGCGAGTTCGGCATCCACGCGATGTCGATCCGCAAGGGCATTCTCGGCTGGCCGACCAAGTATCCGGTCACGGCCAAGCACGCCTTCACCTTCCTGTTCAACCAGGCGGAGTTCGGTCTGGGCTGTCCGATCAACGTCACCGACGGCTGCGCCAAGCTGCTGGCGAGCTTCGGCAGCGACGGGCTCAAGGCCAAGTACCTCGATGGCCTGACCCAGACCGACATGAGAAAGCTGACCCAGGGTGGCCAGTTCATGACCGAGAAGGAAGGCGGCTCCGATGTCGGCACGTTGACGACGGTCGCCGTGCCGGAGGGCGACCATTGGCGCCTGCATGGCGAGAAATGGTTCTGCTCCAATGCCGACGCGAAAGTGGTGATGCTGCTGGCGCGGCCACAAGGTGCCGAAGCGGGAACGCGCGGCGTCGGCCTGTTCCTGATGCCGCGCTTCCTCGATGACGGCAGTCAGAACCACTATCGGATCGTGCGCCTGAAGGACAAGCTCGGAACGCGCTCGATGGCCTCGGGCGAGATCAAGCTGGAGGGCGCCGTCGCCTATGCGGTCGGGAGGCTCGATCGCGGCTTCGTGCAGATGGCCGAGATGGTCAACTCGTCGCGTCTCTCCAACGGCGTCAAGTCGACGGCGCTGATGCGGCGGGCCTGGCACGACGCAATCACGGTCGCGCGCAACCGCGTGGTGTTCGGAAAACGCATCGTCGACCTGCCGCTCGGGCGGCGACAACTGCTGAAGATCCTGCTCGCGACCGAGCAGGCGCTGTCGCTGAGCTTCCTTACCGCCGACGCGCTCGACCGTGCCGAGGCCGGCAGCCAGGATGCCGCGGCGATGCTGCGCATTCTGACGCCGACATTGAAATTCCGTGCCACGCGCGACGCGCGCAAGGTCTGCGGCGATGCGTTGGAGATGCGCGGCGGGATCGGCTATGTCGAGGAGTTCGTCACCGCGCGGCTGCTGCGCGACGCCCATCTCGGCTCGATCTGGGAAGGCACCGGCAACATCGTCGCGCTCGATGCGTTGAAGCGCGCCGTGGGCCGGCACGGTGCGGAGGCCGCGCTGGCGGCAGATCTACATGCACGGCTCGACGACAGCGCCGCCGTGCCGCAGGCCTGGCGCGACCAGCTGCATCGACTCGTGGATCGTGCCGTGGGCTTTGCGCGCGAGATCGCGGGACGCGCCGACAAGGAGTCGGAAGCGCGCCGCGCCACCAGCCTGCTGTATCACACGGCCAGCGCGGTCTCGCTGACCTGGGAAAGCGCGCGCATCCACGCGATGCGCGGCGACGCACGGCGGTTGCTATTGGCGAAGCTCGTCGTCGATCATCGTCTGACGCCGTCCGATCCGTTCCGGCTCGCGGAAAACGAAACGGACGACGCGATGGCGACGTTGCTGCTCGGCGATCGCGTCGCAGGCATGGACGAGGTTGGCGAACTGATTTCGGCGGCGTAGTCTTGTGGAATGTCACGAAGATGGATCGCGAGCTCATGGCTTCTGCTTTGTGCGAGTGATGAGCGAACAGGCTGGGGGTACAGGTCCAATCATTTGCACCACCCGTGCGGCTGCCCCTCACCCCAACCCTCTCCCCGTGAAGAACGGGGAGAGGGAGCGCAGCGGCTACGTCGAAATAGCCGGATAACAACTCACAATAAACGAAACAGGGAGAACGCCAATGAAAGCCGCCGTGCTGATGGAGGTCAACAAGCCGCTCGTCATCGAGGACGTCAGCGTGCCAAAGCCGGGGCCGCGGGAAGTGCTGATCCGCACGGCGGTGGCCGGTCTCTGTCATTCCGACCTCCACTTCATCGAGGGCCTGTATCCGCATCCGCTGCCTGCGGTGCTCGGCCATGAATCGGCTGGGATCGTCGAGCAGGTCGGCTCCGACGTCACCTATGTGAAGCCGGGCGATCACGTCGTCACCTGCCTCTCGGTGTTCTGCGGCACCTGCGACAACTGCACGACGGGCCGCCCGGTGCTGTGCACCGATGCGACGGTGAAGATGCCGCCCGGCGCCTCCAACCGGCTGTCATGGGCGAGAGCTGAGAAGCTGCATCAGTTCCTCAATTTGTCGTCCTTTGCCGAGCAGATGCTGGTGCACGAGAATGCGATCGTGAAGATCCGCCCGGACATGCCGCTCGATCTCGCGGCGCTGATCGGCTGCGGCGTCATCACCGGCTATGGCGCCGTCGTCAACACGGCGCGGGTAACGGCCGGCGAGACGGTGGCCGTGATCGGTTGCGGCGGCGTCGGCATGGCCGCGATCAACGGGGCGGAGATCGCGGGCGCGGGCCGCATCATCGCCATCGACACCAATCCGGCCAAGCTGCAGCTTGCGACGAAACTGGGCGCGACCGACATCATCAATCCCACTGAGGGCGACGTCGTGGCCCAGGTGCGCGAGCTCACCAAGGGCGGCGTGCATCACGCCTTCGAGGTGCTCGGGCGCAAAGAGACCGCCGAGCAGGCGTTCGCGATGCTGGCGCCGGGCGGCACCGCGACCATCGTCGGCATGATCCCGTTCGGCCAGAAGATCGAGCTGCACGGCTTCGACTTCCTGCGCGAGCGCCGCATCCAGGGCTCGTCGATGGGCTCCAACCATTTCCGCGTCGACATGCCCCGACTCGTCGAGTTCTACTTGCGCGGCAAGCTGCACCTGGAGGACTGGATCTCCGCCAAGCTGAAGCTGTCGGAGATCAACGAGGGCTTTGCCAACATGAAGGCCGGCAAGACGCTGCGCAGCGTGATCATGTTCGATGCATGAGGGGCACGGTCGGGTGTGAGGAAGTTGATTAGGTTCGGCGGGTCTGCCTATTAGTCACTCGTCATGCCCGGGCTTGACCCACGGCTGTCCGGTTCAGCTTCCGCATATTGCGAGGCTCAACTGTTGTGGGTTTT